>JBIPNO010000002.1:0-208611 GCA_044372775.1 Haloferula sp.
GGGTGAAGTCTTAGACATGCCGAGCTTGCCGGCTCGCTCACCCTGTCAACACATAATTCGGACTTTTTTCCGTTTTAATTCACTGTCAGTCAGCGCGTTGTGGCTTAACCTGACGCGAATGGGCCCGTAGCTAACGGTAAAGGTGGTGCTGGCCCCCGGGGCGAGGGAGTTGGATATGCCAGTGGTATTGACGACGAAATCGGAGGCTTGCCCGCCGGTGGTAATGATGCTGGCGATGTTCAGCGGACTGCCTCCGGGGTTGGTGACGGTGAAGGTTTTTGTCGTCGTAGTCGCAAGTCCAGGGTAGCTGAAAACAACGACCGGGGAATCTGCTCCACGCTGGATGACCGCACTTGCCCCATCTCCGCTACCACTGATGGCCTGGACCTCGGTCAGGGCACTGAAGGCGGCTACTTGGCCATTGTCTCTCCCCCAGAAGACGACGGTGCCGTCATTCTTCAGCGCGATGGTGTGGCCAAATCCTGCTGCGATGCTTCGGACGCCGGACAAGCCAAGTGGCACGTTGCACTGGCCAAAATCATTCGAACCCCAGGCGATGACGGTGCCGTCGCGCTTCAATGCTACAGCGTGTCCTTGTCCGGCTGCGATGGCGGTGACATTGGCCAATCCAGCAGGCACGCTCGTCAGACCGTCGCTAGCCGCTCCCCAGACGACAACCGTGCCATCGTTCTTGAGTGCCATTGTGTGGCGTCCCCCGGCGGCGATTGCTGTGACGCCGCTCAAGCCTGATGGGATATCGAGCTGTCCAAAGAAATTGCTACCCCATACGACAACCGTGCCATCACTTTTGAGCGCCGCCGAATGCAGGTGATGGGACGAGATCGCCCGTACGCCAGCCAAGCCTGGTGGAACATTGAGTTCGTGAAATGCATTGTCGCCGCCCCAAGCAGCCACGGTTCCATCGTTCCGAAGCGCCAAGGTGTGTAATTGGCCTGCAGCGATGGCTTGGACCTCCGTCAAGCCAGGGGGCACATTGAGCTGGCCATATGAATTGCCGCCCCAAGATAAGATAGTGCGGTCGCTTTTCAGCCCAACGACGTGGGATCCACCCATGGCGATGCCGATCACTCCTACTAGGTCGGCGGGCACATTCCCCTCGCCGTTGCTGTCAGATCCCGCCACAAGGACCGAATACTCGCCGCTCCAGATGACACCGGGCGGATGTTCCACGCGGATGGCCGAAGGAGCGGAAATCTCGAGTTCATCGATGCCGATGTAGTCGGATGAGGTCACCGTTTTCAAACGGATGCCGGTGGCCATCACCGGGTCGAACGAGAATACATGGCGCAGGTGTGGATTTGCGAAGTTCGCGCCGCCGGCGGATTGGTAGTCGAGCGTGCCGATGGTGGTCCAGCTCGCGTCCGGAGTCGCCGCGTCCGGATCGGCCACGGTGGTGAATTGAAGCGTGTAGGTGCCGAGCGCGCGGTCCGGGGCCAAGCCGAGATTGTCCCGACCGAACGCGATCTTGTGGATGGCGGTGGGAATGCTCCCGAGACTGATGCCGACGAAACCATTCCCGCTGGCCGCGATCCAACTGCTGTTGTTTCCATAGTTTCCATCGTTCACCGCGGCGATGGAGTGAGGCGGACCGATCACATCGTTGGCAAAGGCCGTTTTTCCTGCCGCCAGATTGTAGGGGAAGGCCGTGCCGCCCTCCGCCTCCAAGGTCAGACCGCCACCGGAAAGGACGACTCCCGCTTTGACAGGGGCCAGGAGGGCCATAGCCAGCAGGCCGATACGGATGGACGCCTCCATGGCGGGAAATCGGCGGGCACGATGCAAGGATGTGAATAGGACCATGGCTTTGAAGGGAAAGCCGCGACCCTAACATTTATCTTCCTTGATAATAAACCCCCACACGTAGGGGTATCCCGATCAGGATTTATTCAGGCTCCGCAGAGCGAAAACCGTCGCCGCATGGCGGTTTTCCTGGCCGAGCTTCGCCAGGATATTCGCCACGTGCTCCTGCACGGTGCTGAGGCTGCGGCCGAGGATGGTGGCGATCTCGCGGTTTTGTTTTCCCTCCGTCATCCAGAACAGCACGTCGGCCTCGCGCATGGTCAGGCCGAGCTTTTGAAATTTCTCCCGCGCCGGCAGCACGGGTTCGTCCAACGATTTCCAAGGGTTCGGGTGGCGGCTCCAGGCCAGTACGAAGTGGGGCGCGAAGGCATTGAGAAGCTCGCAGTGGTGCTTGGTGAAATCCGCACCGGAGCGGTCCAAACTGAGGGCTCCCACCGTCTCGGCATCGATCCTCAGTGGCAGCGCCAAGGTATGGATGAAGCCCAACCGCTTCTGGCAGTGGATGAAATGGGGTGTCTTCAGATAGTCCCGGAGCGGGATCACATCCGAGCGGCGGAGGGCTTCCGTGGATCCCGTCCGATCAAAATGACTGACCAGCGGATCGCCCCCGGGATTGGCCGCATAGAATTCCATTTCCTCCTGGGTGTAGGGATTCTCGGGAGAGGTCTTCACCACCATGCGCTGCTCCTTCCTGTCCAGGACGTGCACCACGCAGAGGTCTGCCGAGATCAGGCGGCTCATCCCGGTGGCCACCGCCGACAGGAAGTCGGCATGATCCTTCGCCGTGTTCATTTCATAGACGGCGTCAAAGAGCGGCCGCCATTGGCCGGGGGGGATCAGGCTCATGCGGCGGGGATGTTAGAGAATCCGGGACCGCCATCAAGACCGACCCGCGCGGTTTGGTAACGGGGTCGGGGGAGCGCTGACTTGAGTCGGCGTGAGAAAGGGTGGCCCGACACGATGGACTCGCCGACTGAAGTCAGCGCTCCCAAAGCTGGTGCCCCGTCAGACGACGCTGCCGTAAAGCGTGAAGCCGGTGCTTTCCTCGACGCGGATGTCGAGGAGCTGGCCGGTCAGCTTGTGGACGTCGCCGTCGAAGATCAGGATCTTGTTGGTCCCGGTGCGGCCGGTCAGGCGCTGCTTGTTGGTCTTGGAAGGCCCCTCGCAGAGGACCTGCTGGACCGTGCCGACGAGCTCCTGGTTCTTGGCGATGGCCAGTGCGTTGACCACGTCTAACAGCCGCTGGTTGCGCTCTTCCTTCACCGTTTCCGGCAGCTGCCCGTCCATCTCGGCGGCCGGGGTGTCCTTGCGCTTCGAGTAGCGGAAGACGAAGGCGTTGTCGAACTCGAGGCGCTTCACGGTGTCGATGGTCGCCTGGAAGTCCTCCTCCTCCTCGCCGGGGAAGCCGACGATGATGTCGGTGGTGATCGCGAGCCCCGGGCGGGCGGCTTTCATCTTCTCGCAGATCTCGACGAACTTCTCGTTCTTGTACGGCCGGCGCATCGCTTTCAGGATGCGGTCGGAGCCGCTCTGCATCGGGAAGTGGATGTGCGGGCAAAGCTTCGGCAGATAGGTGAAGGCGGCGACCAGGTCTTCGCGGTAGCCGATCGGGTGCGGCGAGGTGAAGCGGATGCGCTCGATGCCCTCGACCGCGTGAACGGCTTCGAGGAGCTGCACGAAGGGCGACTTGCCGTCGACCTTCTCGAACTCGGTCCGGCCGTAGAGGTTCACGATCTGGCCGAGCAGGGTGATCTCCTTCACGCCGTGGTCGCGCAGGCGCTTCACCTCATCGACGATCTCGGCGATCGGCCGGCCGCGTTCCTTGCCGCGGGTATCGGGGACGATGCAGAAGGAGCAGCGCATGTTGCAGCCCTGCATGATCGAGACGAAGGCCGAGGCGTTGAGCTCCTTCGGGATGTGGTCGCGGATCGTGTTCTGCGAGCCGCTTTCCTCCTCGACGTCGCAGACATTCTCGCCGTGGAGCGAGAGTTCCAGTTCGTCCATCCGGCGCTCGAGCCGGCGCTGGAGGATGGTGTCCACGTATTCGAAAACCTTGTGGTACTTCTGCGTGCCGACCACCACGTCGAGGTGCGGGATCCGCTGGAAGAGCTCCGGCCCGCGGCTCTGCGCCATGCAGCCCATGAAGCCGTAAACGACGTGCGGCTTGGTGCGGCGCAGCGAGCCCATGCTGCCCATCTTGCCGAGCGCTTTCTGTTCGGCCTGGTCGCGGACCGAGCAGGTGTTGACCAGGACGGCATCGGCCTCCGCCTCGTCGGCGGTGACCGTGTAGCCGCCTTCGCTGAACATCTGCGCGACCTGTTCGGAATCGCGCTCGTTCATCTGGCAACCGTAAGTGCGGATGTAAACCTTGGGCATGGCGGGCTGGGGCGCGGACGCTAGCGGGGCGCGGCGGGGGGTTCAAGGCGTTAGAAGACACCCCCTCACGGCACCGGCGTGTTCTCCAGCGCCGCGGCGATCAGCGCGGCGGGTTCGCTGCCGTCGTCGGGCGAGAGGCGGTGGCGGAGGACGGCGGGGAAGAGAGCCTGGACGTGGTCGGGATAGAGGGCCGGCGCGCCGTCGAGGTAGGCGGCGGCGCGGGCGGCTTGCATCAGGGCGAGCGAGCCGCGGACCGAGACGGCGTGATCCGACCCGGCCAGGCGGCGCAGGCTTTCGCACAGCGCGGTGATGTAGCCGGCCAGCGCGGGCGCAACCGTGACCTGCTGGACCGCGGCCTGCAGGGACAGCACCGCGGCAGGATCGAGCAAGGCGGCGGTGCTGGTCGAGCTGCCGTTGTTGATTTCCCCGGCGGCGTGGGCGAGCAGGATGCGCTGCTGGACCTCCGCGGCGGGAAGGTCCATGCGGATCGACAGCAGGAAGCGGTCGAGCTGCGGCTCCGGCAGCGGGAAGGTGCCGTGGCGGTCGGTGTCGTTCTGGGTGGCGATGACGAAAAACGGCGCGGGCAGCCCGCGGGTGACGCCGTCGAGCGTCACCTGCTGCTCGTTCATGCACTCCAGCAGGGCGCTCTGGACCCGCGGCGAGGTGCGGTTGATCTCGTCCGCCAGCACGCAGTGGGCGAAGACCGGGCCGGCGATGAATTCGAAATCGCCGCGGTCCATCCGGTAGAGCGAGTAGCCGAGCAGGTCGGCCGGCAGCAGGTCGGGCGTGAATTGCACGCGCTTGAAGGTCCCGCCGATCGAGGTGGCCAGGGTGTGGGCCAGCGAGGTCTTGCCGATGCCCGGCGCGCCTTCGATCAGCACGTGGCCGCGGGCGAGCAGGGCGGTCAGCAGCAGGGCCGCGGCTTCTTCCGAGCCGAGCACGGTGGAGACGAGGCGTTCGCGGAGTTGTTCGAGGGCGGCGCGTGGCATGGGCGGGGGAACTACAGCGGGCCGGGTGGGCTTTGGAAACCACGGAACGCGCGGCGGCGGGTGAAAGTGGGGCAGCCCTCACAAGAGGGGTGCGGGCGGCTCGCCCGCAGACCCGCACCGGCGAACGGGCGAGCCGCCCGTTCCCCTCTTGTGGCTGTTCCCCTCTTGCTTGATCACTTCCCGCTCAAATCCCCAACCGCGCCGCGACCCGCCGAATCGCCTCCGGGTAAAGCCGGTGCTCCTCGACCTGGATCCGCTGGTGCAGGGTCTCGGCCGTGTCGTCCGGGAAAACCGGGACCTTCGCCTGGAGGATGACCGGCCCGGTGTCCATGCCGCCATCGACATAGTGGACGGTGCAGCCGGACTCGGTCGCACCGTCATCGATCGCCTGCTTCCAGGCCTGCAAGCCCGGGTAGGCCGGCAGCAGGGCCGGGTGGATGTTGAGGATGCGCTCCGGAAAGGCCTCGAGCAGCGGCGCTTTCACCAGCCGCATGAAGCCGGCCAAGCAGACCAGTTCGACGCCCGCCGCCTTCAACGCCGCGGCGGTTTCCGCCTGGGCTTCGTCGGGGAACTTCGTCTTGAAGCCGCGGCAGTCGATGACTCCGGTCGGCAGGCCCGCTTTGGCGGCGCGTTCGAGGATGTAGGCGGCCGGGTTGTCGGAAAGCACCAGCGCGATCTCCGCATCGAGCGAGCCGGCGGCGATCGCGTCGAGGAGGGCTTGCATGTTCGAGCCGGAACCGGAGCCGAGGATGCCGAGGCGCATGCGGGGAGAAGAAAGTGCCAAGGGAAGAAAGTGCCAAGTGCCAAATGGGGGTTCCCCAACTTGGCACTTGGCCCTTTCGACTTGGCACTTTAAGCGATAGCGCCATGCACGATCCCCGCGTTGACCAACTCGCCCGCCAGCTTGTCCGCTACTCGACCTCGCTGAAGAAGGGCGAGAAGATCCTGATCGATCTTTACGACGTGCCGGACTCGATCGGTCTGGCGCTGGTCCGCGAGGCGCGGGCGAAGGGCGCGCTGCCCTTCCTGCGGCTCCACAGCTCGCGGCTGACTCGGGAAATGCTGAGCGGCGCCGAGGACGCCCAGTATCAGATCATCGCCAAGCACCTGCTCGCCGAGATGAAGGACATGGACGCCTACATCGCGGTGCGCGGCAGCCACAACATCGCCGAAAGCAGCGATGTCCCTGGAGCCAACATGACGCTCGCGATGAAGCACATGCGCGGGGTGATCGACTGGCGCGTGAAGAAGACCAAGTGGTGCGTCCTGCGCTGGCCGACGCCGGCGATGGCCCAGCAGGCCGGGATGAGCACCGAGGCCTTCGAGGACTTCTATTTCAAGGTCTGCCTGGTCGACTACAAGAGCCTGGTCCCCGCCGCCAATGCGCTGAAGAAGCTGATGGACGCGACCGACCAGGTCCACATCACCGGCCCGGGAACCGACCTGAAATTCTCGATCAAGGACATCCCGGCGGTCGTCAGCGCCGGCGAGCACAACATCCCGGACGGCGAAGTTTTCACCTCCCCGGTGAAGGACTCGGTGGAAGGCTTCATCACCTACAACGCGCCGACGATTTACCAGGGCATCCCCTTCGACTCGGTCAAGCTGACCTTCGAAAAGGGCAGGATCGTCAAGGCGGAGTCGCCCGGGAAGAACAAGGAGATCAACAAGATCCTCGATAGCGATGCCGGCGCACGCTACATCGGCGAGTTCGCGCTGGGCTACAACGCGGCGATCAAGCACCCGATGCGCGACATCCTGTTCGACGAGAAGATCGGCGGCTCGTTCCACTTCACACCCGGGCAGGCCTACGAGGAGGCCGACAACGGCAACCGCTCGCAAGTTCACTGGGACATCGTCAACATCCAGCGCAAGGACTACGGCGGCGGCGAGATCAAGTTCGACGGCAAGGTCATCCGCAAGGATGGCGTGTTCCTGCCGAAGGCGCTGGCGAAGCTGAACGGGTGATTCAGTAGCCCTTCCAGAACAGGAAGGCGCAGGCCAGCACGGCGATGCCGTAGCCGAGGCCGGCCAGCGACAGCACCCGCCAGCGTTTCGGCGATGCGGTGGCCCAGGTCACCGCGTCGCGGAACAGGTAGGGCATGCCGACGAAATAGAGCGAGGCGACCACCATCGCGAAGGCGAAGGCCGGGACCAGCAGGCGGCTCTGCGGGTCCTTGAGGAAGGCGGCGTCGAGCAGAGGCGCGGCGGCCATCAGACCGAGCAGCCCGAGCGCCCGGACCGAAAGGAATTCCTTCACCGCAAATCCAACCGCGACAATCGACAAGGGCACGACGAAGCGCAGATACTTCTTCAGGCCGTTGAATTCGCCGAGGTCCATCGCGAGCGAATTCAGCATCCCCTTCCCCGGCACGGCGACCAGCAGCCAGAACCAGAGCAGGCCGATCGCCAGGATGATCTGGCCGAGCGCATGGTTGCGCGGAAACTTCTTCAGAAATCCCTGCACCGGGGCTGGCTTGGCAAGCATCAGGGCGTGCACCGCGACCAGCCACACGCCGAGCACGATGCCGGTACCGAACAGGGGCAGGCGCTCGTAAAGGTGCATCGAATTCATGTGCGCACGGGGATTAGGCCAGCAAAGCGGCGGGGACAAGGCGGAAGTCCGGGGAAGGCAGGGAGCAAGGAGACGCGAGCAAGGAGACGCGAGCAAGGAGACGCGAGCAGGGAGACGCGAGCCAAGCAGGGAGACGCGAGACGCGAGCCAGAGAAGCGCTTGAGGGGTCCGCGGGGCTGCTCAAGCTCTCTGGCTCTCTGGCTCTCTGGCTCTCTGGCTCTCTGGCTCTCTGGCTCTCTGGCTCGCGTCTCGCGTCTCGCGTCTCGCGTCTCGCGTCTCGCGTCTCGCGTCTCCCTGCTCTTCACGAAAAACCCCCGGCCGCGCGAGGCGACCAGGGGTGGGAGGACAATCTCCGGGGGATGGGAAATCAGGTCACTTCTTGAAAGTGCCCTTGAGGAAGGGCTCGCCGACGACGCCCTTGTATTCCTTGAGGATCTTGAACTGGCCGTCGGCCCGGGTTTCCCCGATGTAGACGTTCTTGGTCAGGTGACGGTTCTTCTGGGTGGTCACCGTGCCGCCGGGGCCGTCGAAGCTGATGCCGGACTCGAGCACCGCGTTCACCTTGTCGACGTCGAAGCTCTTTGCCTTCTCGACCGCGGCCTTCCAGAGGTAGACCCCGTTGTAAGAAAGGACCATCGGCGAGCAGGTCACGCGGCCTTCCTTCACGATGCCGGGGGTGTCGGTCTTCTTCAGCCAAGCTTGGAAGCCGTCGGTGAACTTCTTGTTGGCCGGGGTGCGGATCGACTGGAAGTAGGTCCAGCAGCCGAGCTGTCCGACGAGCTGCTTGGCCGGCAGGCCGCGGAACTCGTCTTCGGAGATCGAGAAGCTGACGACCGGGCAGGTCTCCGCGGTCAGACCGGCGGCGGCGTATTCCTTGAAGAAGGGCACGTTGGTGTCGCCGTTGAGCGTGTTGATCACGCAGGCGCCACCACCGGCGGCGAACTGCTTGATCTCGGAGATGATCTGCTGGTAGTCGGTGTGGCCGAACGGCGTGTACTTGCCGGCCGAAACGATCTCGTCGCCTTCCTTGCGGAAACCGCCGCCGATGTTCTCCAGCGGGACGCCCTTGCTGAGGAGATACTCCAACAGCACCAGGTTGGTGGTCTGCGGATAGACGTAGTCGGAGCCGATCAGGTAGAACTTCTTCTTCCCTTCCGCGAGCATGTAGTCGACGGCGGGGGTCGCCTGCTGGTTCACGGCCTCGGCGGTGTAGAAGATGTTCTTGGACATCTCCTCGCCCTCATATTGCACCGGATAGAAGAGCAGCCCCTTCTTTTCCTCGAACACCGGCAGCACCGACTTGCGGCTGACCGAGGTCCAGCAGCCGAAGGTCACGGCGACCTTGTCCTGCTCAAGGAGTTGCTTGGCCTTTTCGGCGAAGAGCGGCCAGTTCGAGGCGCCGTCGACAACGACCGGCTCGATCTTCTTGCCCATCACGCCACCGGCGGCGTTGATTTCGTCGAAGGTGAAAAGGAGGACATCGCGCAGCGAGGTTTCGCTGATCGCCATGGTGCCGCTGAGCGAGTGAAGAACGCCGACTTTGACGGTATCCTGGGCGAAAGCGGAAGAGGCCGCGAAGGCCGTGGAGAGTGCCGCGCAAGCGAGCAGGCGTTGGAAAATGGAACGTGTCATGTTGGGGTCTTTGTTGGGGGTCGGAAGGGAGGAAAGGTCCAGCGGTGAAAAGACCCGTCCCAGGATGGAACTTGGAACGGGTCCTTCCGCTGCAACCGATTAATACCAAGGAAAGGGGGAGATCAGAACGAGCAGCCGATGCCGATGTTGGCGGTCAGGAAGTCGTTGTCGGGGCGGCCGGCATCGCTGTTGGCGACGACATCGCTGTCGGTGACGTAGTAGGTCAGGCCGGCATGGAGATTCCAGGCACCGTAGTCTTCGCCCAGGAACTCCATCGCATAGGTGGCGGTCACGCCCAGCGAGCCGTAGCCGAATCCACTGTCGGTGCTGGCCGGGTGGAAGTCATCGTCGAGGAAGTAGGCGATGTTCAGCGGGAACGAGAAGGTCACGGGACCGGCATCGACCGAGTGGGAGATGCCGGCGACGAGGATCGTGCCGTTGTTACCGCCGGACGCACCGGGATCGACGCGGTTGTGGACGAGCAGCGAGGGGCTGAGGAAGCAGTCGTAGGCGAACTTGATGTCGACGATCTGCTCGTTGGCGCTGCCGTAGATCCAGTTCTGATAGAGACCGGTGATGCTGAGGTCGCCGACCTTGTAGCCGAGACCGGCCCAGACGTCGATTTCCTGGAGCTTGCCGCCGATGGCGGACGGGACCTTGCCGTTGACGTCCCACCAGGTGCCGAGGATGGCGGTGAAGTTGCCAGGCAGCGCCCAGGTCAGTTCGAGGGACGGGTTGAAGGTGCCGCCCTCGAGGTCGTTGCCGTCGCCCCAGACATCGAAGCCGTAGGAGACGAAGTGCGAGTTGAGGTCGAGGTTCAGGGTGCCCGCGAATTTCGAATCGGACTCCGCGGCCGGAGTGATGGTCGTCGTCGTGGTTTCGGCATCGCCAGCCATCGAGGTCGCGGTTCCGAGGAGGGAGGCGATCAGGGCGCTCTGGAGCACGGTGGACTTCACAAGTTTCTTCATGGTGGGTCGGTATGGTTCGAGCGGGAGTCTTCTCCCGCAGCACTCCATGAGCAGGCACGCGGCCAAGTGTCCGGGAAGGGCCTGTTGTATGACAGGAATCCGATTCTCATCTAACAGCCACTTCCATGCGGCGCGCTCATGGATCCCGGCGGATGTCAGGATTTACAAGGTGAGCCGCCCGGAATCAAAGCCGCCCGAGTCGCGGTGCGGGCCTTCCGGAAGCACGGTAAAGGACCTGACGGAGGCCCGAAATCAAGGCACGGGTGGCCAAACTGTCGGCACACAACGCCCGGACCAAGTGGGCATTTCCCAAGAGCGGACCGTGCCCGAGATAAACACGGTCGCTGCCGAGAAGATCGAGCTCCTCCGCCGGCCAGGCACCGGCCGGGATTCCCGCGACGTAGGCGGTGACGCAATGGGCGGCGGGGAACTTTTCACGCAGCGCGGCCAGGCTGTGATCGCCGGGCCGGAGTTCAAAGCGCTCCCGCGCGACGAGTTGGCCTGCCACCTTGAGATCGAGTTCCCAGCGCAGGAGCTCGTAGGCGAAGACCTCGCCGCGGGCGACGCGGCCGGGGGCGATCCATTCGAAGAAGAAAAGTCCCGCGCTTTCCTCCAGCTCGATGACCGTCCGCTGGTGGTAGCGCGCGCCGGCCTGGGGGATGAAGGGCTCGGGGATCCACTCGAGGAAGGCATCTCGCTCGCCCCGCAGGTGCTGGTGGCACAGCGCCGGTGTTTCGCCGCGGGCGCGATAAACCCGGGAAGCCCCGGGCGTGCTGAGGATCATCCGGCTGCCCGTGCCGGCCATGACATCGAGGTCGAGCCGGTCGCCATCGAAGAAGCCCGCGGTGGGATTGACGAGCTGGACCAGCAGCGCGCCGGACTCGACGTGGGACTTGCTGAGATGGATCGGCGCGCGGAAGGACTGGCGGGAAAGGTAAGGCGTGCCGTCGGTGCGAACGTCGCTGCGAAGGTCGAGGTGGCCGTGGATGGACCGGCCGGTGATGCCGGATACTGGGAGCGCGGAATTCATTCCGCTCGACCCTCCGAATCACTAGAAATGCAGTGCCCACCCGGAACGAGAGGAATGGGGCGATCTCCGCTGATCTCCGAATCTACCCTCCAACCGTTCCCCGCACAGCTGAAGGCCCAATCTTCCATCCTCCCACAGAGCCCTGCCTTCACCGGATTCTGCCGTATGTAAGCCACCGCGTTCTGCAAATGATCCATGTCCCGGATCAAGCGATCATGGTAATCCTCCTGCCAAAGAGAACCGCTTCGATTCAATTCCCGGTTGATCTGGACTGCTGCCCCGGCTTTCCAGCGTTTGACGATCATCCCAAGCGAAGTCTCGTCGAGCAGGCGGATGACCACATGGACATGATTCGGCATGACGCACCATGCGATGAGCTTGTAGGCTCCGTCATGTCCTTCCAACAATGACTCTTGCACGATCCGTGCGAAGCACGGCTTCGCCAGAACACAAGATCCATAACCCGCATCTTCATAACGGGCGATTCGCCGGTGAAGTTCCGCCTGCCCCTTGAGAGACATGGCTGCGTCCGGGCTATTCAACAATGGCTTCAGCTCACGACGCCATCCCGCCACGACATCTCTCGGCAGCGAGTCTCCCAGGCGGAAAGTGATCGCCTGAACGGAACCGGCAAAATCCCAGTGGGGGAGGTATCCCCGGTCATGGACGCCCTTGTGCATGATCAAACACTGGGAGCGCGGAATCCATTCCGCGAGACGAAATTGTGTACATATTGAATGCGCTCATCGGAATCCAAGGCGAGGGAATCCCTCACGCAGATCACTCTTGGGGCATCGGGAATTCGCGCGGAATAAATTCCGCGCTCCCAGTGGCTGTCACACGAAAAGATACTCATGCTTCAGCCACGCGAGGAGTTCATCCTTCCCCTTCTCCGATTTCAGGTCCGCGAACAGGAAAGGCCTCGTGCCCCGCTGCTTCGCAGAGTCGCGGGCCATCACTTCGAGGTCCGCGCCGACGTAGGGCGCCAGCTCGGTTTTATTGATCAAAAGCAGGTCGCTGGTGCGGATCGCCGGGCCGCCCTTGCGCGGGATCTTGTCCCCTTCGGCGACGTCGATGACATAGATGTAGGCGTCCACCAGCTCGGGCGAGAAGGTGGCGGAGAGGTTGTCGCCACCGCTTTCAATCAGGATCAGCTCGAGGTCGGGATGGGCGCGCTCGAGGTCGACCACCGCGGCCATGTTCATGCTGATGTCGTCGCGGATCGCGGTGTGCGGGCAGCCGCCGGTCTCCACGCCGCGGACGCGGTCGGCGGGCAGCACGCCGGCCCGCAGCAGGAACTCGGCGTCTTCCCGGGTGTAGATGTCGTTGGTGATCACCGCGAGGGAGATCTCGTCCTTGAGCCACTGCGAAAGGCGCAGCACGCACATCGTCTTGCCGGAGCCGACGGGGCCGCCGACCCCGAGGCGGAAGGGACGTTTCACGGGAGTTTCAGGAGATGAAGAGTCGGGCATCGGCGCGGGCATGGCGGAGTGAGGCGATTTCTAACAAGGGATTGAACCAGCCGTCGGGCGGGCGGGAAAGAGCGCTGTCGAGGTCCGCTCCGAGGCGGTCGAGCGAGCGGCGGACCACCGCCTGGCAAGCGCTCTGGCCGAGCCGCATCAGCTTCATCGAGGCGGTGGCGAAGCCGCTCACGGTCTGGAAGGCGAAAGCCCGCGCGGCGTGGTTGACCGGCAGCGCGGCGAGCTCGATCGCGGTGACGACCAGATGATGGCTGAACGGGCAGGCGGCGTGGTGCTGTTCGACCAGCGGTGACGGGGCGAGCTGGCGCAGCAGTTCGAGACGACGGGAACCGATCCGGCGGGAGGCGTCGCGCGTTTCGGCGGGCAAGCGCCAGGCGTCGAGCTCGGCATCGAGTTCTAACAGGCGGGTGGTGTCGGATTTCCCGGCAGCGGCATGAGCCTCGGCGAAGTACGGCAGTTCGAAGGTGAGCAGCGCCGGCAGGATCTGCGTTTCAAGGAAGCGCTCGAGCCCGGCGGCGTCCGTCACCACGCCGGCTTCGACCAGTTCCTCGAGGCCATACGAATGGGCATAGGCTCCCGAGGGATACTGGGAGTCGTTCGCCTGGAGCAGCCAGAGGACGGGATCAATGTTCACCGGGTCAGGCATGGGCCATCGCTTTGAGGGGTTGGAACAGGACCGTCGGCTCGGTGAAAGCCCAGCCTTCGCGGTCGAGCAGGTTTTTCATCGCCTCGTCGTGGAGGACGCGGAGGAAGCCGTCGAAAATCTGCGCGGGCAGGTGGAGATTGCCGGTTTTCCAGGCGACGAGCGCGGCGTGGGCGGGGCTTTCGAAAGGGACTTCGTAAACGGTCTCCGGGAGCTGGCGGACGATGTAGTCCTTGCCGTCCTGCTGGAACACGACGCAGCCGTCGGTAAGGCGGGTCTCCAGATCGAAGCCGAATTCGGTGCCGTCCTCGGCCACACCGCGCCAGCGACGCTTGAGGAACTGACGTCGTTCCGCGGCAAGCACGACTTGCTCCCCCGGCGGACGGGAGGAGGCGGCGGCAAACATGCGGGTCACGAGGAGCATCAGCAGTCTCCCATGAGCAGGCGTCATGCCGATGCTAAAACAAGAAATACCTCTGCGCCAGCGGCAGCTCGGCGAGGGGTTCGCAGCGGAGTTCCTCGCCGTCGGCGGTGACGGTGTAGGTCTCGGGGTCGACGGTGATTTTCGGCAGCGCGTCGTTGAAGGGCAGGTCGGCCTTGGTGATGCTGCGGCAGCCTTTGACGGCGACGAGGCGCTTCTGCAGGCCGAGGTCGTCGAGCGAACCCGAATCAAGCGCGGCCTGGCTGACGAAGGTGAGCGAGGTCGATTGGATCGCCTTGCCGAAGCCGCCAAACTGCGGGCGGTACATCATCGGCTGCGGCGTGGGGATGGAAGCGTTCGGGTCACCCATGTTCGCCCAGGCGATCAGGCCGCCCTTGAGGATGGTCTCGGGCTTCACGCCGAAGAAGGCGGGCTTCCAGATGACCAGGTCGGCCAGCTTGCCGACTTCGATGCTCCCGACCTCGTGGGCGATGCCGTGGGTCAATGCGGGACAGATCGTGTATTTCGCGACGTAGCGCAGGGCGCGGAAATTGTCGGCGGCGGGATGCGAGGGGCCCTCCAGCTTGCCAAACTGGAGCTTCATCTTGTGCGCGGTCTGCCAGGTGCGGGTGATGACCTCGCCGATGCGGCCCATGGCCTGCGAGTCGGAGGACATCATCGAGATCGCCCCGAGGTCGTGCAGCCGGTCCTCCGCGGCGATGGTCTCCGGGCGGATGCGGCTTTCGGCGAAGGCGACGTCTTCCGGGATCCGCGAGTCGAGGTGGTGGCAGACCATGAGCATGTCGAGGTGCTCGTCGATCGTGTTCACCGTGAAGGGCCGCGTCGGGTTGGTGGAGGAAGGCAGCACGTTCGGCTCGCCGCAGACGCGGATGATGTCCGGCGCATGACCGCCGCCGGCGCCTTCGGAGTGATAGGTGTGGATGGTGCGGCCTTTGAAGGCGGCGAGCGTGCTTTCGACGAAGCCGGCCTCGTTGAGCGTGTCGGTGTGGATCGCGACCTGGACGTCGAACTCATCGGCGACGGTGAGGCAGGTATCGATCGCCGCGGGCGTGGTGCCCCAGTCCTCGTGGAGCTTGAGGCCGATCGCCCCGGCGAGAACCTGCTCGCGCAGCGGTTCGGGCGACGAACAGTTGCCCTTGCCGAGGAAGCCGAGGTTGACCGGGAATGCTTCGGCGGCCTCTAACATGCGCCGAATATTCCATTTTCCCGGCGTGCAGGTGGTCGCGTAAGTCCCGTGGGCCGGGCCGGTGCCGCCGCCGAGCAGGGTGGTCACACCGCTGGCGATGGCGTGCTCGATCTGCTGCGGGCAGATGAAATGGATGTGGGTGTCGATCCCGCCGGCGGTGACGATGCAGCCTTCGCCGGCGATGATCTCGGTGGCCGCGCCGATCGTCATCGTGATGCCGTCCTGCAGCAGCGGATTTCCCGCGTGGCCGATGCCGACGATGCGGCCGTGCTTGATGCCGATGTCGGCTTTGATCACGCCGTGGGCGGCGTCGAGGATCAGGGCGTTGGTGATGACCAGGTCGGGCACCTCGGCGTCCAGTGCTAGGGGCGACTGGGCCATGCCGTCGCGGATCACCTTGCCGCCTCCGAACTTCACCTCGTTGCCGTAGCCGCCGCCTTCGGCGACCAGGTCGCGCTCGACCTCGATGAAAAGCTCGGTGTCGCCGAGGCGGACGCGGTCGCCGATGGTGGGGCCGAAGGTGCCGGCGTAGTTGGCGCGGGTTTGGTTCATGGGAGAGGAATGGGAGTTCTTAACCGCGAAAAAGCGCGAAAGAGCGCGAAATTTGAAAGGCAATGTAGTGAGTCGGGAAGACGTTCACCTCCAGCTCTCTTCTTCGGCTTTCCGTCTTCAGATTTCGCGGCATTTCGCGTTTTTCGCGGTTCGATTCTTTGCCGGAACTAGGACGAAAGCTTCCCGTTCACCTTGTTATTGAGCCCGTAAACCTCCCGCTTTCCCGCGAAAGCGACCAGCGGCACCTCGCGGGTGTCCCCCGGCTCAAAGCGGATCGCCGTGCCGGCCGGGATGTCGAGGCGGTAGCCGGTGGCGGCGGCGCGGTCGAAATGCAGCGCCTCATTGACCTCCGCGAAGTGGAAATGGCTGCCCACCTGCACCGGACGGTCGCCGGTGTTGGCGACGACAGCGGAAGACTTCGTAAGGCCGACGTTCAGCTCGATGACGCCGTCGGGGGTGATGACTTCTCCGGGGATCATTTCTGAGATGGTAGATGGTAGATGGTAGATGGTAGATGGTGGATGGTAGATGAAAAGCAATGGAGTGGCGCGGAGCTATCTAAGATCTGCCATCTACCATCTGCCATCTTCTTCACCGCACCGGATGGTGCACGGTGACCAGCTTGGTGCCGTCGGGAAAGGTGGCTTCGACCTGGATGTCGTGGATCATTTCGGCGACGCCTTCCATCACCTCGTCGCGGGTGACGAGGGTGGTGCCGTAGCTCATGAGCTCGGAGACCGATTTTCCGTCGCGCGCACCTTCGAAGATCTCGGAGGTGATCAGGGCGATGGTTTCGGGGTAGTTCAGCTTCAGGCCGCGGTCACGGCGGCGGCGGGCGAGGTCGCCGGCGACGACCACGAGCAGCTTCTCCTGTTCACGCGGGGAAAGGTGCATCAGAACGCGGCGATGAGGGCGAGCGAACCGCCGAAGGCGCAGGCGGCGGCGAGGCGGACCTTGCGGTTGGGGTTCAGCTTGAAGAGCACCACGGCTCCCAGCGCCACAGCGGCGAGGCCGATCTCTAGCGGACCGTGGAGGTGAAGGTAGTCGGCGCGGAACTGATCGAACTCGTCTTCCTCGCCCGGCGGGTGGTAGTGGCCGGGATGGGCGAGCGCGAGGGCGGGGAGGAAGGCGAATAGACGGGCAATGAGTCTTGGGATCATGGCGGAAAAAGGAGATTGAGGAATTAGGAGATTGGGAGATTAGGGGAATTTTGCCGAAGCTTCGAGGATCAAGGATGCCGCAGCCACTTTTGGATGCTGCGGGCGAGCCGCCCGCGCCCCTCTTGGTGTTGATCGGAACATCCTATCCATCCTATCCATCCTGGTCCTGATTCTTGAAATGCATGCGGTTCACACGGTGAGGAATTCCTTGATCAGCTCCTCGCTCAGGCCGGTCATCGGGCCGGCGGCGGCGACGCGTCCGCGCTCGAGGATGCAGAAATCGTCGCCGAGTTCCTTGCAGAAATCCAAGTACTGCTCAACCAGTAGGATCGCCATCTCGCCTTCGTCGCGCAGCATCTTGATGGCGTCGCCGATCTGGTCGATGATGTTCGGCTGGATGCCTTCGGTCGGCTCATCGAGGATCAGCAGCTTCGGCCGGGTGAGCAGGGCGCGGCCGATGGCGAGCTGCTGCTGCTGGCCGCCGGAAAGCATGCCGCCCTTGCGCGGGAGGAACTCCTTGATGATGGGGAAGAGCGTGAAGACGCGGTCGACTTCCTCCGGCTTCGGCTTGCGGCCGCGGGCGACGGTGCCGACGTAGAGGTTCTCCTCCACGGTGAGCTGCGGGAAGATTTCGCGGCCTTGCGGCACGTAGCCGAGGCCCTTGAGCGCGCGGCTTTCGGCGCTGAGGCGGGAAAGGTCGGTATCACCGAGCTTCACGCCGCCCTTGTCGGCGGACATCAGGCCGGTGATCGCCTTGAGCGTGGTCGTCTTGCCGACGCCGTTGCGGCCCATCAGGCAGAACACGGTCCTCGGGCGGATGTCGAGGCTGACACCACGGAGGATGCGGCTGCCGCCGATCGAGACGGACAAGTCGCGGACGGTCAGGGACGGGGTTTCGGTGGCGACGGCACTCATGCGGCTTTCTTCTTGCGACCGAGATAGACTTCGATGACGCGCTCGTCGTTCTGCACCTTGTCGACCGGTCCTTCGCAGAGAACGTTGCCCTGGTGGAGGACGGTGACGGTGCGGCCCTGGGAAATCTGGCGGACGAAGGTCATGTCGTGCTCGATGACCACGATGGTGTGCTTGCCGGCGAGCGAAAGGAGCAACTCGCCGGTGCGGAAGGTCTCCTCGTCCGTCATGCCGGCGGCGGGTTCGTCCACCAGCAACAGCTTCGCGTCCTGGGCCAGCAGCATGCCGATCTCCAGCCACTGCTTCTGGCCGTGGGCCAGCGAGCCGGCCTTGCTGTGAGCGCGCTCGGTCAGCTTGATGGTGTGGAGGATCTCGTCCATCCGCTCCTCCTGCTCCTTGCGGATTTTCCCGAACAGCGAATGCCAGATGCTGCGCGACCCGGCGAGCGAGAGCAGCAGATTCTCGCGGACGGTGTGGTCGGTATAGACGGTCGGCGTCTGGAACTTGCGGCCGATGCCGAGGCGGTAGATTTCGAATTCGTTCAGCTTGAGCAGATCGTGGTGCTCCTCGAAGTGCAGCGTGCCGCTGTCCGGCTTGGTGCGGCCGGTGATGAGGTCGAGGAAGGTCGTCTTGCCCGCGCCGTTCGGTCCGATCACGGTGCGCAACTCGCCCTTCTCGAGGACGAAGTTCAGGTCGTTGATGGCCTTGAATCCGTCGAATGACTTGTTCAGTCCTTCGGCGGCCAGGAGGTAATGCACCATGCTCATTCGGCTTCGGGGCTGGGGGTGATGTCGGCGAGATCGTCGGCGCGGTCTTTTTTCAAGGCCTTGCGGCGGTCGATGGCCGCCTTGATCTGGGCGGGCACGCCGACGATGCCTTTGGGCAGGAAGAGCACGACCAGCACGAAGGTCGCGCCGAGGATGATCAACCAAAGGTCCGGGTATTCGGTGGTCGCCCAGCTTTTCAGATAGTTCACGCCGATCGCACCGATGATGGGGCCGATCAAGGTCCCGCGGCCGCCGACGGCGACCCACACGACGGCTTCGAGCGACTTCTCGGTCATCATCTCCGACGGGTTGATGATACCGACCTGAGGGACGTAGAGCGCGCCACCGATGCCGGCGATCATGGCGCTGATGATGAAGACGAAGAGCTTGAAGTTGGCCGCGGAGTAGCCGGAGAAGAGCACGCGGTTCTCACTGTCGCGGATCGCCCGCTGGATCAGGCCGAAGCGCGAGGTGGTCAGCCATTTGCAGCCGATGAAGACCAGCATGAGGGTCACGGCCGAGGCGATGTAGAGGATGCGCTTGCTTTCCGGATTGCGGAGGTCGGTGCCGAGCACGCTGCGGAAATCGGTGAAGCCGTTGTTGCCGCCCATCATCATCTCGTTGCGGAAGAACATCAGTGCCGCGCCGTAGGTCAGGGCCTGGGTGAGGATGGAGAAATAGACGCCCTTGATGCGGGAGCGGAACGCGAGGTAGCCGAAGATGCCGGCGAGCAGGCCGGGCACCACCACTACCATGATCGCGGCGAAGGGGAACGAGTAGAACGGCTGCCAGAAGTCGGGCAGCTCCTTCAGGCCGAGGAAGACCATGAAGTCGGGCAGGTCGCTCTTGTAGGCGCCCAGCTTGCCGATCATCAGCATCAGGTGCATCCCCATCATGTAGCCGCCGAGCGAGAAGAACAGCGCCTGTCCGAGGCTGAGCAACCCGGTGTAACCCCACAGCAGGTCGACGCCGACGGCGAGGATCGCGTAGCAGAGATACTTGCCCCAGGTGTTGAGGGTGAAGTCCGAGATCATGCCCGCGGCGTTGAGCGAGGGCATCACCACCACAAGGAACAACGCGATGGCGGCGAGCAGGAGGTTCGGGGCTTTTCCGGCGAGCGGGGCGTTCATCAGTCGAGGCTACGGGAGCGGGTGGCGAAGAGGCCGGAGGGCTTCCACTGGAGGAAAAGGATGATCACGCCGAGCACCAGGATCTTGCCGAGCACGGGGTTGCCGAGGATCTGCTGGAGAGCCTGGTCGGCCATGCCGATGCCGAGCGCGCTGATGACGGTACCGAGGATGTTGCCGACGCCGCCGACCACGACGGTCATGAAGGAATCCACGATGTAGTCCTGGCCCAGCCCCGGGCCGACATTGCCGATCTGGGAGAGGAAAGCACCCGCGAGACCGGCGAGGCCGCTGCCGAAGGCGAAGGTCATCATGTTCACGCGTTCGGTGCGGACGCCCATGCAGGCCGCCATGCCGCGGTTCTGCATCACCGCGCGGATCAGCAGGCCGAGCGAGGTCTTGTTGAGCACCGCCCAGGTCAGGAAAATGATCAGCACCGCGAAGGCGATCACGAAGACCCGGTTCCAGCCGAAGACGACGTCGTTCACGGTCCAGTTGCCGGACAGGAAAGCGGGGCTGTCGACCTGCACGTTGTTCGCCCCGAAGACCAGACGGAACAACTGCTGGATGACCATCGAGACGCCCCAGGTCGCCAGCAGCGACTCGAGCGGCCGCTTGTAAAGGAAGCGGATCACCCCGCGCTCCAGCAGCAACCCGACTCCCGCGGCGGTCAGGAAGCTCGCGGGCATGGCGACCAGGAAATACATGTCCCAGGCCGTGCCGGTGAGATTCATGCCGGGGATGTTGATTTCGATCCCGAAGGGCGAGCGCTGGATGCCGGCGGCGAACAGGTTCTGGACCAGATACGTCGTGTAGGCACCGACCACGATCAACTCGCCGTGGGCCATGTTGATCACGCCCATCAGGCCGAAGGTGATCGCCAGCCCGATCGCCGCGATGAGCAGGATGCTTCCCTTGGAAAGCCCGCGGAACACGGTGCCTGCGGTGTTGACCCGCGCGATGTGGCTCTCGATCTGCCGCTGCGCCTCGTCGCAGGCCTCCACCAGGCTGAGCTGACCGGCGGCTTCCGCTTCCGTGCGGACGGTCTTGATCGCCCCCTGAGCGGCGATCGACCCCATTTCGCCAAGTTCCGCGACGGCGGCCTGGCGGACCACCGGGTCTTCGGCGCGCAGCTTGATCATGGCCATGGCCTCGGCGATGGCGTTCTTGATCTGCTTGTCCTTCTCGACCACCAGCCGCTGCTCGAGCAACACCAGCTTGGCGGGATCTTGTTCGAGGCCGGTGTCCTGCACCGCCCGCAAGCGCGTTTTGTAGTCCGACGAGGAGAGCGCGATGCGGTCGGTGACCCCTTTCATCACCCGGCGCAGGCCGGAATCGGTGTCGGCGAGGTAGAGTTCATCCTTGGTCGCCCGTAGGACCGCGCCGTTGGGTCCGGTGACGGGTTTGCCCGTCGCCAGCGCGTTCAGGGCGAACTTTTCATCGGCATCCGCCTCGCCTTCGAAGAACACCGTCATGTCGGTCCCCGCGGCGTCCTGATAGAGATAGAACTCGCCCTCCTTCCACTTCCTGAGGAGATCGACCACCTCCTCCGGATTCGCGTCGGTCAGCGTGCCCACGAGTTCCTTCTGCCGGTCCGCATCGAGGGTCGCTGCCGCTTCGGCGACGATCTCACGCGCCGGACGGGCGGGGCTTTCCTGTGCCAAAACCATTGCCGGGAGCAGCGCGAGGATAGCCCCGAAAGCGCGGATCCAGGAACTGAATCCGGTGACTTTCGAAAAGTGGCGGGACATCATGGCGGACTTCGATCCTAGCAACTCCCGTGCCACCGGGTGCCCGCCTCTTGTCAGCCGCCATGAGCCTCCCCATGAAAATCCGCCGGGCTGGTACGAAACGCGCATACCCGCCCGCGGGCTCGACAAAGCCCTCCTCCCGGGGCAAGCCTCGCGGCGTCCCAATCCCTTTCCACCCGCCTTCCATGACCGGATCCTTCCTGCCCAAGCCTTTCGCCCACACCTACGAGATCGACCCGCGGTTCTCGAAAAGCGCGGTCTATTTCTCCTGCGAATTCGCCATCGACCAGATCTTCAAGATCTACTCCGGTGGCCTCGGCTTCCTCGCCGGCTCGCACATGCGGTCGGCCGCGGCGATGCGCCAGAATCTCTGCGGAATCGGCATGCTGTGGACCTACGGCTACTACGACCAGGCCCGCGGCGAGGAACGCGAGATGGCGGTGCAGTTCCGCAAAAAGCAATACGCCTTCCTCCAGGACACCGGCATCAAGTTCCAAGTCCCGGTCCACGGCCACCCGGTCTGGGTCAAGGCGATGTTCCTGCCCGGCGACATCTTCGGGACGGTTCCGATGTTCTTCCTGACCACCGACATCGAGGAAAACGACGGCCTGTCCCGCGCCATCACCCACCGGCTCTACGACAACGACCCGCTGCGCCGGATCGCCCAGTACATCATCCTCGGTGCCGGCGGCGCGCGACTGCTGGAGGAACTCGGCGTCGATCCCGAGGTCTGGCACCTCAACGAAGCCCACGGCCTGTCCGCCGCGTTCCGCGTCTACGAGAAACATCGTAGCTTGGACGAAGTGAAAAAGCGCTTCGTCTTCACCACCCACACTCCGGAAGAAGCCGGCAACGAGAAGCACGACTTCAAGCTGCTCCACGATTTCTCCTTCTTCGGCTCCGTTCCGATGGACGAGGTGAAGAAGATCACCGGGATCGACGGCGATGTCTTCAACCACTCGCTCGCCGCCCTGCGCCTGAGCCACCTTTCGAACGCGGTCTCCAAGCTCCACGGGGACGTCTCGCGCAAGATGTGGGAGAGCTACCCCGGCATCTGCCCGATCACCCACGTCACCAACGCCCAGAACGCGAAGTACTGGAAAGACCGTGGCCTCGAACACGCGCGCCTCGAAGGCAATGTCAGCGAACTCCGCAGCCGCAAGCGCGAGCTGAAGTCGCAGCTCTTCCAGACCGTCGCCAACCAAACCGGCAAGCTTCTCAACCCTGACGTCCTCACGATCGTCTGGGCCCGCCGCTTCGCCGGCTACAAGCGCCCCGACCTGATCACCCGCGACATCCGGATGTTCCGCGCGCTGATCAACAACAACGAGAAGCCCGTGCAGATCATCTGGGCCGGCAAGCCCTTCCCCTTCGATTTCGGCGCGATCGAGACTTTCAACCACCTGGTCCAGGTGACCAAGGACTTCCCGAACGTCGCAGTCCTGGTCGGATACGAGCTCGAGCTTTCGCGCCTGTTGAAAAACGGCTCCGACGTCTGGCTGAACAACCCGGTTGTCACCCGCGAGGCCTCCGGCACCTCCGGCATGACCGCCGCGATGAACGCCTCGGTCAACCTGTCCACCTACGACGGCTGGGTCTGCGAGTTTTCCAAGGACTGCCACAACAGTTTCATCATCCCGCCCGCCGATCCGAGCCTGACTCCCGAGGCGCGCGACCGCCACGACCTGCTCGGCTTCTACCAGGCGATGGAGGAAAAGATCCTGCCGCTCTACTACGACGATCCCGATGGCTGGGCGGCGCTGGTGTTCAATTCGATGAACGAGGTGGTCCCCTTCTTCGACTCCGACCGGATGGTCACGGAGTATTACGAGAAGATCTACGCGTAAGGCCGCGGCTTGTCTTCGCCTGAATCCTCCTGTAGGTTTCGGGGACATGCGGATGCGCAAGAAAATCCTGCTTGCCGCGATCGCCATCGCGACCATGGCGCTGGCGGGGTGGGGAAAGTTCCGGAAGGAGTACTCACGGTGCATCACCCAGCACAAGGACGCCCTGGGTCGCCAGATCGGGGATGCCTTGATCGAGAGGCTGGATGAGTCGGGAGCCACGGAATCCATCGAGCTTCCGGAGTATCGGGTCCGCGATACCTGGCCGATGAACTACGAACTTCATTTCTGGCCGGGCCTGACGACCCCGGGGGCGGAGGAAGAAAAATTCCCCGAATGCGTTGCCTACTTCATCGCCCGGCCTTCCTACCCGGAATGGCTCGGCCGGCTCGGGATCGCGCCCCGCTACGAGGAGCTTCTCTATCTTCGCCGCGACCTTTCCGTCGGCTGGGCCTCGCGCGACAAGCTTTCCGACGTCACACTCGGTTGGGAGTGAGCCTCCTGACTACCTAGGGCGCGCCGCGGCGGATCCACTCTAACAGCGCGTCCCGCAGGCCGGCGGGGATGGCCGGGAACGGATACGGCGGCATGCTGCCGGTGTGGACCATCCCGTAAATCGGACTGGTCGCCGGAGCCTCCAACCGGATCTTCGCCCGCAATCCGGCCGCAGTGCTGTAGTCGTGCTGCGTCCCCGGCCCATGGCAGGCGAGGCAATGCGGACCGATCAGGTGCTGGCGGATCCACGCTTCGTTGAGCTCTTCCGGCTTCCACGCGACCTCCGCCGCGACCGGCCGCGACGCGATTTCGCGTCCGGCCAGCCGGTCGAAGTGTTCGACCAGCATCTGGTTGGTATCGCCCTGCCGCTGGGCCTCCGGCACCACCAGCGTGCGCGGCCTCTCCGGTGGCGTCGGCTTGCCCTGCGGGGCATCGTCGGCGAGGCGCTGGAGCGTCGCATAAAAGTCGACCTCGACCGGACGGCCCGCGGCATCGGTGAAGGTCGCGCGGACCTGCGTGCACATCGCCGGCAGCAAGTCCGGGATTTCCAGTAGCACGGAACGCCCGCCTTCTAACAAGTGCACCGCGGCCACCGGCAGCCGGTCGTGGCCGATGCGCTCCGGGTGCCGCACGGAAAACTCCGGCGAACCATAACTCTCCGCGGTGTCGCGGTAGTTCCACTGCTGGACGAAGCTTGACGCGCCGGGGATCGATGCCGCGGCAATCTCCGCGTTGAAATCCAGCCGGATCCCGTTGCGGTGAGCCCGCCACCCCATAACCTGCGTGGTCGCCTTTCCCGTGAAGCGGATCCGGTGCAAGCAGCCGTCGGCCACGGCGTAGTCGCCCCAGCCATCGAGCCCCACAACGAAGACCTGGCCGTCGAGCGGCTGCACCGCGATCCGGCACGCGCCGCTGTCGAACAAGCCCGCCTGCGGCAGCAGCGCCGCCTGCGGGGTGCCATCGACCACATCGCGCAACAAGCCATACCAGCCGCCCGTGCCGAAGCTCGTGCCGAGGATCGCCTTCCCCAGCGGACCGAAGCGCGGCTCGTCGAGGAAGACCCGGCTGCCCGGCGAGTTGTCCACGCCGCGCGGCAGGTAGATCAGCCGCTTGAGCTTGGCCACCGACGACTGGTTTTCCGGATGATCGGACTCGAAGATCGTGCAGGTGCCGTTGCCCAGGTTGCCCTCGGAGGAATCCGAAAGCACCAGCCCGTCGCCGCGCACCGCGAGACCCAGCGGGTTGCGCGCGCCGCCGCCGATGCGCTCGAACTTCATCCCGTCGGCGCTCAAGCGGTGGATGCCGCCGGGCGAGTTGAAGATGAAATTCCCGGCCGCGTCCCGCCGGAGATCGCGGCCGCATTCCGAACGGTTGCCGAGCGGCACGCGGTTGACCGCTTCGTGGCGATCCGCCACACCGTCGTGGTTGGAATCTAACAGACGAAGCAGATGATGGCGGGCGTTGACGATCGGCACGCCTTCCACCACCTCGATCCCCATCGGCAGATCGAACCCCGCCGCGACGCGCTTCCAGCGGACTTCGCGCAGGTCGCCATTCAGTCCCGTGATCCGCCACACATCGCCGACCAAGGTGCAGGCGTAGGCCGTGCCGTCCTTGTCGAAAGCCAGGCCGCTGAGGGTCATCGCGTGCGGTCCGCCGGGCAGCGGGACGTCATCGATTTCATACGCCGTGCCCGCCGCCTCAGGATCGGCGTTCAGGCGGCCCGCAACGGTGGCCTCCTCGCCGAGTTGCGGCGCGAATCCCGCGGCGGGCACCGGCTTCCACGCGGCCATCCATTCCGTCGCAGGGACTTCGGCCGCGGTAAGTCCGCACCAGCTCAGCAGCTCGAAGCGGTCGCCCGCCTTCACCTCCGCCACCCGCAGGATGCCGCTATCTAACAGATCACAAGTCCTTCCTCCCGGCAGCTTCAGTTGATGCAAGACGGAGCGCTCACCGCCGCGAATCCGCAGCCGCTTGATCCCCGCCGGAGCTAAAAGAAGCTCCGCCACCGCATCCGGCATTCCGGCTCCGCGCGGCAAGGTCAGGTCGACGGCTCCCGAAGGCGCGGCCCGCCATTCAAACTCGCGCGACACCGCATGCCCGGCATCTCCCGGCAGCGCGTGAAAGATCGGGCGGTCTAACAGCCCGGCATTCTCCCCCGCCCAATCGAGCACCGTCGCACTACCGGCCAGCGAGTAAGCCGCAAAGCGCAACAATGGCTTGCCCCCTGCCGACCAATCGGCCGCCGCGGACTCGAACACCGGCGCGCCGTCCATCTCCACCGTCAGCCCGAAGCGGTCCGCGCCGAGCCCGAACGCGTGCTCCGGCACCGCCAGCTTCACCGCCGCGACCGCTCGCCTCAAGCCGGGCCGCAAGGTGTCGATCACCAGCGCCCCGCCGCCGGATTGGACGACCAACTCGCCGCTGCCACCGCGGCTGAGGACCTGCGGAAAGGCAGGCTCCGCAGGCCGCGGGTTCGCGGTGGTCGATTTCTCATTGGTCCCGCCCCAGTGCCCGCGCCGCCCGCCGTCGAGGCCGGGGAAAGGCGGTAGCACCACCGGCTCCGTGATGGCGGTGGCGCGGTGGAAGTCCGCCTGCCTGCGGTAGAAATCGTAAATCCGGTAGCCATTCACCTCCGCCGCCGCATGCCGCTTGTTCGCGCGGCCGTCCTCGGTGCGGTAATACGGCTCCACGCCCAGGTTGTTCCGCAACATCTGCTCGCCATACGGATTCCCCGCCGCCGTCAGGACGCAGGCCAAGGCCAGCGGAGCGAATCCAACACGGAAGAGGTAGGGGCGTTCGTGGGACATGCGGTGTGTTATTACTACGGATCCCGTTCTTCCTCCCGCTACGCCTTTCAGCGCAATCGTCGCCACTTTCGGATCAACCGCCCGTCCACCGCTCCACCGCCAGCCGGATCCCGGCGGCCTTGTGAAGGGTTTCCTCATACTCCTTCTCCGGCTCGGAGTCGGCGACGATGCCGGCCCCGACATGATAACTCATGCGATCTCCCTCGCGGACCAGCGTGCGGATCGCGATGTTGAACTGGCTTTCGCCGTGGTAACCGAAATAGCCGATCGCCCCGCAGTAGATCCCGCGCGGCACCGGCTCCAGCTCCGCGATGATCTCCATCGCCCGCTTCTTCGGCGCACCGGTGATGCTGCCGCCGGGAAAGCAGGCCGCAAGGGCAGCCAAATGGTCCACCCCGTCGTTCAGCCGTCCGCTGACGGTCGACACCATGTGATGGACCTGACCGAGCGTCTCGAGTTGCAGCATCTCGTCGACCTTCACCGAGCCGAACTCGCAGACCTGGCCGAGGTCGTTGCGCAGCAGGTCGGTGATCATCACCAGCTCGGCGATTTCCTTCGGGCTGGTCTGCAGCTCGTAGGCCGAGCGGCGGTCCTCGTCGGGATCCGCGAAACGGGGGCGCGTGCCCTTGATCGGCCGGGTCTCGATGCCCCGGCCGGACAGCCGCAGGAAGGTCTCGGGCGAAGACGAAAGCAGCTCGGTGCCGTCGAGCGAAAGGTAGGCCGCCAGCGGCGCGGGTGAGCATTCGCGCAAGGTCTCATACAACGGGAACAAGCCGGGCCCGCGGACCTCCGCCTCAAAGGCCTGGGTCAGGTTCACCTGATAGATATCGCCGGCCACGATCCAGTCGTGGATCCGACGGACCGCGGCGAGGAAAGTCTCGCGCGCCATCAGCGGGCGGAAGCTGCCGATCTCCGGCCGGTGTTGCTCCGGAGCCCGCAGTTCTTCGGAAAGCCGCCCGCACTCGTGCCAGCGCCCGCTCCGATGATCGTGGACCAGCATTTCCGGAAAATCCCCGAACACGAAATCGCCGCCATAGCCGACCCAGCCGCACAAGCCGCCGAGCGGAAAGCCACGGTCCGGCGCGGGGCTGACCGCACCGCGATCCAGCACGGCGCGAAGCCGCGCGCGGTCGGCCGCGTCATGGATCGAGCCGCGCAGGATTTCCCGCGGTCGCGCGGCGATCACCGACAGCGGCGCGCCGTAACTGGCCGGCAGGTGGCCCGCGGTGTCGAAGAACACCAGCCCGTCGAGATGCGACAGCGCCGCCGCGACTTCGCACGGCGTCATGCCGTCGAGCGGGGCGATCCGGGTGGCAAGGGCGGCGTCCACGGGCGGAGCTTGGGAACCGATGGCGGCGGATTCCAAGTGCGAAATCAGCGCTCAGGGGCCTCGATCAGGACGTCCACCTGCTGGCCGACGTAAACCGGGGTGTCGGCCGGCTTTTGCAAAGAGAACATGACCTGGAGGACGCGGGTGTCGACGCGCTCGGTGCTCGCACCTGTTAGAGAGACCTTCGGGATGATGAAGGGCTCCACGCGGAGGAACTCGAGCGGCATCGAGACCCGCGGATCGCCCTTCAAGGTGGCCACGGCTTTCTGGCCGGGGCGGATGCGGGTGGCGTTCTGTTCGTCGATGTCGGCGCGGACCTGGAGCTTGCCGGTATCGCCGATCACCATCGCGGGCGACTTCGGCGAAGTGGCGGCGTATTCGCCGGCGCGGATGTTCACCTGCAGGACGGTGCCGGCCCGTGGCGCCTTCATCGTCAGCCGGCCGATGAGCGTGTCGAGCCGCTGGATCGCGGCCTCCGCGGCGGTGACCTGCGAACGGGCGGCCGCAAGCTGGGCGTTGGCGATGGCCATGTCATCTTGCGCGGCGTCGAGCTGCTCGCGGCTGATCGCCTGAGAGTCGCCGAGGCTTTCCAAGCGGCCTAACTGGCGCTTGGCTTTTTCCATGAAGGCATCGCGCACCGCCAGTTCGGCGCGGGCCACCTCGAGCTGGGCTTGCTGGTTGGTCTTCTCCGCCTGGAGCTCGCGGTCATCGAGCCGGAACAGCGGCTGGCCTTCCTGGATCGCATCGTTCACGTGGACCATCACCTCCATCACCAGCCCTGGGGCGGGCACGCCGACGGCGACGTTTTCGCTCAGCGCTTCGAGGATGCCGGTGGCGGCGACGGCGTGCAGGAAAGACTTGGCCGCGGGCGCGACCGGCGGGGCGTCGGCTTGCGGCAGTTCGTTGTCGCCCTGCTTCTGCATGACGGCGGCCATCGCGGCGACGCCGGCGACGGCGCCGAGGATGGTGGTGTAGCGGAGGATGACGGAGAACATGGCGGGATGGTGGTTCAGTGCGGAACTTCGTGCTCGAAGTGGGCGGTTTCGCGCGGGTCGGTGCGGTGGACATCGACGATGCAGCCGTCGTCCATGCGGGCGATGCGGTCGGCGTAGGAAAAGATGCGGTTGTCGTGGGTGACGATGATCACCGCGCGGCCGGCGGCGCGGGCGACCTGCCGGAAGAGATCGAGCACGATCTCGCCGTTCTTCGCGTCGAGCGCGGCGGTCGGCTCGTCGCAGATCACCAGCGGCGGCTCGTGGACCAGCGCGCGGGCGATCGCGATGCGCTGTTGCTGGCCGCCCGAAAGCTTGCCCGGCCGGTCTTTCCAACGGTCGCCCATCCCCACGGCATCGAGCACCTCGCGTGCCTTCTTTTTCGCGGCGGAGGCCGACACGCCGCGGATCAAAAGGGGCACGCTGACGTTCTCGGCGCAGGTGATGGTGGGGATCAGGTTGAACTGCTGGAAGATGAAGCCGATGTTCTTCGCCCGGAAACGGGTCAGCGCTCCGGATCGCATCCGGTGCAGGGGATTGCCGAGGACATCGATCTCGCCGGAGTCGACGCCCATCGTGCCGGCGATCGCGCTGAGCAGCGTCGTCTTGCCGCAACCGGACGGACCCACCAGCATCAGGATCTCGCCGGTGCGGGCCTGGAGGCTGACGTCTTTCAGCACGTGCAGCCGCGACTCGCCGCTGCCGAAGCTTTTGTTCACGCCACGCACGTCGACCGCGACGCCGTTGGAAGAAGATGGTGAATCCGTGGCCATGGCGTTCAGGCGCGGAAGACCATCGCCGGCTCGAAGCGGCTCAGGCGGAAGATACCGAGCAGCGCGGCAAGGGAGCAGATGGCAAGGATCACGCCGAAGGTGGCGACCGGGAGGATCCACGGGATGTAGACCGGCGGCTGGCCGCGTTCGATCGCACCCGCGGCGAATGCCGAGCTGGCGGCGAGGCCGAGTCCGAAGCCGATGAAACCGACGGTGAAGGCCTGCACGATGAGCATCATGCTGAGGCGGAGGCTCGAAGTGCCCATCGCTTTCAGCGCGCCGAGGTGCATCAGGTTATCGAGCACGAAGGCGTAGAAGGTCTGGCAGGCGATCGCGATGCCGACGATCAGTCCGATCACCACGGTGGTGCCGAAGGAAACCGGAATGCCGGTGTTGCGGACGTACCACCAGATGGTCGAAGTGTTGAAATCCTTCTCGTTCTCGCCGAAGCCGCGGTTGACGAAGGCCCGCAAGCCGGTGGCTTTCTCGATCGCCGCGGCGGCTTCATCGACGCTGACGCCGTCGATCGGCCCGGCGATCACCGCGGAGAGCATCTTGCGGGACGGCGGCGTGTACTGCAGCGCGCGCTCGTAGGTGGTCCAGACGTAGGGCCCGCCGGTGAAGGAGCGCTTGGCCTCGCAGATGCCGACGACGCGGGCTTCGATGTCGTTGATCTCAAAGGTATCGCCGAGGGTCAGCGGATGCGGCCGGCCTTTCGACAGGCGCTCCACCGCGAGTTGGTCGACGATCACCGCATTCGGCAGCCGGAGGTCGGTCAGCGTGCCTTCGAGGATCCGCGTCGGTGCTCCGGCCAGTGAGGCGGCGTCGATGCCCACGAGTTGGATGGCTTTGAAGGAGCCGTCATCCATCCGCACCCGCTGGATGCCGGAAAAGACGGGCATCGCCCAGGCGACTTCAGACACCGAGCGGACGCGGGCGACGTCGGTGTCGCGCAACGGGTTGGTTTCGTTGACTTGCTCGACCCGTTCTTCCACCACCCAGATCGGCGCGCCGACGTTCTTCAGGGTGGAAGTGGTCCAGCGCATCAGCCCGCAGAACACGCTGACCTGTTGGACAATGAGGAAGGTGGCAAGGAAGAGGCCCGCGATGAGCATCAAGTACTTGGCCGTGTCGCCGAAAAGCATTTTGAGGGCGAGGCCGATCATCGTCAGGAGGGAACGGCCGGAAGGTAGCAGGTGAAAGCCCGGGCGCAACGGGGATCAGCCGCCACCCTTGAGCGAATGATCCGCCTTCTCGTCCTCCCCTGCCCAGATCCGCTTCTGGGTCCAGGGCTTCGCAGGCGCGGTCCAGAAGGGATCGTCCGCGGGCAGGCCGAGGTGCTGGAGGCCGGCGAGGCAGAGGTAGAGGCTGCCGGTGGAGATGTAGCTCTCGCGGATCGACGGCTGGTGGCCGACCGCGCCGACCTGAAGCCAGCCCTGCTCGTCGAAGGTTCCGGGCGCGGCCATCGTGCGGCGGATCACGGCGGTCAGGGCACCGCGCACCGCGGCGGGCTCGGCGACTTCCTTGCGCCACGCCATCAGCGCGAGATGCTGGAAGGCCCCGAAGCGGTAGGCGGCGGAGCGACCGATGACCGGGTAAGTGCCTTCCGGGGAAATCAGGCGCTCCTGCACCACGGCATGGCGCTTGGCCCGGGCGACGACTTTCAGCAGGCGCTCGGCGAGCGGGTGCTTTTTCTCGCGGCAGACTTCCAGCACGGCGAGCATCGCGGGCTGGATGACGAAGCTGTTGTAGTAGTCCCAGTGGTATTCCGGGCCGTCGCCGTAGGTGCCGTCGCCGACATACCATTCTTCGTGCTTGTCGAGGGCGCGCTGGATCGGGGCCATTTCGCATTCGCCGGTGCATTTCCAGAGCGCCGCCTCGACCAGCGCGGAGAAGAGCAGCCAGTTGTTCTCACCCGGTTTGATCGCGCGGGTTTCCTTCAGCGCGGCGATGACGTGGGCTTTCTCCGCATCCTGCAACGGCGTCCATAGTACTTCCGTCGCTTGCAGCAGCGCCTGGGAGAGGAACGCGGCGTCGACCAGCGGTTGGCCGCCTTTGGAAAAGTTCATCCGGTCGGGTGAGGCGGGATCGGTGGCCATCACCAGCGCTTTGCGGGACCGCGTGATGTATTTCACGCGCAGCTTGCCTTCCGGCGAGTCATCGGGACCGAGCGCGAGCCACGGGGAAATGCCGGCAAGCGTGCGGCCGAAGGCTTCGAGGTGGGTGCAGTCCGCCCGGTCCTTCTCGCCGGGGCCGAGCGGGAGTTCCTGCTTCAGCTTGCCCTCCGCCAGCGCGCCGATGACCGGTCGCGCGATGCGGTCGAGGGTCTGGACGGTGAACTCGCGATCCTCCTTGCCGGTCTGGGCGGCGAGGGGGAAGAGCGTGGCGACGAGCAGGAACAGAACGTGGCGCATGACCGGAGCATCGGTGATGCGGCATGGTCGCACAAGTTCGCAACTTGTGACGGGGTGAGGCGGGGTTCGAGGATGGTTTCGAATCGTGGTGAGCGGCGGGCCGCGAGAAGCCCGCAACTTGCAAAGTTGCGCTACTTCAACCACGCCTTGAAGGCGGCTTCATCGGCGGGGAGCTGGATCGCGACTTTTTCACGGTCGGCGAGGATGCCGAGGCGCTCGGGGATCTCGACGACGCCCTTGCCGATCTCCTGCTCCATCACGTCGAGGAACTTCGCCGGGTGGGCGGTTTCCAGGGTGATGGTCGCATTGCCCGGATGCGCCGCGCGCCACTTGCGGGCGGCCAGCCAGCCGACCGCGCCGTGGGGATCGATCTCGTAGTCGTAGAGCGACTTCACCTCGCGCACCGCGGCGCGGGTCTGGTCGTCGGTGAAAGCCATGCCCTCGATCTTGCCGCGCATCGCTTCCCAGGAATTGCCGAACAGGGCCTGCATGCGGGCGAAGTTCGACGGCGCGCCGACGTCCATCGCGTTGGAGATGGTGGCGGTGCTGGGGCGCGGTTGGTAGTCGCCGCTTTTCAGGTAGGCCGGGACCACGTCGTTGGCGTTGGTCGCGGCGAGGAATTTCTTCACCGGCAGTCCGAGCTGCAGCGCGAGCAGGCCGGCGGTCAGGTTGCCGAAGTTGCCGGACGGGATCACGAAGACCGGCTCGATGCCTTCCGGGAGCTGCCGCGCACTATGGATGTAGTAGAAGCTCTGCGGGACGAGGCGCGACAGGTTGATCGAGTTCGCCGAGGTGAGGTTCAGGCGCTCCGACAGTTCGCGGTCGAGGAAGGCGGACTTCACCAGCCGCTGGCAGTCGTCGAAGGTGCCATCGATCTCCAGCGCGGTGATGTTGTCGCCGAGCGTGGTGAGCTGCTTTTCCTGGAGGCCGGAGACCTTGCCTTTCGGGTAAAGGATGATCACCCGTGTTCCTTGCACCCGGTGGAAGGCGGAGGCGACCGCGCCGCCGGTGTCGCCGGAGGTGGCGACCAGCACCGTCAGCTCGCGGTCCTCGCCGCGGGTCAGCCAGGCCATCAGGCGGGCCATGAAGCGCGCGCCGAAATCCTTGAAGGCAAGCGTCGGGCCGTGGAAGAGCTCGAGGATGTGATCGCCGGGCGCGAGGGTGATCAAGGGCGCGTCGAAGGACAGCGTGCCCTCGACGATTTCCTTCAGCGCCGCGGCCGGCACGTCCTCGTGGAAAAACGCGTGGGCCACCGCGTAGCCGATTTCCTGGAAGGTCAGTTCCCGCCAGATCGCCCAGAATTCCGGGCCGAGCACCGGCAGCGTGTCGGGCATGTAGAGCCCGTTTTCCGGCGGCAGCGAGCGCAGGATCGCTTCCTTCAGGTCGACGCGGTGGGCGGGGTTGTGGGTGGAGTGGTAGAGCATGGAAGTGCCAAGTCAGAAGGTCCAAGTGCCAAAGGAAGGCCCCGCGGGGAGCTTCGGCAAGGAGGCGGCGGAGTCCATGAGAAATCAAGACAACCGGACCTCCGGAGCGGAGAGCAAGTTGGTCATCTCAGGGGTCAGGTCGGCAAGAATGAGATCAATGGGCAGGACCCCGAAAGCAGTCTTCTTGAAGTTCGGCTTGCGCGGGAACTCCAGCACGGGAAGCAAGCCCGCGGAGGCTAGCGCTTGCCGTTGGAACTTGGCGATATCTTGTCGCCCTGGCAGCCCGCCACCCGTGCAACCCGCAAATCGGCTGGCGTCTGGGCCAGGAATTCGGCACGCGACATCACCCGGGCGGAGGCCATCGCCCGGGCCGAGCGCATTTCCTCCGCCAGCTTCTTGTGGTGGGTCGTTCTCGCTGCCATCGCCGGTCACGATAGTTTCATGGTGAGCGGTGGTCGAGCGGATTTCCACCGGGAAAATCGTCGTTTCCTGGTGGCAAGCGCCGCCCGGATGTCGCGCTCTCCTGCACTCCTCAGCAATTACTTCGTCTTCTTCTCCGCCACCACGTGCACGCCGCGTGGATTGATCCGCGAGACATACACCTGGTTGCCGAGTTGGATCGCGGAGAAGACCTTCGAGATCGCCTCGCCGACCTTGCGGGCGCTTTCCTCGCCTTCGCAGAGCGCGAAGACGCTGGGGCCGGCGCCGGAGATCGAGAAGCCGAGGGCCCCGGCGGCGAGGGCGGCGCGCTTGGCCTTGTAGAACTCCGGGATCAGCTTCTGGCGGCGCGGCTCGGCGATGACGTCGTGGATCGAGCGCGAAATCAGGCCGTAGTCTTCCTGGATGATCCCGCACAGCAGGCCGCCGAGGTTGCCGATCTGCTGGGTGGCGTTCACCAGCGGGATGTCCTTGGGCAAAATCTCGCGGGCGACCTTGGTCAGCACCTCGATGTCCGGATGGACGACCGCGGCCCACAGGTTCTTCGGCGCGGGGAGCTGGGCGACGTCGAGCTCCTCGTTCGACCGGATGAAAACGATCCCGCCAAGCAGGCAGGGCCCCACGTTGTCCGCGTGCCAGGCGCCGTCGGCGGAGGCTTCGCCGGCCATCGCGAAGGGCAGCAGCTGCTTCTTCGAAAGTGGTTCGCCGATCAGGTAGTTCACCGCGTAGGCACCGGCGACGGCCGAGGCGGCGGACGAACCGAGGCCGGAGCCGAAGGGCATCTTCTTGTGGATCTCCATCTCGATCCCGCGGTCGGTCATGCCGAGGTGGCGGAGCAGATCGAGCGCGGCGACGCCGGCGGTGTTCTTCTCCGGGTTCTTGGGCAATTTGCCCTCGTCGCCGGTGATCGCGGTGATGTGGAGGCCGGGTTTGTCGCAATGGCGGACGACGATCTCGTCGCCGGGGGCATCGATCGCGAAGCCGAGCACGTCGTAGCCGCAAGCGACGTTGGCGACGGTGGCGGGGGCGAAAACGCGGACTTCCTGGATGGCTTCCTTCAACATGGGCGGGGGCGGGGTAGCAGCCCGGGGCGGGCGGGGCGAGCGCGAATGGAGTCAGCGGGGAAAAGGCAGAGTGCCGAGTGATCAGTGAGCAGTGATCAGTGGGGAACCAAGCTTTGCCTTTCACTGATCACTGATCACTGATCACTGCTCACTCGGCACTTCTTCCGCCTCTCACTGATCACTCGGCACTTGCATCTCCTCTTCGTTCCGCTTTCCACTCCCCGCATGGCAACGCCCCTCGTCGGCATCATCATGGGCAGCACGTCGGATTGGCCGACGATGGAGCACGCGGCACGCACGCTGGAGGACTTCGGCGTGCCCTGGGAAGCCCAGGTCGTCAGCGCCCACCGCACGCCGGACAAGCTGTTTTCCTACGCCACCGAAGCCCGCGGGCGGGGGCTGAAATGCATCATCGGCGGGGCCGGCGGGGCCGCGCACTTGCCGGGGATGACCGCCGCGATCACCGACCTGCCGGTGCTCGGCGTGCCGGTGGAGTCCCACGCGCTGAAGGGCATGGATTCGCTGCTTTCGATCGTCCAGATGCCCGGCGGGATCCCGACCGCGACCTTCGCCATCGGCAAGGCCGGCGCGATCAATGCGGCGCTGTTCGCGGTGGCGATGCTGGCCGGCGAGGACCCGGCGCTGCTGGAGAAATTGCAGGCCTTCCGCAAGAAGCAGAACGAGACGGTGAAGGCGGCGGTGCTGCCGGAGCTGGTCGACCCGAACTTCGGCTGAGTCCGGACTCGCGCACCACGAAAGGGACGAAATCCCGCGAAATGAAGCAGCCGGGTTTTCTTCCTTTCGTTCGTTTCGCGTTTTTCGTTGTTCCCTTTCTCTTCCTTCGTCCGTGACTCCCACTCCCATCATCCCGCCGGGCTCCGTGCTCGGCATCCTCGGCGGCGGCCAGCTCGGCCGCATGTTCTGCATGGAAGCCCGTCGCATGGGCTACCGCACCCTGGTCTGGACCGGCGGGCTCGAAGCCCCGGCGATCGTGGTGGCGGACGAGGCGATCGACCTGCCTTTCGACTCCGCGGAAGCTTTGGAGGAGTTTGTTTCGAAAGCGGCGGTCGCAACGGTCGAGTTCGAAAACATCCCGCGCGAGACCCTGGAAGCGGTGGCGGCAAGGATCCAACTGCACCCCTCGCCGAACGCGGTGGCGATCTGCCAGCACCGCGAACGGGAAAAGGCCTTCCTCAAGCAGCACGGCATCCCCCACGCGCCCTTCGCGGTGGTGGCCTCGGCGGAGGAACTGGCGGCGGCGATCTCGGAAATCGGCACGCCCGCGGTGCTCAAGACCGCGGCCTTCGGCTACGACGGCAAGGGCCAGCTCAAGCTGAACGGCGGCGAGGATCCGGCGGCGGTGTGGGCGGCCTTCGAGACCGACCGAGCGGTGCTGGAAGCCTTCATCCCCTTCGAGCGAGAGCTTTCGGTGATGGTCGCGCGCGCGGCCGACGGCTCGGTGACCGCCTACGATGCGGCGGAAAACCGGCACCGCCATCACATCCTGGACGTGTCGATCGTCCCGGCCCGCGTCAGCCCGGCGGTGGCGGCGGAGGCGAAGGTCATCGCCTGCCAGGTCGCCGCCGCGCTCGACTACCGCGGCATCATGGGCGTGGAGTTTTTCCACCTGCCCGACGGCTCGCTGCTGGTCAACGAAATGGCCCCGCGGCCGCACAACTCCGGCCACCACACGCTGGATGCCTGCGCGACCTCGCAGTTCGAGCAGCAGGTCCGCGTCACCTGCGGGCTGCCGGCGGGATCGTCGCGGCTGCTGTCGCCGGTGGTGATGCTCAATCTCCTCGGCGACATGTGGCCGGACGAGCAGGTGCCGCCGGACTGGACGCCGCTGTTTGGCGACGGCTCCGCCTTCCTCCACCTCTACGGCAAGCGCCGGGCGATCGGCCGGCGGAAGATGGGCCACGCGAACTTCCTCGGCGCGGAGATCGAAGACGCGCTGAAGCGGGCGGAGGCGATCAAGGACAAGCTGTTGAAGGGCGGACGATAAGGAGGGGGAGACTCAGGTCCCCCCGACACGATCAAGGGAGGCCGCGGCTTCTTGCCCGAAAGACCGTCTCGGAATGGGAATTGCCGCGAAGTCCGGCGTCCGATAAGGCATTCCGGATGATTCCCCCCTGGATCCGGCACAACGGACGACCAGCAGCAGCCGCCTTGTTGCTGGGCAGTTATGCGATCTGGGGCGTCGTGCTCTTCACCGGCAATCCACCGCCCGTCGCGGTCGAAGCGGTGGCCGCCGTCGAGGCGCCGAAAGCGCCCGCGGAAGTCCGGGTGGCGAGCATCCAGTTCGCGGCACGGTTCGGCGAGCCAGCGGCGAACCGGCAGGCGCTCACCGGGCTGATCCGCGAGGCGGCGGCGGAGGGAGCAAAGATCATCGTGATGCCGGAAACCGCGGTCACCGGCTACATTTCCTCCGACCACCGGATCCACTGGCACGTCGAAGGCATGCCGCTGGACGACCGGCACCGGGGACGGGATCCGGAGCCCGTGGCCGAGCGGATCCCCGGGGAGTCCAGCCTCTGCTTCGCGGAACTCGCCCGGGAACTGAAGGTTTATCTGGCGATGACCCTGATCGAGAAATCCGGGGAAGACGGGGACCTTCGCTATTTCAACACGATGTGCCTGTTCTCGCCGGAGGGAGAAATGGCGGGGCATTACCGGAAGCTGCACCCCTATCCGCCGACCGAGGATTCGTGGGCGACGCCGGGCGACCGGGGCTTGCAGGTGGTGGAGACCGAGTATGGCAAGGTGGCGATGGCGATCTGCTATGACATCCACTTCGTCCTCAAGGACTACGCCGACCTGAAACCGTGGACCCTGATCTTCAGCTCGGCCTGGGTCTGGGAGGAGCACCCGGCGGACTGGTTCTGGCACGAGATGCCGGCGCGCGCGGCGAAGCACGGCCTGCACGTGATCGGCGCGAACTGGAGCGCCGCCAAGCCGCAGAAGTGGCGGGGCTACGGATTCTCGGAAGTCATCCGCAACGACGGCAAGGTCCTCTCCTGCGCGCACGGTCTGTTAGGATCGGAGATCGTCTATGCGGATCTCCCGGTGGCGGTGACCTCGGAGTAAGCGGCTCGGTCCCCGGATCCCGCGCATCGCTCACTTCTGCCCGCGCATCGTCTTCCAGGCCGCGTCGGCGGTCTTCGGGTCGGCTTTCATCCACTCGCGGTGCACCGCCTTCATCGCCGCCTCGCGCCGTGCGGTGTCGGGGATGGCCATCGCGATCGACCAGGCCTGAGCGGGATCGCCGGCGATCAACTCCTTCGACTGGCTCGCCATCGCGATGTCGCGGTGCTCGCCCGGATCCAGGCCCTCCACCCACGCCGTCGCCGCGGCCGGATCGGTCGCCATCCACGCCCCGATCACCGGCTCGAGTTGGAAAGGCTTCACCAGCTTGCTGTTGCGTGACGTCTTTCACCTTCGAGGGCCTACACCGGATGGCATAACTCCGACAATCCGGAATTCATGAATCCCCTCGCCTTTCGGGCTGGTGAAAAGGCGGGCTCACTGCTAGCGGTCGGCCATGAAATCAAGTCCATGGATGACGGTGCCGGGCCTTCTTGCCTGGTCGTTGGTCGCGCCGATAGCGGCGGAGGAACATCCATCGCTCCCCAAGACACCGACTTCCTTCGAGACCCGGAACACCGGCGGGACGGATGAAGAAGAAGCCTCGATCAGGAAAGAGGAAGGCAAGGTGACCAAGATCACCTTCACGGCCGTCACCGCGTCCCGCGACTGGAAGGATCCCCAGGGCAAGGTCATTCGCGGCCGGCTGCTCGCATTCGAAGCCGCCGAGGGCGAGGTGGCGGATCTGGTGCGGAACGGAAAAGTCCGCCTGCTGGTCGACGGTGCGAAGCGCTTCAGCCTGCTGCCGCTTGAAAGGCTTTCCATCGAAGACCGGACCTACATCACCGGGCTTGCCTCCGCCCGCAAACAGCAGACGGGTGAACCGAAGGCCGCGGATCCGGCGGAGCCTTAGCTCAAGACGAGGTTTTGAGGTTAACCGTGAGTTTCAAGCATCGATGCCAGCCCGCCGCACCCACCCGGCTCACGACAGGAGTGTCGTGGCTCCTTAAGAAAAAGGCCGGGCGTTGCGGCCCGGCCTTTCGAAATCAGAAGGGAATGTCGTCTTCCTCCTCGCGGAAGTCGCCGGGATCGGCGGCCGAGGCTCCTTGCGGAGGGCCGGACGAGCGCGGTGCGGAATGGCCTTCACCGCCGCTGGGGCGATGGGCTTCGCCGTCGCCGCCGGAGCGCTGCTGGTAGTTGCCGCCACCGCCGCCACCTTGCGCGCCGCCCTTGCCGTCCGGCAGGAACTGGAGCACTTCGGCGACGACCTTGAGCTTGCTGCGCTTCTGGCCGGACGCCTTGTCTTCCCAGGTGTCCATCTGCAGGCGGCCTTCGATGAAGACGCCGCGACCCTTGGTGAGGTACTTCTGGGCGTTCTCGGCGTTGGTGCCCCAGACCGTCACGTCGACAAAGGTCACTTCATCCGACCAGTTCCCGTTCCCGTCCGAGACGCGCCGGTTGACGGCGAGGCCGAGGTCGCCGACGGCGGTTCCTTTCGGGGTGTATCGGACTTCGGGATCCCGGGTGAGGTTCCCGAGCAGCATCACTTTGTTGAGATTGGCCATGGCGGATTCAGGCTAGTTGGGAAGAAAGAGCCAGCGTGACTGTTCGCGAGAACAGTTCAAGCGAAAAATCAGGCGACCCGCTGGTAGTGCTGGACGTGCACATGGCCGTTCAGCTTGAGCTTGGCCGTGATGCGGGTGATCGCATCCGGCTCGGCCTTGAAGTGGTAGTTCACGTAGTGGCCGCTCTCGAGGTGGTTCGAGGCGTAGGCGAACTTGCGGCGGCCGATCTGCTGGACTTCGTCCAGCTTGGCGCCTTCGGTTTCGATTTCCTTGCCGATGGACGCGACGAGGTCGTCGACGCTGCCTTCAAGCAACTTGGTGTTGAGGATGATCAGACCTTCGTATTTCCTGCTCATATCGGTGATGGTGGTTCGGAGCTTTCCTTGGGGTTGTTGTAAAAATTCGCGGCGGCCGCGAGGCCTCGGGAGAGCGCAAGCTGCACGGCCGCCACAGCCCTTGCAAGCGTGTTTTCAAGCAGTTCCCGCTCCTCGGCGCGGAAGTTTCCGAGCACGTGGCCGGTCATGTTTCCGGGCTCGGATCCGCCGATCCCGACCTTCAGCCGCGGGAAGCCGTCGCCGCCGAAATGCTCGATCAGCGACTTGATGCCATTGTGCCCGCCGGCGCTGCCCTTCTCGCGGAAACGCAGCTTGCCGAGCGGCAGGGCGACGTCGTCATAGACCACCAGCACGTTCTCCGGCAGCCACTTGTGAAAAGCGGCGATCTGCCGGACCGGGCGGCCGCTGAGGTTCATGAAGCACTGCGGCTTGACCAACAGCACGCCGGAACCGGGGAGCTTGGCGACGTGGGACTGCCACTTCGGCTTGGATTCGAAAGGCACGCCGGCCAGCAAAGCCAGCCGGTCGAGCACCATGAAGCCGGCGTTGTGGCGCGTGTCCTCGTACTGGCGCCCGGGATTGCCGAGGCCGACGACGAGGGGGATGGAGGGTTCAAGTTCCAAGGGAAAAGAGCCAGGTGCCAAAAAGCCCGGGCCGCTCGCGCGGACCGGGCTTTTGAAAAAATACAGGGGCCTCAGGCGGTCGCGGCGCCTTCGGAGACGGCGGCGGCGGTCTTCGCCACGTGGGCGATGACGACGTCGGCGGCGTGGGTCGCAGCAACGCCTTCCGGCAGCTTCACGTCGCCGATGTGCAGTGAGTCGCCTTCGTCGAGGTGGGCCACGTCGAACTCGAGGATGTCCGGCAGCTTCGAGGCGGCGCAGCGGATTTCGAGGGTGTGGTTGAGCTGCTCGAGCAGGCCGCCGGACTTCACGCCGACCGGCTCACCCAAGAGGTGGACCGGGATCGAAGCGGTGATTTCGGTGGTCTCGTCGATCGCCATGAAGTCGGCGTGCAGCGTCAGGCCGGAGAGCGAGTCGTGCTGGATCGCCTTGAGGAAGGCGAGCTGGTTGGCTCCGTCGAGTTCCAGGTTGATGAGAATGTTGTCCGAGGTGCTGTGGGCAAGAAGCTCGCTGAACGCCTTGGCGTCGACCTTGAGGTTCTTGTTCTCGGTGCCGCGGCCGTAGATCACGGAAGGGACCCAGCCTTCGCGGCGCAGTTGCTTGAGGACTCCGGAACCGGAGCGTTGACGGGGTTCCGCTTTGAGGACGTGCTTCGTGGCCATGACAGAAAAGGCGTGAGGATTCTTGGTTCGGCACGCGGTTTTCCGCGGCCGGGGGCGGTGTCTTTAGCGGTCGCCTCCGGGTTTGTCAAAATTTTGTTCATTCCGCGTGGCCGACCGTCGCCTCTCCCGGACGGAATGCACGGGTGCGATCTCAAGGCGGGCCGCCGGAATAGCCGAAAGCCTCGATGAAAGGCCTCAACCGGGACTCGAAGGGGGCCAGCCGATCGGCATACTTGTGCCAACGTCCGACCGCGCGCGAATGGACCGGCTTGAGCACCTCGTGGTGGGTCGGGGAGCGGACCAACCGGGTCCGGGCATGCGCGGCGGGATCAGCCTGGCGGTCGTCCCACTCCAGCCCGAGGAAACCGGTCACCCGGGCACCTTCCTTGACCGGATCCGCGACGACGTCCTCATACCGGACCTCGATCCACGGCTGGACCAGCTTTTCCCGGGCCCGCCGCCAGAGATCCATCGTGAAGACGTATTGATCGACGGTCTCTTCCAGCGTCAGCCAGTTCACACTCCAAGGGGTGCGACTCGCGGACAGAAAGTAGCCGCTGAGGCACACGTCACGCGGGTCCCGCAATACGACGATCAGGCGGGAGCCGGGCAGGGTGCGGGCGATCCGCGCCACGCTGACCGTCAGGCCGGGATTCTTATCGAGTAGCGAGAGATCCGCGAGCTCCCGCCCGGCCTCGCCCGCAAGACGGGCGAAGTAATCCGCCCGCAAGCCGCGCAAATCCTGCTCAGGCAGGCCGCGCACCCAGTCCGCGAAGCCGGTCCCCCGGGCTTCCGCTTCGTGCCGGTGAAGCAAGGCGGCGTCGATGGCCGTCGAGTAAAGGTCGCTTTCCTCGATGCTGCAAAGCGCCGGATGGGCATCGAGCATCTGCTCCAGCAGGGTGGTCCCGCTGCGCGGATGACCCAGCAGGAAAGCATGGGCCGGCAGGACTTCGCCGGCGGCATCCGCGGCCCAGCGGGCGGCCTGGTCGCGGTCGAAATCGAGGGCATCGAGATGCCACCGCCTCCAGGCCTCGCGCTGCTGGCGGAAGCGGGCGACCAAAGGGTGGGCTTGCTCGATCACCTTCGCCCGCTCCAGTGCTTCCATGGCTTCTCCCGGAAGACCGAGGTCTTCGCACACCGCTGCCAGCAGATAGCCGCAGTCGGCGGTGAAAGGAGGCGGGATGGTCGGGCTGGGACGGACGAGGTCGCGCAGGATCGAGCGGGCCAGGCCGGGGTCGCTGTCGCGGCAGATTCTCGCCTTCACCGACCGGACTTCCGGCAACCCGGCCCCCAGGATCTCGGCTTCGGAAAGACTGGCGACCGCGTCTTCCCGACTTCCCGTCCGGAGTTGGAGGGCGGCCACCCGCGACCAGCCGACCGCCCGGACTTCGGCACGGGGATGGTTCAGCAGCATGCGGAAGGTCTCCTCCGCCAGGGAGAACAAGCCGAGTTTCTGAAGCTCCTCGCCCAGTTCGTCGAGCCGCGACGGATCAGCCGAAAGACGTGCACCCAGCTCACGGGCCAAGGCCTCCACCGAAGCGGCATTCCGCAGCCTTTGGTGGCACTTCAGTTGTTCCAAAAGGATGCCCGCGTGACCGGGAAAGCGACGGCTGGCCTCCTCGAAGCACGCGAGGGCCAGATCGTGGCGCTCCGCCAGCTTTTCGCTGTGGGCGAGACGCTGCAATTGCTCGTCCGTCAGGCGGTCGAGCCGGGGAAAATCGCCGCTGCGGTCGGTCATCGGGAGTGAGATTCAAGCGTCGGGCCTGGAAATGCAAACCCCGCCGACCGGTAGTGCGGCGGCGGGGTGCATTGATCGCTTCAAAGTGAATCTTTGAGCTCAGGGAATGTCGATCCGGAGGCGGGCGAAGAGCTTCGCTCCGATCGCCAGCGCACGGGGGATTTTCACCTCCACGCTGTCGACGCCGACACCGAAGGCGTCGTTCACTTCATTGATCACCACTCCATTGACTCCGGCTTCCGCTTCAGTCCAGGTGCCTAGTGTCGAGCCATATTCCACCAGGGGCCCGTCGGCGACCGACGCGTCGGTGCGGCGATAGGTGATGCTGAGGAAGGTGGCGTCGGTCGCAACGGTCGGCAACAGGCCGCTGGAATCGGAGCCCGGACCGGAAGGATCGCCGCCGATCACGAATTCGATGCCGTTGGCGATCCCATCGCCGTCGGAGTCGAAGCCGGCACCCGCACCCGCGATGCCGTTGAGCGATTCCCAACTGTCGTAGGGGCTCAGCGGAACCGTCGTCAGGACGATTTCCTTGGTCGCCGGTTTCGACTGCACCGTGTATCCGGGCGGCAGGCCGTTCACCGTGGCGAAGTTGCCGGTCAGCGTGCCGGTGTAGCTGGCGATCACGTAGGTCGCTTCCGTGGCTCCACCGCCGAGCACGCTGATGTCCAGCGTCGCCCCGGTCAGGTCGAGATCACCGGTGACCGCAAGCGAGTCGAACGCGGCACCGTCGATCTGGCAGGCGTAGCTTCCGGCGACGGTGGCGCTGCCCGTTTGCAGGGTGCCGGCGGCGGCTCCCGGCGCGATCGTGCCGCCGGACTGGACGGTTACCGGGCCGGTGACCGATCCGCCGCCGGTCAGGGTGGCGGTGGAGGCGACGGTGACCGCGGTGTTCGCCAGCGAGCCCTGGATCAGCAGGGTGCCGCCGTTGACGTTGGTCGCGGAAGTATAGGTCTGCGTGCCCTGCATCACCATCAGGCCAGCGCCGGTTTTGTTGATCGGGTTGGCTCCTGTTTCAAAGCTGCCGTTGAAGATGAGGTCTTCCGCGGCGGCTCCGTCTTCCACATTGAAGAGGAAATTCGAATTCACCCGCTGGAAGTTCACTCCGTTGATCACCGAGGATTCCGCCGAGGCGAAGGTCTTCAGCTCGAAGGCGTAGTCCGCGCGGATCTGGGGATTCGCGCCGCTCGCCGTGATCGTGGCCCCGGTCATGTTGATCTTATCGAGGTACTGCTCCTGGCCGATGGTGAAGGTGCCGCCATTCAGATTGATCACCGGGGAGGTGGTGTAGGCACCGCCGAGCGAGTGGAACACACCGCTCGGGATCACGAGCTCCGCACCGTCTTCGATGGTGATCGCCGGCAATCCGATGTTCTGGTTGAACGCGCCGGTGGTCATGACCAGCTTGCCCGCTTCCACCACGATGCTGGTGCTGGCGAAGCCGTTCCCGCCGCTGTAGCCTTGAACGCGCAGGTCGCCCGTGCCGCTCTTGTAAAGGGTGCCGCCGCCCTTCCATGGCGACGTCAGAGTGGTGGTGACACCCGGATCGATCTCCAATTCCGCGGTCCCGCCGGTAAGCTGGAAGCCGCGCCCGAAGTTGTAGGAAGCGGTGGCTTGCACGATCACGTCGGTCCCGAGGGTCACCGGGGTGCCGCCCGTTCCCAAGCTGGTTCCCGTGCTGGTGATGACCCGGCCACCCTGAAGGTTGGTGAAGCCGCTGAAGGTATTGGCACCGGAGAGGTCCAGCGAGGCCGTGCCCAGCTTCGTCAAGGAGGCGCCGCCGCCAATCGGCGATCCGGTGAAGGAGTAGTTGGTGGCGTCGTTATCGACCGTGATGTCCGCGGGCTTGATCGCTCCCGACAGGGTGACCGCCCCAACGGAGGACGAATCGTCGAAGGTGATCACGTCGAAGTCGTAGAAGTTGGTGGCCACCGTGCCGGGCAGGCCGCTGACCAGCTTCCAGTTGGCAGTGGTATTGACATCCCACACACCGCTGCTGCTTCCCGTCCAGATCAGTTCGTCGGCGGCGTCGATCTTGAGCTTGATCTGGCTGTTGGCGCTGTCGTCGATCAGCGACGCGGTGTAGTGCGGGTTCGGCAGAGCCGCGGTGAGGCCGGCGAAACCGAGGCCCGACAAGGTGCTGTATTTCACCACCGTGAATTCCTCGCCGACGGTCAGGGCTTGGGAGGGGATCACGCCGACCGTGGAGGGGGTCACGACGTTGATCGTCAGCGCGTCCAGTTGGTCGGAAAGGGTTCCGACCCGGAATCCGAGACTGCCGCCGTTCAAATCCACATCGCCGACCAGACTGGTACCGGGGGTGACCGCAGTGCCGCCGCCGACCGAGCCGCCGGCGTTCACGACGATCTTGGTGGTTGTCAGGCTGGGCCCGGGGAGGAGCGTCCCGCCATTGACCACCGTGTCGCCGGTGTAGGAAATGGCGCCAGAGAGGGAAAGAGTGCCGCCACCGGTCTTGATGATCCCCGCGGGGGCGGTTTGGGAAAGGCCGCCGGCCAGCGAGATCACCCGCTCGGTGGTGCCACCCGCGGAGTCCAGGGTATCGACGGTCAGATTCCCCCCGGTCAGGGTCAGCGGCTTGGTGGAGGTCCAGTTGCCGAAGGCACCCAGGGTGGCCACGCCGAGATTGATCGATTTGCTGGTGGCATTGTTGATGCCGCCGCTGCCGAGGTTGAGGCGCCCGCCGGTCAGGTTGTAGGCGGCGCTGTTGTTACGGCCGTTAGCGAGGTTGATGCCCGCCAGGTTGGCGGTGCCGCCGCTTTGGTTGAACTGCACGTTGGAGCGGTCCCAGCCGAGACTGAGACGGGCACCGAGGGAGTTCAGGGTTCCGCCCGAAAGTCCGTAAACGCAAGTGTTGCCGTAGCCCCAGTGGCCCATCAGGAAGGAAGCCGCAGTGCCGTTGTCGTTGGTGCCAGTGATATTGAGCGTGCCCCCGCTGTGGCTGACGGTATTCTCGGTGTAGTACCAGTCCGCAAGGGCGACGCGATCGACGGTGATGTCCGCTCCGGTCACGATGTCGAGGTTCTGAACGCCGCTGCCCGCGCCGGCGTTCCAGCCGAAGCTGAGCTTGCCGGTGTCCTCGCCGGTCGCGACGAAATCCAACTCCCCACCAATCACCACCTTGCCGCCTTCGATCCGCAGCGAGCGGTCGAAGGTGCTGGCCCCGCTCAGGGTCAGGGTGCCGTTGCCGGTCTTCAGGATGCCGCGGCCCGCTCCCGTGACAGGAACGGCGATCGTCGCGGAAGAGTCGATGCGGAACAAGGTGTTGGGTCCGGTGATTTCGAGGGATCCGGAACCGGACACGGTGGGCGAACCTTCTTCAACCCTCAGACCGCCGATGACGTGCGCGGCGGCCGCGGTGACGGTGAAGGGATCGGTGGCATCGCTGCCGGCGGAAAACACGACGACATCCAGGCCATCGAACCAGTTGTCGGTGGTGGCGTCACCGGCCGGCGAAGTGGACCACTTCGCATCCGCCCAGTTTCCAGCCGGGGCGGTTCCGCCGGCCCCGGCGACGTCACCATCGATGTCCCAATAAACATCGGCGGCGGTCGCGGAGAAGGTGCCGAGGACGGTCGCCACCGTGATCGGGGCAAGGCAGGAGCCGCGGAGCGTCTTGATGAACGGATTCGAACGATTGGCTTTCATGGTCGGGAGTCGTGGACGGGGTTTATTTGCGTGTTCTGACCGGGCGGAAGAATCAAACTTCCGCCAGGAAGATTGTGGATTTTGACTGACTACGGAGTCTTAGTAGACGGTTTTCGACAGGATGCGACTTAAAAAATGCCGAATAGGCAAGATCCATTGCATCACCAAGCACGATCGGGGCCCTCCTTGCTGACTTTTTTCGGAAAATCTGCACGAATGCGCAGAACTGCTCCCTGAGCCTTTCCGGGCAGAAAGGTTACGGCTGGAAAATCGCCGATTTCAGACGGTGAGAACCCGGCATTCCACGACTTCTCCGGCCCTCGCCTTCGCGCCCGGCCAGACCACCGAGTCCCGCACCACCGCCCCCGCCCCGATTTCCGCTCGCGGGCCGATGATACTGCGCTCGACCGTCGCGGTGGGATCGACGAGCGCGTCCGGATGGATTTCCGGGGCCAGCGCCAGTTCCCGGTGCGCCGCCAGGTAGCTGGCCGGATCGCCGAGGTCGCGCCAATCGCCGCCATCCAGCACCACCGCACCCAGCCGGCCCTGCTTGGCCAACTCAAGGAAAGCGGGGATCACCGACACCTTCTCAGCCGCCGGGATCAGCCCGAACAGCTCCGGATTGAAGCAGTAGATCCCTGAAAACACATGCGTCCCCTCCGCCCGGCCGAGCATCCCGCGGATGTCGATGGCCCGGTCGCCATCGAGCGCGATGTGCTTCGCCACGCCCTCCGAGCGCAGTGCCAGCGTCACCGGAAGCCCCGACGCCTCATGCGCCGCGATCAGCTGCTCGAGCGGCAGCGAGCTGAAAATGTCGCCGTTGTGAACCAGCACGCTTTCCCCGGCGGCCCAGGCCTCGATGTTCTTCACCCCGCCGCCGGTTTCCAGCAGCAGCGGCTCGTGGAAAAGATGCAGCGGCAGGCCCTGCCAGCTCCCTTGGATCGAAGGCAGCCCGTTCCCGCCCACCATGCCTTCGCCTTTCATCTCCCATCCACCATCCACCATCTCCCATCTCTCCGGCAGGTGATGCGTGTTGATCGCGAACTCCGAAATCCCCGCCGCGCGGCACGACTTCATCGCCCACTCGATCAGCGGCCGATGAAACAGTGGGACCAGCGGCTTGGGCAGCAGGTCGGTCAGCGGACGAAGCCGCGTGCCGAGCCCGGCACCGGGGAGGAAAGCCTTGCGGATCACGCGGGGGATTTCCGGGGTTTGAAGGCCGGCGGCAAGGGTTTTCCGCGGCGGCGGAATCCACGAATCCCTTCCGCATGAACTCGCCGGGAGCGGAGCCCGGGCTTGGCAAGCGTCCCCCGCCGCCCTAACCCGGGAGCCGACTTATGCTCCGTCCGCCGAAAAAATTCCACCCGCACCCCTTCGAATACCACCAGGAGATCGAGCTGCGGATCGATGCCTTGAGCAATCTGGGCATCGGCATCGGCCGGGTGGACGGCTGGGTCGTCTTCGTGCCGTTCTGCCTGCCCGGCGAACTCGTGAAGGCCCGCGTTTTCCGCAACGACAAGAACTGCTCCAACGCCGACCTGATCGAGGTGCTGGAGCCCTCGCCGGACCGCGTGAAGCCCGGCTGCCCGCTGTTCGGGACCTGCGGCGGCTGCCAGTACCAGCACCTGTCCTACGAGGCCCAGCTCGCGTGGAAGACCCGCCAGGTCGGCGAACTCCTGCAACACATGGCCGGCATCGAGTTCCCGGTGCTGCCCTGCCTCCCGTCGCCGCAGCTCTGGAACTACCGCTCGAAGATCACCCCGCACTTCGACCGGCCGAAGGAAGGCGTGATCGGGGAGATCGGCTTCCTGCCGAACGGCCGCCGCAGCGGGATCATCGACGTCCCGCAGTGCCCCATCGCCATGGCGGAAATCAACACCGCTCTGCCCCGCGAACGCGATGCGGCCCGCCAGCGCGCCAAGATGTACAAGAAAGGCGCGACCCTGCTGCTGCGCGCCACCGGGGGCCGGGTGGAGACGAATCCGAACGCGGTGGTGACCGAACACGTCGGCGATCTCTCCTTCGACTTCCTGGCCGGCGAGTTTTTCCAGAACAACCCCTTCATCCTCCCCGCCTTCACCGCCCACGCCGCGGCGGAGGCCAAGGCGGGCGGCGCGCGTTTCCTGGTGGACGCCTACTGCGGCTCCGGCCTCTTCGCGCTGACGCTGGCCCGGCACTTCGAGCAAGTCGCCGGCGTCGAGGTCAGCGAGGCCGCGACCGACTGGGCGCGCCGCAACGCGGAGTCCAACGGCATCGCCAACGCCCGCTTCCTCGCCGCCTCGGCCGAGGCGATCTTCGCCGACATCGACTTCCCCGCCGCCGAGACCGCGGTGCTGATCGATCCGCCGCGCAAGGGCTGCTCGCCGGAATTCCTCGACCAGCTCATCGCCTTCGCCCCGGCGCGGGTCGTCTATGTCTCCTGCGACCCCGCCACCCAGGTCCGCGACCTCGCGATCCTCCAGGCCGGCGGCTTCAAGCTGGAAAAAGTCCAGCCCTTCGACCTGTTCCCGCATACCCGGCACCTCGAGTGCGTGATGACGCTGACGCGGTGATACCCTACCGCTTCCCCTTGCGCACCTTGCCGACGAATTTCTCCATCGCCGGCTGCTGGCGCTCGATCTCCGCGACCAGCTTGAACTGCGTGCGGCAGCGGTCGAGGTTGTGGCCTTCGCGGTGGATCTTGAAGTAGCCGTCGCCCTCGAGGAAGTCGGTCAGGAAACGGATGCCGGTCTCCAGCGTGATCAACTTGCCGCTGAAGGCGAGATGCTCGGCCTCGGCGTCGTTGAGGAAATCATTCGCGGCATCCAGGTAGCCGTCGACCAGCGCTTCGAACATCGGCATCTGCATGACGACCTTCGACAAGTCGCGCTCGTCCTCCGCCGCCGGGCTGGTGGCGGTGCGGACCAGGTCGCCGAAGTCGTAGAGCGAGGCCCCGGGCATCACCGTGTCGAGGTCGATCACGCAGACAGCGGCGTCGGAGTCGGCGTCGATCATCACGTTGTTGATCTTGGTGTCGTTGTGGGTGATGCGGCGCGGGATGTGCTGGTGGGCCAGCAGGTCGAGCACCACGTTCACATCGGCCTCGCGGCGGCGGACGAAGTCGATCTCCTCCGCCACGCTGCCGGCGCGGCCGTGCGGGTCGGCGTCGGCCACCCGCATCAGCCGCTCGAAGCGCTTCCGGGTGTGGTGGAAATCGGGGATCGTCTCCTCGATCTCGCTGGCCGGCAGGTCGCTGACCAGGTCCTGGAACGACCCGAAGGCGCGCGCCGCCTGGTAGGCCTGGCGGGTGTTTTCGACGATGTCGTAGGTCACGCAGCCCTCGATCGAGTTGTAGCAACGCCAGACGCCGCCGTTCGGCCCGAGCACCCAGGACTTTCCGCCGCGGCCGGGGTAGAGGTTCAAGGTCTGGCCGCCGAGGTCCTTCTTCACGCGCAGCACCTTCCAGTTGATGTGGCGGGTCACGCACTCGACGTTGCGCATCACCGCGACCGGGTCCTTGAAGACCTTCTCGTTGATCCGCTGCAGGATGTAGCGGTGGATCGCGCCGCTGGCGGTCTCGAAGGACGCGCGGTAGGTGGAGTTGATGTGGCCGCTCTCGATTTCCTCGCCGTAGAGGAAGTCCCCCTCGATCGCGAACTGGTTGGCAATGTGGGCGATCGACTCCTGCAGGGCGGGATCGACGGGATGGACGGGCGAGGTGCTGGGAACCATGAGGCGCAGGATTTCGGGCGGAAAGGGAGTGAGGTAACAAGCCCGGCGGGGGAAGACAAACTTGAAATCTTCATCGCTCCACGGCTGACTGCACCGGCTTGCAGCCCGCCCTTCCTTTCACCTTTCCCGGCATCGGGGCCGATGTCCGCCGGCTCGGCACCTTGCTCGGCCTCGGGCTGCGGGCGGCCGGCTGGGACGCCCCGGCCAAGCCCGCGGTGCTGAACCTCGCCTGCGGCCGGGCCGACGAGTCCGGCGTGCTGCTCGCCGCCGTGGCCCCGCTGGCGGCGGAGCTGTTTTATCTGGGGATCGACCTCCGCCCGCCGGAGATCGCCGAGGCCAAGGCCCGCTGGCTGCCGGCCGCGCCGCCGGGCTGGCAGCTCGATTTCCGCGCCGGGGATGCCTCGCGGACCGACCGCATGAAGCAGCTCCCGCCCTTCGACTTCATCTTCATCCGGCATCAGAACTACTGGCACGACCCCGCCGTCTGGGAGCAGCTCTACCGCAACGCGCTGGGTGCCCTGACGCCCGGTGGCCTGCTGGCGATCACCTCGTATTTCGACCGCGAGCACGACCTCGCCAGCGCCTGCCTGCTGCAATGCGGGGCGCTCCGGCGGGCCGACCTCCCCCACCCGCACAGCCGCCCGCTGCCCGAAGCCCCGGGCAAGTCGGTCGACCGCCGCTTGGCCCTCTTTTCCGCCGGTTGAGCTCCGCTCCTTGGACTGCGGCAGCCCGCTGCCGCTTTCAGACCGCCAGCCTGCTGGCGAGTCAGGGAGAAGAGAACCGCTTCGCCAGCAGGCTGGCGAAGAGAGAGCGGCAGCAGGCTGCCGCAGTCCATGGGAGAGCTCCCGGAACGTGACAGACGCCGCGGGCCTGCTATCGTTCCCCTCCGATGAAACTCGCCGCCCTCGCGATCGCCCTGCTTTCCACCTCCTGCGTCACCAAGACCTGCTGGAAGGGCGGCATCCCGATGCGCGAGTCCGAAATGCACGCGCAGTGGGGCGCGGAGGTGGACATCCTCAAGTCCGCCAACGACGTGAAGATCTACCGTGGGCTGGTCCACCCGGTCTCGCGCAAGGGCGTTTACGACCGCCAGGTCAAAAAGGGCGGCTGGGTCGAGTTCGAAGACTTCAAGTTCCACGCCACGCCGGTCGAGACCAAGCCGGACACCGCCTGGAAGGTGCTGGAAATCTACAAGCGCTCGGCTTCCCACGAGGGGCTTGCCCTGAAGACCTCCTGCGCCGGCTTCCACCCGGACTACGCGCTGGTCTGGACCAAGGGCGGCAAGCGCCGCGTCCTGCAGATCTGCTACGGCTGCCACGAGTGGAAATACTTCGGCCCCGGCGGCATGGTCTACACCGACATCGAGGACGACACCTTCTTCAAGGACCTGCTGCCCCTGCTCCCGCGGCCGCGCTGACGGCGGCGGGCGTTGTTCCCCGCCAATGAGGGATTGCCGGGTGGCCAGCGCGGTGATTGTCTGATCATCGATGAACGGGTCGGAAAGCGCAGGCAACGGAAGTGAGGACGCGGAACGGCTGGTCCTCGCGTTGAAGGCCTCCAACGAGGGGATCTGGGACTGGTGGGTGGGCAGGGATGACATCTACTACTCCCGGCGGATCCTCGAATTCCTGGAGTCCAGCCAGTCCTCCGCGCCGAACATTTTCCTGGAGCCCCACCCGATGGTCCACCCGGACGACCGGTTCCGCTTCAGTCAGGCGCTGAAAAACGCGCTCGACCCCGCCGGCCCGGAGTTGTTCGCCATCGACTGCCGCCTGCAAACCGGCGGCGACCTCTGGCGCTGGCTGCGGATCCGCGGCTCGGTGGTCCGCTCCCGGGACGGCCGGGCGCAAAGGATCGCCGGCTCGATGATCGACATCTCCCTGCGCAAGCAGGCCGAAGCGCAGATCGAGGAAGAGCGGCACATCCTGCGCACCCTGATCGACTGCGTGCCGCTGCAAATCTACTTCAAGGACCTCGACTCCCGCTTCGTCCTGGTGAACCGCCAGATGGCCGAGTGGAACGGCCAAATCAGCCCGGCGGTCGTCATCGGCAAGCACGACCGCGACTTCTTCGCCTCCGCCCACTGGAAGGAAGCCGAAGCCGACGAGCAACAGATCATGGCCAGCGGCCAGGCGATCACCGGCAAGCTGGAACGCGAGGTCCGCGAAGGGGGCAAGGTGACCTGGGTGCTGACCTCCAAGTTCCCGTGGATCGACCGCACCGGCCGGATCAAGGGCACCTTCGGGGTTTCCAGCGACGTCACCGAACTGGTTGAAGCCCAGCAGGAAGCCACCGCCCTGGCCGGTGAACTCCAGGTGCGAAACCAGGCTTACGAGGAGGAACTCCAGCTCGCCCGGGAGATCCAGCAGACGCTTGCCAGCTCATCGTTCCCGGAAATTTCCGACGGCTCGCTGGCCCTGCGCTTCGGCTCCCGCTACCTGCCGATCTCCGGCATGGCGGGCGATTTCTTCGAGATCCTGCGCATTTCCGAGAACACCGCCGGCGTGCTGATCTGCGACGTGATGGGCCACGGGGTCCGCTCGGCGCTGGTCGTCGCCATGCTCCGCGGGCTGCTGGAAAAGCAACGCCGCAGCGCCGCCGATCCCTCCGCCTTCCTGCGCGGCCTGAACAACGGGCTGAACTCGATCCTCGACCGCGCCGGCGCGACGATGTTCGCCACCGCCTTCTACGCCGTGATCGACCTCGGTGCCGGCACCCTGCGCTACGCCTGCGCCGGCCACCCGGGCGCCGTCGCCACCGGCCCCTCCGGCGTCCGCCAGCTCGCCGCCACCCGCAAGGAAAAGGGACCCGGCCTCGGCCTGATCGCCAAGGCCGACTACCCCGCCGGCGAGGTCCCGCTGGCGGACGTCCAGCGCCTGCTGCTGTTCACCGACGGCATCCTCGAAGCCGAGAACGAGAACGGCGAACCCTTCCTCGAAAAGCGCCTGATGGAAACCGCCGCCGATTGCCGCGACGCCACCTTGGAAGGCATGCTCGACCTCGTCCTCGACCGCGTCCTCCACTACTCGGAGGGCCATCATTTCGACGACGACGTCTGCCTGCTCGGCCTCGAGCTCGAAGCGCTGCCCGCCTCGGTCAGGAGCTGAAAAGCGTCCGTGGATCCACCCCTTCGCCCGCCGAGACGAGCTGCCACTGGCGGTCGACGTTCAGCCGGAAGGTGGCCAAATGGCGCATCGCCCACTGTTCCGGCGCGATCATTGAAAGCATCCGCCGGCCCGCCGACTGGTAAAGGTGGTAGGTTTCCCCGACCACCGGCTCGAACTGGATCTGCGCCTCATAGACCAGCTTGTTCCAGTTGAAGTGGTCGATCGCCTTCAAATACTGCTCCCGCAGCTCCACCAGCTTCTGCTGCAAATCCCGCTCCACCTCGGAGATCCCGCGCGACTTGAACGAGCTGAGATCGGTCGGGACGATTCGCGGGCTCAGGGTGGAAGCCGGGTAGGGAAGGAAGGAACGGGAAGGGGTCTCGGTCATGACGCGCCATCCCTCGTCCGGGCCGGGCATCCGGGCAAACAAAAAACCGGGAGGCCCTCGCGGACCTCCCGGCTGGAAACTTCGGGTGCTGTCACCCGGGGCGGATTACTGGCCCTTGGTCTGCGGAGCGCGCAGGATCGGGTTCAGGTCGGAGCCCCAGGGGGTGTTGTCACCGGTGGTCTGCAGGAAGCGGTTTTCGCCGATGTTCACGAAGCGGTTGTCGGTTCGGATGGTTTCGGCGGTGGCGCTGCTGTCGAGACGGAGCACGATGGCCTTCTCACCAAAGGCTTCGGGATCGAACTCCCAGTTGGACTGGGCCTTGTAGAGCGGAGTCACCACCACGGGGCGGTTGCCTTCGCCGCTGGAGCTCTGTCCTTCGGTCTGGGTGGCCATCACGTAGCCGAAGCCCACTTCACCGGCTTCCAGAGCCTTGCCGGGCTCGACGATGTCGTCGGGCTTGCGCTTCGAGTAGGGGGTCTTCGCCCAGAAGATCTTCTCCGACTTGCCGACCGTCGCGATCAGCTGGCGGAAGTAGTCGTTCGAGAACGTTCCGCCGAAGTCGAGCGCGGTGCCGGTGGACTGCTTCACGTCTTCCGCGGTGTCGTTGCCCGGGAAGCTGCCGTATTCGTCATCGAATGCGAACAGCACCAGACCGATCTGCCGGGCGTTGCTGGTCGCCTCGGTGCGGTCGGCCAGCGACTTGTTCTTCAGGATCGTGGGCAGCGCGAGACCCGCGAGGGCCGCGATGATCACGATCACCACGAGCAGCTCCACCAAGGTGAAGCCACTGGGTTGTTTGCGATTGGTTTTCATGTGTTTGGTTACGGTTTTGTTGTCTATGTGCGGAGCCTTGCGGCCCCTCCTTTTTTTATGACCCCGAGGCGCTACGGGAGCGTCCCGGGATTAAGAAAGGCTACGCCCATCAACTCCGGCTGCAAGAAGAAAGACGGCCAGCGGATCAGCGGGCAAAGGCCGCCGCCAGGGATGCCAGCGAGTCGCCGCTCGGGCGATCCGCCGCCAGGATCGCCTGCTTCTGCAAGGCCACCAGCTCGCGGCAGCCTTTGGTCGCCAGCTCCAGCATCGCCGACATTTCCGCGCCGGAGAAAACCGCCTCTTCCCCGCTGCCCTGGACCTCCACGAACTCGCCGCTCTCGGTCATCACCACGTTGAAATCCACCGACGCTCCCTTGTCCTCGACATAGTCCAGGTCCAGCACCGGCTGGCCGTCCGCCACCCCCGCGGAAATCGCCGATACCAGCTTGCTCAGTGGGAACGCCTTCAGCTTGCCCGCCGCCATCAGGCCGTTCAGCGCGATCGCCAGCGCGACGCAGCCGCCGGTGATCGACGCCGTCCGCGTGCCGCCGTCGGCCTGCAGCACGTCGCAGTCGATCCAGATCGTCCGCTGGCCGAGCTTCTTCAAATCCGTCACCGCCCGCAGCGCCCGGCCGATCAGCCGCTGGATCTCCGACGAGCGCCCGTCGAGCTTGCCGCGCGAGATGTCCCGGTCCTTCCGCTCAAGCGTGCAATACGGCAGCATGCTGTATTCCGCCGTCAGCCAGCCGCCTTCGACCCGCTGCGCCTTCATCCAGCGCGGCACGTCCTCGATGATCGTCGCGGCACAGATCACCCGGGTATTCCCGAACGACACCAGCACCGAGCCCGCCGCATGCGGCGCGACGTGGGGAATGAAGGAAATCGGGCGGAGCTGGTCGGCTTGGCGGCCGTCGTGGCGGGGTGAAGACATGCGAGCCAGTCAAAGGAAGCCCCGCCCGGATGGCAAGTGGTGATCGGGTCGCGTCCGGAATGGGGAACCGCCAAGACGCCAAGTTCGCCGAGAGGTGAAGTTCACGCGTCTCCCACAGCCCCTGCTTTCCCCGCTGTCGAGCCGGAACACCGGCTCTCCCATCTCCCATCTTGGCGACCTTGGCGTCTTGGCGGTTCAATTTCCGAAGCCCCGGCTTGCGTCTCTCCCCCTTCCGGGTTCCGCTGGCCGGGCCGATGAAGGAAACCTTGGCCGAACTCGAAGTCTGGGGCGCCGATGTGATCTTCGGCCGCGCCAAGGGCTTCCGCGCCGGGATGATGCGCCTTGCCATGAGCGCGCTGTCCGGCGTTTACCGCGCCATCGTCCAGACCCGCCTGCTGGTCTTCCGCAAGCGCTGGAAACAGCAGCACCACCTCGGCACCCTGGTCGTCAGCATCGGCAACCTCACCGTCGGCGGCACCGGCAAGACCCCGGTGGTCGAGCTGCTCTCCCGCACCCTCCGCGACGAAGGCCGCCGCGTCGCCATCCTCTCCCGCGGCTACAAAAGCCGCCGCCTGAAGGAGCCTCAGAACTGGAAGGCCCAGGACGGCACGAAATTCCCCGCCGAAAAGATGCCGAAGCTGGTCTCCACCGGCCGCGCGCTGCTGCTCGACTCGAAGTTCGCCGGCGACGAGCCCTTCATGCTCGCCCGCAACCTCGACGGCGTCGCGGTGGTCGTCGACAAGGACCGCGTCAAAGGCGGCCGCTTCGCCGTCGGCCAGCTCGGCGCCGACACCCTGCTGCTCGACGACGGCCTTCAATATCTCCACCTGTCCCACGCGATCGACATCGTGCTGATCGACCGCAGCGCGCCCTTCGGCACCGGCGCCCTGCTCCCCCGCGGCACCCTCCGCGAGCCCCCGCGGAATCTCTGCCGCGCCAGCTACATTCTCATCACCAAGTGCGACGGCACGCCGAACGACGCCCTCATTGAAAAGCTCCGCCGCTACAACCGCGTCGCGCCGATCATCGAGTGCACCCACGGCCCGCGCTACCTCGAGGAGGTCTTCACCGGCCAGCGCCAGCCGCTGGAATTCCTGAAGGACAAATGGACCGCCGCGATCAGCGGCATCGCCGTACCGGAAGGCTTCGAGCGCGGGCTGGAGAAGCTCGGCGCCCGCCTCGAGATCCGCCGCCGTTTCGGCGACCACCACCGCTTCTCGCGCAAGGAGATCGAAAAGTTCATGCAGCGCTGCATCGAGCGCGACATGGAACTCGTCGTCACCACCGAGAAGGACGCCGTCCGTTTCCCCCGGCCGAAAGAGCAGACCGTGCCGATCTACTTCCTCCGCATCGAGGTCGAGATCCTCAAAGGCCACGAGGCCTGGAACGACCTCGTCACCCGCCTCTGCCACCCCTCCGCCCCCGGCGACCCCGTCCTCCGCCACCGCGACGCCTACGCGCTCTAACCGCGGAACTCCTTGGACTGCGTGCAGCCTGCTGCCGCTTTCCCTCGTCAGCCTGCTGACGAATCCAGCGACACCAGCTCGCTCCACATCTTCCCCTCAAAAGAAGAAGATTCCAATCAACCCAATCTCCCAATCCCCTAATCCCCCAACTTCATCTCAATCCCGGCCCCCGGCCCCAGATCCGCGCCGAGGAAAATCCAGCCCATCATCAGCACCACGCCGGAGATCAGCAGCCACAGCGAATACGGGATCATCATCGCCGTCAGGCTGCCGATCCCGAAGTCCGGCTGCCAGCGCCGTGCGAAGATCAGGATCAGCGGGAAATACACCATCAGCGGCGAGATGATATTGGTCGCCCCGTCGCCCACCCGATAGGCCGCCGTCGCCCCTTCCGGGCTGACTCCCAGCAGCATCAGCATCGGCACCAACACCGGTGCCAACAGCGCCCACTTCGCGCTCGCCGAGCCGATGAAGAGGTTCAGGAACCCCGTGAACAGCACGATCAATCCCAACACCGCGGTCAGCGGCAGCCCGCTCGACTGGATCGCCTCCGCCCCGTGCACCGCCGAGATCAGCCCGAGGTTCGACCACTCGAACATCGCCACGAAGTGCGCCGCGCCGAAGGCCAGCACGAGATAGTAGCCCATCTCTTTCATCGACTCCGCCATCATCCCCACCAGGTCGCGGTGACCCTGGATCGTCCCCACCGCCGCGCCATAAGCCCAGCCGGCCGCGAGGAAGAGGATCATGAAGCCCGCCACCAGCGACTTGAAGACCGGGTTCATCAGCTCGTACCAGCGCTTGCCCTCGCTGCCCGGGCCATCGTCCAGCAGCGGCGTCCCCGGCCCCAGCGTCAGGAAAACCCACACGCCCAACACCGCCAGGCACGCCAAGCCGGCCCGGACCAGCCCCGTCCGCTGTTCCGCGGTCAGCGCTTTGTCTTCCTCCGCATAAATCGCCGCCTGCGCCGCATCCGGGGTCCAGCGGCCGAGCCGCGGTTCGACCACCCGGTCGGTCACCCACCAGATCACCGGCAGGTAGATCACCAGCAGTGCGATGATGAAATAGGTGTTCCCCGCGATGTTCACCACCCAGCCGCTCTCGATCCCGCTCCCCTTCACCGCGCTCTCGGTGATCCCGAAAAGCAGCGCATCGAGCTGCCCCGGCGAAAGGTTCGCCGAGAACCCGCCCGACACCCCGGCAAAAGCCGCCGCGATCCCCGCCAGCGGATGCCGCCCGGCCGAGGCGTAAAGCACCCCCGCCAGCGGGATCAGCACCACGTATCCCGCATCCGCCGCGTGATTGGAAATCATCGCCACCGTGGCCACCACCGGCGTCAGCAGGTATTTCGGCGCGCCCCGCACCGCCGCCCGGATCGCCGTGCCGAACAGCCCCGATCGCTCCGCCACCCCCGCCCCCAGCATCACCACCAGCACATAGCCCAGCGGATGGAAGGCCGTGAAGGTCTTTGGCATGTCGCCCAGCAGCTTCTGCAAGTTCTCCGGCGATAGCAGGCTCAACGCCTTGATCACCACCGCGCTGCCATCCGCCGCCACCTGCGTCGGATGCACCGCCGACACCCCCGCCATCACGCAAAGCACCGACACCACCACCAGCGCCACGATCAGGTAAAGGAACAGGAAGACCGGATCCGGCAGCCTGTTGCCCACCCGCTCGATCCATCCGAGAAAGCCCTTCCGTTCGATCGCTGCCGTCGTGTCGTTCATCAAAAGTAGCCCGGACCCACCCGGATGCCGGACCCTAACGGACTCCCCGGCGCAGGGGCAATCCTCATCGCGGGCCAAGGGGACAGCCGCTCTCACCTCTCCCACCCAATCAAAAATCATCAATCATCAATCATCAATCGTCAATCTCATCCCGGGCACCGGCGATTCCCAACAGGTCACGGTCTGGCAACCGATTCCCTCCCGCCATCCGAACGAAACGCCATGGCAACCCCGTTTCCCCGCAACGATGAAACTCATCCCGCATCTCCTCATCCTCGCCACCCTCCATGCCGCGGCGGCCGATCCCTCCCTTGAGCCCCTTCCCGACCCCACGGGGCAGAAGAAACACGTCGAACGCTTCCGCATTCTCACCGACCTCGATGGCGACGGCGTCGACGACCTGCTGCTGTCGGGAGGTCCGGAGACCTTCGGGACCATGGGCGGACCTTGGGAGGTCCATCTGAGCCGGAAGGGCGAATACGTCCGGATCGGGGAGATAACGGCGCATCCTCTGGCCATCGCTTTTGAGCCCGACCAGGCCAAACACCAAAAGGACCTGAAGCTCCGGCGTTATGCCCGGATCTGGGCGTATCTCAAATCAAGCGGAAGCGCGGGCAGCTATGGCTACTACCGCGTCGGCGAGGATTCCGTGGACGAGATGCTGTCGATCGAGATTCACCCCGGCGACGGCGGGACCGCGCTCGGCAATGCGATCTATGACGCAACCTTCAAGAACTCGCCGATTCCTTTCACCGTGCAACGGAGCCAAACCGGGGACGACGGCAAGGTGATTTGGGAGAACTCCGAACGCTAGATTTCATCCTTCTGCACCACCATGCACCGCCGGCATTTCCTCTTCACCCTGGCCGCCGCTGCCGCCTGTCACCCGCTGAAGACCCTCGCCGAGGAAGTCGCGCCTCCGGCTTCCGAATCCCCGCTCCGCTGGGGCTTCCTTGGCGATGACGAGAGTCTGAAGGAAACCATCGACGAGTGCGGGCAAGTCCTTCTGGTTTGCGTCTACGAGACCTCACTCGAGGCCGTGAAGCCGCCCTTTGCCGATGTCGTGCTCCGGGCGACGGTGATTCAAACCGTCAAAGGCACGCATCAGATCGGTGACCGGATTGCGATCCGGTTTGGCGCCGACAGCTTGCCGAAGGATGACGCCGAACGGGCGAAGTTCATCGAGGAGGCAGCTGCCAAAAACCTGGGCGCTCTGAAGATGGCCTTCCTTCACGGTGCCAAGTCCGACAAATACGATTGCGATTGGCTGGACACCCCGAAGTTCGAACCCGAGATGCTCGAGTTTACGGCCAAGCATCTGGCAGCCGCAAAGAAGGAGACCCAATGACCCCGCACCGCATCTACACCACGCCCTTCTCCGACGTTTACCCGCTCTACCTCGCCAAGGCGGAGCGAAAAGGCCGCACCAAGGCGGAGGTGGACGAGATCCTCCGCCAATACTGAGAGGCATCCGACTGCGTTCTTGCGGCCTTCCCCTTTTTCACGGACCTTCCGAGGACCATGAACCCTCCACTCCAATCCCCCGGCGTGCCCCCGGCGAAGAAAGGCCTGCCGCCCCTCGCCTGGGCCGGCATCGGCTGCGGCGGGCTCGCCCTGCTCGCGGTGATCGCCGGCGGCCTGCTGGTCGGCACTTGCGCCAAGAAAGGCATCCAGCTGGCCTCCCAACTCGCCGCGAATCCCGGCAAGGCGGCCGCGGAGGCGATGGCGACGCAGCACCCCGGCATCGAGCGGATCTCCGACGACGAAGCGACCGGCCAGATGACCCTCCGCCTCAAGGACAGCGGCGAAACCGTCACCCTCGGCTATTCGGAAATCGGTCAGGGCAAGATCCCCTTCAAGGACGCCGCCGGCAACCCGCTCCCGGCCGGCCCCGGCGACCTCGCGAAAATCCCCGCCTGGGTCCCGCGCTATCCCGGAGTGGCGGACGAATCCGCCATCTTCCATGAGGACGGACCCACACGCCTCCTCGGCATCGTCACCGCCACCACCACCGATGACCTCGACACCGTCACCCGCCACTTCGAGGGGGAGGCGATCAAGCTTTCGCTCGACCCCTCGGGCCGCACGTCCATGGACCTGAACGGCAACCGGAGCCTCAAGCTCACTTTCCGCGGCGGCAAGCGCGAGCTCGTCATGATCGCCTTCGGCAAATCCGGCGAGCCGCTGGTGATCCAGACCACCTACGAGGAGACCAAGTAGCTTCCGCACCGGTCCGATGTGCACCGCCTACGAGATCGGCACCAATGCCAGCCGTCGGGAAGCACCGCAGCTCGCGGAGCTGATCGCCGCCCTGGCCAAGCTCCCGCCGCGGCTGATCCGCCGCACCGACTCCGCCCCGGTGGTCACCGGCGACCTCGAACTGAAAGACATGCGCTGGGGCTTCCGCCGCCCTTGGAGCAACGCCATCAACAACGCCCGCGCCGACAATCTCGTCACCCCGATGTGGATCGACGCCTTCCAGCACCGCCGCTGCCTGATCCCCGCCGCCGCCTTCTACGAGTGGTCCGGCCCCGACCGGCACAAGCGGACCCACCGCTTCACCCGCCCCGGCGGCGGCCTGCTGTGGATCGCCGGTCTGTGGGAGCTCGATCCCGAGCCGGTGTTCTCGATGATCACCACCGAGCCGAACGTCCTGATGGAGCCGATCCACGACCGCATGCCCGCCGTCCTCGCCGACCATGAGATCGCGCCCTTCCTCGCCGGGAAAATGAGCACCTTTTCACCTTTGCCCGGGTCGCTCCAGGTCGCTGATGCCGTGAACCCGCTGAAGAAACCGCGCCCGCCCTCGCCCCAGGGCGAGCTATTCTAGAGAGAGCCCACCGTTCGCAGGGCCACCTCGTTTTGAAGGGTTGGGAGACCCGTTTTCGCGAGCGAGCCCGAACCGCGTGGTACGTAGTGCCGGCTTCAGCCGGACGAATGGTCCCTTGAAGTCCGCTTCATCTCGATGACGACACCGCCCGTGCTTCGTCCGGCTCAAGCCGGGACTACCTACAGCTTTGCATCCTGCCGCTGGGAAGGCCTCGTTCACGGTCAACCACTTCATAACGAGTTCGCCCTACCGCCGGCCTCGGGAAAACTCCTTGCCTCCCCATCCTTCATCCATCATACATCCTCCGACTTATGAACTCTTCCTTCAATCCCTACGCCGTCGCTTCGGTCTCCGAAGCGCCGCTGGAGACCCGCACGGATTTCGTCCGGAAGACCTACACCCACCTTGCGGGAGCCATCGGGCTCTTCGCTGTGCTGGAGTGGGTCCTCCTCTCGATCATCCCGCCGCAAGCCATCTTCGGCCTCCTCAGCGCCAGCCCCTACTCCTGGCTGGTGGTCGTCGGCGCCTTCATGGCGGTCTCGTGGATCGCCAACAAGTGGGCCTACGGCGGTGCCACCAAAGGCATGCAATACGCCGGACTCGGCCTCTACATCGTGGCCGAAGCGGTGATCTTCCTCCCGCTGCTGATGATGGCGACGCTTTACGATCCAGCGGCCATCGGTAAGGCGGGCGTCGTCACCGGCTTCATGGTGCTCGGTCTCACCGCCATCGCCTTCACCACCAAGAAGGACTTCAGCTTCCTCGGCGGCATGCTGAAAATCGGCTTCCTGGTCGCGTTCGGCCTCATCATCGCCTCCATCTTCATGCCCGGTCTCGCCAGTGGTATGGGGCTGTGGTTCTCGGTGGCCATGATCGTGCTGGCCTCCGGCTCGATCCTCTACAACACCAGCCAGATCATGTATCACTACGCGCCCGGCCAGCACGTCGCCGCGTCGCTCTCGCTCTTCGCCAGCGTGGCCCTGCTGTTCTACTACGTGCTGCGCCTCTTCATGAACCGCGACTGATCCCGCCTGTTCTTCCCCGGCCGGATGCCCCTGCGGCATCCGGCCTTTTTTCTTTCCCCCGCCGATCGCCATGGACCTGAACCGCGACCTCAAAAGCCCCTCCGCCCTGATTTCCAAAGGCCGGCTCTTTCTCCTGCTCGGCCTCGCCGCTGGCGGACTCCTGCTGGCGGACGACTTCAGCCTCCGCCGCCTCGCCCTGCTGGCCATCGCCGTCTGGGCCTTCTGCCGCTTCTACTACTTCCTCTTCTACGTTCTCGAACACTACGCCGGCCGGGAAAGGCCCTACGCCGGAGTGCTCGATGCCTTGAAATGGGCGCTCGACCGGCGGGCTCGCCCTCCTGCGGAGTGATCCGCGACCATGCAGACTGCATGCATCGCCTGTTTAGAGTCATCGATTGTGCATGCAGTGGAACGCTTGGACCCTTGTTTCCAGGGAAGCTTCTCCTGCGTGCAAGTCTCACGTCGTTAGCAACTCGCCCCATGGGAGTTGGGATCGTTTCCGCTGGTGGCACGACCGCTGCGAAAACGGTCAACGTCTCTCCCACGGACTTCCATGGCGGGATTCGCAACCAACCAACGATCATGAAAACCAAAGAACTCACACGCCTCGCCCTGCTCCTCGCCCTCGCTCCGCTGGCTCCCGTCGCCTTCGCCCAAGAAGCCGGAGACAAGAAGCCCGCCGCTGAATCAAAAGCCGAATCGGACGCCGGCACCATCACCGCCGCCGTCCGCGACAGCGCCACCTTCTCCATCCTCACCAAGGCCCTCCAGGCGGCGGAACTCGACGTCACCCTCGGCAGCAAGGGCACCTACACCGTCTTCGCCCCCACCGATGAAGCCTTCGGCAAGCTTCCGGAAGGCACCCTCGACAAGCTCTTGCTCCCCGAGAACAAGGAGAAGCTGCGCTCGCTGCTGATGTACCACGTGGTGCCCGGCAAGTTCATGGCCGCCGATCTCAAGGACGGTGACGTCAAGACCGCCAACGGCGAGAAGGTCGCAGTCGATGTCGAGAGCGACGGCGTGGAGATCGAAGACTCCAAGGTCTCCAAGGCCGACCTCGTCCTGAGCAACGGCGTGGTCCACTCGATCGACAAGGTCCTCGTGCCCAAGTCGCTCGACGGCTTCGCCGGCCTCGACGAGGACTGAGCTTCCCGACATCATTTTGCTCTGACCGATCGCACCGTGGCCCCGGCCCCGGTGCGGTTTCGTGTCGGTCAAACGCCGACTTCCCATACGGCCAGGAACTCGCGGGCGAGGGACGGGTCGTTCAAGATCACCGGCCCGCCTTGCAAGCTCCCACCGCTGAACTCCCCAAGATCCGCAACCTTGGCCTTCCGCAAAATCCTCAGCCGGCCGGACCGGTTCGGCGCCGATTTCTTCATCAACTCCAGCGCCACCCGGCCCATCGTCATCCGCACGTTGAGCTCGACGACGTGCTTCAGTGCCAGCCTGCCGTCCTCCTCGCGATACATCATCGCATCGACCCCCAGCGGCCCGACGTATCCCGGCACCACCTTTGCCAGCTCCGCCGGGATTTTCTCCTGATACCACTCCATCACCCTCGCCTCGCGATGCAGGAAAGCCGCGACTTCCGGGTCGAGCATGCTCGCCCATTTCGGCGAAACCCGCGTGCCGAGGAAGCGCCCCGCGGCATCGTTGTCCATGCAGGTCAGCCCGATCAGCTCCGCCTTGCCCGCGGCATCCATCTCGTAAAGCGCGGAGAAATCCAGCACCCGCTCCCGCCACGGCTCCACCGTCACCCCGCCGTGCGCCGCGATCGTGTTGCGCAGCCAATTCCGCGTCGCCTCCTGCGGGCTATCACGGTTGATCCGCTTGTGACCCCGCCCGGCATGGGAAAACGCCGCCTTCGCCAGCGCCTGGCCGTTCTCTAACAAAACAGTCACCGCCGCCATCGCCTCGTCCTCGCTCCGGCAAAACGCCGCGATCTCCGACAAACCTAGTACTTCCTCCAACCGCAGCCCGATCTCTTTCGAGAACCACTCCCGCGGCACCACCTCCCGCCATTGCCACGGCACGCTGGGCGACACCTCACCGGCCAGCGGCTTGAGAACCCCGCACGCATCCGGAGTCCACGCCCAAGGCCGCAGCCCGCCGAGCTTGCGGCCTGTTAGATCGTCCACGGAAAGAATCTCCGGCAGCTCGAAACTCGCGCGCTTCAGCTCCGCCAGATGCTCCCGCGACGGCGGCTTGCGCAGCAGCGCGACGTCGTCCTTGCGGCACCACCCGGCGATCAGCATCTCGAGGTCCTCCTCCAGCGCGAGCTCCGTCTTGTCCGCCTGATAGCGACCCGGCATCGCGTGGCCCTCGGCATTCGGATTGAACCAATGCACCACCGGCGTCCGACCCCGCGACTGCTCGCACACTTCCAGATGGCGGATGAAATCCTCATCCAGCCCCGCCAAACGCCGGCCCTCCGCATTGAAGGGCGCGAGGCCTTTCGCCCGGACCGGTGCCAGCGGAAACACCAGCGACTTGCGGAACGTCTCCCAATCCGTGCTCCCTTGCTCCTTCCAGCGGCGGAACCACTTCACGCCATGCCCGACGTGGCCGATCTCGTCCTGATAGATCTTCTCGAGCACCGCCGCCGTCGAATTGTCGCCGACCTGCCGGAACAGCGCCGCGTAGTGCTTCGAGAAGTCCAGGTTCGCCTGCTCGAAGGTCAGATTCAGCCGCGTCACGAAATCCAGCGGCGTTTCCATCGGCGCGATGATCCGCCAGAAGTAGTCATTCACCGGCAGCTCGCCGAACGCGATCCCGCATTCCTTCATCCGCCGCACATACATCGCCGTGTGCATCTGCTCCTCGCGCATCGCCTCGTAAACCCCGGCCCGATACTCCTTCGGCGCGTCGGGGAACTTCAGCAGCACCAGCGCCATCAGCTCCGCCGCCAGCAGTTCGTGGTTCGCCAGGAAATGCAGCATCACCCCGCGCTCGCGGTCGTCGTCCAGCCGGTGGATCCCCGGAAAATCGACCCGCACGCCCTTCGCGCAGACTTTCAACTCACGCGGCCGCCCCGGCCCCTCCGGCGTCGCGATCGCCCGCCCCGGCGCGTCGTCCGCGGCATCGCGCGGCGACAGCAGCAGCTTCTCCTCCAGCGTTTCCGCGAAGAGGAGGCGCTCGGCGGCCTCGCGCATTTGCATGGCTTCAAATGGTCGCGATTTGCCCCAGCGGCAATGCTTTCACGCGGTCCGCGATCTCATACGTCCGCGCCCCGGGGTAAATCACCACCAGTTCGTCGAGCTTCAGGTCCTCCAGCGCGATGCTCATCGAACGCGTCAGCTTCGGCGCATCGCTCCGCTTGAATTCCACTCCCGTCCGCCGCCCGCCGCGGATCATCATCAGATCCAGCTCCGACCCGCTGTGGACCGCCCAGAAATACGCCTCGTCCGGCTCCGCGGTCCGCAGGATTTCCTCCAACGCGAAGCCTTCCCACGAAGCCCGCAGTTTCGGATGGGTCTGCAGGTCATCCCACGACGCGATCCCCTGCAAGCGGTGGAAGATCCCGCTGTCCCGGAAATAAAGCTTCGGCGCCTTCACCTGACGTTTGCCGATGTTCTCGTGCCACGGCTGCAACTGCCGGATCATGAAAGTCTGCGTCAGCGCATCCAGATACAAGCGGGCGGTACTCGGTGCGATGCCGAGCGAGCCTGCCACTTCCGAGGCATTCCAAAGCTGCGCATGGTAGTGGGACACCATCGTCCAGAAGCGCTGCATCAATGCCGGGCTCATCCCGAATCCCAGCTGCGCCAGATCCCTCTCGAGAAAAGTGCGGACGAATTCCCGCCGCCAGCGGTCGCTCGTTCCATCGTCCGCCGCCAGGAAGGACCGCGGAAAACCGCCGCGCAACCAAAGCCGACGCTCCTCTCCGGCGTCCACTACCTCCAGCCCGAAGCCGCTCATTTCCACCACCTCCACCCGACCCGCCAACGATTCCGACGACTGCCGGCTCAGCTCCGGGGAGGCGCTGCCAACGATCAGGAACTTCGCCGGGGCATCCTCACGATCCGCCAAGACCCGCAGCACCGGGAAGATCCCCGGCTGCCGCTGCGCCTCATCGATCACCACCAGCCCTTCCAAGGAACCCAGCGTTGTCATCGGATTCTGCATCGCCTCCAACGCCGCGGGATCCTCGAGGTCGAAATAATTCAGCGAGCCGGCCGGAACGAAGGTCCGGGCCAACGTCGTCTTGCCGCATTGCCGCGGCCCGAGAACCGCCGTCAGCGGGTTCCGGGCGAGCGCCTGCTCCACCCTTTGACGGATCTCAGGTCGCGGAACTCGCGCATTCATACTTGAAATTTGACGATTAGATCGCCGATTTTCAAGTTTAAATCCGCCCCGCCCGCACCTTCTCCGCCTTCAATTGCCCGCACCCCGCCCCGACGTCGATCCCACGCCGCTGGCGGAAAGTGCAAGGAATGCCGCCACCGAGCAGGATCCGCTGGAATTCCTGGCCGGCACCCGCCGCCGCCGCTTTGCCAGCAAAACCGCCGGTCGGGTTCAGCGGGATGAGATTCACGTGGGCATCGATGCCCTTCAGCAGCTCCACCAGGCGCCGTGCGGTGTCCGGCGAGTCGTTCTTTCCCGCGATCAGCGTCCATTCGAAAAAGATCCGCTTGCCGGTGATCTCGCCGTAGGTCCGGCACGCCGCGATCAGCTCCGCGAGCGACCACTTCTTGCTCGCCGGAACCAAGGCCGCGCGCTCTTCCTCGGTCGATCCGTGCAGGCTGACCGCGAGCCGGTACGGCTGGCCTTCCTCCGCGAGCCGCAGGATGCCGGGTACGACGCCCACCGTACTAATCGCGATCCGCGACGGCCCGATCCCGATCCCACGCACCGTGGAAATGATCTCGAGCGCCCGGATCACCGAGTCGTAGTTGTGCAGCGGCTCGCCCATGCCCATCAGCACCAGGTTGCGCAGCCGCCGGCCGGGCATCGTCGCCGCCAGCACCCGACGCGCATGCAGCACCTGCGCGACGATTTCCCCCGGCCGCAGATGCCGGACAAATCCCATCTGCCCGGTCGCGCAAAACACGCAGCCCATCGCGCAACCGGCCTGGGTGCTGACGCAGGCGGTATGGCGGCCGTCGTAGCCCATCAGCACGGTTTCCGTCTCCTGCCCGTCGCGCTGGCGCAGCAGAAATTTTCGCGTCAGGCCGTCGGAACTGTGCGTCTCGCTGCTGACCGCGGGCGCATCGAGGAAGAAGGTCTTTCCCTCGCCCACTTGAGCCGCCACCCACTGCTTCAGCGGCGGCGAAAAGTCGCGCGACGCGAGGTCGAGCTCGTTCTCCCGGTGGAGCGCCCGCCAAAGCGCCTTCGCATGATGGGCGCTGACTCCGGACGCGCGCAGCGCTTCCTCGACTTCGGCAAAGCCGAGATCGTGCAAGGAGCGGGGCGGCGGAGTGGTCATCGGGCAGCCCTTCCATCCCCCCGCCTCGATCCATCATCAAGCCCGATTTGCCGGAAGCCCTCCTTGGACTGCGGCAGACTTCTGCCGCTCTCGCCCGCCAGCCTGCTGGCGAGGCAAGCACGACCCCCCCAGCCATCCCTCCCTTCGCCAGCAGGCTGGCGGGCGAGAGCGGCAGCAGGCTGCACGCAGTCCATGGCAAAAGCCGGGGCTTTTCCTCGAAATCACCGCATCTCCCGACGTATACCGCTCCCCGCCCCACCCATGAATCCCTTCCTCCGCCTCGCCCTTCCCGCCGCGCTGCTATCCGCCACCGCCAGCGCCGGTCCTTTCGAAATCCGCTTCGACACCCCGCCCACCGCGACCCGCAGCGGCGGCGGCAGCGAATCCTTCGGCGACGCCGCCTCCTTCCCCTCCTCCCACTGGGAAAGCCAGGCCCAGCCGGTCGGCAACGGCCGCCTCGGCGCGATGGTCTTCGGCGGCACGGACCGCGAGCGCATCCAGTTCAACGACATCACCCTCTGGACCGGCGGCGACAACCTCTCCGGCGGCTACGACGTGAACGAATTCGGCGCCTATCAGAACTTCGGCGACATTTTGATCGAGCTCGACGGCGCACCCGGCGTCCCCGCCACCGGCACCTGCGCGAGCGGCCACGTTCCCTTCAACGAATCCGAGAGCGCGGCCGCCGCGGCGGACGGCAACCCGGGCACCAAATGGTGCGTCGAACCGAAGGGCAAGGCCGTCGTCTGGCAGATCGAATTGCCCGAAGCCGAAGCGATCTCCAGCTACGCCTTCACCTCCGGCAACGACGTCCCCGAACGCGACCCGCAGCAATGGCGCCTCGAAGGCTCGGCGGAGGGAAAGAACTGGACCCTTCTCCATGAAATGAAAGACCAGCAGCCCTTCGCCGGCCGCGGGGAAACCAAGCGCTTCACCCTGCCGCTTGGCGGCAACCGCGCGCCGCTGAAGCACTACCGCCTGACCTTCCCTCCCAACCCCGGCGTCAGCCACTTCCAGCTCGCGGAGATCGCCCTCGGGAAATCCGCCGGTCCCGTCGCCGCACCGGAAGGCTTCTCCCGCACCCTCGACCTCGCCACCGGCATCCACACCACGACTTGGAAGAAGGACGGCGAGACCATCACCCGCGAAGTCTTCGCCAGCCATGCCGACGACGTGATCGTGGTGAATCTCCGCTCCACCGGGAAACTCTCCGGTAAGGTCCGCCTCGCCGGGGCTCATGGCGAAAAGAGCAGTGATGCGAACGGCGGCATCTCCTTCTCCGGTGCGCTCTCGAACGGCCTCCGCTACACCGCCCAACTCTACGCAACCGCCGATGGCAGGACTTTGGCGGCATGGGGCGACGCGATCACCTTCCGCAACGACTCCGCGCTGACCTTGATCCTCTCCGCCGGCACCGACTACGCGATGGATCCCGCGAAAAAATTCCGCAGCGGTGCCGATCCCGCGCCCGCCGCGACCGAGAAAGCCGGCACCGCCCTCGGCCGCAAGTACGACGACCTTCGTAGCCGCCACACCGCCGAGTTTTCGAAACTCATGGACCGCATGTCCCTCGACCTCGGCCCGCCGCAGGCCGGCGACATCACCTCGCGCATGGCCGCCTACAAGAAAGGCGGCGAGGACCCGGCGCTCGAAGCCCTGATGTTCCACTACGGCCGCTACCTGCTCCTTTCCTCCTCCCGCGGCTCGCTCCCCGCGAACCTGCAAGGCCTGTGGAACGACAGCAACCAACCCGCCTGGTTCGCCGATTACCACACCAACATCAACCTCCAGATGAACTACTGGCTGGCCGAACCGGCAAACCTCGCCGAGTGCGCCACGCCCTTGCACGACTGGGTCATCGCCAGCGTCCCCGGCAGCCGCGCCGCCACCGTGAAGGCCTTCGGCGAGAAGACGCCCGGCTGGACCATGCGGACCTCCGTCAACGCCACCGGCGGCAACGGCTGGGAGTGGAACCTGCCCGCCTCCGCCTGGCTCGCCCGCCATTTCTGGGAATCCTTCGCCTTCACCGGCGACCGCGGCTTCCTCGAAAAAAAAGCCTGGCCGGTCTTCAAGGACGTTTCGGAATTCTGGCTCGACCACCTCGTGGAAAAGGACGGCAAGCTTCTCGTCCCGAAAGGCTGGTCGCCCGAGCACGGACCGCGCGAGGACGGCGTCGCCCACGACCAGCAGATCGTGTGGGATCTCTTCACCTTCACCCTCGATGCCGCGAAGGAGCTGAAGATCGACGATGCCCTGACGAAGAAAATCGCCGCCGCCCGCGCCAAGCTGTTAGGCCCGCAGATCGGCTCCTGGGGCCAACTCATGGAGTGGACCACCGAGCGCCCCGATCTTGAAAAGAGCGGCCACCGCCACACCTCCCACCTCTACGCCGTCTATCCCGGCAACCAGATCACGCTCAGCGCCACACCGGACCTCGCGAAGGCCGCCGCGCTGTCGCTCGAAACCCGCGGCAGCTCCGGCGACTCGCGCCGCTCCTGGACCTGGGCCTGGCGCACCGCCCTGTGGGCCCGCCTCGGCGAAGGCGACAAGGCGCAGTCGATGATCCGCGGCCTGCTCGTCCACAACACCCTCGCCAATCTCTTCACCACCCACCCGCCGTTCCAGATCGACGGCAACCTCGGCATCACCGCCGGCATCTGCGAGATGCTGGTCCAATCCCACGCCAACGAGGTGGCCATCCTCCCGACCCTGCCGAAAGGCTGGCCCACCGGCTCCGTCAAAGGCCTGCGCGCCCGCGGCGGATTCGAAATCGATGCCACCTGGCACCGCGGCAAGATTACCGCCGCTACCGTGAAATCCGTGCTCGGCAAGGAACTCGTCCTCCGCCTGCCCGGCAATCCCGCTCAGGTCACCCTGACCCGCGCCGACGGCAAGGCCGCGGACCTGACGGCGAAGGACGGCGTCTTCCGCCTGCCCACCACCCGCGGCGAGGCTTACCGGTTCGAGGTTCGCTGAAGGCCGCCCCGCGGCCGGCACCCGCAAGCGCCGGAAGACGTCGCCGGGGGATCTCCATCCGTCCCGCTTTTCCGACTGGGCCGCCGGTGCCGTCGCGGTTAGAACCGGTCCACCGCCCCGCCGGTCCGCCATGAAGGTGCTCGTCGTCGAAGATGAAAAGAAGATCGCCGCCTTCATCCGCAAGGGACTGGAAGCGCAGGGATTCACCGTCGATGTGAGCCACCACGGCGACGAGGGATTCACCGCGGCGACCACCCGCCCTTACGACGCGATCGTGCTCGACATCATGCTGCCCGGCCGCGACGGGCTGAGCATCTTGCGCAATCTCCGCGAACGCCGGATGGCGGTGCCGGTGATCCTGCTCACCGCCCGCGGCGAGCTCAACGAACGGCTGGAAGGACTCAACCTGGGTGCCGACGACTACTTGACCAAGCCGTTCTTCATCGAGGAGCTGATCGCGCGGCTGCACGTGGTCACGCGGCGGGCATCGGGGGCCAGCCAGAGCATCCTGGCGGTCGGCGACCTGACGGTGAACCTGCTGACCCGCGAGGTGACCCGCGGCGAGCGCAAGATCGAGCTGACCGCCCGCGAGTTCGAACTGCTGGAACATCTGGCCCGCTCCCCGGGGCGGGTGCTGACCCGCGCGCAGATTTGCGAGCGGGTGTGGAATTACGACTTCGACCCGGGCACCAATCTGGTGGAGGTTTACATCCAGCGCCTGCGCAAGAAGGTCGACGGCGAGGGCGAGCCCCGCTTGATCGAGACCATCCGCGGCGTGGGTTACCGCATGAAATCCGACGCATGAAGGTGCTGCCGTTCCGCTTCAAAATCGCACTGCTCTCCACGCTGATTTCCGGAGTGGTGCTGGTCGGCTTCGGCATCGCCGGATTCCTGATGATCTCGCGGGAAAGGACCGCGGCGCTGGACGCGGAGATCCGCGCGCTGGGGACCCGGCACCCGGGATGGATTCACAACCGCCGCGACTTCAGCCGCCTCGACGAGAGCCTCCGCTTCGTCTTCGGCGACGACCACGGGGAAGACGTCATCCTGATGGTCAAGGATGCCGGCGGGGAGGTGCTCCACACCTCCGCGGGCTGGCCGGAGCACCTCGATGCCGCCAAGCTCCCGCTCCCGCTGGCCGATGATCCCGCGGCACCGCCCGGGGAGCCGGACTCCCGGGGCGACGCGGGCTTCCGCGGGGGCCGCGGCTGGGGCGGGCGCGGCATGGGTCCCGGCGGCGGTCCCGGCGGCGGGCCGGTGACCTTCACCAAGATTCCCCGTTTCGTCACCGCCGCCACCGCGGCCGGCGAATGGCGGCTGGGCATGATGGGGACGGCCGACACCACGCTGGTCATCGGCTTGAGCACGCAGCGGACCCGCGCCGAGTTGCAGCGCTTGCGCGGCGCCTTCCTGATGTCGCTGCCGGTGGCCCTTTCGCTCGTCGGCATCGGCGGTTGGATTGTCGCCGGCCGTGCGCTGCGCCCGCTGCGGACGATCGCGGCAACCGCCGAGCAGGTCACCGCGCGGGGACTCGACCAGCGGATCCCGCTCACCCGGGAAGACCCGGAGATCGCCCGGGTCATCCAGGTGCTCAACCGCATGATGGATCGTTTGGAAAGCAGCTTCCAGCAGGCCACCCGCTTCAGCGCGGATGCCTCGCACGAGCTGCGGACGCCGCTCGCCATCATGCAGGGCGAACTCGAGATCGCCCTCCAGGAAGCGGCCCCGGGTTCACCGGCCCAACAAGTCTTCGGCAACCTGCTGGAGGAAACCCAGCGCCTCAAGACCATCATCGGCGGCTTGCTCCTGCTCGCCCGGGCCGACGCCGGCCAGCTCGAACCGGAAACCCGGGCGGTGGACCTGAGCGCGATGCTGGAGGGGATGGCAGAGGACATGAAGGTGCTCGCCGAGCCGGCGCGGCTGGACTTCGAGGTCGACCTCGGCCGCGGCATCCAGGTCCTGGCCGACCCGGCCTTGCTGCGCACCGCCCTGCTCAACCTGTTCAGCAACGCGGTGAAGTACAACGAGCCGGGAGGCCTGGTCCGGGCCACGCTCACGACGCGTGGCGAACAGGTCGTGTTCGAGCTCGGCAACTCCGGCCCCGGCATCCCGGAAGCCGACCAGGCGCGGATTTTCACCCGCTTCCATCGCGGCGATTCCGCCCGCCAGCGCACCATCGACGGGGTAGGCCTCGGCCTCAGCCTCGCCCGGGAAATCGTGCGCGCCCACGGCGGCGAACTCGATCTCCTGCAAAGCCGCGACGGGTGGACGAGCTTCGGCCTGACCTTGAAGCGCGCCACGCCGCCGGGGCAGGACTGAATCCGGCGGCGGCTTTGGCGGAAGATGACAGTTTTGTCATCGAATCCCCGCGGGGCCATTCATGAAGCGGCGGTCTCATCAAGGTGAAGGGGCACCCGCAGGGCCAGCCCGCCACGCAACCCGAACCACCACCAGAACCATGAAACCGATCCAACTCATCGTCGCCGCCGCGCTTCTCAGTGCGGGCACCGTCCTTGCCCAGGGCAATCCCGGCCGCTCCGGCCAAGGCCGCGGCATGGGCGGGCAAGGCCACGGGCAACAGGAGCGCTGCCAGCAGGAAGACGGCAAGGCCTGTGACGGCGAAGGCCGCGGCAAGGGCCACGGCAAACAACACCGCCGCGGCCCGCGCGATGGCAACGGCCCGCGCCGCGGTGGCGAAGGCCGCCCGGGCGCAGCCTGAACCACTGCACGCCACCGGTCCCGCCGGACCGGTGGCGATTCCGTCCGCCCTTCCATCCCCTGAAACCACGTCCCATGAACCGATCCCCGCTGCTGGCACTCGCCGCCACCGTCACCCTCGCCGCCGCGGCGGCCCCGCCCGGCGTGCTCGATCTGACCCGCCTCGAAAACTACGCCAGGCAGCCGGTTCCGGCCTACGTCACCCGCGACAACACGCCGCCGGACAATCCGATCACCGACGCCGGAGCGACTCTTGGTCGCGTGCTTTTCCACGACAAGCGGCTTTCGAAAACCAACACCGTCAGTTGCGCCTCGTGCCACGACCAGGCGCACGCCTTCAGCGATCCCGATCTGGCCAGCACCGGCGTGGCGGGCACCACCGGCCGGCATTCGATGCGCCTGATCAATGCCCGCTTCGCACGTGAACCGCGCTTTTTCTGGGACGAGCGCGCGCCCACCCTGGAGCACCAGTCCACCGAACCGATCCGCGACCATGTCGAGATGGGCTTCAGCGGCACGGCCGGGGATCCGGACTTCGCGGCGCTGATCACCAAGCTCGCCGCGATCCCCGAATACCGGGTGCTCTTCGCCATGACTTTCGGCGACGCGGCGGTGACCGAGCCACGCATCCAGAAATCGCTGGCCCAGTTCGTGCGCAGCATCCAATCGTTCGACTCGAAGTACGACGCCGGCCGGGCGACCACGCCCGACGACCAGGATTTCCCGAACTTCACCGACCAGGAAAACCAGGGCAAACGCCAGTTCATGCTGTCGGTCGCCCAAGGCGGGGCAGGCTGCGCGACCTGCCACACGCCGCCCACCTTCGACACCGATCCCGCGAGCCGGAACAACGGCATCATCTCGAAAATCGGCGGCGGCCAGGATTTGACCAACACCCGCTCGCCCAGCCTGCGCGACCTGATGGGTCCCGCCGGACCGAACGGCCCGTTCATGCACGACGGCTCGATGACCGGTCTCGGTCAGATCACCAACCACTACCGTTCCGCCATCCCCGACAATCCGAACCTCGACCCGCGGCTGCGCCGGCCCGCGCTCCCCTTCACCAACGCCCAGTTGGCTCCCCTCCGCGCCTTTCTCCACACGCTGACCGGCACTGCGGTCTATCAGGACCAGAAATGGAGCAGTCCGTTCACGGCCGCGGGCGAACTTGAACTCGTGATCCTGCCGCCTTCCGCGATCCGTTTGGAAAGCCGGACGACGGGGGGACTCATCCTGGAAGGATTCGCCGCGCCGAATCTCGACTATCAGATCCAGACCTCGGCCACCCTTGGCACCGGCGACGGCTGGCAGACGATTGCCACCGTGCGGTCGGATGAAAACGGCCACATCGAGTATCCGGTCACGGTGAATTCGGAGCGGATGTTCTTCCGCATCGTCTTCGCCACTCCCCCGCCCTGAGCCGGCCCCACGGCGGGCGGGGCCGGATTCCCTTCGGAAAATCGCGAATGACTTTGCCCGCCGGCATCCTAGCCTCCGGCATCATGCGTGCCGTTCCGATCCTCTTCCTCCTCGCCTGCACCTTGCCGGCACCGGCGTTGAATGTCGTCTTCATCCTCGCCGACGACCTCGGCTACGGCGAGCTCGGCTGCTTCGGCCAGGAGAAGATCCGCACGCCGAACCTCGATCAACTGGCGAAGGAAGGCACCAAACTCACCCGCCACTACACCGGCGCCCCGGTCTGCGCCCCCGCCCGCTGCATCCTGATGAGCGGCAAGCACGCCGGCCATGCCGAGATCCGCGGCAACCGCCAGGCCAAGCTTTCCTTCCCGCAGTTCAAGGAAGGCCAGCACCCGATCTCCGCCGATACCCTGCTGATGCCCGCCGTCTTCAAAAAAGCCGGCTACGCCACCGGCGCGATCGGCAAGTGGGGCCTCGGCCCCGCCACCTCGACCGGCGATCCGAACGCCCACGGCTTCGACCTGTTCTTCGGCTACAACTGCCAGGCGGTCGCGCATTCCTTCTACCCGCGCTTCCTCTGGAGAAACGACAAGCAGATCGAGATCAACCCCAAGCCGATCCCCGGCCACGCGAAGACGCCGGAAGGCGAAGTGACGATGGAAAAATGGATCGGTCAAACCTATGCGCCGGACCTAATGGTCGCCGAAGCGGAGAACTTCATCGCATCTAACAAGTCGAAGTCCTTCTTCCTCTACCTCGCCTTCGTCGAGCCCCACGTCGCGATGCATCCGCCGGTCGAGCGCGTGAACGAGTACCCGAAAGAATGGGATACGGAAGTCTATCGCGGCGATTCCGGTTACCTGCCGCACCCCCGGCCACGCGCCGCCTACGCGGCGCTGATCAGCGACCTCGACCGTCACGTCGGCAAGGTCCGCGCGGCCTTGGAGAAGGCCGGCGTGCTCGATGACACCCTGATCGTCTTCACCTCCGACAACGGCACCACCCACCCCGGCGGCCCCGGCAAGCGCTTCCACATCGGCGGCTGCGACGCGCCCTTCTTCAACAGCACCGCCGGCCTGCGCGGCTACAAGGGCTCGCTGTTCGAAGGCGGCATCCGCGTGCCGGCCATCGTCCGCCTGCCGGGCAAAGTGAAAGCCGACGCGAGCGAGGAGACCCCCGGCTTCTTCCCCGACTGGTTCCCCACCCTCTGCGCCGCCGCCGGGATCGATGCCCCCGCAGCGCTCGACGGAACCAACCTGTGGCCCCTTCTAACAGGCACCGGCAAAACCGAGCGCAAGACTCCGATGCTCTGGGTCTATCCCGAATACGGCGGCCAGGTCGCGGTGCGGATCGGCGATTTCAAAGTGATCCGCCAGGGTCTCCAAACCAAGAAGCCCGGCCCGTGGCAGGTCTACGACCTCGCGAAAGATCCAGCGGAGTCCACCGACCTCGCCGCCGCCAAGCCGGAGCTGATCGAGCAAGCCGTCGCCCTCCTCAAGCAAGAGGTGGCACCGAACGACAAGTTCCCGATGGCGATTCCCGGCGTTCGCGACGAAGCTGGCGTCAAGTAGCTGCCAGCATCGCCAAGAAATCCGCGGGACTGATGGCCCGAACCGGCGACGATCCGAAGTCGTTGGTGTTCCGGGTGATGATAAACGCGGAACCGCTCGTTTGCGCGACCATCGCCACCGCCGCGTCCTCGAAATCGTCCATGGTCAGCTTGCGGGCTTGATCCCACTCCGCTTGGTCGAGCCCACGGATCTGGAAGTGTTTCAGCACCTGGTCCATCGCGGCTTCTGCTCCGCTTCGCGTCCCATGTTTCCGAACCAAGTAGTAAAGGGTGGTCAAACCGTGGGAGGGAAAAATCCCGACAAGCGAGCCGCCCACCACCATGTCAACCACCCGGGACGACTCCGGGAAATGAGGCTGACGTTGCTGGAAAACGTCAAGGAGTAGGTTGATGTCGAGCGTAACGGTCACCTGTGCTTGTGGTCGAGGTGGGCCTTGGATTCGGCAACTCCATCCACATCCCCGCGGATGATGCCTGCGGCCGCCGCGACTTCAGGATGAAGCGGACGCTCGAGCTGCTCACGAAGCGCACGTGCCTGTTTCGCCAACATGGCCTCCACCGACATCCCGCGGGCCGCCGAGTAGGCACGGAGAAAGGCGACATCCTCGTCGGGCAACGCGACCGTGATGGTGCTCATGGCTGGAAACTAGCCACCAGATCAGGAGAAATCAAGCAAGCCGTCGCCCTCCTCAAGCAAGAGGTGGCACCGAACGACAAGTTCCCGATGGAGATTCCAGGCATCAGCCGGTAAACCGGGGCCATGACCGACGCGGGCCACGAGCCCTTCACCGCTTACCCCGGCATCGAGGAAACGTTGTCCCTCCAGTTGCGCGAGGCGGCGCTGGACCACGAGGCCTTCATGATGCGCCTCAAGGCCTGCGAACTGCCGAAGTGCCGCGCGACCTGCTGCCATGACGGCGCGCTTCTCACCGACGAGGAAATGGCAGGCATCGAGGAAGCGGTGGAAGGGCATCGCGATCTTCTCGCGAGCTACGGCTGGACGGCGGAGCATTATCTCACCGTGACCGGCCGCCAAAGTCGCACGGTCACGCTGGAGGCTGGCAAGGAAGTGCTGGCCGAAGATTTCCCGCCGCATTTCCCGAAGACCCGCTGCGTCTTCCTCGATTCTCAGCACCGCTGCGTCCTCCAGCGTCTCGCGATGGACACCGCGCGGCACCCCTGGTGGTGGAAGCCGGTGTCCTGCTGGATGCATCCCCTGCTGCTGCGCCCGCCGGCCGGATCGGACCGCCCGCTGCTCACCCTCGCCCGCCCCGGCCGCGACCCCGCGGCGGATGACGGCTATCCCGGCTTCGGCTCCTGCACGCCCTGCGGTGTCGAAGTCGCCGACGGCCTGCCCGCCTGGCGGACGCTGCGGCCGGAGCTCGAGCTCTTAGAAAAAATTTCGGGCAGGGCGCTGCTGCGGGAACTGGGCGGCGGCGACGCTGCGATCCCGGCGGGCTAAGCCGGTGGATTCCGCGGCAAGTTCCTCCTTGCGAGGCCGGTGCCGGGACGAGAGCCTCCCGGGATGTTCAATCGATGGATCGCCACCGCAGCCGGGTTGGCCGCAATTTTCCCCGTCATCGCGCTCGCGGACTGGCCGCAGTTCCGCGGTCCGGCGGGTGATGGCGTCTGTCCGCCGCGGGAAGACGGCAAAGCGAATGGCTTTCCGATCAAGTGGAGCGAAGCGGAGAACGTCGTGTGGAAGACTCCGGTGACTGGAAAAGCCTGGTCCACGCCGGTCGTGATGGGCGACCAGGTCTGGCTCACGAACGCCACCGCGGACGGCAGGAAGATGTCCGCCGTCTGCCTCGACAAGGCCAGCGGGCGCATGATCCACGACCTGCTGCTCTTTGAAAACGAAGCTCCGGAGCCGCTGGGCAACGCGGTGAATTGCTACGGCTCCTGCTCGCCGGCGATCGATGGCGAGCGGGCCTACATCCACTTCGGCAGCTACGGCACCGCGGCGATCGACCGCAAGACGGGAAAGGTCGTCTGGCAGCGCCGCGATCTCCCCTGCCGCCACTTCCGCGGACCGGGTTCCTCGCTGGCGCTCCATCGCGACACGGTGATCCTCACGATGGATGGCGTGGACGTGCAGTACCTCATCGCGCTCGACCGCAAGACCGGGAAGACCGTGTGGAAGACCGACCGGACCACCGACTTCGGCGACGTCGAGGCCGGCGGGCTGATCCGCGGCGACGGGGACTTCCGCAAGGCCTACACCACGCCCGGCTTCGTCACCCTGGAGGGCCGCGTGCAACTGGTCAGCCCCGGGGCCAAGGCCTGTTACGGCTACGATGCCGACACCGGCAAGGAGCTGTGGAAGATCACCTACGACGGCTATTCCAACGCCGCGAGCCCGGTCTTCTTCGAGGACAAGATGGCCATCATCAACACCGGTTTCGGCAAGGCCCATCTGCTCGGCGTCCGGCTGGATGGCGGGTTGAAAGGCGACGTCACCCGCACCCATGTCGAGTGGGACGTCTTCAAGCGGATCCCCACGCTCTCGTCGCCGCTGGTCGTGGCCGGCAAGATCTACGTCGTGTCGGAGATCGGCATCGTCAGTTGCATCGATGCCGCCAGCGGTGAGATCGAACAGTCGCTTTCCATCGGCGGCCGCTATTCCTCGTCCGCCGCCCATGCCGACGGCCACCTCTATTTCCTGAGCGAGGAAGGCGAGACCAAGGTCGTCCGCACCGGCGCGAAGATGGAGCTGGTGGCGACCAATCCGCTCGACGACGGCTTCATGGCATCGCCAGCGTTCGACGGGGACTCGCTCTATCTGCGGACCAAATCCCACGTTTACCGGATCGGCAGAAAGCCGTAACTTCCCGTCCGTTCTAGGGGTAGGCCTTTTCCAGTTCGCCCGACGTGAACACCGTGTCGCGGTCGGCGAGTTCCTTGCGGACTTCGGAGACGGTGGCGGCTTTCACGGCGTCCTTGTTGTTGCCCCAGGCATGGCGGGTGAAGGTGGCGATGTCAGCCAGGTCGGTGTCGCTGAGGTCGGGGTTCTGCTTGAGGCCGGGCATCACGGAGGGCGGGTTGTAATCCTTCCCGGCGACCCGGATGGGACCCATCATGCCCTGGAGCAGGATCGCGGCGAGGCGCTTGGAAGAGCCGGTGACCCATTCCGATCCGGCGAGCGGCGGGCCTAACAGGTCCAGACCCGCGCCGTCCGCGCCGTGGCAGGCCATGCAGTTTTTCACGAAGAGCGCCTCGCCGCGCTCGAAAGAAGCGCGATGCGTGTTGTCGCGCGGCGGCGGGAAGGCGGCGGCGGTGGTTTTAGGCCGCAGGCATTCGTCGAGATAGGCGTTGAGCTTGGCGTCGTTGAGGTCGGGTCCGATGATTTGCCGGAAACCCGCCTCGCGTCCGGCGAGGCCTTGGATGGCGGCTTCGCGGAAGAAGGGCTGGTCGATGTCGGCCAGGAGCACCTCTTTGAGCAGCCACAAGGTGTCATCGCCCGTCAGTCTTCCGAGGCTTGCCGCCAGTTGTCTCCGGATCACCCGCTCCGACCTCGTTCCCAGTGCCTTCAACTTTGGAAACAGGCTTTCGGATTCCTGGGGAGCAAGGAGTTCGGTGAGTCGGATCGCCGATTCCACCACATAAGGATCCTTCGCCTCCATCCCGGCGGCGATGACCTTGGCGTCGAGCGCGCCCAGACCTTCCAGCGTCCAGAGCGCGTGGATCTGGCCGAGGGGCTTCGTTTCATCCGCGGCCATCGCGGCGAGTGCGGGGACGGTACCCAGGTCACCGTTGTCGATGATCCGCTGCTGCGCGGTGTCGCGCCACCAGCCGTTGTCGTGGGCGAGATAGGGCACGAGCTCCGCCGCGCTCTTGCCGAGCATCCGCGGCGCCTCTCCCAAGGGGCCGGCGCGGTGCTTGATGCGGTAGATGCGGCCGAGCTGCGGATCGCTCTCCAGATTCCGGCGGGCGATGTGCTCCTTGAGATAAGGCGTGAGATAGGCCTTGTGCTGGACGATGCCGTGGTAGAGATCGATCAGGATCAGGCTGCCGTCCGGCGCGGTGAAGAGGTTCACCGGGCGGAAGCGCTCGTCGGTGGAGGCCAGGAACTCGCGCCCGGCCAGCGGCGTTTCGCCGGCGAGCAGGCCGTCGCTTTCCGTGACGCGGAGCATCCGCACCAGGTTCGCGGCGGGCTCGCAGAAGAAGGCGGTGTCGCGGTATTCGGGCGGAAACTGGTCGCCGCGATAGACGACCGGCCCGCAGGCGGCGGTCGCGGCCTTGAGGTGGCCGTTCTCGTCGAGGTCGCCTTCGCCGCCGCGGTTCACGCCGGGCGTGACGCGGGCCGGGAAGAGCTTGTCGCGGTAGGAGATGTTCACCGCGTTGCCCATGGGCTTGGGGAAATTCGGGTTGCGCCGCAGCAGGTTGGGCATGAGCTGGTCCGCCTTCATCCCGAACCAGTTCTCGTTGTAGAAAAGCCGCCCGTGGTTGTTCTGGGAAATCCCCCACTGGCCGCGGAAGTCGGTTTTCTCCTTCACCCACTTGCCTCCGATCTCTCGGTAGCGGGCGTCGGACTTCGCATTGTAGATCCAGTTGTCCAGCGCGCGAAGCAGGCCGTTGGCGCGATGCTCGACGTTGCCACGGCCGGCGTATTCCGGATCGATCATCGTTCGCGCGCCGGGCTTGTCGTCCTGGATCTCGATGAACTCCAGCGCGTCGTGGCCGGCGTAGAGCAGGCCGTTTTTGTAGAAGGCGATGGAGCGCGGTTGGTTGAGGCCGTCCATGAACACCTTGTGGCCGTCGAAAAAACCGTCGCCGTCCGTGTCGGTGAGGATGGAGATGCGTCCGTGCGGGCCGTCTTCGCCGTCGGCGTTCATGTTGAGCATGTAGCCGCGCTGCTCGACGACCCACATCCGCCCGTCGCCATCGAAGGCGGCGGCGAAGGGCGTCTGCACGTGGGGTTCGTGCGCGGCGAGAAGGATCTCGAAGTCCTCGTGGAGGCGGAAGGATTTCAGCGCCTCCTCCGGCGGAAGGGCCGGGGCGGGCGGGATGTCCTCGAAGGGAATCACCTGCACGTAGCCTTTTTTCTCGGGCTTCGCGGGAGCCTTGGCCGCCGGCTTCGCCTTGCCGTCGAGATCAAGCTTGCGGATCCAGACGTTGCGGAACTTCACCGGATTGTGATGGCCTTGGAACTTGATCGGCCCGGGCTCCGGCCCTTCGGCCGCGCCGGCGCCGGTCTTGCGCGGGATGGCGAAGTCGTCGTGGATCCGCACGCCGTTCTGATAGACGGTGATCCGCGCGTCCTCGGTTTTCTTGTCCCCTTCGAAACGCGCGGAGCGGAACACGATGTCGTAGGTCTGCCACTCGCCGTGCGGCTTGCTGACGAGGCGGTCGGGTTTCTTGAGCTTGTAGATGCTGCCGCCGAAGGCCGCCGTGAAATCCTTCTCGGGAATCCCGTGCGAGTTGTGGATCTGCAGCTCGTAGCGCTTCTGGATGTAGATGCCCGAATTGCCGTCCGCCTCCAGGTCCTTGGGCTTCTCCGCCTTGTTCACGTTGAACTCCACGTGGAGCTGGAAATCCCGAAAGTTTTCCTTGGTGACCAGACTGTCCCACAGCGGCGAGGCGGTGAGCACGCCGTCGGCGAAGACCCACTTGGTGGGCTTCCCCGGCTCCTCGGGGATCAGGTCGTGGCCCTCCGGCCCGACCAGCAGGACGGCGTCCGCGGGGCGGGCGGGCTTCGCTGGGTCGATCACGCCGCGGGTGGTCGCGGCGGCGGCGGAAACAAGCCCGAGCAGGGCGGCGGCAAAAAAGGAAGTCTTCATGGACGGAAGGAACCAAGCGGAAAGGAATGATGCGGGAATCGCCAAATCCGGGACAGCGACTTGATCCCAAACATGCCGACGCCCGGAGTTCTTGCGAATGTCGCCAAGAATTGGAAGCAAGAGCGCGGACCTTCCTGGATGGAACATTCCATCCCGCATCGAAGGAATGATCCTTGGCGACCCGGACTCTCGCGCCTCACCGGAACCCTCAAGGCAGCTCCACCACCATCTTGCCGACGTTTTTGCCATCGAAGAGACCGATGAACGCGCCCGCCGCCTGATCCAGCCCCTTCACGACGGTTTCCAGGCTCTTCAGATGGCCTGCCTGATAGCTGGCACCGGCTTCCTTTTCAAACTCGCCCCGGCGGTCGAGCCAGTCACCGACGATCAGGCCCTTCATCGTGAGCCGCTTGGTCGTCATGTTGAAAAGATTCGAAGGACCGGGCCGGGGCTTCTCGTCGTTGTAAGAGGAGATGCCACCGCAGGCGATGATGCGGCCGTGCAAGCGCAGGGCGGACAACGCGGCTTCGAGGGATTCGCCGCCGACGTTGTCGAAATAGACGTCGATGCCGTCCGGGGCGGCGCGATTGAGTGGTTCGAGCACCGGGCCGGTCTTGTAGTTGAAGGCGGCATCGAACCCACATTTCTCCAGCAGTTGCTTCACCTTCTCCTCGGAGCCGGCGGAGCCGATCACCCGGCATCCGCGTTGTTTCGCGAGTTGACCCGCCACGTTCCCCACCGCACCGGCGGCACCCGAAATGTAGATCACGTCGCCCGCTTTCACGTCGACCATGGTCAGTCCCGCCCACGCCGTCATGCCGGTCATGCCAAGCATTCCGAGGTAAACGGACAAGGGCTGAACGGGCCGGTCGATCTTGTGGAGTTCCCCGGGGTCCGCAATGAACGCCTCCCGCCAGCCGTAGCGGGACGTGACGACATCGCCCGCCTCGAAGGCACTGGAGCGCGACTCGATCACTTCGCCGACGGCCCCGCCATCCAGCGCTTTGCCGATCTCGAAGGGCGGGACGTACGACTCCCGGTCGTTCATGCGGCCCCGCATGTAGGGATCCACCGACATGAACCGGTTGCGGACGAGCACCTGTCCGTCCCGAAGTGGCGGGAGGATGGTTTCTGTTAGATCGAAGTTCCCGGCGGTGGGAACTCCGCCGGGACGGGAGGCGAGGCGGACCTCGCGGCTGGTGATGGCAGGCATGAAGAAGGGAGTTAAGGCGTTTGCTTGAGGGAGGCCATGTCGATGACGAAGCGGTACTTCACATCGCCCTTCACCAGCCGGTCGTAGGCTTCGTTGACCTGCTGGATCGGGATGATCTCGATGTCGGACGTGATGTGATGCTCCCCGCAGAAATCGAGCATCTCCTGGGTTTCCTTGAGCCCGCCGATGAGCGATCCGCTGAAGCTCCGGCGGCCGAAGATGAGGTTGGTGACATCCACGGCCAGCGGCTCGGAAGCCACACCGACCTGGGTCAGGTTGCCGTCGCGCTTGAGCAGGACGAGGTAGGCGTTGATGTCGTGCTTCGCCCCGACCGTATCGAGGATGAAATGGAAGCTGTTGGCGTGCTCCTTCATCGCGGACTCGTCCTTGGAATGCACGACCTCGTCCGCGCCGAGCCGCAGCGCGTCCTCCACCTTGTTCAGGGATGTGGTGAAGACCACGACGTGCGCGCCCATGGCCTTGGCCAGCTTCACGCCCATGTGGCCCAGCCCGCCGAGTCCCACGATGCCGACCTTCTGACCCTCGCGGACGCCGTGGTAACGCAGCGGCGAGTAGGTCGTGATGCCGGCGCAGAGCAGCGGGGCCGCACCTGCGGGATCCAGGTTGCCGGGAACCCTCAGGACGAAGGCTTCGTCGACCACGATGCTCTCGGAATAGCCGCCGAAGGTGACGCCGCCGCTGTGCTTGTCGGGCGAGTTGTAGGTGAAGATCGCGCCTTGATCGCAGAACTGCTCCAGGTGTTCTTCACAACTTCCGCAGGTGCGGCAGGAATCCACGAGGCAACCGGTGCCGGCGAGGTCGCCGACTTTGAAGTTCCTCACCTCCGCTCCCACCCGGGTCACCCGGCCGACGATTTCATGTCCCGGCACGCAGGGGTACGTGGTGCCCTGCCATTCGTTGCGGACGGTGTGCACGTCCGAATGGCAAACCCCGCAGAAGAGGATCTCGATCTCTACGTCGCGCCCGCCCGGCGTGCGGCGTTCGAGACTGAAGGGAGCGAGTGCGGTGGTGGCCGAGCGGGCGACGTAAGCTTTCGTTTTCATGAGATGTTCGATGGAGTCAGGCCGGGGAATCGATCGCGGCGACGCGCACGAGTTTCTTGTTCACGAACTCGTGGATGCCGTGGCTGGAGAGTTCGCGGCCGTAGCCGGAGTTCTTGATGCCGCCAAAGGGCAGGTCCGACGCGGTCCAGGTGGGATGATTGATGAAGACCATCCCGGTATCGATGCGGCTGGCGACCCGTTTGCCGCGCCCGATGTCCCGGGTGAAGACCGAGCCGCCGAGGCCGTAGTCGGAGTCGTTGGCGAGGGCGATGGCGGCCTCCTCGTCCTTGACCCGGAAGAACAGCGCCACCGGGCCGAAGAACTCGTCGCGGTAGGCGGGATTGTCGGGCTCGATGTCTGTTAGAATCGTCGGCTGCATGAAAGCGCCGGGCCGGTCCACCCGCTTTCCTCCGAGCACGAGGGTGGCGCCGTGGGCCACGGCATCATCGACCTGCTTCAGGAGTTGCAACAAGGCAGCCTCGGTCGAGAGCGGGCCGAGGGTGGTGGCCGGGTCCATCGGATCACCCGGCTGGAGGGCTTCCATCGCCGCCGTGAATTTTTCGAGGAAGCGGTCTGCCAACGCCTCGACCACGATGAAGCGTTTCCCGGCGATGCAGCACTGACCCATGTTGTTCATCTTCGCCCACATGGCCCAGTTGAGTGTTTTCTCCAGATCGGCGTCTTCCAGCACGATGAAGGCGTCGCTTCCGCCCAGCTCCATCGTGGACTTCTTGACGTTCTTCCCGGCCCTTTCGGCGACTCCCCTTGCCGCTGCCACGCCGCCGGTCAGCGCCACGCCCCGGATGCGCGGGTCGTCGATCACGGTGAGCACCTGGTCATGGGAGATGAGCAGGTTGGTATAGGCTCCCTCCGGCGCTCCGGCGTCGCGCCAGAGCTGTTCGTAAGCGATGGCACATTGGGGAACGGTGCCCGAGTGCTTCACCATCACGACATTGCCCGCCATCAGGTTCGGGCCGGCGAAGCGGGCGAGCTGGTAGTAGGGGAAATTCCACGGCTGCACGCCGAAGAGCACACCCAGCGGGCTGCTCTCGACGACGGCTTCGCCGGATTCCGGATCGAGTGTCTCCGGCGCGAGGAAGCGCTCGGCGTGGGTCGCATAGTAGTCGAGGATGTCCGCACTGAGCGCCACCTCGCCGAGCGATTCCGCGAAGAGCTTGCCCATTTCAAGCGTCACCGGCCGGGCGAACTCCTCCGCACGTTCCCGCATGATGGCGGCCGCCTTTGAGACAATGGCCGCCCTTTCGTTGTAACTCAGTTTCCGCCACTTCTCGAAGCACTCCGCCGCGGTGGCGATGGTCTTCTCCAGCTCCTGGTCGGTCTGTTCTTCGAAGCTTCCAACAAGCTCGCCGTTGTAAGGATTCACACTCTGGTAACTCATGGATCCCACGCTAGGGCGGCATGTCCCCCGGGGCGATGGGGTGTAACCCGACCTCGTCACTCACTCCCCTTTCCGCCAGCCAGCGTCCGCACGGGATCACCCGATCATGTCGGAATCGTAATGGCGGCACGGATTTGAAACTGCCACTCTGGGCGCGATGACTTTGAAAAAATCCCTGCTCTATCTGTCGCTGGCCGGCCTCGCCGCGGCGGAGTCGTTTCCTGTCACGATCCGCGTCGATGTCGAACGTCCCGGCGCCGAGCTGAAGCCGATCTGGCGCTTCTTCGGTGCGGACGAGCCGAACTACGCGACGATGAAGCACGGCGACGAGTTGTTGGGCCACCTCGGGTCGATGAAGCCGAAGGAGGTCTTCTTCCGCGCCCATAGCCTGCTGGTCACCGGCGACGGCACGCCGGCGCTGAAGTGGGGTTCGACCAATGCCTACACCGAGGACGCGGCGGGCAATCCGGTCTATGATTGGAAGATCGTCGATGGGATCTTCGATGCCTATCTCAAGAACGGCGTGCGGCCTTACGTGCAGATCGGCTTCATGCCGCAGGCGCTGTCGCGGAAGCCGGAGCCCTACCGCCACCATTGGACGCCGCGCGCGAAGTACGAGGAGATCTACACCGGCTGGGCCTACCCGCCGAAAGACTGGGCGAAGTGGGAGGAGCTGGTCTTCCAGTGGGCGAAGCACTCGGCGGAGAAGTATGGCGAGGACGAGGTGCTGAAGTGGTACTGGCAAACTTGGAACGAAGCCAACATCGGCTACTGGCAAGGCACGCGGGACGAGTTCTTCAAACTGCACGACCATGCGATCCACGCCGTCCGCCGCGCCATCCCGGGCGCCAAGGTCGGCGGTCCGGACCTGGCCGGCGGCGCGGGCGGGGACTTTTTGCGGAACTTCATCGAGCACTGCCTGCACGGGAAAAACCACGCCACCGGCGAAACCGGCACGCCGCTCGACTTCGTGTCGTTCCATGCGAAAGGCGCACCGCGCGATGTCGGCGGGCAGGTCCAGATGGGCATGGCCAACCAGCTCCGCGACATCGACGGCGCCTTCGCGGTGATCGCCCGCTATCCGGAGTTGAAGGACACGCCGATCGTCATCGGCGAGTCCGATCCCGAAGGCTGCGCCGCCTGCCAGGGACCGCAGCTCGCGTATCGCAACGGCACGATGTACTCGAGCTACACCGCGGCCAGCTTTCCGCGGAAGCTCGACCTCGCCGACAAGCACGGCGTGAACCTCGAGGGCGCGCTGACCTGGGCCTTCCAATTCGAGGACCAGCCGTACTTCGCCGGCTTCCGCTCGCTGGCGACCAACGGCATCGACAAGCCGGTGCTCAACGTCTTCCGCATGTTCTCGAAGATGGACGGCTTCCGTCTCCCGGTGAGCAGCGATGCCGCCGTGTCCCTGCCCGACCTCCTCCGCTCCGGCGTCCGCGGCAAGCCGGACGTTTCCGCTTTGGCATCAGTGAACGGCAAGAAGGTGACCGTGCTGGTCTGGCATTACCACGACGACGACGTCCGCGGCCCCGCCGCCGAGGTGCGGATCGATCTGTTAGGCGCGCCAAAGGGCGTGCCGAAGATCACCCGCCATCTGGTCGACGAGACGCATTCGAACTCCTTCACCGCCTGGCAGGCGATGGGATCGCCGCAGCAGCCGACGGAAGCGCAGATCGCGGAGCTGGAGCAGGCCTGCAAGTTGGCACCGGTCGACGAGCAGCCGCGCTTCATCGAGGAGGAGAACCTTTCCGCCGTGATGGTGACGCTCGCCCGGCAAGGCGTGACCTTGATCGAGATGGAGTGGGAGTAAGGGTCGCGGCGATGGAGTGCTGCGGCACGACGCAGCTTTCGCTTGGGACGCGGCCGCTTGGTTCTTCAGGCCGCGGATCGCCTTTCCAGCCGGTCCACAGTCTTCGGGGTAGGTTCCGCTTCACCCCAAGCCAAAGCTTCGTCGTGCCGTCGCACCACAGGATCACGCCGGCTTCGCGGGCACGATGACCTGCGGCGGCCGCGGCGGCGCAAAGCGCGGATGCTCCGATGCGGGCACGTGTTGCTTGGTCGCCGCGATGTAGAGGAAGATCTGCTGGTCGCGAATCCGGACGTAGCCCTCAAGCTCCGCCGGCGGGGCTACCTTGCTCTGTTCGCCCGGTCGGACGACAAACAACAGGGGGCGGATCGCGAAGGGCAGCCGCGCCTCGCCATCGACCAGCAACTCCGGCTGGAATTCAAGTGTATGGCGCGGCACGGGCATCGCCCGGGAGAAGGGCCGGGCGGGCGGACTGACCTGGTGGAAGATCTCCACGGTCACTTTTTGCTTCGCGAGTTCCAGCGGCGGCACGGCATCGGCCGGTGGCGAGGCATGGAGCAGGGTGACCGCGGCGATGGCGGCGAGCGATGGAATCAGGATGTTGGTTTTCGTTTTCATGGCATGGACGGGATGGCGGGGGAGAAGGTTCGGGGTTCCGGGCGGCGGCGGACGATCCACTCGGCCACCGCGGCATTGCCGAGGACGCTCAGCCAAAGGGAGGCCACGTAGCTGGTTTCGTCGGGAATGCCGGCGTGGAAAAAGGCGACGTAATAAATTCGGAAGGTGACGGCGCTGGCGATCCACGCGAAGGAGCGCGTCATCCAGCGGCGGTGTCCCGGCAGGTCGCCGCCACGGATCGTGCGGATGCCTTGCAGGGTGGTGTGGAAGCTTGCGATGCCTAACAGCAGGAAGCCCGATTGGCCCGCGAAGCCGCCTTTCGCCGACAGGGCGAGGTGGATGCCGGTCGGGCAAAGGACGAACAACACGCTGGTGGCATAGGCTTTCCCGCAGATCCGGTGGAGCGACGGGACGCGGCGGAGCAGGGAGCCGGAAAACTGCGGGAGGCAGGCAAGCAGGCAGACCGCACCGGCCGCGACATGGACGCGCAGGCTGAGGATCCACAGCGGGGTCCGCGCGGCGGCGTCCTTCTGTGAAATGAACAATCCTTCGCCGCCCGGCCCGAAGTCGCGGTAGGAGTTGTCGAGGATCAGCACGCAGCCGGCGAAGAAGCCCAGCCACGCGGCGGACAGCAGGAGGGTTCTCGGAACGGCTCGCATGCCGCCATCATGCCGCAAGGCCGTGCGACGCGTTGTAAACCGCCGGTAAAATCTCGCGAACCTCCCGGCCCGAGATTCGGATTGCAGCCGACGCGCTTTCCGCGAGCTTCGGCGGACCTTTGAAAACGGCATCCATCGCGATCCTCGCCGCCACGGCGGGCACTTTGACAGGGCAGGACCGCCTGCCCGATATCACCGTGCTCGCAGAACGACGCGGCGGCAGCGTGGCGGACCTGCCGGGTTGGACGCTGGCGGAGTGGGACTCGTCCGACCTCTCCGACGCCGCGCCGCGGACGCTTGATGAGCTGCTCGCGAACGAGCCCTCGTTCTCACTTTACCGCCGCCAGATCTCACTGTTCGGCAACCCGACCTCGGCCGGTGTCAGCCTGCGCAACACCGGCGCGACCGCCGCCTCGCGGACGCTGGTGGTGCTCGACGGCATCCCGCAGAACGACCCCTTCGGCGGCTGGGTCTATTGGGCGCGCCACGATCCCTCGACGCTCGAGTCCGTCCGCATCGTCCCCGCCGCCCGCGCCGCGGTGTGGGGCAATGCCAGCCCGGCCGGCGTGGTGCAACTCAGCTCCCATTCGCCCTTTGAAGAGCGCCACCTGCTGCGGGTCGGCGGCGGTGGTCAGGGGACGATCTCCGCTTCGATGGCCCACACGCTGGTCGCGGACGATGACTCGTTGGCGGTCTCGTTCTCGGCCTTCGGCCTGCACTCCGACGGCTTCTACGCGGTGCCCTCGTGGCAGCGCGGGACGATCGACCGCAAGCTGGCGATCGACTCCTACGGCGCGGATCTCAAGCTCGCGTGGCGGGCGGCGCCCGGCCTCACCGTCGAGCCGATGTTTTCCTGGTACGAGGAAGATCGTAGCAACGGCACGCCGCTGTCCGGCAACTCGACCGAGGCGCTCGACTTCGCACTGCGGGTGACCTCGGACGATGACGGCGGGATCTCCTGGCAAGCGCTCGCCTACCGCCAGCAGCGGCGCTTCGAGTCGGTCTTCACGTCGGTGAACGCCACGCGCAGCGCGGAGACACCGTCGCTCGACCAGTTCCACGTGCCCGGCACCGGCACCGGCGGGGCATTCACGCTGCAATGGGAACCCACAGGCCCGTGGTCTCTCACAGGAGGTGCGGATTTCCGGAAGACCGACGGCGCAACGAACGAGGACGCCGGCTTCGTCGCGGGCAACTTCCTTCGACGACGCCAGGCCGGCGGCGAGCAGAGTCTGGCCGGGCTCTTCGTCGCCGCGGGCTATGAGGCGAGCGACGCGACAAGGATCGACGCCAGCTTCCGCGCCGATGCCTGGGAGCTGGAAGACGGCCGCCGCATCGAGAAGTCGCTGGTGAACGGCGCGACCTTGCGGAAAGATCTCCAACCCGACCGCGACGGCATCGAGCCCTCGTTCGCGCTGGCCTTGTCGCACGATCTAACAGACGAACTCACCCTCGGCCTATCCGCCGGCACCAGCTTCCGCCTGCCGACGCTCAACGAGCTCCACCGGCCCTTCCGCGTCCGCAACGACCTCACCGAGGCGAACCCCGGCCTCGATCCCGAGCGATTCTACAGCCTCGAAGGCACGCTCGAGTGGCAGGCGGCGGATGAGCTGACTTTCGACGCCAGCCTGTTCCATCACTGGATCAAGGATGCCATCGCCAACGTCCCGATCACCGACCCCGGGCAGATCGCCGCAATCTTCGGCACCCTGCCGCCCGGCGGCTCCGGCGCGCAGCGGCAGAACGTCGACGAGGCCCGCGTGCTCGGCGTGCAAGCCGGCATGGAATGGCAGCCGCGCGACGAGGTGACCGTTCGCTTTGACGGCATCTGGAGCGATACCAAATTCACCGAGTCCACCACCCAGCCACTGCTCGACGGCAAGCCCTTCCCGCAAGCGCCGGACCTCCGCCTGATCGCCGCCAGCGACTGGCGCGTCACCGACACGCTGACCTTCTCCGCCGGCTACGAATACGGCGCGTCCCAATACGACGACGCCCTCGCGCTCCGCCGCATCCCGAGCTACACCAGCGCCCGCATCGCGGCGACCTGGCAGGCCACCGAACAGGTCCAACTGCATGCCCGCATCGACAATCTCTTCGACGAGGAAATCGCCACCGGCCTCAGCAGCGACGGCATCCGCACCATCGCCGCGCCGAGGTCCTTCTGGCTCGGCGCGGAGTGGAGCTTTTGAATCCTTGCGTCACGGCGCGGGTCGGATCTTCACGCGATAGAAGCGCTTCGTGGCGGTCGCGGTGTCGTCGACGGTCAGGGTGCCGCCGGTTCCTTCCAGATCGGTCGCGAGCGGCTGCCAGTCATCGAGGTCGGGCGCGTGCTCGACCGTGTAGAGACGCCCGGTGACCGTCGGAAAGGCAATGCGCCAGCCGCCGCCGAACGGGGTGACCGAGGAGATGAAGGGCCGGCTCGCGGCGAGATTCGGATCGGTGCCGGCGAGGTATTCGTCGAGGGCGTTGAAGCCGTCGCCATCGCTGTCGCTCGAGGCATCGTCAGGGTCTTCCGGATCCAGGCCGGCGGCGCTTTCCCAGGCATCGGGCATGCCGTCATTGTCCGCGTCCGCGGGACCGGTGGATGCCAAGGTGTAGTTCAGTCCGGCGTCGAAATAGGCATCGGCATCGGAAGACCCGGCGAGGTGAAGTTCCACCGCCAGCACGTTGCGGCCGGGCACGAGAAGAGACTTCACCGCGGTGAGATCGATCGCTTCGAAAGATCCCTGCGGATGGGCTTCGGCGGGCGTGGTGAAATCGACGCTGGCCGGCAGCGAGCGCCGCGCGACTTCGACGCCGTTGAGGTAGGCGATGAAGCCGTCGTTGTAATTCACCTCGGCGGTCAGGCCGGTGATGGAAGCGGTCTCGTCTGTTAGAGAAAACTCCTTCCTCAACCAGGTGGTGACCGGACGGGGCGCGGCCGCGTAGGGCAAGGCCGTGGCGACGACCGCGCCGAAGCCAAGCGGGGCCGCGCCCTCCGGCCAGCCGCTGTCGCTGTAGCCGGTGCCGCGCCAGGCGCTGCCGAGGTCGCGGCCGAGGGCGTGGTAACTCCAGCCACTGCCACGGGCAATCAGGGTGCGCGTGGTGGAGGACGGTGTCTTACCCGGCGACACGTCCGGCGTGGCGGAGTGCCAGGCCAGGGGATCGTTCCCGAAGTCACCGGCGGCGGACTTCTCCAGAGAACGGCCGTGCCCGTCGGCCTCGGTCGGCCACGGGGCCTTGTCGTTGTAGCGGACGCGATCGACGCGGAGCGGCGGCAGCAGGGCATCGGGGTGAGGACGGCGGAGTTCGAGCGCTTCGCCGGCATTGCCGAGATCGAAGGTCGCGGCGATCACCGGCACGGCGGCGGGCACCCCGCGGGCCGCGCGGAAGGCGGCGGCGTCGAGGGTGTCGGCGAGGACGAGCCACCCGCCCGCCGGGATGACCGTGCCCGCCGGGAAGGTGAAGGCCGCGCCGCCGAGGCTCCAGCCGTCGAGCGGCAGGGCCGACGCGGTCAGGTTGCGCAGCTCGACGAACTCGCTCCCCGTGCCCGCCGGGTGGTAGTGGATTTCCGAAATGACGGCCGGCCCGACGCGCGCGGGGGCGTTGGCGGCACCCGGGGTCGGCGATTCCAGCGGTGCGAAATCCCAGCCCTGCGAGGTGGCGACCCGGCCTTGGGCGAGACCGGCCGTGGAGGCTCCATAAGCCTGTCCGATCACGTGGCCGGTCAGGTTCCCGGCGCCATCGGCACTGGCGAGAAAGACGCTGCCGCCCGCGGCCGAAAGCGCGAAGGGGATCGCGCCGCCCTGGAGTTGGGCACCGGAGATCACGGCATGCCCGCCGGCGGGAATCACGCTGCCTGACGGAAGGCGGAACTTTTTCAGCAGGGCGAGCGACGGGTCGGCAACGGGATCGAAAGCATCGCTCAGCCACCAGCCGCTCGCATCGATGGCCGCGGTGGTCGGGTTGTGCAGTTCGACCATCGCCTCACCGGGCGCCGTCGCGACCGCGAGGATCTCGTGGATGACCAGGCCCGGGGCGTACGGCGGTGCGGGGTCGTCGGTGCCGGGGGAACCGTGGACATTCCGGCTCGCGCGCCAGTTCGACGGCTCGTCGGGATCGCCGGCGGGCTGAAGATTCACCAGCGATCGTCCGGATGCCAGGGGCCCGAGCGGCCACGGCGGCCCGGCTTCGTAATCGCACGAGAACACCGTGCTGCCGTCGCTGTTGGTCAGCCGCAGCTTCTCGCCGCGGTTGCTGAGATTCCGCATGTAGGTTCCGAGATAGGGCACTCCCGGGTAGCGGGCTTCGAAGGCGGCCGGATTGAAGACCAGCACGACGAAGCCGCCGGGAGCGACGACCGTGCCGGGCGGGAAGCGGAACTCGACGCCCTCCATGCGGCAGCCGCTGAGGTCGAGCGGCTGCGAGCCGGTGTTCTTGAACTCGAGGAACTCGAACTCGTCGGCATCGTCAAAGGGAGCGGCGCCGAGGGGCTTGTAGTGGATCTCGGTCAGTTTCAGCGAGGCGAGGGCACCGGCGAGGTTGAAGGTGCCTTCGCTCAGTTCGCTCCAGCGCACGGTCGAGCCGTTGACGTTGCGAACGCGGGCGCGGACATGGGTGCCCTGCGGCAGGGCGAGCGGCCCGCCGGAGGTCAGCGCGCCGGCCTTGACCGCGCCGCCGTAGGCCCGGGGATCGCTGCCGTCGGTAGTGTAGTGAATGGTGCTCGTGCCGCTGCTGTTCGGGTGGCCGAGCGAGACCTGGAATCCGCCGGCGATCTCGCCGGGTGCCGGAGTGAAAACCGGGCGCCCGATGATGGTGCCGATCTGCCCGCGCACATTCGGGATCCGAGCCGCGATGAAGCCGCGCAAGTTCGCCACCTGGCCTTGGTCGGCGTTCGGATCTTCCGCCAGTGCCGGGCCGACGCCCGCTTCCCAACGGTCGAGCCACGCATTGAGCGACGCCTGGGAAAAGGGGCCATCGAGCAGCTCGGTGAAGATCTGCCGGTAGCGTTCGCCGAACCATGGGTGCTGCAAAATGAGCGTCTGGTATCGCCGCTGTCCCTGACCTCCTCCACCGGCAAAGATGTCCCAAGTCGTGCTGCTGAAGCCGCCGTCGAGGTCCCAAGCCAGGTAGTTCCGCGGTTCCTTCAAGGAGGGCAGGGTGTCGCTGCAAAAGCTGTTCTTGCCCTGGTTCGAGGCGCTCTTGGTGAACAGGCCGTCGTTGTTCGCGATGAAGGCCTCGACCGAGGCCATCGTCAGCATCCCCCGCATCTCGACCCAGTCGGAGACCTCCTGTTCGAAGTTCCCTGGCGGGGCGTTCGGACCACGGAAGGGGAAGTAGTTCAACTCCGCATGGGTCGGGCTGCTCGTGTCGTTGACGTTGTCGTCGCGGAAAATCCCGCCGTTGATCTCGTAGAGCCAGGTGGCGTGCTGCTTGTAGCGGCCGCGGTTCTCGAAGAAGGCCTTGTCGCGCTGCTCGGGGAAGCTGTAGAGGCCGACATACTGGCCGTTGACCACCAGCCGGACCCACGACGCGTTGCCCGAGTTGAGGGGATAGAAGCCGGCGTCCGCCGCGATGCGGTGGAGGTTCATCGCGAAGCCTTCCTTGAGGATCCCGTTGCCGCCGCCACCGTTCTCCAGCGAGAGCTTCTTGAGGCCGCCGAGCGTCTGGCCGGCGACGTATTCGTTCACGTCGATCTTCAGCGAGACCTTCTGCGGATCCGCCTCGCTCGGCAAGGCGGGGTCGCTCTTGCGGCGGACTTCCACGGTGATCGATGTCGCCAGGCTGTTCGGCGGGGTGTCTCCTTCCAGCCACAATTGGCAAGGCTCGCGGAGGTTGAGGACCGGATCGTAGAAATTCGTGTCGCGCCGGATCGCCTCCCACTTCTGCGGATCCAGCTGCAGGTGGATGGTCCGGACCTGGAAGGGGTCGAAGATTTCAGGCCATGGCAGGTCGGCGAAGGCCGGCGCGGCGGTGAACAGCAGCAGGATGAGTCGGGTTTTCATGGCAACACGGGACAAGCTGCAGCGCCCAAGGCGCGCGCGCCCGGATCGCGCTTCAACCCGATGCGGTCCCAATCCCCCGATGAGGGGGCGTTGCCACGGTGGGATGCGGACACCTATAAGAGCTAGGAGCCACCTTCCCTCCGGAAAGTCAATCACTTCTCCCCGAAACAGAACAGGTGCTTGTCACTGCGCAGGATCAGCTTGCCGCCGATCGCGATCGGGGAAGCGATCACGCCTTCTTCCAAGGCATGCTGCTTCATGTCCTCAAGGCCCTGGTCCGTGACCTTGCCACTGATCACCATGCCATCCTCGCGGACGCAGTAGAGTTGATCGCCGACCAGCAGCGGGGAGGCGTAGTAAACCTGTGGTGCTTTCGGCAGTTGGGTTTCCCACAGCTTCTTGCCGGTCTTTGCTTCCAGGCAGGTCAGCCGCCCGCGCGCCGGACCGCCGTCCTTGAGCACGTAAACCTTGCCATCGTGCAGCACCGGGGTGGCGGCGTCGGTGCCGAGTTTCTCGTCGCGCCACGCCCAGTCCTTGTCGGTCAGCTTGCCCTTGCCGTCGAGCTTGACCCCGGCCAGCGCGTCGCCGCGGTTGAAAGGGACCACCGCGATCTCGTCGTTCACCACCGCCGAGGCGATCACCCGCTGGAATCCGGCCTTCGTCGGATTGAAGCCGGCGCATTCCCAGACCAGCTTGCCGTCTTTGGCATCGTGGCCGGTCAAATGGTCGCCGCCCCAAGTGACGATCAGTTCGGTCCCGCCGACCTTGACCACGTGCGGCGTGGTGTAGGCGTCGCCCGATTCGTCGCCGGTCTCGTATTTGCGGTTGGTCTTCCAGATCTCGTTACCGGTCTTTTTGTCGAGCGACACCAGATAGGAATCCCCGCCGGTTTGCATCACCGCGACCACCACGTTGCCGGCGGCGAACACCGGCGAGGTGCCCTGGTCCCACCACAGCGTGTCCTTGCCGTATTTCTGCTGCAGGTTGATCTGCCACAGCGGCTTCCCATCCATGTCGACGCAGGCGACGTTGCCGGACTTGTAATAGGCCACGACCACCTCGCCGTCGGTCACCGGCGAGGAATTCGCCGAGCTGCCGACCCGCTGGCCGCGGCCGGGGGTCAGGGCACCGAAAGTCTTGCGCCAGAGCTCCTTCCCCGCGGCGTCGAAGGCCAGCATGCCGTCTTCTTCACCGATCGGGCTGGAGACGTAGATCCGGCCGTCCCAGACGATCGGCGTCGAGCAGCCGCGGCCGGGCAGCTCGGTTTTCCACAGCAGCTTGTCCGCCAGGTCGAGCGGCGGTTGCTTGCCGGTCACCGCCCCGTTGCTGCCGGGGCCGCGCCACTCGGGCCAATTATCCGCCGCCAGCGGGGCCGCCAGCATTCCCATCATCAACAGCCATTGTCCGAAAAATGATCGCTTCATCAGACGTCCATACGCCACGAAGTTGCGACCTTTCACAAGGAGTTTTGATCGCCCCCGGCCGGGGAATTTGCCGCCGCCGCCGCGCGCCCGCCGCTTGAAATCCCCGCCGCCGCCCTTATGACTCCTTCCACCTCATGACCCGCGCCCTTCTTTTCGCCCCGCTGCTGCCCTCGCTCGCCCTCGCCGCGGACGGTCCCGACTACTCGAAAATGAAGACCGACCAGGTCTTCGAGCAGCTCTGCTCGAGCTGCCACGGCAAGGACATGAGCGGCGGGGTCGGCGGCTCGCTGATCGACGGCGAATGGAAACATGGCGGCAGTGACGAGGACCTGCTGAAGTCGATCCGCGAAGGCAACGCCCAATTCGGCATGACGCCGTTCAAGACCGTCCTCGACGACCGCCAGATCCGCTCGCTGGTCATCCACATCCGCGAGAAGGAAAAGCAGGCCAAGGAAAAGGGCATGGAGTTCCCGAAGCCGGAGCCCGGCAAGGTCACCAAGACGCAGCACGAGGACTACAAGATCGAGATGCTCGTCGAAGAAGGCCTGAAGAACCCCTGGGCCATCGCTTTCCTGCCGGACGGCCGCAAGCTGGTCACCGAAAAAGGCGGACGCCTGCGGATCATCGATGCCGCCGGAAAGCTCCTACCCGACGCGGTCAAGGACACCCCGAAGGTGCTCGAGCACGGCCAGGGCGGCCTGATGGAGGTCGCGGTCCACCCGGACTATGAGAAGAACGGCTGGATCTACCTCGGCTACTCCGACGGCACCCGCGAGAACGGCAAGCCGAAGACCATCACCACCTACGTCCGCGGCAAGCTGGAGGACGGCGGGTGGACGAATGAGGAGCGGATTTGGAAAACCGAAGAGCAGTTCTACACCGACGCGGGAGTTCATTTCGGCACCCGGCTGGTTTTCGACAAGGGATACATTTACTTCCCGGTCGGCGAGCGCGGCGGCTGGATGGAGGCCCAGGATGTCGAGAACCCGAAGGGCAAAATGATCCGCCTCCACGACGACGGTCGCGTGCCGGAAGATAATCCGAAATTCGACGGCAAGACGCCCGTTCCCGGCCTCTGGTCTTACGGCCACCGGAATCCGCAAGGCCTCGACATCGACCCCCGCGACGGCTCGATCTGGAGCACCGAGCACGGCCCGCGCGGCGGCGACGAGCTCAACCTGATCCAGCCCGGCAAAAACTACGGCTGGCCGGTCATCACCTACGGCATGAATTACGACGGCACCCCGATCACCGGCATCACCGAAAAGGAAGGCATGGAGCAGCCGGTGATCTATTGGCAGCCCAGCATCGCGGCCTGCGGTCTTTCCTTCTACCGCGGCGACAAGTTCCCGAAATGGAAGAACGACCTCTTCGCCGGTGCCCTCGCCCAGCAGGAAATCCGCCGCCTGCGGATCGTCGACCGGAAGGTCGTCGAGCAGGAAGTCGTGCTGAAGAACATCGGCCGCGTCCGCGACGTGACCGACGCCCCGGACGGCTTCATCTACGTCATCCTCAACGGCCCCGACCGGGTGATCCGGCTGGTGCCGGCGGAGTAGCGAGGCACGCTTCCGGCAGCCCGGGTCATCCCACCGCTCCGGAACTCTTGCCATCCCATCCGTCCTGACTTAGTTTCCCGCCCTGATCGCCAGGGAGGCCTTGATCGATGAAATCAAAACCGCGCCGGAATCGCTGGTGCGCGAAACCTACGATTTCATCCTTTTTCTCAAACGGCGGAGGTCTCTGGAGCGTGAGGATGACGAGCCGAAGCCGGTCGACGCCAGACCTGACTTTCTGGCACGCCAGCAAGCATTGTTCGGGAGCCGGGTGCTGCCCGACTCGCAGGGGATTCTGGATGAACTGCGAGCCGAGCGCTTCTGATGCGCTACTTCGACACCGGTGTCCTGCTGAAGCTCTATCTTCCGGAACCTCGTGCCGCTGAGGCGGTGTCCTTCGTGAATGCCATCCCCGGCAAGCCGCCGGTCAATCCTCTCCACGAACTGGAAATGCGCTCCGCCCTGCGGCAAAAAGCCGGCCGCGGCGAATTGACCCAAATCGAGTGCGAAACCTTGATCGCCCAGGTTCGCGTCATTTCTATCCCGACTTCATCATCCCTTCACGCCCCTGCTGAAGCTCTGACGTCTCCATGGAACCGTCCCCAACCCCGATCCCACCCGAGACGCAAACGCCCTTCGCGCCTTGGGTGTGGCTCCCCCTGCTGGCCGGGATCGGGGCCCTCGCCGCAGCGTTGGCCGCGTGCATCCTCCTCCCCGCCTGGCAGGCACTCCAGCTCACCTGCCTCGCGGTCTTCGCACTCAGCGTCGGCTATTTCCTCGTCCAGACCATCCCGCCGACTTCCTCGCCTACATCGAGGCCTCGCCCGATGGGCATGTGTTCATCGAGCAGGGCAACCGTTTCGCCGCGCGCCGCTGGAGCTACGGCGGCGAACCGCGGGACCAACTCCACGGCTACATCTCGGATTTCGGCGAGGAGACAGGTTTCCAAACCCGGACACTCCTCTGCCTCGACCGCAAGCAGTGGAGCCGCTACGACGTCCAGCAGGTGCCAGAAGGATCCTCCCCGGTCGTCCCGGAAATGTCCGAGGGAAACCGGATGCACGAAAGCCGCGTGATGATCGAATGCGGCGGGGCCTGGGTGGAGGTTTTCGAGCAATCCAATGCGCTCGAACGAAGAGTCACCCGGGCGTCGGTCGAAACCCTCGAAGCCGAATTCTCGGAGTTCATGAAAGACCCAGCGGCCTCCGTCAAACGGGCGCAGGGCCGGGCGCTCGATCTCGCCCTCCGGCTCGGCGGTGAAAGCGGAGAGCCCTTCCGTTTGCTGGAGGGCATGCAGCCGGGAATCTACGGCGTGGCATTCTCGCTCAATCCCGGCGAGCCCGGCGTCGTCTACCTCAAGGCTTTCGAAGTGACCAAAGGCACCCCGCTCTCCGAGGACCGCCTCGAAGCCGCCTCGGAAACCCGCATGACCTGGTCCGCCGATCCCACCGAGAAGTTCGGCGCCAAATCGGGCTTCACGATCTACGAAGGCGACTGGGGCAAGCCCTATGCAGCCCGCTTCGAAGTCTGGTTCAGACCGGATTCCCAAAGTCCCGAACGGAAATTGGCGGAAAGGATCTACAAGATCGAAGGTTGGCAGCGCTAGACGGCCCGGCCATCGTTCCTTCGGCATTCCAAAGCAATTTAGGAATAGAAATTAGAATTATTCTTGCCTGGTCGGTCTTCAGGGGTAGCTTCCGCCACCTCTTATGGTTAATCGATCGTCAGACCACGGCCCCGATGCCTCGCCGGACATGCCGGCCGAGATTTCCGGCCTGCGCATGACCCGCCAGCGATGGGAAGTCTATCGCCTGCTGATGGACCAGCGCGACCACCCGACCGCGAACGACGTCTTCATGCGGATCAAGGACCGCCTGCCGAACATCTCGCTGGCCACCGTTTACAACTGTCTCGAGGCGCTCGTGCAGCACGGCGTCATCCGCCAGGTGAACTTCGAACGCGAATCCTCACGCTTCTGCCCGAATCTCGAGGAGCACGGCCATTTCCACGACAAGCGCAGCGGCGCCATCCACGACGTCACCTTCAAGCCCGGCGTCAACCTCGCCGACGTCCTCGACCTCCCGCCCGGCACCCTCATCACCGACATCGAGATCACCCTCCGCGGCGAACTCCCGGTCCCTTAATCTCCCAATTTCTTAATGTCCCAATCTCCCATGTCCCTGCTCATCTCCAACCTCCACGCCACCCTCGAAGACGGCACCGAAATCCTCAAGGGCGTCACCCTTGAGATCCCCGCCGGCGAAGTCCACGCCATCATGGGCCCGAACGGCTCCGGCAAATCGACGCTCTCGAAGGTAATCTCCGGCCACGAAGGCTACGTCGTCACCGGCGGCAGCATCACCATGGACGGCGTGGACCTGCTCGCCATGAGCGTCGACGAGCGCTCCCGCGCCGGCATCTTCCTCGCCTTCCAGTACCCGGCCGAAGTCCCCGGCGTCTCCAACGCCAACTTCATCCGCGCCGCCCTCCAGTCGCGCCTGCCGAAAGGCGAGGAAATCGACGCGGTCGCCTACTACAAGAATCTCTACTCGAAGATGGACCACCTCGAGATGGACCGGAAATTCACCGCCCGCTCGGTGAACGAAGGCTTCTCCGGCGGCGAGAAGAAGCGCAACGAGATCCTCCAGATGATGATGCTGGAGCCAAAATACAGCATCCTCGACGAAACCGACTCCGGGCTCGACATCGACGCGCTGAAGATCGTCGCCAAAGGCGTCAACGCCATGCGCTCGCCGGAGCGCGGCATGCTCCTCATCACCCACTACCAGCGCCTGCTCGACTACATCGCGCCGGACCACGTCCACGTCATGGCCGCCGGCCGGATCGTCCGCTCCGGCGGTCCCGAGCTCGCGCTGGAACTCGAAAAGCACGGCTACGATTTCCTCAAGGAAACCGAACTCGTCCCCGCCTGACCGCAACTCCTTCGCCCCAAAAGGTCTTTTTCTTCCCCCTGATCACTGATCACTCGGCACTTCTTCCTCTCACTCGGCACTCCTCCATCCCATGTCCTACGACGCATCTAGTACCATCGACGCCGACACGCGGGAAGCGATCGACATCGACCGCAGCAAGGGCGACTTCAGCTTTCCCGAGCGCCACAAGTTCGACGCCGGCCGCGGCCTGACCGAGCGCACCGTCGACTACATCAGCGAGGTCAAGGGCGAGCCGGCGTGGATCCGCGAGTTCCGCCACAAGGCGCTCAAGGTCTTCCGCGAGAAGCCGATGCCCACCAACTGGGCGACCAAGGACCTGGAGAGCATCGACTTCGACGTCATCCGCTACTACCTCTCCGACGGCGAGAAGCCGAAGCGCTCCTGGGACGAGGTCCCGCCCGAAGTGCTCGAGACCTTCGAACGCCTCGGCATCCCGCAGCAGGAGCGCGCCTTCCTGGCCGGCGTCGAGGCCCAGTACGACTCGGAAGCCAGCTACTCGAACATGAAGGAAGAGCTGACCAAGCTCGGCGTGATCTTCGTGAACTCGAACGAAGGCCTCAAGGAACACGAGGCGATCTTCCGTCCCTGGTTCGGCAAGGTCATCCCGACCGGTGACAACAAGTTCTCCGCCCTCAACAGCGCGGTCTTCTCCGGCGGCTCCTTCATCTACATCCCGAAGGGCGTGAAGCTGAAGCAACCGTTGCAGGCCTACTTCCGCATCAACTCCGAAAACTTCGGCCAGTTCGAGCGGACGCTCATCATCGCCGACGAAGGCGCCGAGGTGATGTACATGGAAGGCTGCACCGCGCCGAAATTCGAGACCGCCACCCTCCACTCCGCCGTGGTCGAACTGGTCGCGCTGAAGGGCGCGAAGATCCAGTACGTCACCGTCCAGAACTGGAGCAGCAACGTCTTCAACCTGGTCACCAAGCGCGGCCTCGCGATGGAGGACGCCGAGGTCCGCTGGATCGACTGCAACATCGGCAGCCGCCTGACGATGAAGTATCCCGGCGTCATCATGAAGGGCGAGCGCGCCCGCGGCGAGGTCATCTCGATCGCCCTGGCCAACAGCGGCCAGCACCAGGACACCGGCGCCAAGATGATCCACGCCGCCAACAACACGACCTCCAACGTCGTGTCCAAGTCGATCTCCGTCGGCCAGGGCCGCTCGACCTACCGCGGCCAGGTCCACATCCCGAAGCACCTCAAGGGCTGCAAGAACAACACCGAGTGCGACGCGCTGCTGATCAACACCAAGAGCCGCACCGACACCTACCCGGCGATCACCGTCAAGGGCAACCAGCACGCCACCCAGCACGAGGCCAGCGTCTCGCAGGTATCGGAGGAAATGCTCTTCTACATGCAGCAGCGCGGCCTCAACGAAGGCCAGGCGATGTCGCTCGCCGTCAACGGCTTCATCAACGACCTCGTCCGCGAGTTCCCGATGGAGTACTCGGTCGAGCTCAAGCGCCTGATCGACCTTGAGATGGAAGGCTCGGTCGGCTGATCGCATAAGTCATGGAAGCAAGCTTCACCTACTGGAAAGATGGCGAGCACTTCCTCGGCTACCTCGACGCGTATCCCGACTACCAGACCCAGGGTGGGACTCTCGAAGACCTCAAGGAACACCTCCAGGATCTCCAACAAGACCTCTCCGCGAATTTGATCCCCACACCTTGAAGCGAATCTCCTAACCACGGAAAACACGAACCACCCGGAAGGATCTCCTCCATCTGCGTTCATCCCGTTCATCTGCGGTTCGACTTCCCGACCTCCTTTTCTTCCATGCCCGCCGTGCTCGAACATCCCGCTTCCCTCCTCGATTCCGCCCCGGAGACTCCCGCCGCGTTCCCCGCCTGGTTCGCCGACCGCCAGCGCGCCGCCTGGCAGCGCTTCCTCGACCTGCCCACCCCGAAGCGCGGCCATGAAATGTGGCGCTTCTCGTCGTTCAAGCAGCTCGATTTCGCGGCCTTCACCCAGGGGGGCGCGGGCGGCTCGCCCGCAGCCATCGTCCAGCGCTCCAGCGCCCTCGAGTCCCCCGCCGCCAAGTTCGTCTTCGCCAACGACCAGCTCCTCCACGCCGAGTCGAAGCTCCCCGCCGGCGTCCTCTGCCTGCCGCTGGCCGAGGCTCTGGTCTCCCACGGCGACCTCGTCCGCGAGCACTTCATGAAGCAGGACACCCGCCTCGGCTCCGCCAAGTGGACCGCGCTTCACGAAGCCAACCTCTCCAACGGCCTCTTCGTCCACGTCCCCGCCAACATCGAGGTCGCCGGCAGCATCGAGGTCTTCCACTGGCTGGCCGGCGAGAACACCGCGATCTTCCCGCACACCCTGGTCGTCACCGGCGCGAACGCGAAGGTCCGCGTGGTCGACTACTTCCAGTCCGCCAACGACCGCGACCCCGGCCTCTGCATCGCCGTCAACGATCTGATCGCCGGCCCGGGCTCCAAGCTCGACTACCTCGCGATCCAAGCCTTCAACGAGAAGACCAAGGTCATCCAGGTCAACGAGACCGGCGTCGCCCGCGACGCCTCCGCCGCCGGCTTTATCCTCAACACCGGCGCCGCCTGGGCCCGCAACGAGTCGCTCAGCCGGCTCGAAGGCGAAGGCTCCCGCTCCGACATGCTCTCGGTCAGCATCCCGGCCCGCGATCAGGAGTATGACCAGCGCACCTTCCAGCACCATGTTTCGCCTGGTGCTTACAGCGACCTGCTCTACAAGAACTCGCTCTACGACAAGTCTCGTACCATTTTCTCCGGCCTGATTTTCGTCGACGAGGGCGCGCACCGCACCGACGCCTACCAGACCTGCCGCAATCTCTTCATGAGCGAGGACGCCGAGGCCAACTCGATGCCCGGCCTCGAGATCAACGCCGACGACGTGAAGTGTTCCCACGGCAGCACCAGCTCCGCCATCAGCGACGACGAGATCTTCTACCTCCGCGCCCGCGGCATCGACCCCGCCCGCGCCCGCCAGCTCATCGCCCGCGGCTTCTCGGTGGAAGTCATCGAACGCCTCGGCGACGAGAAAGTGGAGGAGATGGTCCTCCGCTTCCTCGACGACAAGTTCGCGCACATCGCCACCGGCGGGGCCTGAAGGTACCGGGGGGCCGCTTTGCTTCAGCTATCAGGTCCCTTCCTCACCCGGCTCACCGCGGCTCGCCCACCTCCTGAGCAGGCCGCGGAGCACCAGTTGCATGAATTCGAACCCGACATACATCGAGGCCAGAACCCCGAGCGGGGGGAAGTCGCGGTAGCGGAGTCCACAGAAAAGGAAGCCGCCGAGGTGGAGGATCAACCACATGATCAGGCGGTTCTCGTCGCCCTTCCATCGCCACGAAACGGCCCACAAGGTTCCTGCAATCATCCCGGCCACCAGACCGGCCTTCCAATCGCTCCAGGCCTGAGGCGCGATGAGATAGAGCCCGAAAGCTCCCGCGGCAAAGAACGAGAAACGAAGGAGCCCGGCCGCCAAGGTCCCGGGACGCTTGAGCCGGCTGAAATCACTGGCGAGGTCCTTTCCCATCTCCGCGGGAATCGGGCGTCAACCCGCGGGCCAAGTCAAGGTTCGGAAGTCACCCGGTAGAATCCCCTGCCCGCTGGCGGAGCGGGATCGACGAACTCGATGGGACCCGCGTCTTCAGGCAAGGCGTCATGAACGGGCTCCCAATCGACCAGATCGGTGGACCGTTCGATCACATAGCGAACACCGGGCAGGCCGTTGAAGCGGAGCTGGATCCCGCCCCCTCCCGGCAAGGCTTCGAGACTCAGGCCGGTGACGGGCGGTCGAGGCGGTTCCGTCTCCCCGGAGCCGTCTCCGCCCGGCAGCGCGACCACCAACTGCGGCCGGCCGCCGACCGTGGAGTTCTCGGACGAGGCGAAGGCGACGTCCCTCGTCGAGGCATCGGCTTGCAGGATGAAACTGTAGATCCCCGGCCCGGTGACCAGCGATGAGACGTCGAACTCAACGACCCGGCCGTTCGGGATGTCGCCGCTGAACGAATCGAGCTCGATGCCCTTGGCCGGGGCGTTGGTGCCCTTGATACCGCTTTCCGTCCAATCGTTCGAAGAAGCGGCGAACAAACGCAGGGTCATCGTGCCGCCGGACGTGTCGCTGCCTTCGGTGAGGCGAAGACGTGCGGTGGCAGGTGAGGCGTCGAGGTCGGACAGATCGAACTGCAGATAGGTGATCCGGCTGCGCGAGGTGGACTCGATCCGCAGGTCGTTGTTGTTGTAATTCGTCCCGTTCTGAAGGTACGCATCGTGGACTGCCGGGAAGGGGGTGGGTGTGGTGGCTGCGGGCGCGCTCACGGTCACCGCGACATCGTCCGAACCCGCGAGCTGGGAGTCGGAAACGCTGAGGCGCAGGACGTAGTTGCCGGACACGGTGAAGGTCGCATCCGTCGCGGCGGTCCCCGGACTTGAAAACGTGACCGCGGCAGGACCGCTGATCCGGGTCCAGGCGTGGTTCAGGGTGGAGCCGGCAGGCAAGCCGTCATCCGTCGCCGATCCTGCCAATGCGACGATGGCGGCGCCGGAAACCAAGGTAGCGGTCTTGTCCGGACCGGCGTCGGCCGCGGGGGCAAGATTCGATGCGGGATCACCCACGGAGATCACGACGACATCGCTCGCCGCGAGCTCGCCGTCGGAGCCGTTGAGCTCGAGGGTATACACACCCGCTTCGGTAAAGCTGACCGTGGTGCCGGGATCCGCGTCGTCGGTGAAGATCACCGCGTCGGGGCCGTCGGTCGCGACCCAGAAGGTCTCCAGGGCCGAGTCCACCGGCAGGCCGTCGTCACTGACGGTTCCCGCGAGGTCGAGGGAGACCGATCCACCGGCAAGCACCGCGCTGCGGTCCGGGCCGGCGTTGACAAGAGGTGCCTGGTTGACCGGTTCCCCGCCGGACGTGATGAACAGCAGCGGCCGGTTCGCGGTGGCGGAATTCTCGGACGAGGCGAAGGAGACGCTGCGGACCGTGGAGTCGGTCTCCACGATGAAGCTATAGATGCCGGGGCCGGTGACGTGGGCGGCGACGTTGAAGTTGATGGCCCGGTTGTTGGGGATGTCACCGGTGAAGGTGTCGAGCAGCGCGCCTTTGGCCGGAGCGTTGGAGCCGTTGATGGCGCTTTCGGTCCAGTTGTTAGAAGCGGCGGCGTAGAGACGGATGGTCATTTCCCCGGAGGAGGGATCGTCGCCCTCGGTCAGCCGGAGGACCGCCGAACTTGGAACCCCGATGCTGCCGAGGTCGAACTGCAGGTAGGCGATCCTGACCCTTGTTCCGTTCTCCACCCGCAGGCCGCTGGTGTTGTAGTTGCCGCCGTTGTTCGTGTAGGCGTCGTGGATGGGTGAGAAGGACTGGTCGCCGCCCGTCCCACCGGAAGCGTTGACGACGATCGTCACTTCGTCGCTGTCGGTCAGGTCGCCGTCGTCCGCGGAAAGCCGCAGCACGTAGGTGCCCGTCGCATTGAAAGTTGCCGAGGTCGACGCTGCGGTGGCGGTGGTGAAAGCCACCGCGGCCGGGCCCGAAACCCGGGTCCAACTGACCGCGGGGGAGGAGCCGGTGGGCAGGCCGTCGTCGGTCACCACACCGTTCAGGATCACGCTGACCGAGGCACCGGAAAGCACCGCGGTGGCATCCGGTCCGGCATTGGCGACCGGGGCCTGGTTGACGTCCCCCTCGCCACCGCCCGAGCCGGAGCGGAGGAAGACCACCCAGTCCTGCGTGGTGGTGTCCGGCGGCGAACCGAGGCTGACCGTGCCGCCGCCGTTGATGTCGCTGCGATTCACCACGGCACCGGTGCGCGGGTTGAACCACTTCACGGAGAAGCTGCCGGATGCCGCGGAGAGATTGAGCGTGGCGGAACCGCCGGTGGGCAGGTGGACCAGATAGGCAGCGCCGGTTTTCGCGAGGCAGCGGTTGGCATTGCTGCCGCTCCCGCTGACCAGCGAATTCTGGTTCTTCATGTTCTCGAAGGGCACGTCGCTGCTTTCGAGGAACTCCAGGGTGTAACGGCAGACGGGCCAGAACGAGTCGCGGCTGCGGAAGTCCTCGCAGGTGAGGTCGGAGTGATCGAGCGCGTAGCCGAAATACCATTCCACTCCCGCGCCGCCGGCCATGATATTGCCCCACAGCGCATGCTTGCGGGCATCGGTGTGACTGGAGCCGGGATCGTTGTCGGGGCGCAGTGAGAAGCGCGAGTCGCCCGGTTCGTCGCAGGCCACGACCCAGGGTTTTCCCGCCGCGACGGAACGGTCGATGTAGTCCTTGGTCATCGCGAACATGTCGGTGAAGTCCGGCGCGTTCAGCTGCAGCGAGAAGCCGGTGAGCTTCGACGCGTCGCCCATCATCTCGCGGTGCAGCACGCTGGTGGTGTTGTGGATGACGATCGGGTGGCGATAGGGATCGTTGTCGTGGAAAAACTGGGCCCACGCCTTCTTGCGGACCGTGGTCGCGGTGCATTCCTCGCCGAGATTCCAGTTGAGCCCGAGGTTGTGGCCGAAGCGGGCGATCAACTCGCGGTAGTAGAGGATCCGCTGGTTTCCCAGATCACCGCCATCGAGCAGGTTCTGGTTCTCGATCTCCTGCGTTTTGAAATTCAGGTGCATCCCGTTGCGGGTGCCGTGATCGAAAGCGATGCCCCACTGGTCCATCCGCGAGACATCGAGCCGGGTGCGGTCGCCGGACGTGATGTAGGGGAAGACGTTCTTGTCATCCCCGTTGATGTTCATCGTCAGGAACGAGAAGGCGTTGAGGCCCTCGGCGGCGAGGTAGTTGATCGCGCCGATCATCCCCTTCCCTTTGCTCCCCTGCCACACCGGGTCGCCGCTTTGCCAATCGCCGGTATGAAAAGACCAGGTCTTGATCAGGTCGTCCTCGGTGCCATCGCTTTTGAAGCCGCCGTCGAAGTCCGCGTAGGCGAGGAAGTTCTCCGGCGCATCGACGCCTGTTTTCATGAAATAGTCCCCGGTCCCGGCGAAGCGCAGGTGGTGCTTGCCGACATACTCGAGGCGGCCCTTGCCGCGGAAGTCGCGGCCGGTCTTGTCAGTTTCCTCGATGCTGAAGCTTCCCGTGTCGCCATCGAAGAAGCCCGCGCTCGATCCGGTCGTCCCGATCGTGGCGATGTTCGTCCCGGAGCGGAACGATGCCGTGTAGGTCCAGGTGCCGGTCTCGTCGGGAGCGAAATGCACGCGCCAGACATTGCCGGAACTGGCCGAGCTGTTCGCCGCGTTGCCATCGGCGGCGTAGTAGCCGGGGACGAGATAGGATTTGCCGCTCCCAGCGTGAGTAAACGTCACGTCCAGCCGGTAGTTCGAGAAGGGATTCGGCGTGGCGCTTTCGCTGGTGGCGGGACCGCTGAAGTCGAGCGTCAGCTTGTGCCATCGCTTCCGTTCGCCTTGGACCGGAACGGCGGACCAGGCGAGCGCCTGGAGGAAAATCAACAACGGGAGACAATGGAGAAAGAGGCGCATGCGGGTTGGCGGGAACGGTGAGGCTGAGCCTCACCCCGCTTGCACCTTGCAGGCCGTCGCTGCTCTTACCGTCAACTCGCTCACGCTGAGCGATGCGTCGGCTTACCTCTCCGGACGCGCGCTGCCCGGTTCGGGCACATCGCACTCATTCATCGCGTAGCCGCGCAGGTTGCACTTCATGCGGGCCGCCACGGATCCGATCTGGCGAGGGCCATGGCCGCGGCAGGACCATGCCGGGCCCCGTGGCCATCCTCGTACGAACGACCGCGGCCCGACCTCCAAGGCCGGGCCGCGAATCAGGGCCTGCCTCGATCAAGCGATCCGGCGGGCCGACATCGCACGCTTCGTGTGATCCACGGTCTCCGCGGCTTCCTGGTCCATCGAGGCCAGGATGCCCGCCAGATCGTTCGCGATTTCCTTGCGCATGCGGGCCACCATCTCGAGGCCCTTGGAGGTGATGCGCACCATGATCTTGCGACGGTCGTCCAAAGCGTGGGTGCGTTCGACGTAGCCGAGCTTCTCGATGCGGTCCACGAGGCCGGTGGCCGCGGCGGTCGAATGCGCCATCTTCTTCGCGACATCCGACATCGTCAGATACTCCTCGCTGGAGAGATAGGTGAGCAGGAAGAACTGGGGATACGACAGGTTGCCGCGGTTCAGCTCTTTGGAGAGGTTCAGGATGCAGCTGCGCTGGGTGAACAGGACGAAGTCTGCGAGACGGCCGGCGTCGGCCTTGACCGAAGCACTCTCGGTGCCGGTAGGAATCAGTTTCATGGGGGGATGTGTGGTGGGGGGTGGGGGAACCCTCCGCGGGGTGAGGAGGGGTAAGCAAGTTGCTTGCTGACGGTCGGACTCTTCCAGAAATCAGGGGCCGGCGATATTACGCAATCGCGTGACACCGGGAATCCCGGTCCCGCCACCGCAGCTGACACCGATCCCCCCGCCGAACCGTGTCCGGAGTTGAGGGTTAGGATCCCGAATCCATGAGGCGCGGTCGGGCGCAGGCCTCGTCGGCGTTCTCAGCGGCTGCGGTAGAGATCTTCCAGCAGGAAAACACGCTCTTGTGCGGCGGCGGCCTCCTTCAACTTTCCGCGCGCCGACAGGATGCGCTGGAAGTGATCCCAGAATGCGATGCGTTCCGCATCCAAGGTGGTCGCTTCCCGCCAGCAGTCCTCGGCCTTCGCCAGGTCCCCGGCTTTCTCATAAAGAGGCGCCAGCGCGATGCAGGCCATGGCCCGGCTGTCCAGTTCCTGGGATTTGCGCAGCGAGACCATCGCTTCGTCAGGCCGGCCCGCCTGCATGAGCGCTTGTCCCAGCTGTTCGTGATAGGCCGCCTGGTCGAGCGCGGTGGCCGATTCCTGCGGCGGGCTTCGCTTCGCCAGGTCCACCAGTTCTTCCGCCCGGGCTCGACCTGCGCTCACTTCCCGGGATGCGTATCCGAACTCGTTCAGGCGAGCGGTCATGCTGTTCGGGAATTTCCCGACCAAGTCGCGGGCGAGTTGCCGCGCTTTCGCCGTATCGCCAACCGCACCGCTGGCACCCATCAGGCGATACTCCTCGCTGAGGACCGCAGGATCCAGTCCCAGATCCTCCACGGCCAAGGGTGGTTTCAGCCGCTCTCCCTTCCTGATTGCTTCTTCAATCCGGGCCGGGAATCCGCCCAACGGGAGGGCCAGTTGCAAGGTCTGGCCGGGCATCGACTGCGATCCGCCGAACGCGGCCACCACTTCGCCCCGCCCGTTGATCATCGGAGATCCGGGCCGCAACAGACGTTGGTAGGTCGGACCATTGCCGATCGCGATGCTGAACTCCTTCTGCGGTGGACGCGGCGGATGCGTCGTCGAGACGTTGTGAGTGATCCGGTGGGCCATGATCGGCCCCGCCGCCGATCCCGACAGCATTCCGCCGCCCGTGAATCCGGACGGGACGACGGCCACCCAGGTGCCCACCGCCGCAGGTTCCCTGGCGAGGGTCAGCGAAGCAGCCGGCTTGTGGTCGAACTTCACCAGCGCCAGCATCTGTTCGGGAAACACTTCGAGCACCGCGGGGCTTTTCAGCACTTCGGACTTACCCTCACCGGTGCGGAAAGCCGGGATTGGTTTGGCATGAAGCGGCCAAAGCGGACAGAGCGCCAGGCCCTTGTCATCGATGAAGAATCCAACGTGTGGCACCACCTTGTCGCCGAGCGGAAGCAGCGAGAAAAACAGTGCGGGCCGCAGCTTCGTCGCCGATTCTAACAGGCCTGCGGGCACCTCCGCCGTGATCGCGGCGGGCGGCTCCTGGGAACGGCCCTCCGTGGCCATCACCAGGGAAAGTGCCGCAGCCATGAGCGGACGTGATTTCCGCATTGGGAAAAAGGGGGGCAGGAAAGAACGGGCGGATTTTTTCATCATGACCATCGGGCTTGGGGAGGGCTCAACTGAACCGCATAGCGTGGATGGCGGGGGATGTCGAGATGCGTGATGGGGATCCGCGTGCTTGCAGCCCGCCCTTGGGGATGAAGCGACCCGGCCGTTGATGAACGGAAGGGCCCTTTCCGAACCTACCGGCAAACTCAAGCCACTGCGGCACCTCGCCGTAAGCCTGCGAAATCACCGGGTAAGGCTAGCGACAAGATGCCGCAGCCAGGGGTCAGGGCGACTCCCACGGCTTCCCGGCTTCGGCGGTGATCCGCGTGATCTCTTCCTCGGAAGTGCCTATCTCTTCTCCAAAGCGCTGTGGATTTCCCTCAGCACCGGCTCGAATTCCGGATCGAAGAAACCCTGCGGATAGACCTGCCCGGGTCCGGTGAGGACTTCAAGCACCAGTTCGAGGTCCGCCAGCAGCGCGTGAACGTGGCGTTCGCTCTGCCGGACTACCCGCCGGAACTCCGGATCGAGCACGAGGTCCCGCGCCAGAAGCGCTAGCGAAGTCCGTAGACTCTCGAGTGCCATGCGGAAGTTCCGGATCAGCGGTACGGTGGTAGCCGTGGCCGGCATGACCCGATCTGCCCGGTTCATTGCTTCCACCATTCTCATCCGCGTTTCACGGTCCGTCGGTTCCTCCGAAAGCTCCACCTGGCGCAGGATCACCCGATGTTTCACCGCACGCAGCACGAGGTCGAAGCGCGGGACCTCACGTTCAGCCGCGAGGGCGGCTTCGACCGACTCCAGCACGATCTCCAACTTCCCGGAAGATGCCGCTGGGGCCGCGGGTTCGGATGCGCGGTTGCAAGCGGAGAGAAAGGCGAGCGAAAGCACGAGGAGGAAGCATTTCGTCACTTGGGGAGAACGGGTGTTCCGCCGGAAACCTTTGCCGGATCTTGAGGCGGGACCCAAAGACGGATAAGTTTGCCCTGATACGCATGCTGGAGACTTATTCGCTGTCCCCATCTCCTTGCTCGGCATTTCTGATTCGCTCACGAAGCGCCGCAATCCCCTTCTGGCTTTGGCTGTCAGGCTGGGCTTCGGCGGTGGCGTTCAAGATCTCCCGAACCTTCTGATACGATTTGAGCTTCCGCTGCCGATGGAGATCCAATGCCGCGCTCACGAAAGCGGAGAGGTCCTTCAGCGATCGGCGCTCTTTCGAAAGCAGCCGCTGATAATCGGCGTGGCTTCGCTCATCAGATTGTTGCTGCTTCCGGCAGTCGATGCACCGAACGCAGTCGGCGGCGGTAGAGAATCCGAGATCTTCAAGCCAGTGCTTCTGCTCGGCTGCGTAGAAAATGAAGTGACGCCCGCAATCCACGCATACCTTCAAAACATCGAAATACATGGTCGGGCCCATGAACATCGGCCTCGCCTCGATCCCAGTGCCGCGAATGATCTGATCGCCGTCCCGGTGTCCGCTGGCTTCGAAGTGAGGTTGTTCTCCATCGAGGTCGAGGCGGGTGTAGCATGGTCCTTCTCCATATCGAGGGTGAGGAACCAAATCCTCGGGCATCCGTAGCTTCGTGGCCCTTGGAACTTGAATCCCAAGCCGTCGTCCACCTGACTGCTTCTTCCGAGTCATGCTTTCTGCCAAACATTGTTATCCTGCCGCACGTGGCACAAGCACCGCAAAAGCAGCGTCGGACGGTCCGGGCGTGGCTTTTGATTCACCCTGACAGCGTAGCCTTCTGCTAGAGACGGGGCAAGCCGGGTTTCAGGGCAGGGGCGCATCGGTGCCTTGTGAACGGCAAACGGGTGCCCCCCCTTTCCTTCGGCGGCGGAGCTTGAAGAGCGATTCCTTGGCGGGTTCCTTGGCGTCTCACCCGCGGGGGTGAAGCGGGCGGGCCCGGCGGTCCAGCCCTACCGGGATGGGGCGGGCCCGGCAGGCCGGGCCCGGCCGCCGTTGAAGGGTTGCGGCAGGATGCCGCAGCCAAGTTCTACTTCGGCGCCAGGGTGCCGGCCTTGCCGTCGGGGGTGTTGCCGACGATGCGGTTGTTCTTGTAGGACTGGATCAGACCGGAGCCGACTTTCTTGAGACCGTCGGCGACGTTGAAGGCGACGATCGACTCGTTGAGGATGGCGCGGGCGCGGGTGGCGACGCTGAGACCGACACCGCAGCCCTGGATGCGGCTGCGGTCCATGAAGAGCACAGAGGCGGCCCCTTCGAGCGGTCCCATCGAGATGCCGTTGCCGGTGCATTCGTGGATGAAGGTGTCGCGCAGGAAGATCTGGGTGCCGGTGGTGGCGGAGGTGGTCTCAACGATACCGTTGGCGAAGCCCTGGATGCGGCAGTTTTCGAGATAGACGGCGCCGGCGTTGAGAATGATCAGGCCGGTGAGCCCGGTGCCGACGCCTTCGATCTGGAGATTGCGGAGGATGATCACGTCGTCGGCATCGGCATTGATCACGATGCCGTTGGTCGCAGTCCCGAGAATGCCGCCCTCGGCCCCACCGCCATCGATGGTGATCGACTTGGTGATCGTCACGGAGCCGAAGCCACCGGGATCGATAACGGTGACGACTCCCTTCTCGGCAGTCTTGGCGATGGCACCGGCGAAGGTTTTGCAAGGTGAGGTCCGGCTGCCGGGATTGGCATCGTCACCCGCCTCGGAGACCCAGGTACGGGTGGCTTGGGCGGAGGCGGCGGGCGCGAGGGCGAGTAGTGCGAACGCGGCGAGGGCGGCAAGGAGTTTCATGGAAGTGGTGGTGGTGTGTGTTCTGACCTGTGAAGCCCCCCGGACGGATCTCAGGGCCGGCCGGAAGCGCTTGGAGCTGGGGGTGGGGATCGTTTCTGTGTGGCGATGAAGCTCAATCGCCGGCGACGACGCGGACGAAGACCTTTGCCTGCGACACGGGTGAGGTGATGATGGCGGTCTTCGGGATGACGCCGTTGATTTCGGGACCGGAACTCATGACCACGCCGGTGGTGGACCAGCCGGTGACATTGGTGGACCACTCGAGACGGACCTTATCATCCGGGAAGCTGGCGTGCTGCGGATAGGTGACCCGGTATTGGGTCGCGCTGAGGCGGGTGAAGACGAGGGGGATCGCGTCGGACTGGTTCGGGTTCAATTTGAACAGCATCTCGAGGAGGTTGCTGTTGCCGTCGCGATCCGGGTCCGCGTCCTGGCCCCAGACGGTGGCTTCCAGGGCCGGATTGCCGAGGATGGCGGGTGAGAACTCCTCCTGGGTCCAAGCGGCATAGGCGGCGGCGAGGGTGGCCGGAGCAGTGCCGCCGAAGGTGATGCGGAAGACGTTCGAGCTGACCGCGGTGCCCAGCGGATTGGTCGCGACGAGGCGCAGGCTGTATTCCCGGCGTTCCGCGGCGGTCGGCGTGCCACCGAAGGTGCGGGTGGCCGGATTGAAGGTCAGCCAGCCGGCGGGTGGCAGCGGGCTGCCGTCGAGCTGCTGGACCGAAAGCAAGAGCTGGCCGGGATAGACCGGATCGCCGAAGGTTTCGGCATTCACGGTGTAGCTGAAGGCCGTGTCCTGCACCGCGAGGCGGTCGGGCACCGGGATGGCGAGGCGTGGTCCGAGATCGTACTGGAACTGGAAGACGCGGGCGGTGCCGGCGGTCAGGGCGTTGAGCGTGTTCGCGCCGTCGCTGTTCGCCCCGGCGACGCCGGTGAAGCCGTCGATGGCCACCGAATTGCCGTAGCGGTCCGCGGTGGCGGGGCTGCTCTGGGTCACGCGGTCGATGGTCGACCAGGCGGGCACCGCTCCGGGCGTGCGGCGGACGACTTCGACGAAGCCGCGGACATCGATCGAGCCCTCGCTGCTGCCGGGGGAGCCGACGAGCAGGAGGTTGTCGGAGATGGCGACCGAGCGGCCGAACTGGGTGGAGACCAGGCTGTCGGATGGCGTGGCTTCGTGGACCAGTCCCCACTGGTTGGCGCCGCCTGCGTTGCGGTCATAGATGCGAGCGCGGCCGGGCTTGACGGTGCCGAAGGGCGCGGTGGTGGCATGGACGCCAACCACGATGGTGTCGCCCGAGATATCCACCGAGAAACCGAAGCCGCTGTAGGCCTTCACTTCGGTATCGGCGAACTCGTCGAGGCGCTTGATCTCGGTCCAGGCCCCGGTGGCGTTCGGCCGGGTCTGGACGTAGGCGGCACCGAAGTTCCACTGGGCGCTGTTGCCCGAGCGGTTCGCGCCGTGGGCGCCGATGATCGCGGTATTGCCGTCGATCGCGATGGCCGAGCCAAAGAACTCGTTGTCGTTGATCAGGCCGCTGGCGCGGTTGTCGAGGGCGACGATCGACTGGGCGAGAGTCCAGATCGCGGGAGTGGCGCCCATCCGGAAGGCGAAGACGCGTCCGGAACGCGGCGCGCCGGTGAGGTTCGCGCCGGGCGAGCCGACGAGCAGGGTGTCGCCTTGCAGGGCCACCGCCGCGCCGAAGTTGTCGCCGCCGTTGGTGTTGATGACGGGCGGCACGATCTTCGCGGTCTGGAGCCAGGCGTTCGCGTTGGCGGGGTCCCGGCGGAAGATGTAAACCGAGCCGACGTTCGCCTGGGCGAGATCGACGTTCGGGGCGCCGACGGCCATCATGTCGCCGTCGATGGCCACCGCCTGGCCGAAGAGGTCGCCGGCCAGGGTATCGGAGCCGGAGAACGAGGTGACCTGGCCCCAGGGAGCGCCGAAGCCGGAGCTGCGCTCGTGGACATAAACTCGGCCGCCATCGATGGCCGGGATGTCGCGCTGTGGCGAGCCGATCACGATGGTGTCGCGGCTGATCGCCGAGCTGGTGCCGAAGCCCGCGGCGGCCTGGCTGGCATCCGCGCCGAGGGTGTCGAGCGCGAGCAGTCGGTCAACCTCGGCGTGGAGCACCTCGACGGTGGTGACGGTATCGAGCACCGGAGCGGCGAAGGCGTCGTTGATCGAAATGCTGAGTCCCACGATTTCCGGCGAGGTCGGGGTGACGCGGGTGCCGGGGGTCGGGACGAAGACCAGGCCGCGCAGCGCGGTGGAAACCGCGGCGGGGGTGCTGGTGAAGCGGTAGGTGCCGCTGCCTTCCGACTGGAGGACGAAGCCGCCGAGGTTGGTGAGGAAGCCCTTGATCGCGCCGTCGAGCTGCACGGTGATCTCCAGCGGCTGGAGGCCGAGGTCGTCGATGTCGATGATGTTCACGCCGACGAACGGACGCAGCGTGGAGCGCTGGTAGAGCTTCTGGCCGCCGACGGTGCCGGTGATCACCGGGATGTCGTTCACCGGGGTGACGGTGGTGACGGCGGTGTTGACGATGACCGGGGTCGGGACGACGCCGTCATCGAGGCTGACGGTGAAGCGGGTGTCTTCCGTGGTGCCGACCGTGATGCGGTCGAGGAAGGGCGTGAACACCAGGCCGCGCATGGCGATGGTGGCATCCGCCGCGGTGCCGTAGAACTCGAGGAGGCCCGGAGCGATCAGGGTGAAGCCGGGGCCGGCGAGAGTGCCCTGGTTGGCCGGGAAGCTGACGCGGACCCGGACGAGCTGGCCGGCGAGGTCGTCGAACTCGACCACGGTGGAGATCGCGAAGGGATTCAGCGCGGTCTTGTCATTCGTCGCGGTCGGCACGGCGCCTAACAACTGCGGCGCGTCGTTGACCGGGGTGACGGTGAGCACGGTCGCGTCGTCGGTGATCAGCGACGGCGTGAAGCCATCGTCGATGTCCACCGTGAAGGTCGTGGTCTCGGTGGTGCCGATGAAGATGCGGTCGATGAAGGGCGTGTAAACCAGCGAGCGGAGGGCGGTGGTGGCGTCGGCACCGGTGCCATTGAACACAAGCACGCCCAGGGAGGTCTCGGTGAAGCCGGGACCGGCGAGGGTGCCGTGGTCGCCTTCGAAGCTGACGGTCACTTCGAGGGGCTGGAGGGTGAGGTCATCGACTTCGGTGAGCGTGACGCCGGGGAAGGGATTCACCGGGGTCTTGTCGTTCGTCGCGCGCGGGCCGGTGCCGGTCAGGACCGGTGCGTCATTGACCGGGGTGACGGTCAGGACGGCGGTGCTCACCACGACGGGCGAGGCGGTGAAGCCGTCGTCGATGCTGACGGTGAAGGTCGTGTCCTCGGTGGTGCCGACGGTGATGCGGTTCTCAACCGGAGTGTAGACCAGGCCGCGAATCGCGGTGGTGGCCTGGGCCGCGGTGCCGGTGAAGCGGATGACGCCGGGCGAGACCGGAGTGAAGGCACCGGCCAGGGTGCCGCGGTCGCCGGGGTAGTCGATGGTCACGACGAGCTGTTGGAGGGTGAGGTCGTCCACTTCGATGAAGGTCGATGCCGGGAAGGGCACGACGGGCGTCTTGTCGTTGGTCGCGGACGGCACGGCGTTCAGCAGGGACGGCGCGTCATTGATCGGGGTGACGGTGGTGACGGTGCTGTCCTCGATCACGGGCTCCGGCGTGAAGCCATCGTCCATGCTCACGGTGAAACGGGTGTCTTCCGTGGTGCCGACGGTGATGCGGTCGATGAAGGGCGTGAAGACCAGGGCGCGCAGGGCGACGGTGGCCTCGGCGGCGGTGCCGGTGAACTCGATCAGGCCCGGCGAGACCAAGGTGAAGCCGCCGCCGGCGAGGATGCCGCGGTCGGCGGAGAAGCTGACCTGGATGGTCACCGGCTGGAGGCGCTGGCTGTCGTATTCGATGACCGTGACGTTCGGGAAAGGAACGCGGGTCGTCTTGTCGGTGACGGCATTGGTTTCCGCGTCGACCATCCGCGGGGCGTCGTTCACGCCGGTGACGGTGATGGAGACGGTGGAAGTGGAACGGTCCTCGCCTTCCGCGCGCTGGTCGAGGCGGGCGATGCCGGGATACTCGTTCCCGCTGTCATCCTGGACCCAGTAGGTCAGGACCGCGCGGCCCGCGAAGGATTCGTCGGGCGTGTAGCGGACCACGGTGCCGGACACCACGGCGCTGCCGGCATTGGCGGGGACGACGGTGACCGGGCGTGCGGTGGTGAGGGTGAAGTCGGCCTGCGAGGGCAGCGGCGTGGCGGGGAACGAAGTACGAAGGATGCCGTCGTTCGCGGTGACATCGAGGTCCACCGGGCCGGCTTCCGCGACGAGGGTGAAGTGGTCGTCGCTGACGCTGATGTCGCCGACCTTCACCGCGACGTCGGCCTGGCCGGTGCCGCCGAAGGTGTCGGAGACCTTGTAGGTGAAGACATCCGTGCCGACGAAGCCGGGCTGCGGCGCGTAGATCAGGTTGGTGCCGACGATCTGCACGGCACCGTTGGCCGGCGGGATGATCTCGGTGATGACCCATTCGCTGGCGCTGGCGGGAAGCACGCTGTCGTTGGCAAGGACGGGCAGCAGGGTGCCGGTGGAATCGCTGCGGACGGAGAAGCGGTCGTGGTTCGTTTCCAGCGAGCGGGCGCCGGCGCGTTCCAGCACCTCGATGCGGATCAGGGCTTCGCGGCGCTCGGTGCCGCCGGCGGAGATTTCGTAGGTGAAGGTCTCCACGTAGTTGCCGGCGGGGCTGAGCGGGTTGGGCGTGTAGCGCAGGGCCGCGCCGTCCTCGATGATCTCGAGCGTGCCGCGCTGCGGCGGGTTGGCGGCGTTGTCCGGGTCATCGCCGACGGCGGTGACGAAGATCAACTGGCCGCCGTCCGGGATGACGAGGTCGTTGAGGAGGACCGGCAGGCGGTTGTCGGTGCTGCCGCGGAAGACCAGGAAGGCATCGTCGCCGGCGACCATCTCGCCGTCGGTGCTGCGGACCGAAACGCGGGCGGTGTCGCTGGAGTCGCCGTCGGTCACGGTGTAGGTGAAGGACTCCACGCCGCGGAAGCCGGTGGCCGGGGTGTAGATGATCTTCTTGAAGTCGGCGCTGATTTCCACGGTGCCACCCTGGTCGGGGGCATCGAGGCCGGTGCCGATGGCGGAAACGGAGAGCGCGCCGGGCAGCTCGGAGATGCGGAGGTCGTTCGGCAGCACGTCGAGTTCGGCGGACTGGCTGTCGCCCTGCACGGTGAAGAAATCGCTGCTGGCGCGGATGCCGCCGGCGATGACGACCACGGTCACGGTGCCGGTGGCGCTACGGCCGCCGCCGTCGCTCACGGTGTAGGTGAAGTCGCGCTGGCCGGTGACGCCGGCGGTGGGGTCGAAGGTCAGCGAGGCACCGCCCGGGGTGACGGAGATCGTGCCGATGGTGCTGCTGTTCGGGGTGATGCCGGTCAGGGTGAGCTGGCCGTTTCCGCCCTGGAGCACGCTGTCATTCGCGAGGACGTCGAGGGTGACGGTGCCGTCGTCGGTGGTCTTGCCGGGATCGTCGAAGGCGACGCTGAAGATGTCGCTGTTCACCGTGAGGAAGCCGACTTTCACCGTGACCTGGGCGGTGCCGGTGCCGCCGAGGCCGTCGGTCACGGAGTAGGAGAAGGTGTCGGTGCCGACGAAGCCGGCGGCCGGCGAGTAGGAGAGCGCGGCACCGTCCACCACGGTGACCGTGCCGTTCGCGGCGGCGGTGACGGAGAGGATCTCGAGGTCCTCGCCGTTGCCGGGGAGGATGTTGTCGTTCTCGAGGACGTTGAGCGCGTTCGACACGCTGCCGGCCGGCACGCTGAAGGCATCGGCGCGGACGTTGAGGGTGTTGGCGCGATCGACGACAAGCATCGTAACAAGAGCGGTGGCGCTGGTGGTGCCGCCGCCGTTCATGACGTAGGTGAAGGTCTCCGTGTAGGGGAAGGTGGAAGCGGCCGGGTTCGGGGTGTAGCGGACCTTGCCGTTCTCAATGACCGCGCTGCCGCCCTGGTTCGGGGCCAAGGAGATCGACTCGAGCGTGAGCGGATCGCCGGTGGCGGGGATGATGCTGTCGTTCGCCATCACGTCGACCAGCGGCGACTGGCCGGCGGCCACGGTGAAGAAGTCGGCGTTGGCGCGGAGGTTGCCGTTGAGGCGGTCGATCGTCACGCGGGCGGTGACCATCGCGGAGTCGCGGTTCCCGAGGTTGTCCTCGATGGTGTAGGTGAAGACTTCATCGCCGACGAAACCGGTCTCAGGGGTGTAGATGATCGACTGGTCGCCGTTCAGCACGGCGCTGCCGCCACTGCTGAGCGGGCCGAGTTCGACGATGCGGCGGCCGGTGGCCAGGCCTTCGAGGCTGACGTCGTTGAGCAGGACCTTGAGCTCGATGTCGGAGCGGTCGGCCTCGATGCGGTAGATGTCGTCGTTGGCGAAGAGGAAGCTGCCATCAAGCAGCGTGTAGTTGTAGGTATCGACGAAGGTTTCACCTACGGCGAGGCCTTGCAGGGTGAAGGTCGGCCCGCCGGGGAGGTCGGAGAAGACCGACTCGCGGGGGTCGTACTGGAACTTGCTGTCGAGCACGGTCCAGGAGCCGCCGCCGAGGCTGGCGAAGGTGGGATCCCAGGCGACGGGGATTGAGACGGTGTTCGCGTCGATGAGCGTCACGACGAACTGGCCGGTGAGCGGGCCGCTGCCGAGCAGCACGACTTCCTCCCCGGTCACGAGTCCGTGGCCGATGGAGACCACGGCCGTGGCGCCGGGGGTGCCGGAGATGGCGGCGAAGCTGTCGATGCCGCCGTCGCGGCGGTCGAGGAGCACGTTGACCTTGGCGGCGAAGACGTTGGTCGGGAAGGCGTCGACGGGATCGAGGAAGCGGCGGTTGTCGGGCAGCAGCGTGTTCTGGTCGATGTCGAGGCCGCTCTGGAGGAGCTGGGGCGTCGGCAGTTCGAGCAGCGTCTTCTCGTCGATGGTGAGGGCGAGGTTGTTGGTGGACGGCGAGTCGTTGCGGCCTTCCACGAGGACGGCGACCAGGGTGTTCACCCGGGCGATGCCGTCGAACACGGTGATCTCGAAGGTATCGACGACGCGCTCCTTGAAAGCGAGGGCCTGCAGGGCGGCGGAGGAGGTGGGATCGTAGGTCAGCGTGGCACCGTCGAGGCTGAGGCGGATGGCGGCGCCTTCGCGGCTGAGCTCCTGGCCGGCGCGGATTTCGAGCGAAAGGACATCGGTGCGGTCGATGTCGGAGTCGTTCGCGAGGAGGTCGGCGCTGGAGAGATCGAGTTCCAGGTCCTCGTGGGTCTGGTCGAGGTCTTCGATCACGAACAGGTCGCCGGGAGCACCGCCGGGCGGGCGGATGGCGACGTTCACGCGGCCGGATCCGCCGGGAGCGGGCAGCATGTGGAGGACGGCGGAGCCATCGAGCAACTGCGGGGCGGTGGTGCCGCCGGTGAGCAGCGGACCGAGCACCGAGAGGCCGGGCGGATTGTCGCCGGGGACGGGGTCGTTGTTGACGCCGGCCACGGTGACCGAGAGCAGCGCGAGGCTGACCGCGCCACGGTTGTCTTCGACGGCATAGTAGAAGGTGTCGGTGCTGCTTTCACCGTCGGCGAGGCCGTCGAGGAAGGCGGAGGGGCGCGGGTTGTAAACGACGTTGGTCTGGCTGCGGTTCGCGCGGATTTCGAGCTTCACTTCCGCGCCGTCCTTGCTGGTGGTGGCGAGGCGGTTGTCGTTGGTCAGGACGGTCCACAGGCCCTTGGTCGCGGCATTGTCGACGAAGGCGACGGGCAGGGTGAAGGTGTCGGTGCCGGTTACGGTCACGACGTGGTAGCCATTGTAGGAAGGATGGCCGCCGTAGCCGGAGATCAGGACGGTGGTGCCGGCAGCGAGGCCGTGGGCGGGGGCGGTGACGGTCACCGGGCTGGCTCCGGGCGTGCCGCTGAAGTTACCGATCGCTTCCGCCTGGCAGACGCCGATGACTTTCAGCGAGGTGAAGGTGGGGGCGTCGGTGTCCGGGTCGGTGTCGTTGGCGAGGATGCCGGTGCCGTTGAAAGTCCGTGGCGCGGGGTAGAGCGGATCGGTATCGAGGGCGACCGCCGAGACGCGCGGATCGCCGAAGACGCGGAGGACGGTGTCCTCGTTGGTGGCGACGAGGTCGGCGGCGGGGGTCGGCGGATCGTTGCGGCCGAGCACGGAGACCTGGACGAGGGCCTGCGAGCGGGCGCTCGGGCTGCGGAGGTCGGCGGCCTGCCAGCGGCCGCGCTGGAGCGGCGGTGGATTGCCGGCGAAGGCGACCGGAATGCTGAAGCGGTCCTCGTCGATGACGGTGATGGCGTGGGCGGCATTGTAGCCGGAGATGCCGGCGTCGCGGACCGTCACCGTCACACCTGAGTCGAGGCGGTGGGCCGGGGCGCTGACGATGGTCGCGGAGCCGCCGCCATCGGCGAAGCTGCCGATCGCGCCGCCGCCGACGTCGACGATCGAGTAGGTGAAGGTGTCGGTGAAGCGCGCGCCTTCGGGCAGGGAGTTGAAGGCGACCCGCGGGTCGAAGTGGATGGCGGTGCCACGCAGCGGGGCGGCGGCGGGGGTGATGGTGACGGTGGCACCGGAGGTGGTGGTGATCGTGTCCTTGCCGGAAGCGGGGACTGGCAGGGTGAGCGTCGGGTTGAGGTCGACGATGAAGAGCTCGTCGGCACCGTCGGCGTCGAGGTCGTTGGCGCGGACGGCGAGCGTCTGCGGCACGTCTTCGGTCAGCTCGAAGCTGTCGAGGGTGGCGATCGGGTAGGCATTCGCCTCGCCGAAGGGGGTCCCGGCGGAGTCGGCACCGGGCGAGGTGGCGGCGCCGGTGGCGCCGAGGATCACGCCGCCGTTTGGCGGGGCCTGAACGAGGCGGTGCGGGGCGAAGGCGGCACCCTGGTACTGGGGCGCGAGAGTGATGGAGCCGGTCGAGTAGTCGTCGGTCACCGCGGGCGTGTCCTTGTTGGCAAAGGCGGCGACGTAAGACACGGCTTCGACGACTTTATTGCCGGCGGTGGTGGGCGAGCGGAGTTCGATCCGTCCGCGTTCGAGCAGGCCGAGGCTTTCATCGGAGACGATCACCGGCGTGGAACCGGCGGCGGTGATGACAGTGGTCGCGAGGACCAGGCCGTGGCCGGGGGTGATGACGAGCGCGCCGAAGGTGTGGCGCTTGGTGCCGTCGATCCAGACTTCGTAGCCGGTGAGGTCGAGGGTGGCCTGGTCGCGCGGCATGTAGAATTCGACGAACTGGTCGTTCGGATTCACCGCCGGGTAGATTTCGTGGATGATCAGCTTGCCGAGCGCGTTGGCATCGAGCGCGCCCATGTCGCAGGTCGCGTTGCGGATCACGCCGCGCTGGTCGGTGGCGGCGAAACCGGCCACGCCGGCGTTGATGGCGGGGCTGTCCGGGAGGAGGCGGTGGCCGCGGGTGTTGCCCTCGACGTTGGCGAGCGGCGCGAGCCGGGGATCGAGGTTGCGTTTGTCGGTGAGCTGGTTCAGCAGCACGGCCAACTGCGGCACGCCGCCCTGGATGAAGTCGGTGGTGGTGTTGTCGTTGGAGATGTTGCCGCCGCCGGAGAGGATCTCGGCACCGCCGGCGACCTTGAGGTTGCGGGCGGAGAAGTCGGCGAAGACGTTGTTCCGCAGCAGGACGCGGGAGTTGGAGACGTTGTTGTGGAGGGAGCTGCCGCTGTTGGAGGCATCGATGTTCCCGGCGAAGGTGCAGTGGGTGACGTTGGTCTGGACGAAGCTGGTCGGCGTGTCGTTTTCCACGTAGATCGCGCCGCCGCCGAAGCCGGTGGGGGCGGCCTGCGAGTTGCCGGAGAAGGTGGAATTGGTGAAGGTGCAGGCGGCGTTCGTGTAGAGCGAGACCGCGCCGCCGCCGAGGCCGGAGGAGGCGTTGAGGGCGTTGTTTTGGAAGACGCAGCGGGCGACGGTGAGCTGGCCGTCGAAGATGTCGATGGCACCGCCCCACTGGCTGGCGAGGCAGTTCGCGATCACGCAGTCCTCGAGGATCAGCGAGCCGCGGGCCGAGGCCGGCGTGAGGCGGCCGACGAAGGCGGCGCCGCCGGTGTCGCTGAAGCCGCGGGCCAGCCGCAGGCCGCGGATCTCGGCGCTGGCGAAGATGCGGAAGAGCTGCACGTCACCGGGATCGGTGATGGCGTTGGCGTTCGAGTCGCCGGAGATGGTCAGCTTGTCGGCACCGGGTCCGCGGAAGCTGAGGTGCTTGGTGAGCACCAGCGGGCCTTTCGCCTTGTTGAGGCGGATGGTGGCGGGATAGCTCGGCAGGGCGAAGACGATCACGTCGTTGTTCGCGGCGTTGTTCACCGCGTGGCGCAGGGTGCCGGCCACCGTCTCGTCATCGAGCAGGCTGGTGACGAGGAAGCCGCGGGCGTCGCTCTTCAGCAGGATGGGCAGCGTGCGGGTGGTGATGTTCAGCGCGGAATCGCTGGCGGTGAGGGTGAAGTCGGTGCGGCCCGGCTGGTTCGGCGGGAAGAGGAAGTTCGGGTTGATGTCGTAGGTGACCAGCCGCAGCGCTTCCTGGAGATGGCCCGCGGTTCCGGTGGCGCGGTAGTTGCGGGAGCCGGCCGGCGTTTCCACGAAGGTGACGAGCTGGAAGTCGCCGGAGCCGGCCGGGAACTCGACGGAGTTCGAAAGACTGCCCAGCGCGCCCTTGGCGACGGTATCCAGCGAGACGCTGACTTCGACCTGGCCGATGTCGGAGATGGCGACGAGAGCGAACGGCTTGGGGCCGCCGGTGGGATCGATCAGCGCCGGAGCGGAGGCGAGCGGGAAGACCGGGTTGCCGCTGTAGAGCAGGCTGGGCGCGCCATCGACGGCGGTGACTTCGACCTGGGTCTGGTTGTTCGAGACGACGACCGTGCCGTCGTTGATGCTGATGGTGATGGTGACCGTCTCGCTGGTGTTCACCGGGATGCGGCCGGGAGTCGGGACGAAGCGGACCGCGCGGAGCTTGGTGGTGATTTCCGACACGGTGCCGGTGATCACGTTGGTGGAGGCGAAAGTGTTCGGCGGACCGGAGAAGCTGCCTTGGGCCGGGTCGCCGAGCGAGAGGGTGACGGTGAGCGGCTGGTTCGGGTCGCCATCGAGGATGGAGATGGAGGAGAACGGGAGGACCGGTGGCGCGCCGGGGTCGTCGGTCATGCGGATCAGCGCGGTGGTCACGCCGGTGAACTCGGGCGGATCGTTCACGAACACGATGGGCAGCGAGACGTTGCGCACGACCGGCGTGCTGGCGGGCGTGCCGGGGGGTGAGATCGAATGCACGTCGGTCACCGCGAAGTCGAAGGTCGCGGTGACGTTGGCCGCTTGCTGGAAGGGCGTGTAAACGAGAGCCTGGACCGCGGCGGCGATCTGGGCGGCGTTCCCGGTCAGGGTGCTGGCCGAAAGCGCGCCGCGGACGGTGCCGGTCTCGGTGATGGTGACGGAGAAGGTGTCGCCGACATCGACGTCGTTCACGTTGAGCCGGAAGGGCGAGACCGGGCCGGCGTCGGAGATGGAAGCCACCGCGAGGGTGGCGTTCGCGGTCGGGCTGTCGTTGACGGACCGGACGTGGAGCGGGGTGGTCGGCAGAGAATCGGTGCGCGAGGTGCTGTCGCGGACCGTCACATCGATGTCGAAGTTGTAGACGCCGACGGGGTGCTCGTTCGGCAAGGGTGTGAAAGTTGCCGCGAGGAGATCCGTGGACGCGGCGGAAGGCGACCGGGCGGAGAGCGTGTAGGTTTTTCCGCCGGCGACGGTGGCGACGGTGGATCCGGGCAGCGCGAAGGTGCCGTAGTCCTCCGCGGCTTCGTCCACGGTGACGATGACGACCTGGTTGTCGGCGTTCGGTTTGTTGTGATCGACGTCCGCGATGGTGACGCTGGAGAAGACGGCCTGGGGAGCGGCGGGGCCGGCTTCGCCGCCGGGCGTGGTGGAGGAGTCGGAGAAGGGCGTGGTGGAGGTGCCGTTGAAGGTCGCCGCGATGGTCGGTGCATCCGGCTGCGGGGTGACGGTGACCGTGTAGTTTTGGATGAGCGATTGGTTCACGCCGCCGTTCGCGGTGCCGCCGCTGTCGGTGACGCGGACGCCGAGGGTGGCGGTGCCGTTTTCGTTCGCGGCGGGGGTGAAGGTCAGCGTGCCGTTGGCCGAGATCGCGGGCTGGACGGAGAAGAGGGCCGAGTTGGTGTTGGTGAGGGTGAAGGTCAGCGTCTGCGTGCTCTCATCGTCCGGACCGCTGTCGCCGGTCGCCCAGTTGGTCGATGTGAAGGCACCGGAGTCTTCCTGAACGGTCACGTTCGAGGCGGTGACGGTGGGCCGGTCGTTCACCGGGGTGACGTCGATTCGAACGATCACGTCGGTCGCCGACTCGTCGCCGTCGGCAAAGGCGCGCACGCGGAAGGCATCGATCACGCCGTTGGCATCCGCCGGCGGCTCCCAGACCCAGGTTTCCCCGGCACCGAGCCGGCCGTTGGCGGGGACCACGCCGCCGTTCTTGCGGAGGGTGCCGGCGATGATGGACTCGAATCGGAACTCGATCGTGTCGCCTTCCGGATCCGCTTCGTTCGCGGCGGCTGCCAGCGTCGCGTAGGAGATGGAGGTGTTCTGGTCCTCGTTGGCACCGTCGATCACGTCGATGGTGGTCAGCGTCGGCGGAAGTGCGGACGCGACGCCGGTGAGTGCCAGGCAGGCGAGCAGGGAAAGGAAGCGCGATGGGAGCATGGGAGTGGCAGGCGGAAGAGAAAGGGTCACGGAGGAGAAAGCTCGGGGGTGGCGGCGGGCGCCGGCGGGGCATCGGGAAGCGTCACCTTGGCCGCGGCGGCGGTGTCGACGGTGGCTTTTGAAAGCTTGAGGGCATCGGCGAGGAAGCCTTCCTCCAAGGCGCGCCGTTTGTCGCGAAGGAGCTGCTGGCGAAGGCTGTCGGTCACCTGATCCAACGGGCGCTCGCCGCCGGGGCGGGCGTCGGTTTTCAGGATCACGTAGAAGCCGTCGGCGGCTTCGATCACGCCGCTGCGCTTGCCCTTTTCGAGGGCGCGGCCGGCTTCGAGCACGTTCGCGGGGAGGCGGGTTTCCTTCGCGGCGGTCTCGATCCAGCCGATGTCGCCGCCCTTGTAGCGGCTGACCTGATCTTCGGAATGGCGGGCGGCGACTTGGCCGAATCCACCGGCGGCCGGTCCCCTGCCCCCTGCGGCCGGCTGGGCATCGGACTGGGCGATGCCGTCTTCCAACAGCTTGCGGGCTTCGGACTTGCGGGCATCGGTAGCCTTGGCGTCGGCGGCTTGGAACAGGATGGCAAAGCGGTCGAGGCCGGGGCTGGCGAACTCGCTCTTGCGGGCTTCGTAAGCCGCGGCGACCTCCTCGTCGGCGACCGTGACCTTGGCCAGCGCGGCATCGAATTCCTTCTCGCGCAGGCTGGCGATGATCACGCTCTGGATGCGGCGTTTCGTGGAGGCATCGTCCGCGACGCCGGCTTGCTTCGCTTTCTCGACCAGTGCGAGGCGGTTGACGATTTCCTGGAGCAGCTCCGGCGCGGGTGGCACGGCCTGGTTGTTGGCGCGGCGCCACGCGGCTTCATCCAGGAGGTCCTGCTCGGTCACCGTCGTGCCCGCCACGGTGGCGAGCCGTTTGCCCGGGGTCGCGCCCGCCGGGGCCTGCTTCTCGCACTGGCTGACGAGGCAGACGGCGGAAGCGAGGAACAGGGCGCGGGGCAGACGGTGGAGCATGGGGAGTGCGGACAAGGAAATCATTCTCCGGTTTCGAGCTGCAGCTTCACGCGCATGGCGGCGACGCGTTGGGCGGAGATCGGGGTCTTGGAGCGGAAGACCGCGGCGGCGGGATCGTTCGGCGCGACCAGCGGGGTGATGTCCTCGACCGCGTCCGGCCCGGTCTGCCACTGGTTGAGATTGTTGGTGTATTCGACCACGTAGTTCATGTCGGTGACACCGGGCTTCTTGCGGAAGCGCAGGGTGAGGTAGCCGTTCTCGATGGTCGCCTTCGGCTGGCGGGTGAAGATCGACGGGTGGTTCGACGGGAGGCCGGTACTAAATCCATAGTGGATCAGGGCTTCGTCGGAAGCCTCCACGCCGCGGCTGGCGAGCCACTCGTCGTAGCTCACACGCTGCGGAACGAGGACCAGGTTCGCGGCCGGGGTCATGCTGGCGAAGGCGGCGTCCGGCTTGAGGGTCATGCGGATCGTCTTCGCCTCGGCGCTGCCGAAGTTGACATTGGCCTTCGGCACGAACTCGACGATGCGGGTGGTCTGGCCGGGGGCGAGGGTCAGGTAAGGCGTGACCGTGTTGTAGTCGATGCCGCTCTTCGCGGTGCCGCTCAGCGTGAACTGGACGAAGACTTCCGGCGAAAGCAGGCCGCCGCGGCGGATCAGCACCGCGCCCGGGGTGCCGTCGGAGACGCCGGCGATGCCCTCGATGACTTCGAGCGAGAGCTGCGGCTTGAGGTCCTCGATCACGATCTGGACGATCGCCGTGGTGCCGGTGAGATAGGCGGCCGACTCCACGAGTTGGAAGGCGACGACTTCGCTGAACTCCACCATGGCGTCGACGTAGGGCAGGATCGAAACGACCGCCGCAGCCTGGCCGGCAGGGATGGTGATGGCGCTGGGGACGTTCTGGTAGTCGACGCCGTTGGTCGCGTTGCCGGTGATCAGGAGGTTCACCGTGAGCGGCAGGTCGAGGTCGCCTTCGCGGCTGATGGTGAACTGGCCGGGGGTCGGTCCGTTCTCGCTGGCTTGCGGTCCGGTCGCCGCAAGGCTCACGCGCGGCGGCAGGCCGACGGCACCGGTTTCGAGGTTGCCGGCGTAGTAGAGATTCAGCAGGTCGCCGGATTGCAGCGTGGAGTTTTGGAGGCGGATGACGCGGTCGCTGAAGCCGGCGTTCAGGCCCGCGGCGGAGATTTCCATCAGGGCGTCCGCGCCGCTGCGGCGGATGCGGACGTAGTCGGTGAGGCGGGTGGAAAGGCCGTCGAGCACGCCGGACAGGTCGATGAGGTCGCCCTGGGTGGGAGTGAAGTCAGTGATCGTTTCGACGTTCGAGGAAGTTCCGGTGAAGAGGAACGAGTCCGCGCCGGAGCCGCCGGTGAAGGTGTTGGCGCCGGCACCGCCGTGGAAGTAGTCGGCTGCGGCACCGCCGGAGAAGGTGTCATCGGCCGGACCGCCGATGAAGACGTGCGGGACTTCCGCGCCGTAGCTCGCGACGTGCGCGGTGTAGGCGGTGGTGGAAAGTCCGGCGCTCGGTGCGGCGAGCAGGTGCTTGCCGGCGGTGGGGCCGAGGTCGGCGACCAAGTGGCCGTGGTCCTTGGCGAGGCGGCGGGCTTCGAGGCGCAGGCTTTCTTCCGCGGTGGCGGCGACCAGGCCGGGGGCGGGGTCGAATAGAAGGACTGCCAGCGTGCCGCGCGATTCAGGATGATCGAGCGTTTGATCCCGCACGCCGACTTCCAGCGTGCCGGGGGTCTCGCCCGCCGTGTGCTCGAAGACGAGGCGGCCGGCCGAAACGTCGGCCTGGGTGAAGGTCGCGCCAGCTGCCAGTTCGCGCGACGTTTCCGCGGGAAGTGGAGTCGCATTTCGCAGCACCAGCTTTCCACCGGTGGGCGCGGCGTGGAGCGTGTAGGTGAGCTGGGCCGGAGTGCTGTCACTGTCGGCGGTCTCTAACAGGACAAGCGACTTCGCTTCCGAGTAGGCGATCACTTCGCTCGTCAGCAGCAGCGGGTAGGTGCTGTCGTGGTTCGGATCGCTGCCGGCGAGGTATTCGGCAAGGTTGTTGCGGCCGTTGCCGTTCGCGTCGGTGAGCGCGTCGGCGGCGTTCTGCTTGTCGAGGCCGTGCTCGTCTTCCCACCAGTCCGGGATGCCGTCGCCGTCGCCGTCGGGCGAGGCGGCGTTGATTTCAAGGTCGACCCGCATCGCCGAAGCGCGGAGCAACTGGTCGAGCTCGAAGACCGAGGTCGCAGGCACCAGCATGGTGGCCGGCGCGCCGTTGAAGGAGATTGACGCGTGCGACGCGGTGGTCGTGGTGGTGCCGAGCGGCAGCACCAGCGGCGAGGCCTGCTGGCCGAGCATCATCGCCTGGTGCGGGATGCGGACGAGGTAGGAGAAACCGCCGCCGTTGAGGGCATCGACCTCGCCGGTCAGCACCACGCTGGAGCCGTCCGGCTTTTGCATGGTCCAGTGCAGCGTGCCTTCGGTGACGAGCTGTTCGAGATTCGGGTTGGCGCGGTTGAGGATGCGGCCGTAGACGAGGGTCTCCGGCTCGCTGATGAAGGCCTGCGCGGCGGGCGTGCCGAGCAGCATCGCGGCAACGAGCGCCGGGCGGGTGAAGCGGTTCCTGAGAGTCATGGAAATCGGGGTAGGTGTGAGGTGCGTTCGATGTTCCGTTTTCTTCAGCCGCCGCTCTGGCCGTAGGTGTCGAAGATCAGCTTGATGTCGGAGACCTGGTCGACGAAGCGGTCGAGGCCGGTGTTGGGGTCCGCGTTGAGCGTCGCGCCGGGGATGATGAGCAGCCATTCGGTGTTCCAGATCGAGCGGCCGAGCAGGCGGATGTCGGTCGTCGGCTCCTCCGCCGAGTCCGGGTAGGCGCGGAAGTCGGAGAATTTGCGGGCGTCGCCGAAGCGTCCGTTCAAGCCGTCCAACAGCGGAATGTAACCGCTGGTGGTGAGCTGGGCGCTGGTCGCCGGCATCGGCGCGGGAATCTTCTGCTCGACCACCTTCCACGTGCGCAGGTCGTCGGTGTTGGTCGAGTTCGACACCCGCATGATGTCCATGCCGGCCGGCACGAAGTAGACGCGCGGGGTGGCGGACAGGTCGCTCAGGACGTCATCGGTGAGATAGTCGTCGAAGGTGACGCCGACGCCGAAGATCTTGGTCGCGAAGTTCGCGACGCTGTAGGCGTGATCGCCGCCACTGAGCGGGTTGCCGAAGAAGTTCTTGCCGGTGCTGATGTCCGACGAGAAGCGGAGCACGATGCCCGGCTGCGGAACCGGCTTGCCGGCGGCATCCACCGCGGCGGCGAAGGGACGGCAGTGCTGGCGGAATTCCGGAACCTGCCAGAGGTCGTCCACGCGTGCATTCTGAAGCTCTTCCCTCCACAGCGTGTCGGAGTCTTCCCCCGGCGCGGGCAGCTCGCCCGGTTGGCTTTCGCCGGAGGAAAAGATGCGCATCTGCTCGCGGCGGATCGAGATGTCGCCGACCTCTCGCTGCTCGTGGTTGAGACCGATCTGGGTCCGCAGCACGTCGTGGTTGAGCTTCACGCGGTCGATTGCCTTCGCCAGTCCGTCGAGCGTGCGGGCGCGGATGATCTCGCCATAGGCATCGACTGGAGAAGCAGGGTCGGTGAGCGAGAAGTTCGTCTCGTAGTCGTAAGCCGAGGCGGCCAGATAGGCGTAGCGGGCCGCGAGGTCGTACGAGCTTCGGTAGGTCTGCAGCGCGTGGTTGCGGGCCACGCGGAAGGTCATGTCCTGATAGCGGTTCTTCTGGGTCTGGGCGGCCACGCGCTTGTTGAAGGCGGAGCGCTCGTCGAGCAGGCGCCCCCCTTCGTCGAGCAGGCTGCGATATTGGTCGGACAGCGCCCGCAGCGCCTGGATCTCCTTGAAGACGCCCACGCGCTTGATGGCCTCGTCACCGATGAAGTCCTCCACTTCCTTGAGCCACTCCCGGATCTCCAGCTTCCTGGATTCGTCGGCGTTGGCGTTGTTGACTTCTGTTTCGGCAACATCGAGCCCGATCTGAGCGACGGTCTTGGCGATCTTTGCCGTATCCTCGACCGCATTGAAACCGGCCTGCACCACCACGAAGGGGCTTTTCACGGCACCGCGGGCCGCCGACAAAGCGTCTCCCGGCGAGAATGCCAGGCCCGCCGTGGGGAGGTTGACTGGAATCGAAGATGAGACCACGTCTTTAAGCGCGAACGATGTTTCCTTGGCCGAATTTACGATTTCGATCGTGGTCTCGAGCACCGCCAAGACTCCATTGATCGCATACTTCGCTCGACCAAACGCCTCGTCACGCCCTTGGTTACGGCCGCTCGCGGTAAGCCGGGCGTTGATCAAGCGGAGGATGCGGACAGACTCGCCGGTCAGCGCGTCCCACTCGGCGATCGACTGGGCAATGGCGGCTTCCTGCTGGATCATCTGGTGGATGAGATCCTGGAGCTGACCGGTCGATGGGCGGCTGCCCCAGGACTGAGGTGCCTGGAAGGTGTAGCCCGCCGCGGTGACCGGCATCTGGTTGACGAAATTGGTCAAGGGGACCTTAGGTTTGAGCAAGTCGGTATAGTTCACGGAGAACAATCCGCTCTTCGTGTTGGACGCGTAACTCAGGCTGTTGCTGGCATGGGAGAAGGTCGGCGCGAAGAGTTGACGCAAGCCGACGTCCACCTCCTTAAGCGCGGTTTCCTTGTTCAGGATGCTGCTGCCGCTGCCCGAGGGTACGTTGATCGTAAATGACGAGCTAAATGACAAGCCGAAGAAGTTGATCGAAAACGGGGCACCGATGAAGGCGTTATAGAGGTCGCCGCCGTTGAGCGCGCCGTCGCCGCCGAAGGTTGCGTAACCCGCCGCCGGGCCGGGCACGGTGTCCTTGTTGATCTCGCGGACCGGCACATACATGTAGAGCGCGAGGTCAGGACCTTCGTAGCCGGCGGGATAGAAGCGTCCGGGCCCGACGGTGCCTTCATACGGCTTGCCGAAGATCGAGATGAGCTGGTTGCGGTAGGACAGGTCTTCCTGGAAGGTCGAGTTCCGGAATTCCTCCTCGCTGTTGCCGACCTGGCGGAGCATCTGGGAGCTTGTGTTGGCCTGGTCCCACACACTGGTGGCCTTTTCCATCATGCCCGCGGCGCGCTCGTAGATCTGGTCGAAGTGCGAGCGGCGGTCGCCGCCGGATGCGTTCTCGATGAAAGCCGGCTCGATGTCGAACATCTGTACGCCGTTGGCGAGGCCGAGCGGATTGTAGCCGCGGTCCGCCTGGTCCATCGTGGACTGGATCGCATTGAGATTCGCCGAGATCACGGCGATATCGCCGTTGGTCTGGCGGTCGACCTTGCGGATGCCTTCGAGCGTGGTGTTCGGGTGTTGCGATGGCAGCAGCGCGTTGGCGGTGACCCAGTCGAAGTAGGCGCCCTGACCGGAGCGGCGGGCCCATTCGTCGACGCCCCAAGCACGGTCGGCGTTGCTGTCGGTGTAGCCCTGCCACTGGGCCTGCGGGTCGGCGACGTAGCGGTCGCGGTAGGTGAGGTTGACGATCTCCGCGGCGGCCTTGGCCTTGGCGGCGGCGGTGGCGGCGAACTTCCGCTCGTCGAGGAAATCGACGCTGATGACGATGTCCTGCAAGTTGTAGCTTTCCGAGCGCGAGACCCAGTTGAAGGCCGGATGGCGGAGCAGGTCGTACTGGCTGCGGACGGCGGTGAGGTAGTGGCCCCAGGCGTCGCCGTGGCCTTGAGGGAACTGGATCATCGCGTCGTCCTCGTCGATGAAGCCGTCGGCATTGATGTCGCTGACGTTGTAGCTCGTCGCGTAGGCGGCTTCGCCCTCGCCCTTGGTGAAGTTCCAGAACAGGCGGTTGTAAACGGGCCGTGCGAAGAAGTCGTCCACGCCGCGGAGCAGCGCGAGTTCCTCATCGATCAGCGAGGACATCTGGTTCTGGAAGGTGAACACGGAAGTCGCGAGGCTGCCGTAGTCGGCGCTGTCGCTGCCGTGGCCGATGGTCGGGTCCTGGGCGTCGACGTAGGCCTCGTTGCCGAGCAGCGTGTAGAAGTCCGAGATGCGGGTGGAGGCGAGCTGCAGCGCGTTGGAGATCGCGGGCGTGGAGACCGGCGTCGAGAGGTCGATGCTGAGGTTCCGGCCGCGGTTGAGGACGGTCTGGTAGAGTTCGATCAGGCCGACGTTCTCGATGACGTTCTTCGCGGGATTGAGCGCGACGGGGCCTTCGTAGCGGGCACCAAATTGCGAGACCATCGAGACCAGGGTGGACGGGCTGTCGCCTTCGAAGTCGCGGATGCGGGCTTCGTAGGGGTTCACCGCGTCGAGCACGCGCTTGATCCATCCCTGGGCGAGCTGGGCGCGGAAGTCCGGGAAGCCGTCGAGGTCGGCATCGACGAAGGGCTGCGAGTTGCCGGCGCCGGCCCAGGTGAAGTTGACGCCCTGGCGGCCGTCGGGCTGGGTGAGCTTCCAGTTGGTGCCGCTGGCGGTGTCGTTCTTGTGGCGGTAGCGGGCGAACCAGAAGGTGTCGGCGAGCAGGGCTTCAGGAGCGTTCGGGTTGCCCTTCAGGGTGATCTGGTAGCGCGCCTTGCCGGCCTGACCGCTCGGGTCGGGGAAGAGCTTCCACGGGTTCGGCTGGCCGGCCGGGATCAGGTCCGGCGGCGGGACGTTCAGGCTGCCGTCGTCGGGGCGGTACCACCACTCGAAGTTGAGGTCGTCGGCGTTGGCGCCGAAGTCGCCGGTGGAGCGGAGGTTGATGTTCTCGTCGAAGACGTTGTCGGAAAGGATGGTCTGGACGGAGCCGCGGTAGCGCTGCTTGCGGTCGACCTTGATGATGTGCGGGGTGATCGGGGATCCGCCGAGGGTCGGGTCGTTGTTCTCGACCACGGTGACCCAGCTTTCGTCCGGATAGGGCGAGTTGTCGGCGAGGCGGCCGTTGGGATCGAGGAAGTTGCCATTCGGCACCAGCGCGAGGCCGGGGCCGTAGGCGCGCATCGGGGCGGCGGTCGCGGGGCTGGCGTAGATCACGTTGCCGAGCTGGTCCTTGAGGATCTGGCCGCCGGGTCCGAGCTGCGGAGTCTTCATCAGGCCCGTTAGGTATTCGCCGGGGTCTCCGGGCACGCCTTCGGGGTTGCGGGTCGTGTTGTAGAGGGCGTTGACGGCGGTCTCCCAGTCGCTGCGGAAGGTGGAGCCGACGTCGACGAGGGCAAGGATCGCGTCGCGCTCGGCGGCGGTGAGGATGTTCGGCTCCAGCGAATAGACGGCCGGCGGGGAGGCGGTCAGGGTGGCGTCGCCGATGTCCTTGTCATTGAGCAGGCCGGAGAACTCGAGCACGCCGGGGACTTGGCGGGTCACGCCGCCGGTGGTCACCGGGCGGGTCGACAGCGGATCGTAGCGCAGTCGCTTCTGCAGCGAAGCCGGCAGTTCGTTGAAGACATACTTGCCCTGCTTGACCGTGGTGCGGCCGCTGGCGGGCTGGAGTTCGGACGGGAATTTGCCGACGGAAAGCGGTGTGGTCCGCTTGTCGAGCGCCTGCACCACGCGGGCGGTCCAGTGGGACGTCAGATTGTCCTTCACGCCGTCGGGATTCAGCGAGTCGAAGACGACCTCGGCGGAGGCGAAGGCGGTCAACTGCGGCAGGCCCGGGGTCTGCACGGTGGTGGCAACGCCGTCCTTGACGATGACCTGGGTTGGCTTGTCGGCGCGGAATTCGCCGCCGGAGAAGGTGAGCGTTTCACCCGCCTTGAGGACGGCCGGGTTGTCGGGCCACTCGGACTTGTAGATGACGCGGGTGGGCAGGTGGAAGGGGAGCGTGCTGGGGGTCGGGGCGATCTTGACCGAGGTGGGAAGGAAGGCCACGGAGTCGCCGACGCCCGGCACCTTGTTGCTGCCACCGGTGGTGTAGGTGGCGGTGTACTGCGCGCCGTTCTTGGTCACGGTGACGGGCGGCACCTGCACGCCGGCGGGCCACCAGAAGTCGGGGGCGAGCGGGTAGTAGAAGGAGACGTTGAACCAAGCGCGGTCGCCGCCGGAAACCGACCAGTAGGAACCGCGCCAGTCCTCCCAGTAGGCTTCCTGGGTGAAGAAGTTGTTGCCGAAGGTTTCCGGAGCCGGGCTGGCGCCGATGGCCACGCCAAGCGGGTAGAAGGCGTTGACCGGCTCACCCGCGCGCATCGAGACGAAGGGCTGGGTCTTGAGGTTGGTAGTGCTGGCGGTGAAGTTCGAGGCGAAGCGGTAGGACGGATTGTCGCCGTCGGCGCTCTCCTTCTTGATCGCGTAGGCCTTCATCCGGATCTCGTCGGCGGCCGCGTCGTAGAACTGGGCGAGAACGTAGGGATGCGAGGTGTAGCGGGCGTTGCCGGTGGTGACCGTGTTGTTCGAGTAATTCAGGTCGCCGTTGCGCAGGGCGTAGATGGCCGGCGGACGTGGCGAGACGTCGAGGAAGCGCAGCGACGGCGCGGTCAGGGCGTGTTCCTCGTTCGGATTGTAGCCCGGCGCGTTGAAGTCCGGCTGATTGTAGATCTGCACCGCCTGAATCCGCGACGGATCGTAGCTGGTGGCCTCGGGCGTGGTACCGACCGCGGGTGCGACGGGCTGGTCGAGGCCGGTGGGTCCCTTGCCGTCGGAGCCGAGCTGGCTGGCGACGACGATCTGCGGCAAGGTTTTCGCCGCGGGCCAGACCGGCTTATAGATGCGGGAAAGGTAAGGCCACAGCAGGGTATCGTTTCTACGAGGATCATCGTACCAAACGACGATCGGCAGCTCGCGGTCCGGGACGCCGGGGTGCTCGTTCACCGCGATGACCGGGCCGGGCAGCGCGGCCTTGTTGAGGACCTTGAGGGAGGAGTTGTCGGCCCGCAGCAGGGCCATGTCGTAGACGTCCTTGGCGGCGATGCCGTCCATCTTGGCACCGTTGTAGATGAAGGGATTGTAGCGGGCGCGGCCGACGAGATCGAGGACGTAGCCGGTGCCGAGCTTGGCGAGGTCGGCGGCGGGATCGAGGATCTTCTCGCCCACGGTCACCGGGGTCGGCACGGCGGGCAGGTTGGTGTCCCAAGGCCGGGTGTCGACCACGCGGACCTGCAGGAACTCGCGCGGCTGGCCGCGGCCGCCGCTCTGGATCTGGGAGAAGAGCAGGACCGAGATGCCGGTCCGCTCGGTAGTGAATTTCTTGTTGGCATCGACCGCGGCACCGGCGGTGGAATACTTGATGGACTTGAAGCTGAAGCTGTCGGTCGCATCGGGATCCAGCGCGACCGGCGGGGTGCCCTGGATGTGCGGGTAGTGGCCGCGGATCTGGCGCTGGGAATCGAAGGGCAGGGTGGCGATGACGCGGACCTCGACGGCGTTGCTCGACGGGCTCGTGCCCGGTTTCCACGGCACGGTGAAGCGGCCGGGGATGGTCGGGAAAAGGCGGGCGCTGACGGGGTCCCACTCGGCCATCATTCCGGCACCGGGGGTGGCACCGGGGGTCGGACCACTGGCGGGGACGGCGACGGGATCCGGCACCGCGTTGATGATCGGCTCCGGCTGGCGGGTGAAGACCGAGGCGAACTGCGGGTAGTCTTCGAAGCAATGCTTGCCGATGGTCACGTTGACCACAATGGCGCCGGCACCGTAGCGCCAGAGCGTGCGGACGGGGCGCTGGAGGTTGACGATTTCGTAGCCGAGCGCGCCGTTCGGGCCGTTGGAAAGCCAGGTCGCGACCGGGCTGCCGTTGACGATGGTCGGGCTGCCGGTGGTCGGCTGGCTGGTGGCGGGATCGACCTCGCCGAGGGCCGCGAAGTAGTAGCCGTCGCCGTTGATCCAGCCGGTGAGCGAGAGACCATTGGCGCCCGCGTCCTGCTTGGCGGAGACGACTTTGACCCGGGTGCCGGGATCGAACCACGACACCCCGTCCTGCACCGTGCGGTCCACGTCGCCGCCCGCGGTGACCTCGAAGACCTTGGCAAGGCCGACCCGGGTCGGATCGTCGGCATTGAGGCGGACGCCGTATTGGATCTGCCAGACGTAAGTGATGCCGGCGGGTCCATACATCAGGAAGTTCGGCTTCACCTGCTGGCGCGGCTCGACGGTCGGGAAGCCGAAGAACTTCACGTAGGTGACATTCCGCCAAAGTCCCTTGGCGATCGGCACGCTGCCGAAGGAGACGGGGATCGTGAAGGTGTTCGCGGTGACGGCGCTGACCTGGAAGGTGCTATTGTACGGCCCGTATCCGCTGCCGGTGATCTCGACGAGATCGCCGACTTTGACCGTGTGGTTCTGCGAGTTCGTCACCACCGTGCTGCCGCCGCTGGCGGCATAGTTGGTGATGGTGCCAACGGTCGAGTCACGGATGTCCACCCGGTTCGGGGCGAGGCGGGCGGTGTTGTTCGCGGTGCTGCTGACCAGGGCGTTCGGCGGACCGTAGGAGCGGTAGCCTTTCACGACGTGGCGGATGTCGAGACCGGGGTGGCTGAAGTTGTCGAGCACGAAGCCGTCGATCTGCACCACCGGCTGGCTGCCCCTGAGCACCCACTGGCGGCTGGCCGGCGGGCTGGGATTTCCCGAGGCGTCAGAGGCGAGCGGCCCGGCCCACGGGGTGCCGGCGATGACTTCCTGGCTCTGCGTCTTGCTGAAGTCGTGACGGACGGTCAGCGCGTAGTAGTGCTGCCACTTCACCTGCACGTCGGTGTCGCGGGTGATCTCGAAGTCGTAGTTGGTCGGGTCCGCGGTCTGCGCGATGTTGTTCACCGACATGCCGATCGCGACGAAGCGCTCCTCGGCCTGGTTCTTCACCGTCTCCGGGTCGTTGATGTAATCGGCGTGGATGTCCTTGTAGACCTCGGGCTCGGCGATGATCTGGATGCGGTCGCCGTGGGCCACCTGGATGTTGTTGTACTGAGTCTCGTCGGTGGCGACCACGAAGCCGTCGCGCTTCACCGTCACGCCGCGCACCGGGGGGCCGCCGCCTTCCCCCTCGGTGCTGATGACGCGGAGGAAACGGGTCGGGCCGCGGAAGACCAGGTTGGCCGGGTTATCGTCGAGCGTGCGGGTCGCGCTGGCCGCGCCGGCATAGACGGTGGCGACGGAGTTCGGGGCGCTGCCGTTGTTGAAGAAGACGTTGTTGAAGTTCTGGACGCCGTTGAACCCGTTGAACCAGTTGAACCAGTCGGTGTCGGTGTCGATGTCGATCTTGAACGAGAAGGTTTCGCCGGGGCCGAAGCTGGTGAGGTTGAACGACACGACGTCGCTGCGGGTGGCACCGAGGGGAAGGGTCCGGCTGGCTGCTCCGCCGGCGCCAGGTGGTGCGGTCACGGTCTGCTCGCTGCCGTCGAAGTTCTTCGCGGTATCGCCGATGGTGAATTCGAAGCGGGTGATCTCAAGGTTCGGCGAGTTATTCGTGACCGAGATGGTCGGCACGTCCGTGTCGCCCTCGATCTTGACGGTGAACAGCAGGTCGGAGACGTCGGCCCGCGCGGAAGACGCGGAGGCAAGGCCGAGCAGCAGGCCGGCAAACAGCGTACGGAATTTCGGAAGAGGCATCATGGGAAAGGTGAAGGGCGGGTGGGGAAAAAACTCAGCGGCCGTTGAGGGTGTCGATCAGGCTGATGCGGTTGAGCTGGAAGATGCCGGCGACTTTCAGGCCGACGTTTTTCGCGGGGCCCAGCGGCTTATGGAGGCCGTGGATCTCCTCGGCGTAGATCCCGGAGATCCGGTCGACGCCGTAGCCGCTGCGGGTGAGGGTCTGGCCGTCGACGGGCTGGAAGCTCAGGTTCACCAGGCGGCGGATGTCGATGCCGGTGGTGTGGTCCGGGTGGCGGCGGTGGCGGAAGGGATTGGTCGGGTGGTTGGCGGGGAGCACGACCTCGGTGGCGAGGCTGGTGGCGAAGTCACCGCTCATCGGCAGCTCGGTCAGCAGCGAACGCGAGGCCGCGGCGAGGACCGGCGCGAGGGCGTTGATGGCGGCTTCCTGGGCCTTGTCCTTGATCGAGGCGGTGGTGGCCAGCAGGTCCTGCTTTTCCTTCCGCGCGGCGGTCGCGGCGGCTTCGGCGGCGGTGGCCACGCTGCCGGCGAAGGTCGCGGAGCGGACGAACGCGGTGTAGTCGGTGGACGGGACGGTGGTGGGACGCGGATAGCGGCCGACCGAGTCCGTGAGCGCCTCGCGGGCCGCGGTTTCGGCGAGCGCGGCGATCTCGGTGGCGAGCGGCGAGTCGGACAAGGCGGACTCGGCGACGATGGTGGAAAGCAGCAGCTCCAGCGCATCGGTAGCGCGGGTGTCGGAGTAAGAGGTGAGCTTGGCGTTGAGCGCCGCGGTGCGGGCTTCGGCGACCTTGGTGACCTGATCGAGCGAGGCGCGGATCGCGGCGGTCTTGCGCCACTGGCCGCCGGTCGCGGGGGCCCAGGTGCCTTTCACCGCGGGATCGCCGTTGCCGGCGTCCCAGGGGATGGGGATCGAGAAGGCGTTCGCGCTGACGACGGTGACTTCGTGCGTGGCGTTGTAGTCATCGTTGCCGGAAGCGGCGATGACGATGCGGTCGCCACTGGTCAGGCCGTGGCCGGTCGCGGAGACGAGGGTCGGCACGACGGCCGGCGGGGCGAAGTCGGTGATCTCGCGGGGAATGTCCCAGCTTCCCTTGATGGCGGGATTTCCCCCGAAGGCGACCGGGATGGAGAACGAGTCGGCGTCGATGCGGGTGATCGTTTTGAGGCCGTTGTAGGAGGCCTGGCCGGAGCCTTGGATCGCGATGACGGTCCCGTTGTCGAGGCCGTGGCCGGGGCTGGTGATCTTGACGCCGGAGCTGCCGTTGCCGGTGCTTTCGAGGTTCACGATGTCGCCGCTTTTCACCGACCACAGGCCGCGGTCGACGGGGTCGCTGGCGAAGGCGATGGGCAGGCTGAAGGTGTCGGCATCGAGCACCGTGACGAGGTGGCTGCCGTTGTAGGAAGAAAGCGAGCCGCGGACGGTGATGCGCGCGCCGTCGGACAGGCCGTGGCCGGGCGAGGTGACGAGCAGCGGGGCGATGTTGCTCGACGCGGCGTAACCGCCGACCGCTCCACCGGCGACGAAGGGGGTGGCGAGGCGGAAGCTGTCGTTGTCGATGCGGACGACCGCATGCAGGCCGTTGTAGGCGGCGAGCGCGGCACCCTGGATGGCGATCTGGTCGCCGGTGATCAGACCGTGTGCCGTGGAGACAGCGGCGACTGCGGCACCGGAATCGGCGCTTTGGAACGCGGTGATCGGCGTGAAGGCGATGCCCTCCGCGGTGCTCGCGGCCTTTTCGGCGGCGGCCTCGATCGCGTCGCCGATCAGCTCGCCGGCGAGGAAGCGGTCGTAGCCGCGGTCGGTCTCGGCAAAGGCGGCGGCGGTGTTGAGCGCGGCCTGCTCGCGCTGGGCGAGCGGCAGGCCGGCGATCGCGGCTTCGATGGCGTCGAGCATTTCGTGGCCGCGGTTATCCTGGTAGAACGAGCCGTTCTTGAGCGCGTTCGCGGCGGTGCGGGCGGCGGAAGTGGACCCGCCGTTGGCGATGGCGCGGACCTTGATCGCGTCGAGATGGGACTGGAGGAAAGACGAGAACGCCGCGGCGGCATCGGCTTGGGCGATCACCGGCGCAGCGGCATTTTGCGCGGCGGTCCGGACCGCGGCCTGGGAACCACCGGACTGCGCGGCGGTGGCGGCGGCGGTGGCGGCCTTGGCGATGACCTCGTTCACCGCGGCGGTGGCCTTGGCGTCGCCGAAGTCGAAGACCACGCTGGAGATGCGGCTCGCGGCCTGAGGAGGAAAGGATCCGTAGAGCCGCTCGTCGGTCACCAGCGCCATGTCGCTTTCCGTTCTCTGGAGGTCGGACTTGCGGGCGAGGATGGCGACCTGCTTGAGCAGGCTGGCGCGGCCCATCGCATCGACGTGGACGATCAGGCGGAAATTCGCGGCGTCGAAGGTCGGCGTCGGTGTGTTGGGATCAGGCGCGCGCGGGATGTTCTGGGCATCGAGCGGAACGGTCACCTCGTTGACCTTGCCGAGCGCCACCTCGCCGACCCAGAGGCCGCGGTAGGGGCTGGCTTCGGCGGCGGAGTTCGGGGCCGCGGCGGTCCAAAGGGCGCACGCCAGCAGCGAGGAAAGGGAAAAGGACGGCTTCATGGTCGAAGGAAAGGGGGAAGGATCAGTCGTCGCGGCGGCCGGTCACCGGGACCCAGGTCTCGGTCCCGAGGTCGGTGGTGATTTTCAGCAGGGAGCCCTGCACCGGGCGGAGCAGCTCGGCGCCGCGGCACTCGAAGGGGATGGCGATGGCACCGGCGAGTTCGAGCGCCGGCATGGGCTGCTGCCAGGCGGCGGCGGGCAGGTTCACCGGCACCGATTTCACCGGAGCGCCTGGGTCGCCGTAGGTCCGGATCAGCACCGAAAGCGGCAGCGGCGAGGCATCGCCGGGGACGTGCTGGAGGGTCGGCGTCAGCGGGTGCGGCGCCTCGTTGCGAATCGTCAGCTCGGCCGGTCCGCGGCCAAGCGAGAGGCCCTGGCCGGTTGCTTCGACGCGCAGCGGGCCCTGGTAGTCGGAGGAGCCTTTGCAGAAAATCCAGAAGGCCTCGCCCGAGCGCATCGACTCGGCGGAAGGCTGGATCACTTGCTTCCAGCGGCCGTTGACCATGCGGTAGATCGCCTGGTTCTTATGGGCGGTGGAGCCGGCGAAATACTGGGCGAAGGTCGGCCCGCCGACCGCCGCGACCGAGGCGCCGGTGAAATTGAAGGCGTCCGGCTGCCAGGCGACCGGCTCCCCGGTGACCCGGCCGGTGGCGCGCCACTGGAAGTCCGACTTGGCGTGGACGAGGTAGGCGCGGTTGCCATTGATGGCGTCCAGTGATTTCAGGAATGCCTCCGGCAGTTCGGTCGAATACCACACGCCCCAGCCCTGGCCCTTCGACAGGTTGACTTCGGGATCGGTGACGAATTGCTGGTTGCCCGGGTTTTTGAAGAGGGCTGCCGCCTTGTCCACCGGCACCCCGGCGAAGACCGCGGACGGCGTGGCGTCCACCGGCTCGACCTCCAGGTAGATCGCGTTCCAGCCCTTTTTCAGCGGGATTTCCTGGGTGCGGAGGTGGCCCGGGGTTTCGTCCTGCGCCCGGCTCGCAAGCGGTGCCGCGATCAGGAATGGAACCAAAAGAATGCCGGTGAATTGCCGGATCTTGCTGATGATCATGGGGAAATGCGAGTGCGAGAGAGCGGAGGGGGCGGAGGGGGCGGAGGGGGGCGCTGAAAACGCCAGTAGCCGGGGGCGGAAGGCGTTTCGCAAAACTAGGTAATTAAGAATTCCTAAATATTGACCTTGTGTAAAGATGAAAGTCCGCGGCACGGAAAAAACCTGCGTGTTTTTGCTTAGATCGGGCGCGGCGGCAGCCGGACAGACCGCCCGGACCAGGAGTGTGCGGCCGATTTCACCGCCACCCCAATTGGCACTTCTCACCAGCACCCCGGACCTCTTAGGCTGCGCCATGCGAAACCCCATCGGAGCCCTTGGCCTCGCGCTGATCCTCGCCGGTTGCGGCGGCACCGGCATCCCCGCCGACGGCAATATCCAAACCGGAGCGGAGCCCGCGGAGGGCGGGATTTCCGAAGTGCCGAACCCGAACGCCGCGATGGCCGCCAAGAGCGGCACGCCGCTCGCCACCCTCCAGCACGGCCACGTGACCTACATGCTGAAATGCGGCGAGTGCCACAATTACATGCTGCCCCAGCAGGTCGACGTCGATGAATGGGAAGACGCGATGCCGAAGATGATCCGCCACGCCGGACTCGCGTCGGAAGACGAGAAGGCGGTGCTCGCCTATGTGCTGGCGGTGAAAGGCGAGTGATGGATTGCCGCGGCACGGACGCGGGTGTTAGGCTGCCGATCATGAAAAAAGCCCTCGTTCTCCTCCCCTGCCTGTTGCTCGCCGCCTGTGCGACCAAGACCGCCCCGATTCCCGACGCGGCGATGTCCAGTCGCAGCGGGGTGAAATACGAGACGCTCCAGCGCGGCCACGCGGTCTATCTCGCCCATTGCGGACGTTGCCACGCGCCCATCCTGCCTGCCGATGTCAGCAAGGCCGACTGGCACGTCGTGGTGCCCGGCATGTCTTGGAATGCGGGGATTTCCGAGGCCGATGAAGACGCGCTGACCGCCTACATCCTGGCCGCGAAGAAGTGAACCCCGCGCTCGAACTCGCGTTGTTCGCCGGCGTGATGGCGCTGGGGCAATTCAGCCCCGGTCCCGACATGATCCTGCTCACCCGCACCGCGCTGGCCGAAGGCGCGAAGGCCGGGGCGCTGATGGCGCTGGGCATTGCCACCGGCCTCACCGTTCACGTCTCCACCGCGGTCGCCGGGCTGGCGGTCGCCTTCCAGCAGAGTGCCGGACTGCGCCAAGCCGTCACCTGGTTGGCCACCGCCTATCTGCTCTGGCTCGCGTGGTGCCTGCTCCGCGCGGCTTGGAAACCGGCACCATCCGCCGGTCACGCGCTGAAAAACCCCGCCGAGTCCCGCAGCCCCTACCTCCGCGGGCTGATCTGCAATCTGCTCAACCCGAAGGCCGTCGTTTTCCTCGCCGCCACCTGCGCGCCCTTCCTCACCGGCCCCCATCCCCCGTGGTGGCCCTTCGCCATCGCCGCGCTGGTCATCGTGCAAGGCGGCACGCTCTGGGCACTGTGGGCCCGGCTGCTCCAGTGGCGGCCCTTGAGAACCCGCTACGAGAAGTCCGCGCGCTGGATCGACGGCGCGTTCGGCATCGCGCTCGCCGTGCTCGCCCTCACCCTGCTGGCCTCGCCGTGAACTTCCCGGTTGCATCTCCAGTCGGATTGCCTTTCATGCGGCGAGTCTTTCCCGCATTCCGAACCACCTCGCTTCCCTCATGAAATCCGTCCGCTTCCGATTCCTTTCCGCCGTCCTCCTGGCCGGTGCCGCTCTCGCCTTCAGCTCCTGCACCACCACCACCACCGGCGGCGCGAACACCTCGTTCAAGTTCGATCCCCCGGTCAAGCAGCCGACCAATCCGTCCGCCGTCCGGGTCAAGCTGAGCACCAGCGCCCAGCGTCTCTACGTGATCGAAGGCAACGAGGTCCTTCTGGCAACGCCGGTCTCGGTCGGCAAGCCTTCCTCGCCGACCCCAGCCGGAACCTTCCCGATCCGCGCGAAAAAAGCCGAACGCCGCCGGGCCAGCAGCCCCGGAGCCGGCTATCCGATGACCTACTGGATGGAATTCTACAGCCCCGCCTACGGCATGCATTGGGGCTTTTTGAAGCCCTACCCGACCACCGCCGGTTGCGTGCGCATCCCGCTCAAATCGGCACGCAAGGTGTTCAACATGGTGCGGGTCGGCACACCGATCGACATCGCCAGCAGCCAGCCTTGGGACGATACGATCGGCAAATCGCTGCCGGTGCTCGATGACAGCTCGCTGGCGAATCCACCGAACTCCTACATGATGAGCCCGCAGGTGTTCCGCGACGCCGAGCAGGGCAAGATGTGGAACTTCTGAGCGGATTCCCGACCCCGACCGCCTTTGCCAGCCCCCGCTCCCGGATGTCCTTCCGGGGCCGGGGGTTTTTCAATCCCCGCGGGAGCGCTCCCAGGAGGCCACCTTGCCATTGCGGAAAAGCACCGACGCCCGGCGGTAGGGCACGTAGGTGACTTCCTGCCCGATCCCGTAGCCGTAAGGGTAGCCGTAGCGGCCATAGCGGCCGTAACGGTAGCCACCGTAACCGCCATAGCCATACACTTGGTTGCTGTAAACCGGCGTGGTCCCGGCGTAATCCCAGCGCAAGGTCGCCGCGCCGCCCTCGCTGCCTTCGTACTCCCGCGCCGGCCGGCCCCAGGCCAGATAGACCGCATCGGTCCCCATCCCCTTGTCGATCCGTCCCTGCCGCACCAGCTCCTGCTGGCGGTCCGGCAATTTGTCGAAAAGCGCCGGCTGGGCGGCGATTCGCGCTTCCGGCGTGGAGGGCGCGCAGGAGGCCAAAACCAGCGCGAACGCTGCCGCCGGAAGAAAGCTCGTTTTCATGGCTCCTTCCCTACACCCGCCGCCCCGCCACCGCAAACTTCGCGCGTGACGAAAAATTCAGTGGCAAACTCTCTTGCCAAGCGAGAATCCGTGGACGCAATCTCGCCGCGCAACCGCCCCTTTTTCCCATGTCAGACCTTCTCGAAGACGACGAACTCACCACCGCCCTGAAGAAGTGCCCCGAGTGGGAGTACGAAAACAACTCGATCAACCGCACCGTCGAGTTCGAGGAATTCATGGAGGCCATCGACTTCGTCAACGATCTCGCCGAGATCGCCGACGAGGCCCAGCACCACCCGGACATCCGCATCCGCTACACCAAGGTGACCCTCAAGCTCACCACCCACGACGCCGGCGGCGTGACCGATGCGGACGTGGAACTCGCCCAGCGCATCGACAACCTGGTCGACTGAGTCACAGAGCCATCTACGATACTCTTCCCGAAAGGCCCGCCCACCGCGGGCCTTTTTCGTGCCCTGATCCCTCAATCCCCTAATTTCCGAATTCCCCCATCACCTCGGGTGCATCAGGTCCTTGTCCTCCAGCCCCGTGAGGTCCCGCAGGCCTTTCAACAGCCGCATCAGGGTGTAGAACATGAAGCCCGCCAGCGGCACGCCGATCACCAGCAGGCTGGTCCAGGTCATCCGGCTGATGATGCTGTTGTAGGTCTCCGTCGCATCGGCCGCCCCCGCGTCGAAATCGCGGAACAGCCACAGCGCGAACACGATGTTCAGCGGCGCGCTGATGAAAAAGGACGCGGCGAACAGCTTGGTGGCGGTGGCGATCAAGCGCTCGTAGCCGCTTTCCACCGACCGCTCCGCGACCCGCTTCTCGATCCTCGCGATGTCGAAGATGTTGTCGTTGTAGATGAAGACCCGCAGCATCGGCGTGCCGTAGCGGATCGACCCCACTACCGCGATGCCCAGCATCATCGGCACCAGCGCCTCCTTCAGCCCGACCAGCAGCCCGGCGTCCGGCTTCACCGTCCCGTCGGCATTCCAGAGATAAAGCGTCACCCCGCCGGTCAGCAGGATCGAGACGAGGCCGATGCCCGAAAAGAAGTTCAGCTTCCGGGTCTGCATGAAGTGCCAGATGCCGTATCCCAGCGGCAGCGCCAGCGCGATGGCCATCGCCCACCCGGGCCCCACGTGCCAGAACTTCGCCCCCAGCTTCTCCGGATTCTTGCTGAGATGATCCAGCGCCATCACCGGGATCAGCACGTTGATCAGGATGTTGGCGAGCGGATGTTCGTCCTTGGTCTTGGGGCCGGGCATGATGAACTCGCCCGGAGATAAGCCGCTTATCTTCCCGATGGGAACGAAAAAGGCGGCGGGCGATGACGACACCCGCCGCATCCTCAACGCGGAGCCGACCATCGTCCCGGTCCGGGGCCAGGCTCGAGGGCTTCCCTGCTCCCAGCTCGATGCCGCGGTCCGATTCACCCATCAGCCGCGGTCACGACGACCTTCACTTCCTTGCCGTCCGTCCCGGAAGCGCTGCCGATCACCTGCGGTCGGCCCTTGATGAGCGTGGTGGAGGACACCACTTGGCCCGCCATCTTGTTCCCGGCAGTGATGATCGAAACTGCGTAGCGCAGATCGATATGGACTCCGTCACCACCCCGGGTCGGTTCGACCTCGAAGAAGCGCTCGTCTTTCTCCATTTGAGGCGATCGCTTGATCGAAGCTTCGAAACCCGATTGGCAGGCGATGCCCCACCCTCCGGATTCCGGATTGGTTTCGACCCACATCGGCGGTTCTGGATCATCGGGCCCCAGTGTCGCGAAGAGCTGATCGACTTGTTCGAGTTCCGCTTCTCCGCCGACAACGAACAGACGATAGCTCGTCCGCTCCAGGCCCGCGAACGAGCCGTCTTTCCCGAGATCAATTCCGAAATCCATAAGGCCAGGTCGGATATCGAGGAGTGAACCGCGAACCCATTCCGAAGCCTCTTGTGGAGCGTCCATCATCGTGAACTTCTCCACCTGGTCGGGAAAGGCCTTCGCGAGTTCGCTGGTCGGCATCAGGAAGATTCCGATCCAGCGCTTTTCGTCCAGCTTCGCACGGATCGGAGCATTGGCGCGGGGTTCCTGCGGCATCGGATCCGGCCCGCCCTCGATTTCCACCGCGCTCGCCTCCTGCCACGGAGTGCCGTCCGCGGTTTCACAAACCCCGGTGACCGCCAACTCCCACGCATCTTCGCCCTGGCCCTGACGGGCCAGGCGAAGGCGCTGCCCGTCCGCCATCGCGACACCGGTCGAAACCGTCCAACGCGAGTCGACCGCCCCGCGATCCCAGGAAACTTCGATCCGGATATGGATCAACCCATTCTCCCCGACCACGACATCGGTGGACGCCTTCAAACCCTCGAACTCACCTTCGGACCGCTCACCGCTCCGCGATATGAGCGCGAATGTCCGCGTCCCGGCCCGATCCGACAATTCGAACTTCATCCGCAGGACCTTGGGATTCAGGTCACCACCTCCGATGAAGCGCTTGGCCAGCTCGATGTCGTTCCATGACCCGCGCGCGATCACCTTTCCCGACCTCGCATTCCACACGATCCAGTCGCCTTGCCACCCGGCCTCCGCCCCTTGGGCTTTGGGCAAACCCATCTGATCCTTCGCATCACTGATCCGAAGCCGCAGATTCACCTCTGCTGACAAGTCGATCAACTTGTCGCCCGGCTCGAAGAATTTCGATTCGCCCGGCGGCTTCTCCATCGGCGGAGGCAAGTCGCCAAACAACCTTTCGGCAGTCCCGGCCGGTACTTTCCACGCGGCGGTGATCGATGCGATCCCGGTGGAAGGAATCGCGATCGCGAACAGGGCGATCAAAATGAACCGGACCATGATGCGCCATCATGGAGGTCGGGAAGGCGGGAGCAAGTTGCAAAGCCCCGCGGCTCACTCCTCCACCACCACTTCCCACTTCAAATAATCCGCCAGGATGTCCGACACCCAGGCGCAGGTCGCTTCGAGATCCTTGCCGAAGAGTGCGGGCTGGGCGCGGTACTCGTCCATGGTGCGCACCGCGAGCTGGTCGTTGTGCGGGTCGCTGCTGTAGCTCGTGCGCCAGAGCACGGTGCCGTCGTTGGCGGTGAGCGTCGCCTCCACTTCCATCGTAATTTGCATCTCGCTGGAAAAGGGCTTCAGCGGCATCAAGCCGAGCTTCTTGTATTCGAGCTTCAGTAGGGACCTGGAACCAGCCTCGGTGACGGTGGTGAATTTCTTCTTCTTGAGAGCCACCGCCATCGCCTCGCGCAGCGGCTTGCCCGCGTCCCCGACCGTCCCGGCGATCATCCGCTCGAGTTCGTTCCGGTTGTCGGCGTTCATCCCGTCCGCGATGGCCCCGCCGGCCAAGCCGCCGACCAGGCCGCCGGTGATCGCCAGCGGCATCGCCGCCGCCGCCGCGCCGGCATCGGTGTACATCAGCTTTTCCGGCCGGGCGACCTGGCGCTCGATCCGGATCTTCGACGCCTCCCCACGCCGGGCGGGATCGATGCTCACGCTGTTGCCGCAGGAGGCGAGAAAGGCGAGTGCCAGCATGCCGGCGAAGCGGATGAGAAGGGCGGGAAAAGACATGGCGGAGATGAGTCGGCGCTGGATTGGATCACAAGACGAATTTCGGGGATTGAGCCGGGAGATCCGGACGGAAATGAAAGGGCCGCTTCCCTTTTGAGGAAGCGGCCCTTTCGGAAAGCCTGCGACAAGAGTGTCGCGGCTCCTTACGAGAGGATTTGGTCCAACACGTAGGGCAAAATCCCTCCGGCCAGGTAGTAGTCGACCTCCGCCGGGGTATCGAGGCGGACCTTGAGCGGGATCTCAAGGCGGGAGTGGTCGGGCAGGTGGCAAACCAACAGCGCGTCCTGCATCGGCTTCAGCTCGCCGTGGATGCCGGTGATGTCGAAGCGGGCGTCGGCGAGGTGCTTCACCTTGTCGTAGTCGTCGGCGTTGATGAAGTTGAGCGGCAGGACGCCCATGCCGATGAGGTTGGAGCGGTGGATGCGCTCGAAGGACTTGGTGACCACGGCGGAAACGCCGAGCAGGCGGGTGCCCTTGGCGGCCCAGTCGCGGCTGCTGCCCATGCCGTAGTCGTCGCCACCGATGATGATCAGAGAAACGTTGTTCTCCTGATAGTAGATGGCGGCGTCATAGATAAAGGTCGCCTTAGGTTGAAAGCCGGCTCCGAAGCTCGGTAATGAATACTCTTCGAGTTCAGGCGGCTTGGGAAGAGCCCCAAACATGTGGTCAGAGAGCAACTCGGTCCCGCTACCGTGGTTTTGTGGGAAGCAGAGTGTAAATCCCCCCTCAGTACCGGGGCACATCAGGTTCTTGATCCGGACGTTGGCGAAGGTGCCGCGGGTCATCACGCGGTCGTTGCCGCGGCGCGCGCCGTAGGAGTTGAACTCGGCCTTCTCGACGCCGTTTTCAATGAGGTATTTGCCGGCGGGCGAGGTCGCCTTGATCGATCCGGCGGGCGAGATGTGGTCGGTGGTGACGGAGTCGCCGAAGATCCCGAGCGGACGGGCGTTGAGGATGTCGCCGACCACGGTCGCGCCGCCGTCGAAGAAGGGCGGGCTCTGGATATAGGTCGACTTTTCATCCCAGGCGTAGGTCGCACCGGTGCTGCCGGAAACTTCGGCCCACTTGGGATTCGCGGAGTCGAGGTCGCCGTAGAGCTTCTGATAGACGGCGGGCTTGAGGGCGGCGGCGAGCTGCTCTTTCACTTCGCCGTGGGTCGGCCACAGGTCTTTGAGGAAGACCGGATTGCCGTCCTTGTCGTTGCCGAGCGGCTCGGTGGTCAGGTCGAGATCGACCCGGCCGGCGAGGGCGTAGGCGACGACCAGCGGCGGGCTCATCAGGAAGTTCGCCTTGATCGAGCCGTGGACGCGGGCCTCGAAGTTGCGGTTGCCGGAAAGCACCGAGGCGCAGACCAGGTTGCCTTCGGCGATGGCCCCTTCGATCGCGGGATGGAGCGGGCCGGAGTTGCCGATGCAGGTGGTGCAGCCGTAGCCGACGGTCTGGAAGCCGAGCTGGTCGAGTTCGGTTTGCAAACCGGTCGCTTCGAAGTAGTCGGTGACGACGCGCGAACCGGGGGCAAGCGAGGTCTTCACATACGGCGCGACGGTCAGACCGAAAGCGTTGGCCTTCTTGGCAACCAGGCCGGCGGCGATCATCACGCTCGGGTTGCTGGTGTTGGTGCAGGAGGTGATGGCCGCGATGAGGATCGAGCCGTGGCCGAGATCGAGGTTCCGCGGACCGTCTTCGAAGAGATCGGGGTCGCGCGCGTCGGGCGTCGGGCGGTTGGAGACCATCTCGGTCTCGTTGCGCGGGCCGCCTTCGAAGGGCTTGTGGCTGCTGTCGGTGGAAAGCAGGGAGTCGATGGAAACGCCGGCCTTCTCGCGCATCGAGAGTTTCACGCGGCGGTCGCGTTGGTCAGCGGCAAGGCCGAAGCCACCGGCGGAAACCGGGGCAGTGAAGAGGGCGTCGAATTTGTCGCGCAAGGCGGGGACATCGATGCGGTCCTGCGGGCGCTTCGGCCCGGCGACGGCGGGGACGATGGTCGCGAGGTCGAGCTCGAGCAGGTCGGTGTAGTCGCACTCGCCCTTGCCGGGGATGCCGAACAGACCCTGGGCCTTGTAGTAGTTCTCGACCGTGGTGCAGAGTTCCTCGGAGCGGCCGGTGCCGCGGAGGTAGGCGATGGTTTCCCCGTCGACCGGGAAGAAGCCCATGGTCGCGCCATACTCGGGGGCCATGTTGGCGATGGTCGCGCGGTCGGGCAGCGACAGGGCGGCGGCGCCGGGGCCGTGGAATTCGACGAACTTGCCGACCACGCCGTGCTTGCGGAGGATTTCGGTGATGCGGAGGGTGAGGTCGGTGGCGGTCACGCCTTCCTTCAGCTCGCCGGTGAGGTAAACGCCGACGACTTCCGGGACCAGGAAGGTCACCGGCTGGCCGAGCATCCCGGCTTCCGCCTCGATCCCGCCGACGCCCCATCCGACGACGCCGAGGCCGTTGATCATGGTGGTGTGCGAGTCGGTGCCGACGAGGGTGTCGGGGTAGTAGACGCCGTTCTTTTCAAGCACGCCCTTCGCCAGGAACTCGAGGTTCACCTGGTGGACGATGCCGATGCCCGGCGGCACCACGGAGAAGGTTTCGAAGGCCTGCTGGCCCCACTTGAGGAATTCGTAGCGCTCGCGGTTGCGGATGAACTCGATCGCCATGTTGCGGTCGAGCGCGAGCTGCGAACCGGCGAAATCGACCTGCACCGAGTGGTCCACGACGAGGTCGACGGGCACCAGCGGCTCGATCTTTTCCGGAGCGGCTCCGCGTTTCACAGCGGCATCGCGCATCGCCGCGACATCCACGAGGAGCGGCACGCCGGTGAAGTCCTGCAGCACGATGCGGGCAACGGTGAAGGGGATCTCATACTCGCCCGGTGCCTTGGCGTTGTAGTTGGCGAGGTTTGCCACGTCCTTTTCGCTCACCTTGCGGCCGTCCACACAGCGCAGCACGGACTCCAGCACGATGCGGATCGAAACCGGCAGCTTGGCGAGATTCGGGAAGCCTTGTTCGGCGAGGGCGGGGAGGGAGTGGAATTTGCCGTCGGTGCCGGAGCCGGTCTTGAAGGTGCGGAGCGTGTCCATGACGTCACCCTAGAGCAAGAGCGGCTGGACGTCGTGCCGGAAATGCAGGCTTTGCATGAGTGCCGAGCGGATGGAAAGGAGTGGAGAGTGAGGATCTACCGCTTCTGGTGATGGAGTGGCAGCGAGCAAGAAAGCCGCTTCCGGCGAGGGAAGCGGCTTTTGGGAAAGGTTCGTTGAGATGGTGGCTCAGGAGGCGACCATCTCACCCACGGGCGGGGCGAACTGGGTCAGCGGGATATCGACGACAGCGGCCTTGTATTCGTCCAGCGTCGGCGTGCGGCCGAGGATGGCGGAGAGGACGACGACGGGGGTGGAGGAAAGGAGGGATTCGCCCTTCTTCCGCTCGGTGTCTTCGACCACGCGGCCCTGGAAGAGGCGGGTGGAGGTGGCCATGACCGTGTCGCCTTTCTCGGCCTTTTCCTGGTTACCCATGCAGAGGTTGCAGCCGGGGCGCTCGAGATACATCATGTTCTGATACTCGGTGCGGGCGGCGGTTTTCGGCGCCTTGTCGTCGAACTCGAAGCCGGAATATTTTTGCAGGATGTCCCAGTCGCCTTCTTCCTTGAGTTCGTCGATGATGTTGTAGGTCGGCGCGGCGACCACGAGCGGCGCGTTGAACTCCACTTTGCCTTGGCCCTGCTCGAGGTTCTTCAGCATCCTGGCGACGATCTTGAGGTCACCCTTGTGAACCATGCAGGAGCCGACGAAGCCGAGATCGACCGATTTACTGCCTTCGTAGTAGGAGAGCCCGCGGATGACGTCGTGGGTGTAGCGCTTGGAGACATCCTCGTTGTTGACGTCGGGGTCGGCGATCATCGGCTCGTCGATGATGTCGAGGTCCACGACCATCTCGGCATGATACCTGGCAGTGGCATCGGGAGCGAGCGGCGGCTTTTCGCCGGAGCGGATCTGAGCGATGCGCTTGTCGGCTTTGTCGATCAGGCCCTGGAGAACTTGATTTTCATTGTCCATACCCTTGTCGATCATGATCTGGATCCGGCTCTTGGCGGTCTCCAGCGATTCGATGAGGGTTTCGCCCTGTGAAATGCAGATGGACGCCTTGGCCTTCATCTCGGCGGTCCAGTCGGTGAACGTGAACGCCTGGTCGGCGGGCAGGGTGCCGAGGTGGACCTCGATGACGCGGCCTTGGAAGACGTTGTCGCCGAATTTCTTCAGCATCTGCGCCTGGGTGGCGTGGACGACGTCGCGGAAATCCATGTAGGGCTTGAGCGTGCCCTTGAAGGTCACCTTGACGGACTGCGGGATGGGCATGGTCGCTTCGCCGGTGGCGAGAGCCAGGGCGACCGTGCCGGAGTCCGCGCCGAAGGCGATGCCCTTGGACATGCGGGTGTGCGAATCGCCGCCGATGGTGATGTCCCAGTCGTCCACGGTGAGATCGTTGAGGACCTTGTGGATGACGTCGGTCATGGCGTGATAGCCGTCCTTCGGGTCGCGGGCGGTGATGAGCCCGAAGCCCTGCATGAAGGACATCAGCCGCGGGATATTGGCCTGGGCCTTTTTGTCCCAAACGGAAGCGGTGTGGCAGCCGGATTGATAGGCGGCATCGACCGTGGGCGAGATGACGGTGGCAGCCATGGCCTCGAGCTCCTGCGAGGTCATCAGGCCGGTGGTGTCCTGCGAGCCGACGATGTTGACTTTGACACGCACGTCGGAACCGGCGTGCAAGGTCAGGCCGGGAGTGGTGCCGACGGCGTTGCGGTTGAAGATTTTCTCGACGGCAGTGAGACCCTGTCCCGGATGGGAAACTTCCTTGGCGAGAGCGTAAACGACGGGTGGCGTGATTCCCAGCGTCTCGGCGGCGAATGTCTGGAGCTTCTTGCCGAAGACGATGGCGTAGGAGCCGCCTGCCTTGATGAACTCGAGTTTCTGCGGGGTGAACGCGGAGGAAACGTCGGCCAGCACCTTGCCATCGCCGTAGAGCTTCTTCTCCCTGGTGTTGATGGTGAGGACGGTTCCGGTTTCGACCGAGTAAACCTGCTCAAGGACGGGATCGCCGCTGGCATTGGTCACGACCTTGCCATCCGCGTCGGTTTTCTTGACCCAGTTCTTGAGATCAAGGCCGATGCCGCCCGTGACGCTGACGGTGGTCAGGAAGATCGGGGAGATGCCGTTGGTGCCCGCGACGATCGGGAAGATGTTGACGAAGGGCACGTACTGGCTGGCCTGCTTGCCGGTCCAAAGGGCGACGTTGTTGACGCCGGACATGCGGGAGGAACCCACGCCCATGGTGCCTTTTTCCGCGATGAGCATGACGCTCTTGCCGGGGTGAAGCTTCTGCAGGGCCTTGATGGTTTCCTGGGCCTCCGCGTTGATCAGGCACTTGCCGTGCAGCTCGCGGTCGGCGCGGGAGTGCGCCTGATTGCCGGGGGAGAGAAGGTCGGTCGAGATGTCGCCCTCGGCCGCAATGAAAGTGACGACCTCGACTTCCTCCGGAACGTCGGGGAGCTTGGTGAAGAACTCGGCGGCGGCGTAGCTTTCGAGGATGTCTTTCGCGATCGGGTTGCCGGCTTCGTAGGCGACTTTGAGGCGCGCGGTATCGGCGTCGTAGAGGTAAACTTGGGTCTTGAGAACTTCGCCGGCCTGTTTGGCGATGTCGGCATCTTCGCCGAGCGCGAGGTTGAGAAGGGTATGGATGGAGGCTCCGCCCTTCATGTGGGACAGCAACTCGAAGGCGAAGGGCGTTGAGATTTCCTCCACGGCCGATTTGCCGAGTATGATTTCCTCCAGGAAGCGGGCCTTCTCACCCGCCGCGCTGGTGGTGCCGGGAAGGGTGTTGTAGATCAGGAAATCGAGGGATTGCTTCCGGTGTGGGTGGGAGGGGTCTTTGATCTGGGCGATGATTTCTGCCAGAAGTTCCGCGCCATCGATGGGTTTGGGATGCAAACCTGCGGCTTTGCGTTCCTCAATTTCCGCCAAGTAGTCCTGATAAAGGTGCATGTTCTTAAATCGATCGATGGGAATTCACGGAGAGGTCAAGCGGCGCAGGGTGCAAATGGCTGATGGCTGGAAACAAGGGTTCCTGGCGAAGGCATTTCTCCCGCTCGCGGCGCGGAGGTTAGGAAGGGCCGGGCAAATGTCAAAAAGCTTCCCCGGGAGATGCACGGGCTTGCCGCGGCGTTGGATTTGCCGAGAGTGCGAGCACCCGTATGAGCCTGCCTGCCAACCTCGTCACCATCCACCCGTATTTCAAATCCCATGCCGGCAAGGGGGAGCAGGTGGAATGCCTGCTGAAAAAGTTCGTCGAGCAGACCCGCGGCGAGCCGCTCTGCCTGTTCTACGAATTCACCACCCTCGACGACCAGGTCTTCTGCCGCGAAGGCTACGCCGGGGCCGCCGGGGTGCTCCACCATTTGGAGAACGTCGGGGCCATCCTCGGCGAAATGCTCACGATCGCCGATCTGACCCGCCTCGAGTTCCACGGGCCGGCGGAAGAGATCGACCAGCTCCGCGGACCGCTCGGCCACCTGAATCCGGCCTGGTTCGTGCTTCAGTGCGGCTTGGAACGCTGAAATTGCTACGCGATTCCGTAGTTCAAAGCTCTGGGCTTTGTCGGGGATTCATGGTTGATTTCGGCGGTTTCACAAGTTCCCTCCCCTTGAAAATCATCGTGCTCCGGCTCCAGCCGATCACGACCGGACCCCCGACCGGAAACCATGATGACCGCCCCCCGCTTCTTCCTGACCGGCCTGCTTCTGCTCGCCGGAGCGTTCGAGGCTTCCGCCGACCGGACGAAAGTCCTGATCATCGAAGGGGCCAGCAACCACGACTGGCAGAGCCGCAAGGACGTCCTGACGGCGATCCTTTCGCGCGACGGGACCCTGGACCTCACCGTGAGCATCACGCCCGGCGCGGCCTCGGATCCCGGCTGGGCCAGCTGGTCGCCGGATTTTTCGCAGTACGACGTGGTGCTTTCCGGCTACAGCAACGGCGCCGGCGGCCAACCGCGCTGGCCCTCCACGGTGGAAACGGCCTTCGCGAACTACGTGAACACCGGCGGCGGCTTCGTCGCTTTCCACGAGGCCACCAACTCGTTTGCCGACTGGCCGGCCTACAACGACATGCTCGGCCTGCGCTGGAACGACGCCAATGTCGGCACCGCGGTCCAGGTCAACACCAACGAGACCCTGATCTTCCACGCCCCCGGCCAGCCCGGTCCGAGCGCCTACACCAGCCACGGGCCGAACAGCAACGTGCTGGTCAAGCGCCTGGGCAACCACCCGATCCACGCCGGCCTGCCCGCCTCCTGGATGGCCGCGAACCTCGAAGTCTGGCGTTACCCGCGCGGCCCGGCCAACAACCTGACCGTCCTTTCCTACGCCAAGGACCCGGAAACCCAGCTCCAGTTCCCGGTCGAGTGGACCGTCAACTACGGCAGCGGCCGGGTCTATGCCTCGAGCTACGGCCACATCTTCCCCGGCGATGTCGAACCCGCCGGGATGCGCTGCGCCGCCTTCCAGGAAACCCTGGTCCGCGCGGTGAAATGGTGCGCGGGGATCAATCCGCCCGCCACCGTCCCGTCCGACTTTCCCTCACCCACCGCCATCTCGCTGCGCGCCTACGCCGAGGGCATCAGCGGCTTCGGCGGGCCCAAGCCGGTCGCTCCCTTCTCCAACGGCGCGCTGCCGACCCTGTCGATCGTCCCTACCGGTGTCGAAGTGGTGGAAGCCTTCCCCGCCCTGAATTGGGAATCGCCCATCGAGGCGAAACCGTGGCCTGGTCAGCCGGGGCAACTCATGGTCGTCGAAATGGACGGCCGCATCTTCAAACTGGCCGACAGCGACGCCGCGACCACCCGCACGGAGGTCCTCACCATCACCGACCGCGTCTGGTACCTCAACTGGGACGTCGGCGCGCCCACCCACAAGCACGGCGGCATCTTCTCCACCACCTTCCACCCGCAGTTCGGCACCGGAGCGGGCAAGGACTACCTCTACGTCTACTACACCCACCACCCGGCCAACGACTCGCCGGATGCCCTGGTCGACAGCAGCAACCCCTTCTACAACCGCCTCTCCCGCTTCACCTGGAACGGCACGGCCTTCACCGCGGGCAGCGAGCAGATCCTCCTCCACCTCCACGACATCGCCAAAGGCCACGAAGGCGGCGGCATGGCCTTCGGCGCGGACGGCTTCCTCTACCTGGCCTTCGGCGACGGCGGCGATGAAAGCAACAGCGCGATCGAGGACACGCAGAAGCTGAACGAACGCGCGCGCTCCGGGGTTTTCCGGATGGACGTCGACCAGCAAGGCGGCTCCGTCAGCCATCCGATCCGCCGCCAGCCCGCGGGCCTCGGGTCCTACAGCGCGAACTACTATGTTCCTAAAAGCAACCCCTGGGTCGAGCCGCACAACGGCCCGACCGCCGCGGTGCTCGAGGAATTCTACGCCATCGGCCTGCGCGAACCGCACCGGATGAGCTTCGACGCCGCTTCCGGATTCTGGATCGGCGATGTCGGCGCGGGGCTGTTCGAGGAAGTCAACCTGATGGACAGCCCCGGCTTGAACTTCCAATGGATCTACAAGGAAGGGAACGCCACCGGCTACGGCCCGGTCCCCAGCCCGATCATCGGCACCGAGCGCCCGCCGATCCACGACTACAGCCACGGCATCGGCAACTGCATCATCGGCGGCCATGTCTATCGCGGCAGCGCCATGCCCTTCCTCCAGGGCAAGTATCTCTTCGGCGACAACGGCACCCAGATCATCTACGCGCTGGAATTCGACCCGCTGACCAAGGCCAAGATCGGCGTCCAACAAATCGCGCAGGGCCGCGCCGGCGGCATCTGGGAAGGCATCAGCTCGTTCGGCATCGACTCCGCCGGCGAGCCGCTCCTCCTCCAGCTCGGTGCCGGCGTGAACGGTGCCGCGCAGATCTCCCGCCTCAAGCCCGCCGGCCCGCCGAACGGCGGCACCTGGCAGTATCCGGCGCTGCTTTCGCAAACCGGCGTCTTCACCGATCTCCCGGCGCTGACCCCCGCGCCGTCGATGATCCCCTACGATGTCAACATGCCGCTGTGGAGCGCCGGCCTCGCGAAGAAGCGCTGGGTGATGATCCCGAACGACGGCGTCGCCAACACGCCCGCCGAGCGCATCACCTACAGCGAGGACGGCAACTGGCAGCTCCCGCTCGGCAGCGTGTTCGTGAAGCACTTCGCCCGGCCCGACAATGGCGCGCCGCTGGAGACCCGCATCATGGTCCACGGCACCGACGGCTGGGGCGGCGTGACTTACAAGTGGCGGCCCGACGGAACCGAGGCCGATCTGTTAGAGGAAGGCGCTGAAGAGGTGCTGACCATCGGCAGCGACACCTTCGACTACCTCTACCCCTCCCGCGCCCAGTGCAATCTCTGCCACACCCCGGTCGCCGGCCCGGTGCTCGGCTTCCGCACCCGCCAGCTCAACCGCGACCTCGCCTACCCCGGCGGCGGCACCGCAAACCAGATCGAGTCACTCAGCGTCGCCGGCTTCATCAACCCATCGCTCACCACCGAAGACCTCGCCGACGTCCTGACTTCCTCTAACAAAGACAGCCCCGCCGTCAGCGACGAGGACTGGGTCCGCTCCTACCTCGACAGCAACTGCTCCCACTGCCATCAGCCCGGCGGCAGCTCGCGCGCCTCCCTCGATGCCCGCCTTTCCACCCCGCTGGCCAACCAGGCCATCGTCTGCGGCCCGGTCATCGACGGCCTCGGCGCACCCTCGCCTGCCGTCGTCAAGCCCGGCAGCTACGAGAACTCGGTCATGCTCCTCCGCATGAACACGATCGACGAGTGCTGCTCCATGCCGCCGATTGCCAAGGGCATCATCGACCACGAGGCCGTCATCCGCGTCGCCGACTGGATCCTCGGCATGAACGCCGACTCCTGCACCAAGACGCAGAGCTTCTACGGCGGCGACACGCTGGGCGGCACCCCGGCCTTCGTGCCGCCGCCGGAGCTCGACCTCTGGAACTCGAACCTCATCATCAACGAGGACTCCACCTTCACCAACACCAGCGTCGAAACGCTCAGCATCACCCCCGGCCGCTTCCGCTTCACCGCCGGCCGCACCGGCGACCCGCTGACGCCCTTCGTGGTCCGCGTCAACGGCGACAACAACTTCACCGTCCTCGCCGTCGGCACGCCGCGCATCACCTACGCCGTCGGAGCGAACGACTTCGCCTTCTCCACCAGCCCCGCTCCCCTCGCCCTGGCACCGGGGCAAAAGATCGCCTTCGGCTTCCTCGACGCCAATCCCAACGGCTCCGGCGGCACCCAGCCAGGCATCATTACCTACCGGCCCGGCAGCACTGAAGTCTGGCACGGCGGCGGACCCGGCAACTCGCAGTCCGGCTCCGTCACCGTCGGCCAAGCCCCCGTGCCCGGCGCCTTCACGGTGACCAACGAGACCCGCGACTACGACTTCTCCATCAGCTATCAACTCGCTCCCTTCGAACTCGGCAACGGCCTCGATGTTCTACCAGGCTTCATGGCCGATGGCGCGAACTCGAACCTGGTGATCAACAAGTCCGACGCTTTCACCAACAGCTCGCCACTGGCGATGACCGTCACCGTCGAGCGCTTCCGCTTCCACGCTTCCCGCGTCACGGATCCGGTCACGCCCTTCCTCGTCCGGGTCAACGGCACCAATAATTTCACGGTCGTCGCCATCGGCACCCCGCGCAGCACCTATAGCCTCGGTAACAACGACGTCGCCTTCTCGACCGCGCCGATCCAACTGACCCTCGCCCCGGGTGAAACGATCGCCCCGGGATTCCTCGACACCCTCCCGAACGGAACCGGCGGCAGCGGCGCCGGGGTGGTCTCCTTCGATTACTACGGCACCGACCAGGTCTTCTACAGCTACTCGCTGGGGAACTCCGGCAGCAGCATCGCCCTCGGCCAGGCCCCCGTGCCGGTCGGCTTCCAGATCCCGAACCTCTCGCGCGACTACTACTTCTCCGTGTCCTTGGCCGCGGCCGAAGCGGGGAACACCAGCGCGCCGGCGGACAGCACGCTGTGGCAGTCCAACCTCGTCATCAACAAGGACGCCACCTTCACCAACACCACCGGCGCGGGCCTTTCGCTGGTGCTCGACCGCTTCCAGTTCAACGCCGTCAGCACCGGCGATCCCGTCACGCCCTTCGTCGTCGGCGTCAACGGCCCCGACAACTTCACGATCCTCGCCATCGGCACCCCGCGAAGCAGCTACGCGATCGGCGACAACGACCTGCCCTTCTCCGACAGCCCGACCCGCATCGCGGTGGCCGCCGGAGAAACGATCGCGATCGGTTTCCTCGACGCCAATCCGAATGGTTCCGGCGGCTCCGGTCCGGCCGTGGTCGCGTCGCAGGCCGGCGGCGCGGAAGTCTGGCACGGCGGCGGGCTGTCCAATTTGGATTCCGGTTCGGTGAGCCTCGGTCAATCGCCCAAGCCCGGCACCTCGCTCGTCGGCAGCGAGGACCGCTACCACGACTTCGCGATCAGTTATCTCATCGTCGAACGCCAGCTCGGCAACGGCCCCGTCCCGGCACCCGGTTCCACCGTCGACGGCGTGATCTCGAACCTCGTGATCAACGAGTCCGACGCTTTCACCAACAACACGGCCAACCCGATGACCGTGAGCATCGACCGCTTCCGCTTCCACGCTTCGAGCAACGCCGATCCGATCACGCCCTTCCTGGTCCGGGTCAATGCCGACAACAACTTCACCGTGATCGCGATCGGCGCCACCCGCAGCGGCTACGCCCTCGGCGCGAACGATCACCCCTTCGCCAACAGCCTGGTCCGCGTGATCATCGCGCCGGGCGAAAAAGTCGCGCCCGGCTTCCTTGACGCCAACCCCGACGGCAGCGGCGGCACCGGGGCCGGGGTCGTCACCTACGACTACTACGGCAGCGACGAGATTTACTACAGCTACGACATCACCCCGGTCGGCAGCTCCATCGCGCTCGGCCAAGCTCCGGTTTTCAAGGGCTACCAACACGGCAACTTCAGACGCGACTACTTCTTCTCGGTCTCGCTCGGCTTCGGCGGCAAGGAGGACGAGGACGACGACGGCCTGCCCGACAAGTGGGAGCTCGCCTACGCGGCCAGCCTAACAACCCTGTCCGGCACCGCCGACACCGACAAGGACGGCATCACCGACGCCGCCGAACTTGAAGCCGGCACCGACCCTACCGACCCGTCGAGCGTCCTCCTCGCCCTCGGCCTCACCCCCGGCCCCGGCGGCGCCACGGCCATCGCCACCGTGCAGACCATCCCCGGCCGCTACTACAAGATCGAAGCCTCGACCACCCTCCAGTCCTGGACCCTCGCCGGCACCTGGAAAGCCGCGAGCTGGCCCGCCAGCAGCACCGACTTCAGCATCCCGCAGAACCTCCTGCCCCCAGGATTCGGACAAAAGCTTTTCGTCCGCGTTTCGCCGGGTGCCGGGAATTGAGGGCTCCTGCTGGTTCCCTGTTGTTTCGGCACTTACCGGACAACCCGCCACCGGCTCCGACGATCTCGAAGCCGCCGTGCTGGAAGCCTACGGCTGGAGCGATCCGGCGAATCGCGGAGCGGGCAAGGAGGGACCACACTCTTGTGGTCCAAGCGAATGCGTGGCCCCTGACCCGCGCGAAGCTCTTCCCAAGGACGCTCCATCCTCCTCACCACAAGAGTGTGGTGACTTCTTAGTGGAATCCCTCGAACAACGTCCGTCAAGAGCCTGATTCCACGCCCAATATTTCCAACACCGTCAGAAGTCTTCGCAACTTCATGCGGCACGATGACCAGGACGTTTCCGGCGACGAGCTGACGAACTTGGCCAACCCTCTGGACGCCGGATTTTTCGCCGACTACAAGATCCCGGCATGCCTCCCTGGATTGAATACCTCGCCTGCGCGGTGTGCGCCGTTTCGGGCGTGCTGGCCGCCGCGGGAAAGCGCATGGACTTGTTCGGCGTGGTGGTGCTGGCCCTGGTGACGGCGGTCGGCGGCGGAACCATCCGCGACGTGTGCCTCGACACGCAGGTCTTCTGGTTGAAGGACCCCGGCACCCTGGTCTCCGCCGTGCTGACGGCCCTGGCCACATTCCTGCTCGCGCGCGTCGTGCGGATGCCCGACCGGGCCTTGTCGGTCGCCGACGCCTTCGGCCTGGCGCTGTTCGGCATCGTCGGCACGGAGAAAGCCCTGTTGCTGGGAGTCGGCGGGGTGGCTGCGGTGTTGCTGGGCATCGTCACCGGAGTCGCCGGCGGGATCCTGCGCGATGTTTTGCGCGGCGAGATCCCGTGGGTCTTCCGCCCGGAAGTGAACTGGTACGCGACGGCAGTGTTCTTCGGCGCGCTGGTATTCGTGCTCCTCGAACAATGGCTTCCGCCGTCGGAAAGCCACCGCTACATCGGGATGTCGGTGATCTTGATCCTGCGACTGGCGGCGATGCGCTGGGGCCTGCGCCTGCCGACCTTCCGGATGCGTGACGGCTGATCGCCCGCAGTCAAAGCGATGTCATGCCATCGCACTCCATATCGGCGTCCCATCACGACCCGCCTCCCCGGTTGATCTCCCGCCTCCCTCCCCTCATCTTCTCCCCCGATGACCACCCCCGACCCCGCCGCATGGGCCCGCGCTTTACGCGGCCCGGTCACATTCCAGGGCGACGCCCATGGCAAGCTGGCGCGGCTCGCGCGGCCGGGGCATCCGGTGGTGCAGGTCGGCGACCTCGGTGCGGGATTTGTCTCGGCGGACGACTTCCGCGAAGCCGTCAGTGACCGCGAGGACTTCCGCTTCATCCGCGGCAACCACGACGACCCGGCGATCTGCCGGAAGGATCCGCGCTACCTCGGCGATTGGGGCGGCGGCGGGGCGATATTCTGGGTGTCCGGCGCGTGGAGCATCGACCGCGCCTGGCGGGTGGAAGGGCGCGACTGGTGGCCGGACGAGGAGCTGAATGCGGCGCAGATGCGCGATGCCTTCGATGCCTATGCCGAGGCCCGGCCGCGGCTGATGATCACCCACGAAGGCCCGACCTGCCTGTTCGCCGCGGGCGGCCCGATGCAGATCCGGGGCTACGAGTCCTCCGCCACGGCCTCGCTGCTGCAAGCGATGCTCGACCTCCACCGGCCGGAAGCGTGGATCTTCGGCCATCATCACGTGAGCCGGGATTTTTATCTCAAGAAGACCCGCTTCCGCTGCCTGGCGGAGCTGGAGACGTTGAAGGTGGAGTTCGACGGGGACGGATCGTTCTCGTGGTAGGCTCGGGGAAACCGGTGCCGGCCGGTGATCGAATTCTTCCAACGCGGCAGGGTCCGCCGGTCCTGCGGGTCGCGCCGGCAGGCCGGGTATGGATCCACCTCCCCGGACTGCTGAGTTGCGACGAGCTGCCGCGGCGTTTTCACCTTGGCCGCTTTCCCCACAACCCCGGCGGGATAGGGAAGCCGCGAGCCACGGTGCGGACCCGAAAAAAAGGCAGGCCCCGCGATGGAGCCTGCCTGGAGGAAATTACGGCGGAAGATCGGCTTACTTCACCTTCGCGGTGACCGACTCCTTGGTCTCGATCTTGATGCCATCGACGCCCTTGAAGGCGGCGGCTACCTCAGCCGGACCGGCTTCCTGCATCTGCATCGCGTTGAGCTTCTTCATGTGTTCCGGATTGGCCAGCAGCTTTCCGAAAGCCATTTCGGCGAGGGTGATGGTGTTGCCTTCGACGTGGGTGGCGTTGGTTTCGGCGATGCCGTCGACGATCTCCACCTTGAGCGACATCTTCATGTCCTTGAACATGGCCTGCATCATGGCGAGCGCCTGCGGATCGGGTTCGCCCGGCTCGGCCGGTTTTTCTCCGCCGCCGGCGGCCTTGGCGTCCGGGTTGACCATGGTCAGCACGCCGCCTTCGTATTTGAAGGTCATCGGCGGTGCCTCCGGTGCGTCGCCGGGAGCGTCGGGAGCATCGCCGGGGGCTCCGGGAGGGCCCATGTCCTTGGCGGAGTCGGTCATGGTGTTGCCGAAGGTGTATTTGACCGTGTTGATGTCCTTGAACTTGAAAACGACCCGGCCGCCGGTGCGGCCGTCCTTGTCGATCTTCTCCACCTTTTCGACCGTCACGCCCGCGCCCATCTTGGCGGCGGCGGCATCGGCCTTCTTGGCGTCGGCGAAATTCGGACCCGCGCCGCCCTGGGCGGCCATCATGGCGCTGGCTTCGGCGCTGAAGACGGTCTCTTCGGTGATGGTGCCGCTGCCGTCCTTGTTCAGGCGGATGGTGGAGTTGTGTTCCAGGCAGGAACTCGTGAACAGCGCGAGCAGGGCCGCGCCGAGGAGGTTGAGGGATTTCTTCATGGCTGGAGGCTAGGCTGCATGAGCGGGAGAAATAGGCAAGAACTCCAGTGTGGCGAATCGCGTTGCCGCCGCGCCGCCGATCCCTATCCTGCGCTCCGCACCAATGGAGCCCGCCGTTGAAATCCGCAATCTCGTGAAGGAGTTCCGCCCGGCGGGCCGCAAGCTGCCGCTGCGGGCGGTCGACGACGTCTCGCTGACGATCGGTGCCGGCGAGGTGTACGGGCTGATCGGACCGAACGGCTCCGGCAAATCCACCACCATGAAGGCGCTGCTCGGGCTGGTGCAGCCGGACTCCGGGGTTTGCCGGATTTTCGGCAACGACTCGCTCAAGGTGGACTCCCGCCAACAGGTCGGCTTCCTGCCGGAGAACCCCTATTTCTACAAGCACCTCAGCGGCGCGGAGACCCTGCGCTTTTACGGCAAGCTCTGCGGCCTGCGCGGGCCCTCGCTGGAAAGCCGGGTCAAGGAGCTGCTCGCGCTGGTGGACCTCAGCGAGGCGGGCGACCGCCGGCTCGGCGGCTACTCGAAGGGCATGCTGCAGCGGATCGGGCTCGCCCAGGCGCTGGTCCAGGAGCCGCGGCTGGTGATCCTGGACGAACCGACCGCCGGCGTGGATCCCATCGGCTCGCGCCAGATCCGCGATTTGATTTTTGACCTGAAGAAGCGCGGCATCACCGTCTTCCTCTGCTCCCATTTGTTGGAGCAGGTGCAGGAGGTTTGCGACCGGGTGGGGATCATCCACCGCGGCCGGATGGTCAAGGAAGGCCCGCTCGACGAACTGCTGGCGGTGGGCGACCAGACCGAGATCCTGCTGCGCGACGCCTCGCCGGAGCTGCTGGAGAAAATCCGCGGGCTGGTGGCGGCGGAGGGCGGCGCGACGCTGCTGCGGGCGGGCCGGCCGAAGACCACGCTGGAGCGGCTGTTCCTCGAGGAAACCTCGGACCACCAGGCGCCCTGAACCTTTCCCGCCGATGAGCCGCCCCGCGAAAAACCGCCCGCTGAACCCCCGCCGCATCGGGGTCATCACGATGCATACCTTCACGCAGTTGGTGCGGATGAAGGTGTTCTACTTCCTCGGTGCCTTCGCCCTGATCCTGCTGGGCAGCAACCTGTTCGAGATCCAGGACCTCGGCCGGCCGGACCTGGAGGGCAGCGACGTCCTGCGCTCCATCCGCAGTTGGTCGCTGGGGACCATGACGCTGTTTTCCGTGGTGCTGGGCGTGGTGGCGACCGCGCTGCTGCTGCCGAAGGACGTGGAGGACCGCACGCTCTACACCATCCTCGCCAAACCGGTGCCGCGGCTCGACTACCTGGTCGGCAAGCTCGGCGGGGTGCTGCTGCTGATTTTCGTCTCGCTGGTGGTGATGGACCTGCTGATGACCGGCGTGCTGGCGGTGCGGACCCATTTCGTGGTGGCCGAGCAGGTCGCCGCGGCGGTCGGGGCCGGCTGGCCGCCCGATGCGGTCGAGGCGCTGCGCCAGGACACGCTGAACCAAGGTCCCACCTGGAATCTCCACGGCGCGGTGCTGGTGGTCTTCCTGCGTGCCGCGGTGATCGCCTCCACGGCGATGCTGATCTCCACCTTTTCCACCAGCACCCTCTTCACGACCATCTGTGGCTTCCTGATTTACTTCATCGGGAACTTCCAGGCGGAGGCCCGCAGCCTGTATTTCGGCGAGGGGATCAGCCCGCTGGAAAGGGCGATCGGGCTCGGGGTGGCGGTGATTTTCCCGGACTTCCAGCTCTACAACGTGGTCGACGCGCTGATCGAGGGTGCGGGCTTCCCGCCGGGCCGGCTGGGGATGCTGGTCGCGCTCAGCGGCTTTTACGTGGTGATGCACCTCTTCGTCTCCTGGCTGGTCTTTGCCGAAAAGGAATTCTGAGATGAAATCCCGCCGCCGATCCCTGCTCGCCGCCGCCGCCGTCCTGCTGACGGGCGGAGGGCTGCGGCTGGGGATCGAGCAGGCGATGACCGAGGACTTCCGGGCGCAGGGCCTGCTTTCGGAGCCGCTGGAGATCGGGATGCGGGAAAAGCTCGGCCAGAACAGCTCGGCGGTCGCCCTGGCCGGCCTGCGGACGCTGGTCGCCACCTTCACCCACCTGAAGGTGACCGAGAGCTTCTCCTACCAGAAATGGCCGGAGCTGGAGAAGGCCATCAACACCACGGTGCAACTCGCGCCCCGCGGAACCTACTACTGGGACATCGGCGGCTGGCACATCGGCACCAATGCCTCGACCTACTACCGTTCGGAAGCCGGCCTGCCCGAGCTTCGTGCCCGGGCGGAGGCCAAGCGCTGGGTGGCCAAGGGCCGCGAGTTCTTCGAGCGGGGGATCCGCAACAACCCCGACGACTGGCGGCTCCGCGTCGCGCTCGGGAACCTCTGCTCGGATCCCTTCCGCTACCCCGACGACGCCCTCGCGGTGGAGGCCTACGCCGGTGCCGTGTCCACCGGCGAGGCCCCGCCTTCGGTCCAGCGCGCGCTTTTCTTCGCGCAGGTCAGGGCGGGCAGCGATCCCGTGCAGTCCCGCGCCCAGGTCCGCGAGCTGCTGGCCAACCCGCGCAACCGGGTGCCGACCCTGCTGTGCATCGCCTACGTCCTGGAATGCCGCTTCGACCCGCCGGAAGACCCGGTCGCCCTGGCGGTGGAGATTTTCGGCAGCGAGGAGAAAGCCCTGCGCAATTTGGGCAGTTACTTCCTCAACATTTATGACCGGCTCCCCATGGACGGCGTCGAACTCGCGGTCCGGCTCCTCGAATACCGCCGCGGCATCCGGCCGGAAGACCCGGAAAGCTACATCCGCCGGCTCGAGGAGATCCCGGCACGCTCCGCCCTCTACCGCTAGAGCAGGGTTTGACTCGACAGCCGCCCGGACCCTCCCCTAAGCCTCTCCCGCCGCTCCTTTCCCATGCGAATCGCTCTCTTTGGTGACATCCACGCCAACCTCGAAGCCCTCGAGGCGGTGCTGGCCGATGCCGCCGGGCAAGGATGCACCGATTATGTCTGCATGGGCGACGTGGTCGGCTACAATGCCGACCCTGTGGCCTGCCTGGAACGCGTCCGTGCGATGGACTGCCCGGTGGTCAAAGGGAACCACGACGAGGATGCCTCCGGCAGTCATTCGCTGGAATCGATGAACCCGGTGGCCGCCGCGGCGCTGGAGTGGACCCGCGAGCAGCTCAGCGACGAGCAGCGGACCTGGCTGCGACGGCTGCGGATGGTCCGGCAGGTCGAGGATTTCACCGTGGTCCATAGTACCCTGGACCAGCCGGCGCACTGGAACTACGTGACGAACCGCTTCGACGCGATGTCGAACTTCTCCTACCAGTTCACCCAAGTCTGCTTCCACGGCCACACCCACGTCCCGCGGGTTTACGTCAAGACCGACAAGGTCCAGGAAGTCCCGGCCGAGTCGGTGATGGTCGAGGACGGTTCGAAGTATTTCATCAACGTCGGCTCGGTCGGCCAGCCGCGCGACGGCGACTGGCGCGCCTGCTACGCGATCTACGACCTCGACCACCGGCTGATCGTCTTCCGCCGCGTGGAGTATGACATCGAGACGACCCAGCGGAAGATCCGCGAGGCGAAGCTTCCGTCGATGCTCGCCGACCGTCTCGGCGACGGCCGATGATCGAGGTCGCCGCGGGTCTGATTCTCGATGACGACGGCCGCCTGCTCGCCTGCCGCCGGCCGGAAGGCAAGCACCTCGGCGGAAAGTGGGAGTTTCCCGGTGGCAAGGTCGAGGAAGGCGAAAGCCCGGCCGCGGCGCTGGTCCGCGAGCTGGAGGAAGAGCTGGGCATCACCGTGACTTGCGGCGACGGGCTGACGCCCGTCGTGTGGGACTATGGCGGCGGGCCGATCCGGCTGCATCCCTTCGTCTGCCGGATCGTGGCGGGGGAATTGCATCCGCACGAGCACTCGGAGATCCGCTGGTGTGAGCCGGACGAGCTGCCAGCCCTCGACTGGGCCGAAGCCGACCTGCCGGTCCTGGCGGAGTGGCGTGCTCGGTCGTGAGCTGGGCGGGAGACGCGAGTAGAGAGACGCGGGCCGGGAGATACGGGTGCACTCTGGGCCAAGGGCCCGCCATCCCTCAGCCCGGGCCAGCGGCCCGGGTCAGGAGTCACGACGGACCGGGCACCCCGAAGGGGGCGATCAGGGTCGGTGCCGCATTTCATACGGGCGTCGCAGCGCCTGAAACGGCCGCCTTCTGACTCCCTACCCGAACACTCCGGTGCGAAGCTGCCGAAAATTGTAGAGTCTCTCTTCGGATCCTTCCGCGGCCATTCCTCGCAACGGTCTTGCGCCGTCCTTGCGCTTCGGCCCGAAGCGGTCGCGGAAGGCGGCGAACATCTCGTTCACGAAGGCCTTCCCGCCGATTACCGCGCCGTCGCTGAAGTAGCGAACCTTGCAGCGGAGGTAATCGGCCTGGGAGAGGGTACCACCGCGGGCCAGCACCTCCAGCGCCCTCTCCCGCGGGATCCGGTCGCGGTAGATGGCGGCCATCTCGCCTTTCGCCGCCTCGTCCTTCTGGCGACTCTCGTTCTCCGGAATGCCGAAGAGGTGGCAGCGCCAGCGGCGGAGGGCTTCCTTGGGCGTCACGGCGGCGGCGCCCGCTTCCGACTTCATCCCGCCGTGGGGATTGAGGGTGGCGAGGAATGCCACGGCTTCGCGCGCTTCCTTGCCGCCGGCGACCGCTTCGGCATAGCCGCACCAGCGGTAGTCCTTGGGATCGTCGCAGATCTTCGCACGGACGGGATTGAGGTCGATATATGCGGCCATCGCCCGCAGCGCCTGGCCTTTTCCTTCCACCAGCACCGAGCGGAAGCGTTCTTCCCACAAGGTGCCGCGGCGGGTGTGGCGGCCGTTGAACCACTGGGAAAAGCGCTGCTTGAGTACTTTCATGAAGGCACTGACATTCCACATCCGGCCGAACCAGCTTTCGCGCAGGGCCTCGGCGGCTTCGAGGTTCCCCTGACCCCGGTGATGGGAAAGCTCCCACTCCAAACCATTCGCGGGTTTGTCGCCGAGGCATTCGCGGACCTTGGCGACCAACGCCGCGTCATCGGGCAGATCCGCATCCGCCGGTCGCTGAGGCACTTCCACCAGGATGTGGAAGTGATTGGACATGATGCAGTAGGAAAGCACCCGCAGGCCGTAGAGCCGCTCGTAGGTGCGCATGTATTCGATCAGCTTGTCCCGCTCGGCGTCGCCGAGAACGAAGTCCCGGTTCACGACTCTCGAGACGCAATGGTAATAGGCGACGGGCAGAAAGGCTGGAGCTTTGAGGCGTGGCCGGCGCATGTCAGGAAAATGGGGAAGTCAAAGCTATAGGGCAAGCCCCTTTTCGAGGGGACAGGCAAATTAAAGAAAGGGCACAAGGGCAGGCAAATTCAAGAAGGGAGAGAAGGGAGGATGGCGATTTGCAAGGAAGCCATGGAGCGGTCATCATGCTGGCAGTGCCTGTGGAACTGCCATGATGCCAAATTCCTCATCGCCCGTCGGGTCGTCGGTCCTGTTCGCCTTGGCGTCCCTAGCGATCATCCACGCTCTTGGCGAATCGTTCGGCTCGCCGGGGATCGTCGCCGGGGTGGCCGCGATGGCGGGCGCTGCGATCTGGCTCCGGTGGCGGTGGCACGCGGAGGCTACCCACCTGACGCCCCCAGGCCGGTGGTTGAAACGATTGGAACGCAGGGCGGGGAAAATCCGGCGACGGCGACGGAAGCCGCCGCCAGACGACCTTGACGGATCGGCTCCCGTCGCTTCGCCAGTGCGGCCTCGGCCGGTGCTCAGCGGCGGGGCCGCCAAAGCGCTCCCTTCGGAACTTCCCTAGGGATGGCGCTTCACAGCTTCTGCTCGACCAGGCGGAAGCGGAGGTCGAAGACGCCGCCGCTGAATTTCCGGCAGCAGCCGTAGCAGGCGACCATGCGGTGGATCTTCTTCACCCGGCGGATCGTGGTCAGGCATTGCGGGCAGATGTAGGCGTAGTTGCGCTTCATCTTCTTCCGCTTGAAGGGGAGGCTGTGGAAGGGCTGCTCGTTGGGGATGCCGAGCTCGGCGCAGGCGGCGCGCCACTCGGCGCCGTGGACCTCGATCCGGCGGCGGCCGGCGCGCTCGTAGGCGACGAGGTGGGCGAGTTCGTGCCGCAGGGTCCGCCACATCTCCTCGGGCGGAACCTCCTTCAACTTCGGGTTCAACTCGATCAACCGGTCCGGCCACCATGCGCGGCCGGCGGTGGTCTGCATGCGGGAATTCCAGCCGACTCGGACCCGCCGCGCGAGCTCCGGCAGACCGAGCTGTTCGGCGTTCTCACGGCACCATTCGGTGAGGCCGCCATCGGCTTTGGCGGTCCCGGTGCGGGCCGGCGACGGAGCGACCGCACGGGGCTTCCGCCCCCACGCCAACTCCATCTGCCGGAACATCCATGCCATTCAGACGGCTCCTAGCAACTGCGCCCCCGGCTGGCAATGCGTCATCGGGGATTTGTTAGGAAATTTCACCGCCAAGAGTAGCATGGCGCGTTGTGGCGCGCATGGCGGTCGGCGGCAAGCTACGTCAGGGCTTGGCGATGTCGCGGATGCCGCGCAGCTCGACCTGCCGGGTTTTCGGATTTTCGAAGAGCACCTGGAGGATCCGCTTCGACCCGGGATGGGGCCAGATGCCGGAGCCGATCTTGCGCCATTCGCCGTCCTTGAAGGCCTTGGCGATCATGCCGGAAGACTGGCTGGGGCCGACCGGCGGATCCTCGATCACCCGGGTCTCGCCGCTCTTGAAATTGAAGACTTCCTTCTCCAGCGAGATGCTGACGGCGAGCGGGCTGAGGTTGAGAATTTTGAGCGAGCCGGGCGGGAAGGACTTCTTCGAGTCGTCGATCACCAGGACGCGGAAGGGCGGGTCGCCGGCCTTGTCGCTGCCGGGGAGGAACATGAAAATGCCGCTGCGGAAGCCGGCCGGGAGACGGGTCCTGGCCACGATGTTGGCACTGTCCTTGATCCCGGCGGGATCGGCGGTCTTGGTGAGGACCAGACTGTCGCCCTTGATCGGCAGGCCGCTGAACTCGTGGTTGAGGTAGTTCTTCACGTCGAGCTTCACCCCGGGGACGCTGCCGTCGCCCGCGGCATCGTGGACGAAGACATCGGCCGGCGGCGAGTCGAGCTGGAACGACAGCCCGCGGACCCGGAGGCCGGCGCTTTCCACCTCGGCCGCGGGGGCCGCGGCGGGAGGGGCTTGCTGGGCGAGGGCCGGCACGCCGAGGGTGAGGACGGCGAGAAAGGTGCACTGGATTTTCATGGGCGGGCAGGATGAAAGAAAATCAGACCTCCTCGGGCGAGAGCCAGCGGAAGGAAGTGACGACGAAGCGGCGTCCGAAGCGGCGGTTCGCCTCCTGGCTGAGGGCGGCGGTCTTGAGTTCGGGCAGGTCGGTCGGGTCGAGGTATTCCGGCGTGCGCTGGACGACCGCCTCGCACCAGGCCTTGGCGCCGATCGCCCCGTCCTTGGTACGAGATTCACCGTAGGCGCGGACGCGGAAGGTATCGCCGCGGACGGTGATGACCGGAGCGAGCGCCATCAGCAGGTCGCCCTGGGTGAGGATGGCGGGTGAGCCCTCGCCGGAGAAGCCGCGGCGGGCGTCCGCGTTGACCAGCCCGTTCAATGCGGCCGGGTGGGTCAGGGAGGCGGTGCCGAGGGCGCGCGAGTCATACTCCGGCGAGTGGAACTTGTCGTTGATCCCGGATTCGTCGATCGCCTTCTGGAGGAGGCCGGACAGCACGTGAAGGTCCGAAGCGCCGCCGATGCGGCGGTTCACGAACTCGCCGAGGGTGAGCGACGGCGCGCCGTCCTGCAGGCCGCGGGCGCGGATCTGCTCGACGATGCGGGTGGAGAGTTTTTCGATCTGTTCGTCGTCGAGCGCCCGGAAGCCGGCCCAGCGGATCTTGCCGGCCACATCAAGCCCGGCCCTGCGTCCTTCATCGTCGGCGTCCCCGGCGATCGGCATGCCGGCGCGCGGGAAGCCGGTCTTGTCGGCCGGGGTCTGGTCCGATTTCCTCCAGCCGAGGATGTCGGCGTCGCGCAGGGAGGAAAGCATCGCCTTCCAGGCCTCGATCGAGTCGGAGTTCACGTTGAACGGCCCCTGGACCATCAGCGCGCCGGCCATGCGACGGCTGAGCGTGACTTCGTCGAGGCCGTCCAGCGTTGCGGCCTGCTCTTCGACCGATCCCTGACTGCGGAGGTTCGGGATGAAGCGCGGGTTCAGCAGCCGGCGCTCGCCCTTGAAGAACTCGGTCAGCAAGCCCTTGCGGTTCGGGCCGGACACCAGCGGATTGGTGAAGGAACCGACCGTCGAGAAATAGGTGCTGTCCCACAGCGAGTCGTTCAGGAGGTAGGAGTGGTCGAGCATCAGCCCGCTGCCACCGGCCGGCGACGTGCGGAAAACCGCGCCGCTGGGGATCAGGGGATGCGCCCGCGAGTTGCCGAGGGCGTGGGTGACGCGGGGCAGGCTGGCGCTGGCGACGAGGTTCGCAGGGATGAGGTCGCCGAGGCTGGTGGCGGGCAGCAGCGGCACCCGGAACATCGGCACGTTCGACACGCCGCGGTTGGCGGTGCTACTAGCTCCGTAGTAGCCGCGGTTCGTCTCCGGCTCGATCTCGATGCCGGGGAAGGTGGTGAAGTCCTGCACCTCCTCGAAGCGCATGTCGTAGGAGTCGAGTGCGTTGCCGACCCGCGCCGTGACCTGGTCGGAACCTTCCACCACCGGGTGGTTGTGCAGCCAGGGCATCGACTGGTCGTAGGTGTCGACGGTGGTCTTCGCCGCCATCGAAAGGATCGCGAAAGGGGTCTTGCCCTCCGGCCGCCGGTCGGCGGGCTTTTGGAGGAGGTCCTCCACCAGGAAGGTGCGGCTGATGATGGGCTTGGACGGGGTGGCGCTGATTTCCGCGGTCGGGTCGCCGAAGCGGAACTTGTAGCTGCGCAGGATGTCGCTCTTGGTTTCGGCCACCGTACCGGCCAGCAGGTCGACGGTGAAGTCCGGCTCCTTCGTGTCCGTCACGGTGCGGCCGGGTTTGGCCTCCACGGTGAAGGTGTCGGTGTTTTTGATGGCCAGCCAGCCGCCGTTCCAGTTGTTGGCGATCTCGAAATCGTAGCGGGTGGCCTGCGGGCGGGACGCGTAGCTCAAGTGGTCGGTCTGCAAGCCGGCGCGGGGATCCCAGCCGGGCACGGTTTCAATGCCCATCGGCTGCTTGGTCCGGCCGTCCTGGTTGCCGAAGTCGTTGCCGGCATTCCAGTCGAAGAACGAGCGCACGCTGTAGCCGCCGGCGGTTTCGAGACCCCAGGTCCAGGTGGGTTCGACCCAGGGTGAGAACACCTTCACCTCGCCGGGCTCGAGCCGGATCTTTTTGCCCGGTGTGGAGCCGTTCATCTCGCGCAGGAAGAGGCTGAAGTAGCGGCGGGCGTTCGGATTGCGCTCATTGGCGATCTGGAACTGGGCCAGGCCCTGGAACTTGCCGGAAGCAAACTCGTCGCGCAGCCAGGCATCGTTCTTTTTGAAGCCGAACAGGACCGGCGGATCCCAGATGCGGATGCGCAGCTTCTGGAGGTCCAGCGCGATGTCGTAGGGATTGTAAAGGGTTACCACCGGGTCGTAGACGAGGTGGGGCACGCCGTACTTCTCGTTGCCGGGAGGGACGGCCTTGGTGTTGAAGAATTCGGCGCGGTCGCCGATGTGGTTGTAGTGGGTCACCACCGAGAACATGATCTGCATCTTGGCGATGACCGGCAGCAGGCGCTCGGCGGTCGGTGCCGCGTTGACGCCGTTGCTTCCGGGGCGGAGGTCGGTCGCGTTCAGGGTCATCACCGGCTGGCCGTTGGCGCTGGAATTCACCCGGCGGTTGAGCTGGTAGTGGCTGCGCAGGTAGTCCCAGCGCGGAGCCCCGTCGTTGGCGGTGAACTTGCTGCTCTTGTAAACCGTCGGCAGGCCGTTGGCGTTGGGCGAGGCGGTCGAGGACTCGAACAAGGTGGTGAGGTCGGTTTTGAAGCCGCCTTCGGTGACATCGGTGAGCAGCCCGACCGAGTGGGGCGTGACGTCGGCCTGCTGGCTCAGGATCTTGCGTCCTTCGGCCTCGCCGGCGGCGATCACCGAGGTGTCGAGTGAGACGATCTTGGCGGGATCGCCCAGGATATCGGGCGAAAGGCTCGCCAGCACGGTCTCGGGGCGGGCGCGGGCTGGGGCGGTGCGACGGGCGAGGCTTTCGCCGTCGTTGGCGGGATCGCGTTGTTCGAGGTGGAACGGTGCCTTCTGGCTCTCATCCAGGATGCCCCAGGCAAAGGCGCCGAAGCGGGTTTCGGAGGACTGGAGTTTGACCCGGTCGCCCCGCAAGCCGGGGCCGGTCCCACTGGCGGGCATGCCGACGGTCTCCGGATTGACCAGCCAGACCGGATCGGAAAGGGCGCTGCCGGCGGAGGCCACGTCGAGCGCGGCCTGCGGGTCGAGGGTGGAGATCAGCCAGCCCCGGAAGCGGTCCTGCTTTTCGCCGTAGTCGGGTCCGGTGCTACCCGGCTCCCAGCGCCAGCTTTCCCAAGCTCCCAGCATGTTCGGCTCGGCAGGATCGGTGCTGACCACCGAGGCACGGGCGGAAATGCTCTGGTCCGGGCCCATCGTGGCCTGCAGTTCGCCGATGGCCAGCGTCAGCGCCATGCGGGCGTTCGCCCGGGCCTCCGCCCGCGCCTCGCCGGCCCCGCTGCTGCGGAGCGATACCGAGGAGAGCGTCAGCAAGCCAACGGCAAGAATCGTCAGCAGCACCATCAAGGTGAGCGAGATCACCAAGGCGAAGCCCGGGCGTCCGGGCGTGACGCGCCGGTGAGTGGATGTCTTGGGTTTCATCGCCTTGAAAAGGTAGCTACTTTTGAAATACATCAAACGCGTTTAATTACGCAGCACCTAGGGTGGCAGCGGGGCGCTTGGGAAATCGCTCCGCTGCGACGGCAAGAGGTGCCGGTCGCGGTTTCTTGGATGGAATGACCATACCATGTGGTTTCTGAATGACTAGGATCGTCCGGACAAAGATTTGTATGATTTCACCCAAATGGAGAAAAAAAGTCGGGCAGGCGAAGGGATCTTGGAGATTAGCGGGCTGGCCGCAGCTGGCGTTTCTAGACCGTTCGGGGGATGTCGGCCCGCTCTGGCTTTGTGAAAATCCACGCGTGCCCGAGTCGGGATTCGTGCACGATTTTACCGGACGACTTCCTTTTTCCGGCCGAAAAGAGATCTGGGATCGGGCAGAACCTGCCGATCCTACCCTCCCCCTCCTCGTCGGGAGAGTCGGAAACGGCGAGTGAGTCCGCAGGACAAAAAAAGCCCCCCGAAGCCGAAACCGGCTCCGGGGGGCCCGGATGGATCGGGCATCTCAGGGATGCGTGGCAACGGCCTGGAGGAAGCCCTTGCCCGGGAGACCTTCGGAGGCGTCCAGGCGGAAGGTGTGCAGGTCGTAGTCGGGATCGCCCGACGCGGTGCTGCCGACGTGGCTGACCGCGCTGGTGAAGGTGGTCAGATCCAGCGATCCGCGGATGGTGTAGGTCACGCCGTTGACAGTGGCCACCCGGGCCCCGCCGACACCGGTGGCGAAGGTGGCGCCGCTGCGGACCGCCACGGTGAGCGTCAGTTCTTTCTGGCCGTTGGCGTTGGTGTCCAGCAGGGCGCTGGTGATGGTGCCGAGCGACGAGCCGCTGGACGGGTTGCCGTTGAAGGCGAACTCGGCCAGGTCGGACACGCCATCGAAGTCGAAGTCGAGCGTCCCGTCGCGGCCGGTGTTGCCGAAGTTCGCGATTTCCCAGGCGTCGTCCATGCCGTCGTCATCCGCATCCGGCGAAGACGCGCCGAAGCTCACCGCGGTGAAGCTTTCGAGGACCGCCGTCTTGTGGACGTTCTGGTCCAGCACGAAGATGCCGGCTTGCAGCGAGCCATTCCCGTCGAGGAAGGCGGGCTGCGCACCCGGGTTGCTGGCGTTGTCATTGCAGCTCATGGACCAGACGCCGCCGATCCGCTGGATGATCACCGTCAGGTCGCGGCCCGCCGCACCGGCAGTGCCAGCGGCGCCGAAGGTCGCGGCCGAATCGTTGGCCGCGGCGGTGTTCACGCCGAGCGCCTGGTAGTTGCCACCGATGGCTGCGGCGCGGGTCATCGAGGTGGTGCTGGTGCCGACGTAGGCGCCGATCTGGTCGAAGCCTCCGAGGGCCGGCAGGTTGACGTAGTGGGCGCGGATCCGGAAATCCTGGTTGCCGGTGAAGCCGAGCGAGGACAGCGGGATGCCGAGGGCCTCAAGCCCGGCCATGTTGACCTGGCCGTTGATGTCCGACGACGAGGTGGTCAGGGCCAGGGTGCCGGCCGTGGTGTCGAGGTCGAGGTTCGGGTCCGCGCTCGGGATGGTGGTCCCGCTGTTGGCAAGCCGCGTGGTGAACGGGGTGGCCTCGCCATCCTTGTCCTGCACGCCGCTGCCCGGGGCGTTGAAGCCGTGGAAAACGTGCTGGTCGGGAGTGCCGTCGCCATTCACGTCGGTCGGTGTCGAGTCGACGTCCAGCGGATCGGAGGTGGCCTCGTATTCGGCAAGGTTCGTAGCGCCGTCGGAATCGGCATCGCCGGCACCGTTCGCGGTCGCGAGCGTGGTGGCGCCGAACCAGGCGGTTTCCCAGCGGTCGGGCAGCCCGTCGTTGTCGGCATCGCCATCCGCCGCGCCGGGCGAGAGCGGGTCGTTGGGCAGGCTCTTGCCGACGAACTCGGCGAGCAGGTTCAGGTTGTCCCCGTCGGTATCGCTGCTTCCGTTGTCAGAAAGGTTGCCGACGTAGAAGGTCTCCCAGGCGTCGGACATGCCGTCATTGTCAACATCGGGGAACGAGGTGTAGAGCGAGGGATCGGTGGAGGCGGAAAGCTCCTCGCTGTTGAGCGCGAAGTCGCCGTCCGGGTCGCCGCCGGCGGTCTCGTCCAGGTCGTCGAAGAAGCTCAGCTCCCACGCATCCGGCAGGCCGTCGAGGTCGGTGTCGAAGGGGTCGGAAAGCGCGTTGTTGGGATCACTGCCGGCGAGCAGTTCCTCGAGGTTGGTACCGGAATCGCTGTCGGGATTGGACGCCGGACCGTGGACCAGCACGCCGTCGCCGAAGTAGAACTCCTCGAAGGCGTCGGGCAGGCCGTCGGTGTCGCTGTCCGGCTGCGTGGCGTTGTCCGCCCCCTGCTCGTGAAGGCCCTGGATGGCCCACTGCGGAAGCGCGCCGTCCCAGATCCGGACTTCGTCGTAGGTCGCGTTCGGGGCGTTGTCCGCGAACGCGGAGTAGCCGATCGCGTTGATCGCGTCGTTCATCAGCGCCAGGCTGTTGGCCACCGTGGCGGAGCCCCTCGGCGCGCCGATCGCGAGGTTGGTCACGCCGTCGTATTCCGGCGCCGAGTACCACTTCACCAGCGAGCTGCCCGGCGTGGTCGGGCTGGGCTCGATGGTCATGACGATGTGGTATTTCGTGGTCCCCGACAGGTAGCCGTTGGTGTTGTCGGAGGTCAGGTTGGCGGCATCCACCCAGCCGACGCGGTCGGTCCCGTTAGTCCCAGCCACCGACCAACTCATGAACAACGTTTCCGCCGTGCTGTTGTGGAAGTCAAAGACCCGCGACCAGTTCTGCACCCCGCTGTAGGTCGCCCAGAGCTGGATGGTGCAGGGCGTGTTGCGAGACGGCAGGAGGTTGCTGCCGAGCTTGACCCACTGGGAAGCCGCCTTGGCCCCGCCGGCGAAGGTGACCGAGGTCGCGTTCTGGGTCACCACGTTGGTGCCGGCCAGGTTCTCGATGGTGGCGTCGCTGGTGCCGACCGAGTCGACCAGGTTGTTGGTGAAGCTCCAGCGGTGCTTCAGCTTGGCGAAGGCCGGCGAGAAGGACGAGTCGTTCGGATTCGATCCATACTGGTATTCCTCGAGGTCGGTGAAGAGGTCGCCGTCGCTGTCGAGCGTGCCGTCCTTGGTGGCGATGGTGGTGAAGTATTCGATTTCCCAGCCGTCGCCCAGGCCGTCGGCGTCCGTGTCGCTGAAGCTTGCCGCGCTGTTGGCGGCGGTGCCGTTGGTGAACTCGAGCAGGTTGCTGTCGAAGTCGCCGTCATAGTCGGTCGCTCCGGTCTGCGAGGTGGTGTTGCCGAAGTTCGCGACTTCATAGGCATCGGGCAGGCCGTCGTTGTCGGTGTTGAGCGGGTCGTCGAGCGCGTTGTTGGCGCCGGTGCCCGCGATGAACTCCTCGAGGTTGGTGGCGAAGTCGCCGTCGAGGTTGCCCGACGCGCCGTTGACCGGATTGATCGAGCCGTTGTCGTTGGGATCGAGGCCGTTCGCGATCTCGTAGATGTCGGTCATCCCGTCGCCATCGGAATCGACCGCCGTGGCGGTCACCGTGATCGCGCTGCCGCTGTCGTTGAAGGCATAGCTGAAGCCGGGACGGGGATTGAGAATGGACATCCCGCCGGTACCGCCGGTGAACGAGGTCGTGTATTCGAAGACGGTCGAGGTTCCCGCCAAGGCGGGAGTGGTCGTTCCCGATTCGTAGAGATTGATCCCCAGCGTTCCAAGCGAGAGCCCGCCGGGCGTGGTGACCACGATCTTGTCGCTGGTCACGCCGTTCGTCTCCAGCTCGAGGGTCGCGCCGCTGGTCAGTGAAAGCGTGGGAACGGTGAGCGTGCCGACCGGGCTCGCCGGTTGCGCCACCTGGAGGGTTCCCGCCGCGCCGACGCTCACGGCATTCGCCGCGTAGGTGCCGCCGAAGGCGAGCTTGCCGCCGTTGATGACGATCGGCCCGGTGAAGGTGTTCGCCTGGGTCAGGGTCAGGGTGCCGCCGCCGGTCTTGGTCAATCCGCCGCCGGACACCGCACCGATCGCCGCCGTCGCCGTCAGCGCGGTCCCGCCGCCACCGGCCACGGTGACCGTCGGCGCGCTGGTGTAGCCGGAGCCGGGGCTGGTGAGGGTCACGCCCGTCACCTCGCCGGTCGCCGGATTGAAGTCCGCCATCGCGGTCGCGCCGGTGCCGCCGCCGCCGGTGATCTTGACCACCGGGCGGCCCTCGTAGCCGGTGCCGGTGCCGCTCAAGGACACCGAGGTCACCCCGAAGGTCGTGGTTCCGTCGGCGTCGGGCGAAGCGATCACCGCGTCGAGGTTCTTGTTGAAGCCGTTGGTGTGGATCGTCATCCCGCCGGAATGGACGGTCAGGCGGTCGACGTTGTTGACGAGCGACGCCGTGGTCCCGGCGCTCGCCTGGAGGGTGCCGTTGTGGAAATTGACGTAGGCGAGGGCCGCGCCGGCCGCGGTGATGGTGTCCGCCGTCACCGTTCCGCCGGCGGCGACCGAGAGGATGGCGGTGTTCGCGGCGTTGTTGGCCAGCGACAGGTTGATCGTCGTCGGGTTGGTGAACTGGCCGCTGCCCGTCACGTTGACGTTGGCCCACTTGTTGATGCGGGTGTTGTTGTCGCCGACCTGGAAGCCGGTCGCGCCGGTGCCCAGGGTGCCGCCGGTCACGTTGTATTGGGCGTTGTTGCTGTTGTTGTTGAAGGCTCCGGCAATCACCCGGGTGCCGGTGATCGAGCCGCTGACGACGTCGACCACCGCGTTGGAGTTGGCGCCGATGGCCGCGGCGATGGTGCCCGCGGTGGCGTTCGGCGTCGGCGCAGTACCGTTGTCGTTGCGGAAATAGCTGGCGCTGCCGCCGCCATCGCCCAGGAACAATCCATCGGGAAGCCCGAGCAGGGTTCCCTTGTTGTAAGCGGCGCCCACGCCGTTGGCCCCCTGGCCGATGATCAGGTTCCGCACGTTGGCGCTGGCGGTGGGACTCGCGATGTCGAGCACCCCGGTGCCTGTCATCCCGATCCGGGTCCCGGAAGCCGCGCCGTTGCGGGTGAGCATCGATGAACCGTTGAGCGTGATCACGCAGCGCGAGCCGGGTGACTCGGCCACGTGGAAGTTCGAATTGTTGCTCGTCACCGTCATCGCCGAGGTGCCGTTGAGCGTGATGGCGGTGTTCGGCAGGTTGGCCGCGTTGCCGCCGTTGAACCCGGCGCTGAAATTCACCGCCTGGATGATCGCGCCGTTGTTGGCGACCAGTTCCGAGATCGAGCCGCCGACCCCGTTGCCGCGGCCGACCGACAGCCAGCTGTTGACGTTGAAAGTCCCGCTATCGACCTGGATCCTCGCGTTCTGGCCGGCTCCACCGTCCGCCACGACGCCACCGATCACGATTTCGCCGTCAGGCGCATGGGTGCCACCGTCCAGCAGCAGGGTGCCTTCGCGGACGACCAGCGGAAAGCCCGCCGCCGCCGCGGGAATGCGGCCGAGAGCGGCGTTGCCGGAGAAGACGCTGCCGCCGGAAAGCGTCAACGTGCCCGATCCGGTCTTGAGCAGGGCCGATCCGCCCGCGCCCGTCTCGGTGATCGCACCGGAGATCGCCGTGTTGCCGGAACCGGTCACCGTCAGCAGGCTGTTGCCCGCGGGAGGCACCGCCACCACGTTGCCGGCCACGGTCAGCAAGCCGGTCCCGTTGTTCGCCAGCGTTGTGGTGGAATTTGCCGCGGTCGAGAGATTGATGATCGTGCCCGCGACCCCGATGGACTGGCCGGTCGTCACTCCCGCGTTGATCGTCGCTCCACCGGCGGTGGTGAAATTCAGCACGTCATCCGCATCCCCGACCGTGAAGGATCCGGCGTCCCCGCCCGCGACCCCGTAAACCAGGCTCCGGAGGTTGAGGGTCGTCCCCAGATTCAACGCCGCACCGGTGGTGGCGCCGAAGGTCGCGTCGTCCAAGCTGGTGAAAACGTTCGCATTGGTGCCGGGAAACTGGGTGTCGGCTGCCCAGTTGGTGGTGGTTTGCCAGTTGCCATCGGCACCGCCGCCGTCCCACGTATCGGACGCGGCGCGGGCGGAGGAAAGCGAGGCGGCGAGGATACAGCCGAGACCGAGCGCGGTCTCCAACAGGCTGCTGCGGGAATGCGGTAGCGGGGTTTTCATGGGTTTTGACGAGGGTTCTGGACCGGGCTCGCTCTTCCTCGGGACACGCGTTGCCATCGGCGCCGGAAGTGTCGGAGAGGCGGTGGCGGTATCCCGGGCGGGTGGATTTCCGGATCCGGATTGCTGGAAGGCAGTCGGCTTTGCCGGTGCCACGGGTTTTCTGGGGTCGGACTGGGCTTGGGGTTTTGCGCGCCGGATGGATCCCGGTCTCTTCCGGGTCGAAGAGCGATCCAATCCAAGTGCGTCGTCCGTGAGGATAATGGATCATGGTCCAAAGGCTTGTATGAATCGGTTTGGGAATTGTATTTTTGCGCAATCACCGCCGAAACCCCTCGCGGATCATGCCGTAAGTCGTTCATTTTGAATCCGAACATTTCCAGAATCCCCCTTTCGTGGGATAAAACTTTGACCGCAACTTTTTCCGAATGTCGTTTCGAAGCTTCGGATTCCTACATGCCGATGTCGCATTCATACCGGAATTTCCACCCTTTCCTCGTTGCCGGGGAATTCCTAACCTGCGTCAGGAATGCAGCCGCTGGAACGGGAAGAGGATCGAAAGCCGACGCAGCGGGAGTGGACCGGCTTCTGGGGCATGATCGCCCAGCAGACCCAGAACGCGTTCAATGACAAGATCGCCCAATTCACGCTGGTGCCGCTGGGCGGGGCGGTGGCGTTTTCGGTGGGGGGCGCCCGGGTCGAGGATCTGGCGGCGGTGCTGATCGCCCTGCCCTTCATCCTGTTCGCCCCGCTCGCCGGCTGGCTGAGCGACCGCTTCTCAAAGCGCGACGTGATGGTCGGGGCGGCCGTGGCGCAGTTGCTGATCCTGGCCGGCCTGTGCTTCGCCATTCGGCGGGAAAGCATGCCGCTGGCCCTGCTGGGATTCTTCGCGCTGGCCCTCCAGTCGGCCTTCTTCAGCCCGGCGAAAATGGGGATCAACAAGGAACTGCTCGGCTCCGGCCTTCTGGGCTTTGCCAGCGGGATCCAGCAGATGATGACGATGATCGCGATGCTCGCCGGCCAGATCGCCGCGGGGGTGATCTACGACCGGCAGTGGCAAGCGCTCGGCGCCACGCCCGAGACCGCGTGGCAGGCCGCCGTCCTGCCGCTGGGGATCGTCACCGTCTGCTCGATCCCCGCCATCCTGCTCGCCTGGATCGTCCCGCGCACGCCGGCCCATGGGGCGGGGAGGCCCGGGCCCGCCCTCTTGGTCGAGCATTTCCGCCAGATCCGGGAGCTGTGGTCGGACGCCCCGCTGCGCCGCGCTTCGTTCGGCACCGCCTTTTTCTGGGGCTTCGTGGCGTATATCAACCTGTGGGCGCTGAAGGTCGCCGCGGAGCTGACCGGCAGCCAGGCGGGCTTCGGCACGCAGTCGTCGCTCTATATGGCCGCCGCCTCGCTCGGGATGATCGGCGGCTTCGCGGCCGCCGCCTTCGTGCTGCGCCGGCGGGTGGAACTCGGCTGGGTGCCGGTGGCCGGGATGGGGATGACCCTGCTTTCGCTGCTGCTGGTGTTCCTTGATCCCGCCCGTCCGGTCTTCCTCGGCGCGCTCGGCTTGCTGGCCTTCGCTTCCGCGCTGTTCCTGGCCCCGCTGAATGCCTGGATGCAGGACCGCTATCCGGCGGACAAGCGCGGCGGCCTGCAAGCCGCGGCCAACCTCCAGGAATGCCTGGCCGGGATCCTCGCGCTCGGCCTGCTGATCGGCATCGGTGCCGTGGCGAAGGCCGCCGGGCTGTCCCCGCTGGATAGCCTGCGCGGACAAATTGGTGCCGCCGCGGTGGCCAGCGGACTCAGCACCTGGTTCATCATCCGGCTGCTGCCGTCGGACTTCGTGCGGGTGGTCGGCCTGATGCTGCTGCGGCTGTTCTACCGGATCCGCACCCGCGGCGAATCGAACCTCCCGGCCACCGGCGGCGCGCTGCTGCTGCCGAACCACATCACCTGGGGCGACGCCTTTTTTCTAACAGCCGCCTGCCCGCGGCCGGTTCGCTTCATCATGGAGGAAGGCTTCATGGGCAAGCGCGCCATCGGGGTCTTCTGCCAGCTTTTCGACACCGTCCCGATCTCTTCCGCCAAGCCGCGCGAGGCCCTGCGCGCCGCCGCCGAGTCGCTCAAGGAAGGCCACCTCGTCTGCATCTTCCCGGAAGGCCAGCTCAGCCGCACCGGCACCCTGCGCGAACTGAAGCGCGGCTTCGAACTGATCGCCCGTCAGGCCGGCTGCCCGCTGGTGCCGATGTGGAACGACGGCGCCTGGGGATCGGTCCTCTCCTTCGAAGGCAACCGCTTCTTCCGCAAGGTCCCACGCCACCTGCGCTACGGCCTCAGCATCGCCTTCGGCACGCCGATCCCGCCGAAGGAGGCCGACCTCGAGCGCGTCCGCTTCGGCATGCTCGAAGCATCGGCGCGGGCGCTCGACCAGCGCACCGGGCAGCTCCACCTGCCGCCGGAGCGCCGCGCGATCCGCGCCAACGCCCTCCAGCTCGCCCAGGTCAACGCCCTCCGGCGCAAGCAGCCCATTCATCTGTTAGAAGGCGATCCCCTGCCCTCCCAGCTCCCCGCACTCGTCGTTTTCAGCAAGCTCCAGCACGCCCCGCTGGCCACCTTTCCCGGCCTGGTCCCGCCTTCAGGCACCTGGCCCGGCGGCGACCTCTGGCTCGGCGGCGGGGCCCTGCGCGACTTGATCGAAAACTCCCCGCCGCGCGATCAGCCGGGCGTGTTTTTCGACTTCAGCCCGCGCGCCGCCGTGCCGCTCGACCGCCCGGACTGGATCCACTGCCCCTGCCTCGCGATCGGCGGCATCGTCGTGGCGATGTCGATGCCCGATCCCCCGCTACCCGCCGCCACCAGCCAGCCGCAATGCGGCCACAAGCCCGGCACCCTGGGCATCCTGCTCCCGGGCTTCGCCGTCGTGAGAAACGAGACCGCTCTCCAACTCCAAGGCCCCGCCGCTCCGGCGGGAATCGATCTGCCTGAAGGATATCAATTGGATGATGAAGGATTCATCTCTCCGCGCAGCGGAGTTGATCTTTGATCCCTCATCCCGCCGGCCCTTCAGATCATTCGTACTGCTGCCCGGCGATCATGTCTTTCGTCGGGTAGCCGGTCAGGTGGCGGACCGCGAGCATGGCCGAGGTGGTGGCGGATTCGACGCAGCCGATGTCGATCGAATTGCGGCACCAGTCGCCGGCGAAGAGCAGGTTGTTGAAGCCGCTTTCCCACGGATAGAGCCGGTTCGGCGCGGCGGTGTTGGTGGACAGTACGTAGCGCTCGCCGGGGTCGATGTTCATCCGGAAATACTGCCAGTCCAGCCGCTGTTGCGCCGTCGCGCCGCGGTCGGGATGGTAGAGCGCCATCGGGTCCAGCGTGGTGGTGCCGGGGTAGCAGACGCCCGGCCACAGCTCGGCTTCCTCCATCAGCCAGCGCAGGCTGATCTCCTTGGCGCGGGCCTTTTCCCGGGCGGGGTAGCCGGGGTCGCTATCGGGAGCGGGCTCGTCGGGATCGTCCGGGGCGGGTCCGCAGAGATAGAGCAAATGGGCCGCGCCGGGAGTCGACTCGGTGGGGAGGATGTTCGACGCTTCGATGATGATGTTGAAGGGATCCGGCCCGGACCCCGCCATCGCGAGTTCGCAGAAGCGGCCGTCGCCGTCCCAGCCGAGCCCGTCGTCGCCGCCACTTCCGCCGGAAAACCAGAACTGGCAGGCGATGGTGCGGATCGACTCGCTGGTTTCGACCATGACCCGGAAGCGGGTGTCTTTCTCTAACAGAGGGCCGGCGATCTGTGCATGGGCGCCGGGCGGGATGGCGAGAATGACGTGGTCGAAGCGCTCCAGCCCGTCCGCGGCGGGGTCGCGGCGGTCGGCGATGACGACGCTCTCGGTGCGGTGCCGGCTCCAGTTCGATTCCAAGCCCGGGTCGCCCGGCGGCGGCAGGGTGGCGGGGTCGAGCTGGTCGGCCATCGGGTGCTCCGGCCAGACCGGCCAGAAAACCGGCGGGGCGTGGTCCTGCGGGACGGCAACCTGCTTGATCGGCACGTATTCGTCCTTGCCGGGCGCCAGCCGGACCTGGCGGTTGAAGCGGATGCGGGCGACGCGGTTGCCGGCTTCGTTCGGCTCCAGCGATTCCACGCGGTGGAAGAATTCGAAGCGCACGCCGCGCGATTTCAGCACGCGGTAAAGCGGCACGAAGACGCACTCGCCCATCCCCAGGTTCATGCGATGGACGTAGGCGCCCTTGTAGCCGAAGAAGATCCGGAAGAACCCGCGCAGGGCGGCCCCGGCGGCGAAGTTCGCGCTCCCGGGATCGCCCGCCCTTCCTCCGGAAAATGCGAAGGGCGTGTCGTAGTAGCCGCGGAGGAAGGGCGACTCGGTGATTGAAGGATAGGCCGCGCCGTGGAGCGCCAGCCAATCGAGGAATTCGTGGCGGTCGAGCTGGCGGAAGGTCTCGTCGCGCAGCAAGAGATCGACCAGCGCGCCGCGCAGGCAGGTGCGGTAGAGGTCGGCCAGGCAGAGTTCCCGCTTTGCCTCGCCGTTGGGCTTCTTCTTCGCCATCCGGCGGATGCGCCAGCCGAGGTAGTCGAGCAGCAGCCTCAACAGCCGCCCGATGAGCGGTTCGCCGTACCAGTGGCGTTCGCTGCCAGCCAGTTCGACGATCCTTTTGGAAAGGTAGCTCGCCCAGCCGCCGGGATCGCCGGGATGGATTCCGGCCGGGCAGGTGAAGGCGGTCTGCCAGTCAACACGGCGGCGCAGGACCTTCTCGGCGGCTTTGAGGAAATAGCTGACGACCGGACCGAAAGCGCCGGTTTTGCTGAGGTTCAGCGCGAGGTGGTCGGCCATCCGCCACAGCGTTTCCCGGATCTCCGGCGCGGGCGTGCCGTCGCCCGGCTCGCCTTCGTAGCGCGGCAGCCGCATGATCCACGGCTGCCATTTTTTCGTGGCCTCGTCCTGATGGTAGAAGACGCCCTCGCGGGACTCCATGAACAGATCCTTGAGGGTCGAGAAAGGGCCGAGCGTTTCGCCGAGGCGGGCGTGCTCCTCGATGCAGCCGCGGAGGGTCTTGAAGGCGTTCTCGTAAAAGCCGAACCAGACGTGCGGTCCGTGTTCCTCGCTGCGGTGCTGGTCGCTGTCGCCGCGGCTGCTGGCACCCTTGCCACCGAGCCGCCAGCCGCTCTGATAGATGGTGACACGGTACTTCGCCCGCAGCTCCGGGGTGGCGGTCAGCCAGTAGGCGGCGACACAGCCACCGACCCCGCCACCGAGGATCACGACATGTTCACGCTCGTCTCTCATGGGACGATTCGAGTTGGCGGAAGGCGGTGATTTCGGCATCCGCCCCGCAATCCGAAAACAGGGCGAGCGCGGTTTCGAAGGCGGCGTGGTCGGAGGATTTCAAGGCCCGGTAGCAGCGGGCGCGGGCCTGGATGAGCTTCGCGCCCAGCCGTTCGGCGGCGCGTTCCGCCGTCAGGAAGGCGGTGCCATTTCCCCCGTGCAGGCCCTTGGCGCACTGCAGGATGCCGGCACCGATCCCGAAGCTCGCGGCGAACTTCGCGGCGCGCCGGAGGAAGCGCTGGCAGAGGCCGGTGAAGGCCGGGTCCGCGGCGAGTTCCGGCGGCCCCCAGATGCGCATTTCACCGAGCAGCACCGCCGCGTCGGCCAGCAGGAATTGAGTGGACGAGACCGCCGGGTGGGCGCCGGCCAGGTCTTCCGCGTCGCGGAGGTGCTGCATCACTTGCCAAGGATTGCCCGAGCGCCAGGCGCAGATCGCCCGCATCACGTGGATCGACGACTGCGTGATCGCATCGCCGCCATCGGCCGGGACCTGCCGGCACCACGCCTCCGCCTCGCGCGGGCCGAGGCAGGCGAGGGCGTGCAGGCTGCCCATCATCGCCGCCCAGGTCCGCGATTGGCGGTCGGTCCGCTTGACGGCGGAGTCCTGCAGGACGGCCGCCCATTTCGCCGCGCCGCCGAGCTTTCCCTGGAAATAGTCGACGTAGAACGCATGGGTCGCCGCCTCCTCGACGCGGCGGCCGTGGCCGTGGGATTGCCAGTAGGTGACGTTGCCGGCGGCCCGCGCGGCGGCTTCGGACCAGCGGGTTTTGTCGAGGTCGACCAGGCAGCCGACGTGCTCGATGTAGGTCCGCTCGGTGCGGTCGCCGACCCGTGAAATCATGGCCCGCGCGATCCCCCGGTAGCGCTCCGCCAGCCAGCGCGGGCGCTTGCCGGACATCGGGCAGGCGATCGCCGCGCAGAGCGATGCCAGCGCGGCGCTCTCGCCGTTCTTCGCCGCCAGGTCGAGCGCGGTGATGCAGCACTCGGCGGAGCGCTGCTGGTCGTTCTGGAAGTAAGCGATTTCCGCCAGCATCAGGGCGGCCCGCGCGGCGCCTTCGAGGTTGGGCGAAGGATTCGCCGCGGTCCACGGCCGGCCGCTGGCGAAGAGCCAGCCGTGGCGGAGCAGCACCGCGGGGCCGATCGGGAATCTTCCTTCGGTCGGGCTGACCTGATAGAGGACCAGCGCTTTTTCCAGGGAAGCCACCGCCTCCTCCACCATGCCCCAGTGGAAGGCCGCCTCGCCGTCGATCTGATGGAGCCGCGCCCGTTGCGCCGGGTCCGCGGGTTCCAGCTCAAGCGCGGCCCTCGCCGCTTCCCGGGCTTCCCGCAGGGCGAATCGGCCGAGCGCGGCCTGCGCGGCCTGGTCGAAGAGCGCGACCGCTTCCGCCACCCGCCCCGATTCCCGGGCGTGGAAAGCCGCCACCGCCGGTGAGCCCGCCGTGGCCGGACCCGCGGTCAGCCACTCCAGTGCCGCCCCATGGCCGGCCTCCTTTTCGGGCCCGTTCATCAGCGACAACGCGGCCTCCCGCAGCAGGTCGTGGTAGAACGAGAAGCGCCCCGGCAGGCCCGGCGCCGCGACGATGAACTCGCCGAGCAGCGGCGACGCCCAGCAGGCCTCGAAGTCGAGCCCCGGCCCGCAGGCCAGCGCGGTCGCCTTGGCCTGGCTCTTCGAAAACGGCTCGCGCCAGATCGCGCAGGCCGCGAGCAGGGTCCGCAGCCGCGGCGAGAGGTCGCGGAAGCGCTCGGTCAGCAGCATCCCTTCCGCGGCGGCACTGCCGGCGGACTTCTCCTCCGCGGCCAGATCGAGCGTGCCGCCCATCGCCAGCAGGCGGCGGCGCTTGGAAAGCACCGCGAACACTTCCCGGGACACCAGCGGCAGGCCGTGGGAAACGCGGTGGATCTCGCCGTTCAGTTCGTCGGTGATCCGGGCGTAGCCGGAAAGCTCCGACAGCAACTGGCGATGCTCCTCCAGCGACATCGGGCCCAGCGCGATGTCCTCCTCCGCCGGCTGCCCGCGGCGCCCGAGCACCAGAACGAATGCCGCGCCGGTCCTTTCCAGCGCCGCGATCACCGCTTCGCTGCCTTCGTCGAGCCACTGGATGTCATCGAGGATCGCCGCCGCCGGTTCCGCGGCCACCAGCTGCGCCAGCGTTCCCGCGATGAACTCCGGCAGGATTTCCTTGTGCTGCAGCGGCGAGAGACCGCTCTCCGGAGCATCGGCGGACCCCGCAAGGAAGCGCACCAGATTTTCCACCAGCGACGGGTCGAGCGCGCGATCCGTGCCCAGTCCGGCGATCGCCGCGGGCAAGCGCTCACCGCCGATCTGGCCAAGCAGCGAGCGCCATGCGGTGAAAGTTCCCGGCACGTCGGTCGGCAGGCAGGAGACCCGCGCCAGGGTCCGTCCGTCCGACGCCAGCAAGGCGGCAACCGCCCCGATCAGGTGCGATTTTCCCGCGCCGGCCGGCCCCGCGATACCCAGCCGGAGGAAGCCGCCGCGGCCCTCGTGATCGCGGATCTTCCCGCGGATCTCCTCCCAAATTCCGGCGCGCGCCGGGGTGGCGACCGGTTCCGCAGCCACCCGGCGAAGCTCCAGCCGGTAAGCGCAGAACGGCTCCGCCAGGACGCCCGGCAGAAAGCCGATCCGGGCGCAGCGGAACGGCGGCGGCACCCTGCCGGCGGTCCGCTCGTCGAGGATCAGGCCTTCCAGCCCGATCGCCGCCAAGCCCTCTAACAACTCCCCCGCCCGCTCGTCCTGCCGCAGCACCAGCAGGGCCGCGGGATCGCTCTCTAACAAACGCGTGGCCCGGGCCAGCAGCACTTTCAGCAGATCCTCGCCACCGGAGTCTTCTTCAAGCTGCCGGACCGTGCCATCGGCCGCGCGCTGCCAAAGACCCCAGCCGCGGGGCGGGGCATCATCGGCAAGCGGCGTGTCGACTTCTCCATTCATGCCGGTGTCAAGCGGACCACAGGGTTTTGCCCAGCGAGAGATCGAACTGGAAACGCGCCCGCAGCGGTGCCCCGATGCTTCCCGACTTCAGGCCGATCCTTGCCAAAAGCGCGCTGCTCCGGTGGTCCGGCACCTCCAGCTCCCAGTCGCCGGCTTCCCGGCTCAGATGCGTCAGATGGGAAAATTCCAGCGCGCAGGAAGCGACCGAGCGATGGCAGGCCCGCTCCGGCTGCGCGACATCGCGGAACTGCTTGAGGAAGACGAAATCCTGCGAGATTTCCAGCTTCTCCAGCACCGCCACCAGCCCTTCCAGTCCCAGGTTCAGGATGCCGCGGGTCCACCGGGGGTGCAGGACGGCCTCGATCCGCGAGCGATCCAGATTCGCCAGCACCTCTTCCCGCACCATCTCCGCGATGCCCTTGCCGAAGGAATCCGGCTCCGTCACCGCGTGCGCCGCCGCGGTGTCCGGGAGCTGACGGAGCGCCAGCAGCAGGCGGTTCCGCCGCGTCAGGGGATCGCCGGCGCGGGTCGCCACTTCGCAGCGCGCCGTGGCGGCGTCCGCACCGATTTCCACCCGCCCCATGATCTTCGGGAAGCCGAAGACCTCGCGCCCGCTGATCAGCGCCGGACCGGAGTCGAGGCAGAGGACGATCGGGTAAAAGCAAAGCTTCGGCGGCGTGGGCAGGCCCTGGTTGTCCCACTGGATCAGCGGCAGCGTCACCACCATTTCCGACTCGGAAACGCTGCCCCAGTCGTGGTGCGGCGGGTCGATCGAGCGCATCGCCGCCATTTTCATGAAGACCACGAAGGCCACCGGCAGGGCGGTGAATTCCGGGCGCGGCTCCTCGCCCGGCGGCCGCCAGTTGAGCGTCTCGTCAACCCATTGCTGGGCCATTTCCCGGTCGATCCCGCGCACTGCGGACAGCGCCTCCACGCCGGTGATCCGGTAGGGCGGGCGGAAGTTCAGGTCGCTGTCGCGCTCGGTGTAGGGGATCATGGGGAAAAGGACGGCCTTCAGGCTTCCGGGCGGCGCTTGCCGGTCGCTCCCAGCCAGTCGCGGGCCTGGAGCATCATCTCGGTGCTCGAATTGCAGCCGAGCTTGAGCTTCATGTGCTCGCGGTGGCTGTCCACCGTCTTGGTGCTGATCGCGAGGTGGCGGGCGATGTCCTTGGTGCTGCGCCCCTCGCCCATCATGCAAAAGACCTGGAACTCCCGCTCGGTCAGCGCCTCGACTCCTCTGACCGGGACCTGGCTCCACACGCCGACCATCCGCTCGTGCAGCGCCGGCGAGCAGTAGATCTGCCCCGACTCGATCTGCCGGATGGCATCGAACAGCGCGTTGACCCGGTCGCCCTTCATCAAATACCCGCGCGCCCCGGCTTTCAGCGCCCGCGGGCCGAAACGAAGCTCGCACTGCATGCTGAAAACCAGCACGCCGCAGTCGGGCGAGAGCTCTTTCAGCTCCCGGATCAGGTCCAGCCCGTCGCCGTCCGGCAAGGTCAGGTCGACCAGGGCCAGCTCCGGCTTCACCGACTCCGCCACCACCAGGGCCTCGCTGCGGGAGGCCGCGCTGTGCAGCCGGTAATCGGGTAGTTTTTTCTCGATCAATGACTTAACTGCCAAAAGGATGATCGGATGGTCGTCGACCAGCAGCAGGTCTCGGGTTGGGGGCGGGGCAGGCATGAGGGAATCCACGTAGTGCAATGCCCCGATCCCTAGCAGGTCAAATTCCGATGCTCTATAGGGAAATCTCCCATTCGTCTTTCAAGCCTGTCCCGGCCTCAGGATCTCCCCGCCGCGGCCCAGAGTTTCAGCCCTTTTTTCGCCAGGGCCGCCGCCATCAGGTCCGGAAAGCGGTCCGGAGTGCAGGCGAAGACCGGGATGTCCATCTCCGCGAACGCGGCGGCATTCTTCGCGTCAGCGCGGACCGCGGCTTTTTCCTGCCGTGCGCCGCGGGAGTCGAGCCACTGAGAAAGTGACACGAAAAAGGGCCCGCGGCGTGAACCGCGGGCCCTTGGGAATGGCTCGGAGTTGTTAGTCCTGGGTGGCCTTGACCCGCACGAAGAGCTTGGCAGCGGTGCCGGTGGTCACCGTGGCGGTGGCGGTCACGAGGTCGTTGTCCGGTGCGGCATTGTCGATGCGCGAGGTTTCCAGGACGGTGGCGGTCACCCCTCCCCCGCTCGCGCCGCTGGCGAACCAGTTGGCGAGGTCGGTCGACCATTCGTAGGCGGCGTTCACATCGCTCGGCACTTCGTTGCTTTCGCTGTGCGTGAAAGTGAAGGTGCCGGGTGCGGCGGAGACCGTGGTGAGCCCGGCGTTGCCGATCGAAGGATCCGTGCCGAGATAACTTTCCACGCCGTTGCCGATGCCGTCGCCATCGGCATCATCGTCGAAGCCGGTCTGTGCGCCGACCTGGGGGAATCCGTCGATCCAAGCGAGGTAGTCGTCATCGGTCGGGATCACGCCGGGGAACTCGCCCATCGCGTCCCAGGTGCGGCCGACCACAAGGTTGTCCCACGCGGTGGGATCGCTGCCGCCGGAGGCCAGGCGGACGGCGGTGAGCCAGTTGGTCAGGACGAAGGGCGCGGTCGCCAGCGGAGTGGGCTCGGCGCCTTCGAGGTCGGGATTGATCCAGAGGCTCAGCAGGTCGTTGTTGAAGTCGATCTTGCAGACGACGGTGTAGTTGCGGCCCGGGACGGGGCGGATGCCGGTGTAAACCGGGGCCGCGGCGGGCGCGCCGATCGCGAACTCGCGGTTGCCGGAGACGGGGTTCGCGATATCGGGAACGCCGACAAAGGTGCGCTCGGTGCCGAAGTCGTAGGCACTGAGGCCCGACCACGTGCTGCCCGCGCCGCGGGTCAGGTCGGCGCGGAAATAGAGCACCTGGGAATTCGAGCTGAGCGGGTCGCCGTTGAAGCGGCCGATCCATTCGTCGCCGTTGGTCACCACGCCCTCGCCGGGACCGTTGAACTCGCGCTTGATGCCGCTTTCCTGGGTCCGCAGTTTGCCGCCCGAGAAGTTTGAGGTGCCGAAGACGTCGTCGTAATCCGAAAAGGTTCCGGTGTGGCCGATGAAGGCGTCGTTGACCTCGGTATTGTCAAAGTCGAAGCCGCTGCCGCCGGTGGCACCCGCGACGAGTCCGGCAGTCTGGGCGTCAAAGTTGTCGGCACCGACCAGCGCGCGGTTGCCGCCGAAGAGGCTGCCGGCGTCGACAGGGCTGGAGCCGAATTGGATCTCCACGCTGTCCGAGCCTCCGTCGCCGTCGGTGTCGTGGTTGTTGGGATCGGTGACGAAGCCATCGGTGCCGGCGACCACTTCCTCGCCATCGGCAATGCCGTCTTCGTCGCTGTCCGTCCGGGTCGGGTCGGTCGCGTCGCCCGGTGCGGCGGTGAGCACGCCGTTGTTGTACGGATTGGCGCTGCCGCTGATTTCCTCGTCGTCGGTCAGGCTGTCGCCGTCGCTGTTCGGGGAGGAAGGATTGGTCCCGACGGCCTGTTCCGAGACCGCGGACAAATTGTCGCCGTCGGAGTCATCCGCCGGATTGCTGATGCCGAAGGCGGCGGCCCAGGTGTCGCGCAGGCCGCCGGAACTCGCCGGAGCCTTGGAAAGGGCGGCCCAGGTGGTGCCGACCAGCACTTCGTCGAAGCGCGACGACCCGGCCCCGCCGGAAGCGAGGCGGAAGCCGGTGGCATTGAGCTGGCTCGGCAGCGTCAGGGTCGCGGTGGTGTCCGGCGTGCCTTCCGGCTGGCCGAGGTCGGGATCGACCCAGAGCGAAATCTGACCGGTTTTGAAGGCCACCTTGGCGACGACGAGGTAGTCGCGGAGCACCTCCGGCGTGTCGCCGGTCCAGTTGCGGTTGGCCCCGTTGACCACCACCACGTTCGACTGCTGGATGCCGAACTGGCGGGTGCCGGAAGCCGGGTTCGCGTCGGCGGGCACCCCGATGAAACAGACTTCCGCGCCGTAGTCGTAGAGGCTCAGCCCCGACCATTCGACATTGCGGCCGCGCTGGAGGAGGTAGCGGAAATAGAGCACGTCGCTGGAACCGCCGGCGAAGCGTCCTTCGCGCTCGTCGCTGGCGAAGACGTTGCCTTCAACCGGGCCGTTGAACTCGCGCTTCAGGCCGCCACCGCCGGTGGTGACCAGGTGGCCGCCCGCGATCTGGGGAGTGCCGCCGGTCACGTCCCAGTCGGATTGGGTAGCGGTGTGGCCGAAGAAGGTGTTGCCCTCGAGCGCGTTGTCGAAGTCGAAATACTCGCCACCGCTCAGGCCCGCGGCGGCACCGTTCGGGTAATCGAAGTATTCGATCCCAATGATCGTGCGGTTCGGAATGTTGGGGATCGATCCGCTGTTGCGGGGATCGCTGGCATTGAGCGTCTCGACGCCGTCCTTGTAACCGTCCGCGTCGCTGTCGTCGTTGTTCGGATCGGTGATGAAGCCGTCATTGCCGACCTCCACTTCCTCGCCGTCTTCGATGCCGTCATTGTCACTGTCGGCGTCGTTGGGAAGCGTGGGATCCCCGGGCGGGCTGCCCTGGACCCCGGCGGTGAAGGGGTTGGCGGATCCGCTGATTTCCACGCCGTCGAAAATTCCGTCGTTGTCGCTGTCGGTCGGGACGGAAGGATTGGTGCCGCCGGCATATTCCTGGGCATTGGTCAGCCCGTCGTTGTCGGGGTCGCCCGCGGGGCCATTGTTGACGTTGGTGGTGCCGTTGTCGGTGGGGCTCAGGCCGTAGAGGCGTTCCCAACCGTCGGGCAACCCGTCCCCGTCGCCGTCCCAGACCGCGGCGCTCTCGAAGTCGGTGGAAATCATCAACCGATTGAGCTGCGAGGCACCGGTTCCGTTGCCGGTGCGGAGGTTCAGGGCGTCGAACTCGAAATTGCGGGTGGAGTTGGCGACCGGGACGGTTTGGCTGCCTTCCGCCACGCCCGCGGCCGGATTCAACCACGCCTTCAAGGTGTCGTCGGCAGCGGCGTTAAAGGTGACCTTGAGCACCATCCGGACGGTGGTGCCGATGACATACGGGGAGGCCGGGGCGAAGGCATTGTCCCAGCCGGGACCGGCGAGGCCGTAGTTCACGGGGCCCCAGCCATTGCCGAGACCGCCACGCTCCTGGGCGGCATCGAAGAACCAGAGCCCGCCGAAGAACCCGCCGGCACCGGTTTCACCGGCATTGTTGCTGATCTGCCAGTCAAAGCCGAAATAGTAGGTGCCGGTGGCCGCCGGGTCGGCCAGCGCGATGCCGTTGCCCGCGGCGTTGGCCGTCAGCCAGTTCGCGAAGTCGTTGGCGGTGGTGATCATCGACGTGCCGTTGCCGCCGCCGGTCGCGTTGACCGGGCCGACGCGCCAGTCGACGCCCTGGGCGTGCAAGGACGCGGGAAGTGCGGCGATCAAGCCGCAGGTCAAGAGGGTTGGGGATTTCATGGGTTCGATGGGTTCGGCCTCAAAATGGCCTGAATCACCCACGTCTGAAACCTGCCGTGGGTTTAGAAGAAATCACCCGCTTGCGGCGGATTCGGGCAGCCACCGGCCTTGCTCACTCGGCGGGCTGGCGGATCGTTTCCTCCTCCGCCCGGCGGACCTTGCCGATCGCTTCCAGCAGCTTCTCGCGTGACTCCCCGGGCGGCAGGGTTTTCGCCCACTGCTCCGCGGCGGCAGGATCGTAGGGAGCCACGGCTTGGGCATAGGACTTTACCGCCGCGACCTTGGCAGGACCTTCGGCGGCTTCGTTCAGCCACTGTCCGGCGGCCTTGTAGTCGCTACGGGTCCACTCGCCCATCATCTGGATCACCTTGGTATCGAGGGTCCCGGCGGGCAACTTGCCGCCCATCCACTCGATCCACTTGCCGGTGTCGGGACCGGTCCGCCAGTGCTCGATGCCGTTCGCCATGATCCCGGCATCGGCGTCGGCAAGACCCGCGCCGTCGATCCAGGCGGTCGCGCTTTCAAAGCCATCCTTCATCGCGTTCGCTGCCAGCGCTGCCAGGGTCGAGCGGCGGAGGTCATCCGCTTCTTCCCCTGTCTCGGCGGCGAGGTGGTCGCGCAGGGCGCTGAGAATCGCGTTGCGCTCCGCCGGCGTGGTGGCGGACTCGGCGATCTTCCGGCCGGCGCTTCCCGCGTCATCCAACCCGAGTTCGCCGATGAGCTTGAAGGCCAGCCGCGGGTCCTGTTTGGCCGCGCCGCCAACGAGGTCGTGCTTGGTTTCCTCGGTGACGAGGTCCGGGTGGGCGGCGGCGTTCTCGCGCACCCAATCGAGGGCCGCGGCGGGGTCCTGGCTGGCCCATTTCGAAAGCGCCTGGCCCAGGACGTGGCGGCCGCGTCCGTCCTCATCGCCGAAGAGATCGGAGGACTCGGTGAAGATCGCCAGCGCGGAAGCGGGGTGGTCGTTGGCCATCATCGAAATCGCGAAGCCGACGATGTTGCGCCTCATCTCGCCGGTGAGTTCTTCGTTCGCGCGGAGCTCGCCGATCAGGATCTTCAGCGCGGCGGGGTCGAGCTGGAGCATCTCGTCGAGCAGGGCGAAGATCTCCTGCTGGAATCCTTCGTCCGGCGGTGTGCCGCTTTTCTCCATGGCTTCCATCTTCAGCGCGAAGGCCGCGAGCCGGGTGGCGAACTCCCTCGGATCGACCCCGTTGCCGGAGTCGCCCTCCGTGCGTCCGGTCTTCGAAGGAAGCACGGCCACGCCGTCTTTCACCAGCCCGTCGGTCGATAACCCGAGCGCGCGGGCATCCTCCATCAGGCGGCCGTGGCTTTCGCGGACGGCGGCGAGCTTGCGGTGATCCTGCCAACCGAAGAACGAGGCGATGGCGAGGATCAGGGCGGCGGCGAGGAGGGAAAACTTCATGGCTCGGTCGCGGCGGGAACGGCCGTGCGGTTCGGGTTGTTGATGAAGCGCGCTTCGATTTCCGCGCGCTTCACCGGGTCGCTGATCTTCCCGGCGAGCTCCAGGATTTCGAAGCGCGATTCGTCCGGCGCATTCTTGAGGAAGGCGACCAGCGCGTCGTCATTGCCGCTGGCCTGCTGGTACTTCAGCGCCTCCTTCGCCATCTCCGGAAACTCCAGCCATTCGCTCAGATGCGCCAGCGCCTCGCCGCTCAGCCGCTCGGCATCGGCCGGGGCCTGGGCAAGGATCCACTCGCGGGTTTCCTCCACGCCGGTGGTCATCTCGTCCTGGCCCCTGAAGCGTTCGCGCAGCGCCTCGCCGACCACCGCCGCGCGTTCTGCCGCGCTGGCATCGATCGCGCCGAGGAACTCGCCGACCTTGCCGTAGCCTTCCTTGACCAGCGGTGCGGAGCTGAGGCCCAGCGTCGACAAGCGGTCGACCGCCGGGACCTGCGTGCGGATCAGGTCCGCCACGGCCTTCTCGGTGCCCGGGCGGATGCGGAAATGGAAGCGGCTCGTGAAGACCTCGTCGCGCTGGTCTTCCGGCAGCGAAGCGAGGCGGCGCGCGGCTTCCGCGGGATCGCTGGCGGCGAGGTTCTGGATCAGCCCGGCCTCGAAGCGGATGCGCGGGTCGTGTCGACCGTCGAGCCGCTTGTTTTCGAAAGTCCCGGCCGCGACCTGCGCGTCCATCCACGCGGCGGCGGCGGTGGCGTCCTTGGCGCTCCAGCTTTGGAAGGCGGTCGAAAGCTGCCAGGTCAGGCCACCGTCGGGCCCGCCGATCCGGTCGGCGAAGCGCTCCAGCGCGGCCTGCGGATCCTTGTTCGCGAGCACGCCGATCAGGGTGCCTTCGAGCCCGCGCTTCGCGTCGGCGGAAAGGTCGAGCGCCGCGATCTCATCGAGCCCGGCGAGCAGCTCCGCGGCCGACAGCGCGAGCAGCGTCTTCTGCAAGGCGACCATCGCGCGCATGTCCCCGTCGCCACCGGACTTCATCGCGGCCTGGGTGGCGGCGATCTTCTTCCAATCGACCTTCACGCCCGGGCGCAGTGCCTTCGTTTTCGAATGCTGACGGCTGGCGAAGGATGGGTCGGCCGCCGCGGTCGCGGGGTCCTGACGCGCGACTTCGATCCGTCCGCGCAGGGCCTCGCTTTCCAGCTCCAGCGACGAGATCGACCGCCGCTGCGAGCCGATCCAAAGGCCCGCGGCGACCAGCGCGAGAGCGGGAGGGAGAAGGTGGGCGGGTTTCATGTTAGAGAGGACGAGAGGAACAACAAAACAGGCGAAACGACGCGAAAATGAAGGCAATGGATCGGAGGTCGGCGGGCTGAGTCACTCACCCGCTCTCTGAAATTTCGTCTCATCCGTGGTCCCACCCTGCCTTTTGGATTGCCGGGCCGGCGGGATGGATACGCGGCTTACCTTAATCGGATTGTCGCCCCGCCGTCGCCTCTAAAGTTCGGCCGCCGCCCTGGGATCGCGGCCAGGGAACGGGTGGAGTCCGGCGAGTTGTGCCAAACTCAAACGCGGTGCCGATGTCACGATCCGGCTTCCCCCCTCAACCCGAGAAGCCCACATGGGCGAACCGGAAATTGCGGCCTGATTTCGAGGCCGCGCTGAAAGCCGGAGCGTTTTCCCGAGGCACCGACTCCGCCGTCATGATTTCCGAAGACCGGTCCTCCCGCGAAGATGCTCTACATTGACAGCACTTACCTATTCCGGATCTATTCTGCGGAACCGGGGCACGAAGCCGTCAAAAAGCTGCTGGCGAACACGGTTTCACCGAAGTCCACTCCAACGACCGCCTCTTCCTCGCCGCCGCGCCGCTGTTCGGACTCAAGGGCGTGAACGTGATTCCGCCGCCTTAACCCGTTGGAAAACCTTCCGATGCCTCCATCCCCACCCTCGGACCGGCTCCCGTGGACGCGCTTCTGGTCGCCCCCCCCGCAAGGCACGGGTGCATGGCACTTTCGGTGAAGTGGAGACCTCTGCTTGCGAGAGGGTTGCAGGCGGGCGTTAGAACGGAATATCATCGGAGTCATCCGCCACCCTTGCATTCCGGTTTCCCGAGGCGCGTTCTTTACACCCGCCTTCTTGCTCCGCCATCGCCCTCTCCTCCAGGATCTCCCAATAGCCATGCTGGTGCAGCCAGATCGGGTCGGCGTTGTGACGGATGAATTCCTCCACGGGAATGCCGTCGACAGTGGGCGGGCGGCGGACACGCACCTGCCTGCCATTCATGAACACCGTCATGAACTCCGCCTTGCGCTTCTTGCGGGTAGCTCGTTGGGCGGCGGTGAGCTTTTTCTTCGGCTTGGCCACGGCGGATCGTTTGCGGAGTGATGCGGGCTCGCAATCTTTCAGTCGTCCCCACGCGCTTCATCCCAATCTTCAACGGCAAACAAAGCTCCCAATTCTTCGTCGAGGCCGAGTTCGATCCGGGCCTGCATCACAGCCACGAGGATGTCCCGGTCAGGTGGGTTATCCTTCAGTTCCTGAAGCAGGCCCGCGGTTGCCTGGTCCGGCACGTCGCCGCCCCAGTATTCCGGTAGGAACTCTACGACCGCAATCCGTTCTTCGGTCGAAGCACGCTTGTCCGCCGCGACCTTGAGCGCGTGGGCGAGGAATTCCGGCCTGCGGAGGATGTCGGCGATGTTGCCAAGCATTCCCCACGCCATGGCGCGGAGTTCTCCCGCGTGGCGGGACCGGACCGGCGGGCCTTGGGTACGGGCGAAGGCATGGGCGGCAAGCGCTTCGAGGCATTCCAGCACGTTGGTGTCCTTCGAGATCTCGAGCAACTCCTCTTCCTGGGGAACGAGGTCGGGGGTGATGCTGGACCGGGGAAGTCGATCCTTCGTCTGATAGACAAGCCAGGCGACGCCGCGCGAGAACACGCTCGCCGCCGATTGTGATCCCTTGCCGCGGAAGGCCTCGACCTCCGGGGCCGCGGCGAGGACGGCACGGAGTGTTTCGGTATCGCCGACGATCTTCTCGGACTGCCGGAAGAGATTCGAAATCGCGAACGACAGCTCGAATCTCGGCCGGTCGTTTTGACCAGCCGCGGCGATTGCTTGGCGGATGGCCAAGATGGTGGTGAGGACGGAAGAGTCGGCAGGCATGGAGTCGAGGCATGGTGATGGAGCACGGCGAGTTTCGCCAGCAGGTTCTGTTGCCCTGCGCCCGGAACTTCCTTTCACTCGCCGCCGGATGCCATGAGCGAGTTCCAATACTTCGAATTCAAAGCCATCGAGCGGGCGCTCACCAAGGAAGAGCAGGCGACGCTGCGCTCGTTCTCCACCCGTGCGACCATCAGCAGCCGGAGCTTCACCAACGAATACCATTGGGGTGACTTCAAAGGCGACACGCTCGGGTGGATGAAGAAATATTTCGACGCCCATGTTTACCTGAGCAACTTCGGCTCGCGGGCGCTCCATCTGCGGATTCCTCGTGGGCTGTTAGACCGGGAGGAAGTCCGTCCCTACGAGGAGGATAGCGTGCTGGTTGTCCGGCAGACGGCGAGCCACCTCGTGCTGTCGATTTATTCGGATGAGGAGCCCGGCCGAGACTACGACGAGCATGACGAGGAACCGTCCGAGGTACTCGACTCTCTGTTGCCGCTCCGCGACGAACTCGCCCGCGGCGACCTGAGGGCGCTCTATGTGGCGTGGCTGCTGGCGGTGAGGAACAGGAACGTCGATGAGGACACGGAGGAGCCTCCGGTACCTCCCGGCTTGAACGAGCCGAGCGAGGCCTTGAAGAGCCTGACGAGCTTCCTTTGGCTGGATCCGGAACTCGTCGAGGTGGCGGCGCGGCGGAGTCCGCCCGCCCGTCCGGCGCGCGAGTCGAAGGTGACGCCGGCGTCATGGCTGGCGACGCTTTCACCGGAGCAGAAGGACGGCTGGCTGAAGCGCTTTCTCGAGGAGGACGAGGGCTCCGCCACCCTCGAACTTCAGCGGGATTTCCGCCACGTGGTGCAGCGTGACCTGCGGGCTTCCGGCGACGCGCCTACGCCCTCCGACCTGCCGCCGCGGCGGGCCGGGGAACTGCTGAAGGAGGCGGAAGAATTGGAGGAAGCCCGTGAACAAGCCGCCAAGCTCAAGGCGGCCGAGGAGCGGGCCGCGAAGGCGCGGAGGGATGCTGAAGAGCGCAGGATTCATCTGCGGACGCTCGTGGGACAGGAAGAAAACCTGTGGGGATCCGTGATCGCGCTTACCGCGACTTCCACGCCGGCGAACTACGACTCCGCCGTGCGGCAGCTCATCGACCTGCGCGACCTTTCCGATCTAACAGGGGACCGGACTGGATTCTCCCTGCGACTCGCTGAGCTCCGGGATCTCCGGGCCAAGAAGCCGAGCTTGATCGCCCGCTTGGACAAGGCGGGATTGAAGTCGACGCACTGGTGAAACTCTCAAGGCTTCCTTCGATTCGCGATAGTTCTGCAGCGTGACTTTGACCATGCCCGGCACTCTCCCCGTCGCCGGCAAGCGTGCGCAGCCCCGCCCCCGCCCGGCAATCCCGAACACGGAACCCGCGATCATCGAAGGGCACCCCCGCGGAATCGCGGACCCGGGCGTGACGGAAGCCTACGCCTTTTCATCAAGGTTCGGCGAACGGATCGTCGTTGTCGCTCGCCTCGCCACCAAACGGGTTCGGCGCAGGATCCGGTTCCGCGGCGGCTTCGAGCAGCTCGGCGTTGCCGATCCACGCGGCGAACACGGTCTTGCCACTCTTGCGCTCGTTCAGCAGGAGCAGGAAGGGACGGGTGAAGTCGAGATCGCGTCCCGCGACGCCGTTTTCCTCCTCCTCCATCTCACTGTCGTCTTCCAGTTTGAGTCCCTTTTCGTCGAGCCGGAACCGCAGGGTCTGGCTGGCACGCGTGATCGTCGCGGCGCCTGCCTCGCCCCGATGGTTGACCACCGTGCGGCCGGCCAACTCGGAGTATTCGCGGCATAACTTGAAATCAATGACCGGCACGGTCAGGGTGTCATAGGAACTCACGATCTTGGGGTTTGAATCGAAGACCCTTTGTTGAACCTGCTGCAGTTCGCGGTACGGAACGCGGCGATAGGCTTCTTTCGGCAGGGAATTCAACCGCTTCATCTCTTCCTGCGCCTTTTCGCGATCCACCGGCATCTCCCGGCGGAGCCGGGCGACCTCCTCGATGGTCGCTTGCACCGTCGGTCCGGGCGGCAACCGTGCCAACAGCAGTTCGGTATCGGGCGACCTCGTTTTCAGTTCGATGACGAAGCGGTTCCTCGACCAGTCGCCGTCGGCCGGGCGGGAGAAATGAAGGATCTCCACTTGGCCGGACGCCGGGTGTTCGACTGCTTCAAAGCCGAAGCCGCGGACGGGGGTCGTCTCGATGCGGGCGGCACTCCAATTTTCCGGGACGAAATGGAAGTCGGCTCTGAAAACGGGAACGAAGGGCTTTTCAAAGGCGAGCGTCTTCTCGAGGTGCGCGTGAATGACAATGCGCGGGGGCCCGCCTTCGTCCGGTGTCGGCCCCTCCAGCCGAAACCGCGAACCGGGAAACCGCTCCGCCATCTCGCGCTGAATCCGCTCGACCACGCCCTCGTGAACGTAGCCGCAGTTGACGGAGACGCTTCCGGGCGAAAGGTCGGCTTCCTCGATTCCGCGAAGGTTCAGGAGGGGCGCAAGGTCGGAGACCGGGTCGAGCTTGGGCGCTTCCTTGGTGAAGCGGTCCCACATGGCGTTCCACATTAACTGGAAGCCCGCCGAGTAGATGACGTTCCGCCCCGGCACGATCGGCGCGTGCAGGTGGGGCACGACATCGGTTCCCGGCGGTGGAGCGGTCGGGACTTCCGGCCGCGGCGGGTCCACCATCGCCGGTCCTCCGCTTTTCCCGTCCCCGTCGTTTTCACCCTGCACGGTCCCTGTGCCGAAGATGAGAAACGTGAGACCTGCGAGGAGGATCTCCACGGGCGGGTTTGGACTCATGATCTTCAAAAGTCTCATCATTTGTCGCCAGAATAGCTCCACCGGCCCATTCACCAAGAACTCTCTTCTTCGGGCCGGGAGCTTGAACCGAGACAGGGAGGAGAGGCAGGAGAAGGGCGGTCGATCTCACCATCGCAGAATCCGCGTCACGGCGGTGCGCAGCGCGGTTTCCAGGATGGCGGCTTCGGCGTGGGAGACGGGGATGGTGACCTTGCGCAATGATTTATCGGCGGCGTCCTGGCGCGAGATCGTCATCAGGAAAGGCGCGCGGTCGGGATCGTCGCGGAGGCTCAGGTCGAAGGCGCTGTTGGCCTTTTCCGACTGGTGGAAGAGCTTGGCCTCGGTGGTCCGGCCTTGCAGCACGGCGAGCGCCGCGCCGATGTCGGAGAGGCCCCACTTCATGATGATCTTCTGGTCCCAATCGAACTGCTTCTCGCCCGACTGCGCCGCGGCTTCGAGGAAGACGGCACCTTTGGCGCGGTTGAGGCCGAAGCGGATCACGCCGCCGCTGCCGCGGGAGTTCGGCTTGTAGATCGCGTAGTCCGGATTGCGCTCGGCGGCGCTTTCACGGGGGGCGGAGGGGCTGGTGGGAGTGGCGGTGTCGTTCATGGCTGGATGGAATTACGACTAAACATTTGAACAGTGGATCGGCGAAGCGCAAGAAGAAAGTTGTTCTCAAGAACACCTGTTATCTCCTGGCACCAAATCGACATTCCGTCGATCTGGTGCTGAAAATCCGGACTGACTTTCCGGCACCAGATCCCCCGCGTGCCGATCCTGTGCCCGCGCTTACCTCGGCGTCCTCCGCCGGTGGACGATGGCGCGGAGGATGGAATCGAGCGTGGCGTCCAGATGCTTGCCGAGGTCTTCGGCGAGGAAGCGCAGGACCAGGCAGCCGTTCTCCTGAAGCAGCGCGTCCTTGCGCCGGTCGCGGCGGTAGGCGGCCGGATCGGACAGGTGCTGCGGGCCGTCGATCTCGATGGCGACCTTCAGTTCCGCGCTGAACAGGTCGACCTCCATTTCGCTCCAGCCATCGAAGGGAATCGGCAACTTGGCATTGAGGCTGAAAAGACCGGCAGTTTCTGTTAGAGTAGCGAGACGCTGGTGGAGGAAGGCTTCTGAAGCGGAGCGGGCACGGTGCAGATCATTCGCGGGGCAAGCGGCGGCGACGAAGAACTGGCCGAGCGGAGCATCCACCCCATCGCGGATCAGCCGGCGGACACTGGCGGCGTAGTCTTTTTTCCAAACGGGATCGACCGGCAGCGGGACCTCGGTCGGCCAACCGGGCAAGGCGCTGGCCGGCAGCAGGATGGTGTAGCCGACCGCCTCGTAGCCGGCGCAGCGCTTGTCGAACATGCGGGAAAGCATCGGCACGTCGAGGTCGGCGTAGTCGTGGACCCGGACCTCGCGTTTGCCATCGTGGAGGCGGTGGAGCCGCCCGGCGTACTGCGCGATGATACCTCGCCAGGAGACCGGCATGGTGAGGAAGAGCGTGTCGAGCCGCGGGTCATCGAAGCCTTCGCCGACGAACTTGCCGGTCGCGATCACGACGCGTGTTTCGTTCTCCGGCACGGCGGCGAGCCGGGCCATCGCCTCGCGCAAGGACTTCCGGCCCATGCCGCCTTGCAGGATGATCAGATGGGGCGTGTGCGGCGCAATCAGTTCGGCGAGGATTTCGACATGTTCGGTCCGTTCTGTTAGAACGAGCGGCGAGCGGCCATCGCGCAGCGCCGCGGCCACGTCGTCGCGGATCATCGCGTTGCGCGGCTCCGAGCGGACGATCTCCGCGCAGAGGTTCTGGTATTCCTGGCGACGGTCGGGATCCGGTTCGGCGGTGGAGCGGAGGCCGGTGGGACGAACGATGACGTGATGGGAAAAGGGCCGGGCATCCGCCTGTTGCCGGGCATCCACGCGATGGCGGACCGGGCCGCATTGCATGAAGATGATCGGGTGATGACCGTCTTTCCGCGCGACGGTGGCGGAGAGACCGAGCACGAAGCGGGCCTTGGCCCGGCGGGCGACCAGTTCGAAGCTGTGGGCGGAAAGGTGATGGCATTCATCGACGATCAGGTGCCCGTAGTCCGCCACGCGGTCATCGACGACGCCCTTGCGGACGAGGCTTTGGATCAGCGCGACATCGATCCCGCCGGTGAGCTTCTTGTGCCCGCCGCCGAGGCGGCCGATCAACTTGGCGGGCAGCCCGAGGAAGGTGGTGAGCCGTTCGATCCACTGCTCTAACAATTGCTGCCGGTGGACCAGCACCAGCGTGTTCACCCCGCGGGCAGCGATGAGGTGGGCGGCGAGCACGGTCTTGCCGAAAGCGGTGGTGGCTGACAGCACGCCGGTGTCGTGGGCGAGCATCGCGTTGGCGGCGGCTTCCTGCTCCGGGCGGAGGGTGCCGGCGAAATGTAGATCGAGCGGCTGGCCGCCCACGCGCTGGTCGTTGATCCGCGCTTCGATCTTCAATTCCTTGAGAAGCGCCAGCACTTCATCGAGACAGCCCCGCGGCAAGCCGAGATGGGCCGTCAGGTCTTCCGCGCAGCCGATAATACGAGGTTTCTCGTAGGTCGGCAGCCGCATGGCCTGGGCGCGGTAGAACTCCGCATTCTGAAAGGCGGCGAGGCGTAGAAGGCGATTGCGCAAAGCGGGTGGCAGGGACTCCTTCGCGAGGTAGATCTGATCGCCGAGCACCACTTCCATCTCCTTCGGCAAGGGACCGGCAATCGCCGGCTCGCGGTGGCGGCGGGACGGCGGGCTGTTCCAGGGCTCCGCCTCGTCGTCGGGCGCGAGGGCGAAGCGCACGCCGACCACCCGGCCGCGGCCTTCGGCATCGTCGACGAGGCTTTCGAGGCGCGTCCGCGAAAGCCGTTGGATCGAGGAAAGGAAGGCCCACGGGTCGGGATGAGGCGTGAGGGAGTCATCGACAAACACGCTGTGCCCTTTCTCCCGCGGACCTTTCTGCATCGGCAGGGCGATCAGGTTGCCGAAGCCGCCCTTCGGCAAGGTGTCCTGGTTCGGAAAGAGCCGGTCGTAGGAGGCGAGGCCGAGTTCCGGACGACGCTCCATCGTTTCTGTTAGAACGAAGGAACCGAGCTTCCGGGCCAGCGTCGCGGGGACCGCTTCGGTGAAAAAGATCCAGACATGCCCGCCTTGTCCGGAGCGCGATCGTTCCAGCGCGGCGGGGATGTCCAGCTGGCGGCAGGTTTCCATCACCGCCCGCACGTCGTCCTGCCAGCCTTCCTTGTCGAAGTCCATGGCGAGGAAATGGCAGCGTTCGTCGGCGAGCATCGGATAGACCCCGGCGACGAAGTCCTGGCCCGCCTTGTCCTTGCCCGAGAGATGCCAGCGGATCACCTCGTCGGTCACCGGCAGGAAGGCGCGGTGGGGGCAGTCGCCGCACTTGATCCGCGGCTTCTCACAGATGCCGCGGACCCATTCGTTGCCGCAGGCCGGAGCGTAGCCGGCGCGGCCGGTCTTCTTGCTTTCGAAGCGCCGCGGATAAACATCCTCGCGGCCTTGGAAGAGGGACCGGAAGAGCGCGATCTTGTCCCCGGAAGGGCTGAGGGCGTGGATACCGGCATACCCGCTTCCGGCGGGATGAGAGTATTTTCCATCGCTCATGCGGCTACAAATCGCACCGCGGGTTCTCGATGTCGAGGGACGGCTTGAAGCCGCGCCTGGATTCGACTTGTCCGTCCGCTCGTCGGCGTCCCGACTCAAATATTCCCCTTCTTCGCCTCGCTCACGGCGTGGTCGACGGCGCGGGCGGTGAGGGCCATGTAGGTGAGCGAGGGATTCTGGCAACCGGCGGAGGTCATGGCGGCACCGTCGGTGCAGAAGACGTTCGGCGCGCCCCAGACCTGGTTCCACTTGTTGAGGACGGAGTTCTTCGGCGAATCGCCCATGCGCGCGGTGCCCATCTCGTGGATGCCGAGACCGATCGACGGCGGGTTGTTGTAGGGCGCGATGTTTTTCGCTCCCATCGCTTCCAGCATCTCGACGGCGTCGTTCATCATGTCGACGCGCATGTTGACCTCGTTCTTCTTGAACTCGGCGTTGGCGACGACCAGCGGCAGGCCCCACTTGTCCTTCCTGTCGGGGTGGAGGGAGATTCGGTTGTCCTCGTAGGGCAGGCATTCGCCGAAGCCCTGGATACTGAGTGCCCAGGGGCCGAAGGAGGTGAGCTGCTTCTTGAAATCCTCGCCGAAGCCGTCGATCTCGCGCGTCCAGTTCTGGCGCAGTCCATTGCCCTGATAACCGTAACCGCGGATGTAGTCCTGGTTCGCCTTCTCGGAATGGTTGCGGAAGCGCGGGATGTAAAAGCCGTTCGGGCGGCGACCGAAGGTGATCTTGTCGGGATGGCCATCGATCACCCCGCGGGCACCGACGCCGAGGTGATGGTCCATCAGGTAGCCGCCGAGCGATCCGCTTTCGTCCATGCCGTTCGGGAAGCGCTTCGACTTCGAGTGCATCAGGATCGCGGTGGAAGCGACGGCAGACGCGTTGAGGAAGATGATCTTGGCGAAGAACTCGGTGGTCTCCATCGTCAGCTCGTCGATCAGCCGTACTCCGACAGCTTTGTTAGAGGCGTCGTCGAAGATGACGGAATGGACGATCGAATGCGGTCGCAACGTCATGTTGCCAGTCATTTCCGCGGCTTTCAGGGTGGCGGCCTGACTGCTGAAATACGCGCCGAAGGGGCAGCCGCGGATGCAGAGGTTGCGGTAGAGGCAGGACGAGCGGCCGAGCGCGAGCTGCTCCTCCGTCGGTGCTGTTAGATGCGCGACCCGGCCCGGGATGACCTTGCGGCCCGGCCATTTCGTCTCGACCGCCTTTTTCAAATCCAGCTCCGCCGGGGTGAGCGGCATGGCTGGCTGGAAGATGCCGTCGGGAAGGATGTCGAGGCCCTCCTTCGAGCCGCTGATGCCGGCGAATTTCTCAACGTAGTCGTACCACGGCGCAAGATCCTGATAGCCGATCGGCCAGGGGATCGAAATGCCGTCCCTGGCGTTGGCTTCGAAGTCCATCGGGGAGAGCCGGTAGCTCTGCTTGCCCCATTGCAGCGAGCGGCCGCCCTTGTGGTAGCCGCGCATCCAGTCGAAGCGCTTTTCCTCGATGAAGGGATGCTCCTTGTCGTTGACGAAGTAGTGGCCGTGGCCGGCGTTGACCGTGTAGCCGGTGCGCTGTTGGACGTGCTGGTCCGCGAGCATCCCTTGGGTCGGTTTGTTGAGGTGGGAAAGCTGCCACGGCGCGCTGTGGGCGGTGTCGTAGCCTTCGCCGTGCTTCACGTCGCGGCCGCGTTCGAGCACCAGGGTCTTGAGGCCTTTCTGGCAAAGCTCCTTGGCGGCCCATCCGCCGGAGATGCCGGAGCCGACGACGATCGCGTCGAAGTTGTGTTCCGCTTTTCCTTTGAGACTGAGATTGCTCATGGGTTTTCTGGGAAAAGGTTCAGATCGAGTAGGCCTTCTGCCCGGGCTTCAGATCGGCGGCGGGATCCCAGCGGCCAGGGATGAGGTGGAACTCGAAGGCCTGCGTCGCGCCGATCTCGGAGTTGACGAAGCAGAACTTGGTCAGCTCCTTGAACTGGCGGATGAAAGCCTTGGCCTCGCCGGCCTTCTTCGCTTCCTGCTCCATGGCGGTGAGAAGCTGGATCCGCTCCGCGACCGCGAGCTGCGCGAAGGGCTTCTTGAACTCCGCGGCGGAACGGGACTCGACCGTGCCGAGGCCCGCCAGGAGGACTTTCTGGTCGGCTTCAATCAGGCAATCCTGGGCGAGCAACTCGAGCCACGCCGGCACCCCGGCGTCGATCGCGCCGGGCGTGTCGGTCTTCGGAATGATCGTCTCCGCGAGCAGCGCGACGAGTTCGCGCTGCGGGGCGGTGAAGAATTTCAGGCTCTCCGTCAGATTTGCTTGAGTGATTGAGACCGCATTTTGAGAAACAGATGTTTCAAGTTGGTCATGCCGCAGGCCCGGTGGATCAGCCGGGCGATCTGGTTGTTGAAGGCCTCGA
>JBIPNO010000152.1:0-5362 GCA_044372775.1 Haloferula sp.
CCTCGGGAAGTTGTCCGAGGGCGTCGACCAGTTCGTTTCTCAGGTGCGGAACGAAGGTGGTGTCGTCTTCGACGATCAGCATTAGGTCGTCGCTACCTTCGGCGATCTGCTGCCACAAACTCATGTGACTGAGCGCGCACCCGATCATCCCGCGTCGAAAATTGAAGTCGTTGTTGCGGAACAGATGTTCCATCTCAGGAGTCATCGTGAGTGCCTGACCATCAGTGCCCTCGTTACGCACAAACTTCGACGCGGTAGCGGGGTCAGTTGAGGCCGAGAGTCGTTCGCTGAAATCGGCCCACCGGTCGGGACGTCGTTCGAGATTGATGACGCGAATAGGGAGCGCTTCGAACCGCTTCAGTCCTGTGAGAACCCGTTCAACCGTTGGGAAGAGTTGGTACTCATCAAGAATCCGTTGCTTCTCGCGTCGGATTGCATCGATGCGTTGACTCCACAAATCATCAGAAATTGCTTGCTCAATGATCCGCTGCGCATCGTCGGGGCTCTCGAGGGGAAGGCGAACGAACACATCGGGATCGACGAGTTGCTCAAGGTTGGGACAACCCCAATAGAAACAAAGACATTCAGAGAGAATCGCGTCAAAAAACTTTTCGGTGACGTAGTTGTGTTCTGAGAAATTCTCGGCTGCGATTGTGTAGCGATAGGGAAAGAGGCCGTCGCGCTTATCCCATTCCGGTAGTTCGCCTTTGTGGTTGGACACGCCATCGATTGCGCCGCGACCAAACACATCAAGATCTACGTTGTTCAAGGCGAGGTGTTGTACAAACGCAATCCGGAGTTTGTGCCCGGGATCGAAAACTTTGTTTGAGACCACCACTGAAAGATCGCGAGTCTTTTCAATGGCTGGAGCGGAGTGGTGGCCACCACCGAGTTCGGCCCAGGTTGCCCCGAGGTGCCATTCGGCAACGTTGGGGAACCGAGCGTGAGTGCGAATGTGAAACAACTCATCGGGGTCGGGATCAGACCAGTTTCCCCATGTGGCAACTCCGGCGAGCGGCTCCATGTGCATCACGATGGACCGCTCAGGTTGCACGTCGGTGTGGCCTGGATGATTCAGGACGACAGTGACATCAGCATCGGGGTCATCGGTGAGGCGAATGCCGTTCCATTCGTCATCGCCTTTGGTCTGTCGAGAAAAATGATTGGCGAGGAATGTTGGGTCGCCCCAAAAACTGACGAGGCGCACGGTGGTCGTCTCGGTCTGGGGGAGCGGCCGACCAAATTGCGGTTCACCATTGAGTTCGTACGCGTTTGGTCTGCGATTGGGGCCCGTTTCCGTAGTGAGCGTTCCAATGTTGACGTTGCAAATGTTGTCAAAAAATGCGCTGCGTAGTCCGGCGGCTGTGAACCGCTTCGCGAACTCAAGTTCAAAGTGAATTGGTTCGGTGCTGAACGCGCCAATCTGGTTGATTGCGGAAGTGCGCATCATCGACGGGCGAAACGAAAAGTTGGGCCACCACGCGTTGGTCGGGCGGTTCTTACCGATGTCGCGGTTGAAGATTTCGAACGCTTCGGTTCCAGGCTCAGCGTGAATATGCACTCGGTACGGCTGTTTGCCACGTGCCGTCGTCTTCAGTTCCCCACCGGGAATGTCGCGTTCGCTGACAAGTTCTGCGTAATTCCGGTTGAACAACACCTGCCCAATTGATGGATCATCTTCAAGGATCGCGATTGCACGACTCACGTACGCGTCGGGAGCAAAAAACTCCCAGTCGTCCTCAAGATGCAACCAATAAGGCGAAGAAACTTCGGAGCGAAGCATTTCCATGCTGCGCGCGTGGCCTTTGTTGGTGGTGTCCTTCAAAATGAATTCAAAGAACGGATACCGCTCAGTCATCGCGGCACGATCTTCATCGCTCGAACCGTCATCAATGCAGATCCAACGATCAATTGCGTCGATATCGGCGCAATTGTGCAGGAACGAGTCCATTGACTTGTCGAACAGGTCGCGACGGCGACAGGTCGTAATCGTGAGCGTGACAGTGGGGTCGAGAGCAGGCGTTTTGAATCGCTCGGTCAACCTGGCAATGACATCGAGAGGACGTATGCGTTCCTCAGCAAGCAGGTAAGGAAGGCAGAAGTCGCGATTGGAAAGCACCCGATCACGTTGGTCGAGCGGGAGCTTCGAATCGTTGAGCAATTTGGTGCACTCATCGAAACTCTCTTGGTAGTTGCCGATGTAATAGGCGGCCATCGAACGCTCATCGGCAGCCTGCCAATTGTGGGCGTCAGCGGACACGAAGAGAAGATCGCCATCGGGAAAGCCGATGTCAGTTGCGCGCGCCGCGAAGAGGTGTGCGAGTTGCCATTCGCTGGTGGATCGATAGTGACGTGCGATTTCGACGAGCGGTTCGGCGCGAGTTGGCCGGGTAATCCACGCATCGAGATACGCAGTGAGCACACGCTCCCACGGTGTGCCTATTCGTTGGAGCGCCCGAGCACGTTGCATATGGGAATAGAAAATCTCTTCGTTCCAGCCGCCCATTTGGGTACGCCGCGTGTAGAGGTCGTAGGCCTCGTGCGCGTCGCCAGCATCCATGCGGCTCTGGGCCAAATAGAAAACGGTCCGAGAATCCTCGGGATCGCGTTCGAGTTCGTCACGTAACACCGCGCTGTCGCGTTCGTACTTATCGTCAGCGAGATTGCGTCCGCCCAGTCGACGGGACTCAAGGTGGTACTCGCCGCCAAGCCGTTCGATCGGGCCACACGGTTCGGTGCAAACCGCGTACTCATGCAACGCGCCGCGATATTCCCAGGGGCGTTCGAGTTTGAACAGTTGTGTGCGCCAGTAGGTGAAGTTCGTGCCGATGCGCATCATGTATGCGTCGGCATCGAGCGCATCGAAGTCGGGTTCGCCAACAAGAAGATCGTCAGCATCCATCATCAACGCGTACTCGGCACTTCCACGGCTGAGTTGAAGGGCTTCAGTTCGATTGTGAGCGAAGTCCACCCATTCGCGCTCGTGGAGTTCGCCGGGGATTCCAGCTTCGGCGAAGTAGGAACGGATGAGGTCCTGGGTGCCGTCGGTGGATCCGGTGTCGACGATGCACCAGGTGTCGATGAATTCGCGTACCGAGTCAAAGGCCTCGGTCACGACGTGGGCCTCGTCCTTGACGATCATGACAAGCGCAATGGTGGCGCGCGGGGGGTCAGCAGAGGTTGCCTGAATTTCTGCCTCACCGGTCATGGGGCGACGTTAGCGGCGACGGCGCGCATCGTTCTTGGGCAAACGCCCGATGTGTGGCTCAATAGAGAGGTATGAATCACGCGGAATCGATCAGTGCCATCACCTTGGTAACGGCCGATATGGCCGCGTCGGTCGCGTTCTATGGGGTGCTGGGTTCTGAGGTGGTGTTCGGTGGCGTGGACGCCTCGTTCACCACGTTGAAGTTGAACGATGGGCAGTTTCTGAATCTGCAGCTCGATCCGACGTGGGTGCGGCCCGAACGCATCTGGGGTCGCTTCATCCTTTGGGTCGATAACGTCGATTCGGTCTACGACGCGTTCGTTGTCGCCGGCTTCGCGCCGTTGATGGCGCCGTCAGATGCGGTCTGGGGAGAGCGGTACTTCCACATCCTCGACCCCGCCGGTCACGAGGTCAGCATCGCTCGTCAGCTCGCTCATTGATTGTCTCGTTGTTGGGCGCACAAGTAACGCAATCACTGCAATCGTCCCGAGCAATGCCGCGATTCCGGAATTGATGATGACGGGGACTTCCCCTGCACCGATGCCATAGGTGAACCACAGATACGAACTTCCAGCGAGAAACGCCCACGCGGCAACGGAAATGCCTGGACCTCGCCCGTGTTGAATGGTGTAGCGAATCTGCGGAAGGTTCACGAAAATCGAAGCCGGCATTCCTATATATGCGGGAATGTTCTCGTTGAGAACGCCGAGGCCAAGAAGGAAAAGAAGTGAAAGTGCGATGAGAAATTGCGCGCCGAGACGCGTGCGCAGTGGCTTCTCAATGAGCATGAACCAAGAGAGCGGAACGACAAGGATGACCCAGGTGCCGTTGGCAATGATCTGCTGCGGTGAGCGCACCGAAACGCCATAGGCGAACCACGCCAACGAAGATGTGGCGAGCAGGAGCCACGTAGACGGCGCGATACCCGCAGCGGTTCGAACCCTCAAGAGGCGAGTGGTCTGGGTGGATGAACTGACGATCGATGCAACGGCGGCGGCGCCACCAGCAATCTGGGCCCAGAGCGGAATCACCGAGATTTTCTAGACGATGCGTCGCGCTTTTTGCGACATCTGCGCAGGAGGATTTGGCATGGCAGCATGAGACCATGACGACGCCTCAGGTCTCCATCCAACTTCGCACGTTTCGCCAGGACGATCCCGGTTCTTTCCAGTACGTGCTCGACCAAGCCCGTGCCGCTGATCTTGCGGGCATCGACCGCATTGCCGTCAGCGATCACGTCGCCTACGGGGAAAATCTTGAGGCCTACGGCGACCCGAAGAAGGGCGGTTCAGTGGGCGGAAAGCAGCCAACTGATTCCGACGGGAACTGGCTTGAACCCCTCACCGTGCTCACCGCAATTGGTGCACTCACCGAACGCGTGCGTCTGAACACTGCAATTCTCATCGCCGCGTTGCGCACTCCGACCGTGCTCGCGAAGCAGGCCGCAACTATTGATGTCCTTTCAGGCGGACGTCTCGAACTTGGTGTTGGTGTCGGTTGGCAGAAAGAGGAGTACGACGCGTGCGGTCTTGATTTCGAAAACCGCGGTCGCTTGCTCGATCACACGCTTGAGGTTTGCCAGTTGCTTTGGCGCGAACAGGTTGCGACCTACTCCTCACCCGAGCTTTCGTTCGAAAAGATTCACCAGATGCCGAAGCCTCGTCAGGCGGGCGGTGTGCCGATCTGGATCAGTGGAACAATCAACGCCCGTGTGATTCGTCGTATTGCTGCGTTCGGTTCCGGCTGGATTCCGTGGGGTGCCGACGGTGGAGATCTCGTCAACGCCATTCCGAAACTGCGCTCTGCAGTCGAGAAGGCCGGCGGCGATCCGTCGTTCCAAGTGCAGGGTCACGCCGCTGCGGTGCGCGACGGCGACGGAAACCTCGACCTCGTTGCAACGATGGCAGCATCAAGGCCGATGATTGAAGCTGGCGTGACTGACTTGCGCGTCACGATCAATCATCCCGAACAGTACGAAGAAGCGCTCGAGGCGTACTCCGATGTCGTGCGCGCCTTCCGCCACGAATTCGGCTGAACTTATTGAGCAGGGCGTAGTTCGGAGTAATCGAAGAATGCTCGAAGGCTCGCAAACTTCGTGCCTTCATCGTTGAGCAGGATGTGATCAACGATGCGCGGAAGCTCCATCTTCTGATC
>JBIPNO010000193.1:0-5335 GCA_044372775.1 Haloferula sp.
CGACAAGTTCCGGCACCGTGGCGCGGCGGGTGAGCGGCTTGAACACCCGGCGGTAGTCGTTGGCCATCGAGGTGAGGGACTCGCTCTCGGCCAGCTTGCGGGCCTGCACGTAGTCTTCCACCGCGGCAACCAGCGGGATGCCGAGCGAATCGAGCAGCTCGACCGCTGTTTTATAGTTGTCCCGCTCGTGCGGCTTGAGGTCGGTCACGTGCTGCATGCCCGACTGGATCCGCTGCGCAACGAACAGGGCCTCCTTCTTCGCCTCGTCGAGGGAATTGAAGATCTTGCGCAGGCGTTTGCCGTCCCGGTAGGAGCAGACCATGAAGCGGACGCGGCCCCTCGATTCCGAGCGATAGACCGGCACGCTGGCCGAGCCGAACTTCACGGTGGCGAGCGGACCGGGCTTGCGCGATTTGCCGGATTTGCGGCCCTTCGCGACTCTAACAGATTTTCTGTCTTCCGAACCCGCTGGATTTGTGGAGCTTGCAACTTCCGATCCGCCGTTTGTCACCATTTTGTCACCACCTGTCTTCATGCACAGGATTTGGTGTCAATTTCGGGCGACTTCCCGACGCACCAACCATTGAAAGTAAGGCGATTGAGAGAAGTACGAGGACTGGGACTCGAACCCAGGACCAATTGGTTAAAAGTATGTCTAATCCGTTTATTTCCATACACTTGCATTCATTCTGATGTTGATGGGTTCCCGGGTTTTCCACACTCGCGGCTTTCCCGGTTTCAGCTATGGAAGCAGGTTTAGGCAACAACGGGAAGGGTGTTTGTCACCATTTGTCACCCATCATCAATGACTTGTGGAAACTTGAAGCAAGCACCGGAACCCGCGTTGACACCGTATCCAAGGGCATGGAGCCACAACCAACTTCGCCGCGCGCCGAACTCGACCTCATGACCGAGCAAGACCTCGCCGGCCACCTCAAGATCTGCCGCCGCCAGCTCTACAACTGGCGCATGGCCGGCCTGATCCCCTACTTCAAGCTGGGCAAGGCCGTCCGCTTCCGGGCCACCGACGTGGCCTCGGCGATCGAGCGGATGAGGATCGGGTAGGCCGCCTTTCGAGCCAGTCGTCGATCTTCGCAAGTGGATCAGATCGCCGTCGCGGTGGCCCCTTCGATCACGGTGTTTCAGGACAGCAAAATGAATTGCTAATACATCCGTTACGGATATTTTTGAGCAACTCCCTATGGATTTGAGTCAACAAACTCTCGAAGAAGCCCTGGGGCTGCTTGGCAATCTCCTGGCCAACCGAAAGGGATCCGGGTTCTGGCTGGTCGTTTGCGGGGGCTCCGCTCTCCTCGCGCAGGAAATCATCTCCCGCTCCACCGAGGATGTCGATATCCTCGCCATGCGGGACTGGGACGGCGGCGTGGACCCTGCGTTCCCGCTACCTGAAGCACTCAAGGTGGCAGCGGCTCAGGTGGCGGACGAACTTCGTCTCGGCGGAAACTGGCTCAACGGCGCGGCCTCGTTGCACTTTCCCGATCTTCACCTGCTCCCTGCCTCATTCTGGCAGGACTTGGAAACCCGGGACTACGGCCATTATCTGAAAATCAGCTTCGTGAACCGCTCCGGTCAGATCCTGCTGAAGACCTACGCCGCCCTCAACCGCGCCAAGCCCCGTGATCTCGACGACCTCCGGGTCTTGTCTCCCACCGGCGCCGAAACCGAGACGGCCGTCCGCTGGGTGCTCGACCACATCCAAGGCCTCTCTCACCGCGACAAACTTGCCGACCTCCTCACCCATCTCGGACATGACCACCTCGTTCCAACATTCCAGGGATAGGCTGCTCGGGCACTTCCTCGATTCCCTGTGGCACCAATGGGCCACCCTGGGAGTGGCCGCTCACCGTGGCGGCGATGACGACCGCGTCATCGATCCCGAGTCCCTGCTGCTGGTCACCACGCGCTTCGGCCGCTACGCCCCCCGCCTGCTCGACGAGGTGATCGATTGGTTGAGCTCCAACGGCCAGCGCATCAACCTCCAGAGGCTCCGCCGCATCCACGACGAGTGGCCAGTGGCAGACCTGCGCGTGCTCGCCGCGATCAGTGGCGGACTTGCCACACAATCCGTCATGCGGAAATGGAGCACGCTCGCGGATCCATTGCCAGCCGGGTTGGAACCGGAACCCCTCTTCATCAGCTCCGGCGGCAGCGCTATGCCCATCTTCCACCAACCCGATCCGAACTTCCTCCGACACGGACTGTTGCGCGATCCCGTCGAACTGCGCTGCATGAGCCGGTCACCGGACCCGAGTCGCGCCGCCAACCTGCTCACCTCCCTGCGTGCGTTTTTCGGGGTGAATGCGCGGGCGGAAATCTTCGCCTGGCTTCTCACCCACGAGTCAGGACATCCCGCAGCCATCGCCCGCGACACCGGCTATTTTTCCAAGTCCGTCCAGCACACGCTCAATGAAATGGAGGACTCCGGTCACATCCACTCCCGCAGGAATGGCCGCGAGAAGATCTTTTGGGTCAAACCCGGAGCATGGGACGTCCTCATCACCTGGTCCCAGCCGTCCGGCTTCCCACGCTGGGTCGATTGGATGCCCGTATTTTCGGCCATCACCACCTTTATCGACGCCCTCGGCCAGCCCGGTCTCGACGCTGCTCCGGAGCAAGTCCAATCGATCCAGCTTCGCCAGGCCCTCGATACCGCCATGCCAGCCCTGTCACGCGCCGGACTCGCGGAAAGCATGACCGCATCCAGGAAATTGACAGGCACCCAGCTCATCAACGCCATCCACGAAGACTTGATCCAATTGGAACGCACCTTGGCGGTGTTTCCATAAGCCGCGCCTCCTCCACTTGAAACGCGTGCTCGCCCACTTTGCGCGCTCCCCGAGGAGGTCCCCAGGTTTCGCCGCGGGTTTCTCATCATCGGCTTGGCCGAAGAGGGTGGTCACGCACAGTTGCCGCCAGCTCTACAACTGGCGCATGGCCGGGCTGATTCCCTACTTCAAGCTGGGCAAGGCTGTCCGCTTCCGGGCCGCCGACGTGGCCTCGGCGATCGAGCGAATGAGGATCGGGTAGGCCGACGGACTCGCTCATGATCTCGCCCGTCAAGGCGGACTCCCTCCCACCTTGCTACCCGGGGCACCATTCAGCCGGTGCATCCATGGCACCGGAAAATCTTGTGACCACCCACGTCATCGACTAGGCTCCTTTCGTGAAAGCGAAAATCGAAGCTCCTAAAGCCCTGCGGGGGCGCCCCAAAGCTCCCGCAAAGAAACGAATCAACACCCGCTTCCCTGAATCCCTGGCCGCAAAGATCGAGCATGCCGCGGCCATCCGCGGCGTCGCAGTCGCCGCTTTCATCCAGGAGGCCGTGGCCGCGCAAGCCGAACAGGTCATCGAGGCCGAGTCCCGCTGGCAACTGACCCGTGACCAAGCCGCCGCGGTGACCGCCCTCATTGCCAGTCCGCCAAAAGCCAACAAAAAGATGGTGAAGGCTACCAAGGAAGCAGCTCGCCATGTCGTCCTACGCGATTGAGCGCCTTTCGGCCGCCCACGACCGGGCCGCCTTCACCAGCGGTCTCGACTCGGTGGATCGCTACCTGAGGGAGACCGCCCGCGGGCATTCGGAAAAGGGCGTGAGCATCACCCGGGTTCTCGTTGGAAGTGATACTGCACCGCCAAAGCCGATCTTGGGCTTCTTCACCCTGTCTGCCATCCTGGTCGAGGCCAAACCTTGGCCCGACGCGCCCAAGGGGCTGCCGAACCAACCCGTTCCCGCGATTCTGCTCGGACGGCTTGCGGTGGCCACGGCGCAGCAGGGCAAGGGGCTCGGCGCAATGTTGCTCGCCACCGCCAGCCAAATTGCCAGCGAGACCATCGCCCTCACCGGCGGAATCGGCTTGATCGTGGACGCCGCCCATCCGCAAGCCGCGTCTTTTTACGCCTGCTTCGGTTTCAAGGCGGTATCCCCCGGCGGCTTGAGGATGTTTCTGCCGGCGAAATCCCTCAAAACCGGAGTCGAGATCCAAAGGGAATAGCCCCGCCGTCGGCGCACACGAAACCTTCGCCGCGACAAGCACTCCTCCTCGTTCACGGATCAATCTGCCATCAGAGGCTCCACGTGCGGGCTGCCGACGTGGCCTTGGCGATCGAGCGGATGAAGATCGGGTGAGCCGGCTTTTGAAACCGTCGCAGGGTGCCTCGAGCGAAACCGCTTCCGATCCTCGAACCTGCATGACTGCGCGGGGCCGCCGTCAGCGATCGCTGATTCCAAGTGCGACACGCCGGGTGTTGCACATGGCCGTAGGGCGGCAGGGCGATTCGGATGTTCCACTCAGGACCCGGACGACTTGGCCTCGCCGCCGTAGGTGCGGATCCAGTCAACGCGCAGCTCGAAGGATCCCTGCTTCTTGTCGGCCAACTGCAAGCCGATGCGGCGGATCTTGGCGGGGTCGAAAACCTGGTCGGGCAACTGCATGCCACGCCAGGAGCCAAGGAACTGCTTGAAGGGCACCTTGACCTCGGTCCACTCCCCCTTCGCGGTCGGGAACCCGGCCTGAAAGGACATCTCGTTACCACGGTATTCGGCGTCGGTGCCAAGGCGCAGCTGATAGGTTCGGCCGTCGCCCTTGACTCGTAGAACGAGTCCCTCCGCACCGCTAAGATCCATCGTCACGTTCCCGGTCCGCAATGAGGAAAATCCGCCGTTGTTTTCCAGCGACAGCGTGCCGAAGAAGCGCAGGATGCCGTCTTCGCCGATCTCACGTTTACCCTGCGACAGGCCGCCCATGACGCCGTCATCGACGATGCTCCAGTCGAGCTTTTCGGATTCCTCAGGGGTGAACTCGGCCACCGGCTTGGATTCACCCGCGATGGCGGGCAGGACGGCGAAGAGAGTGGCGGCGATGGCGAACCGGGTTTTCATGGGTTTGGAATCAGCTGCCGGATCGCGAGAACGCTAGTGAAAAATTCGGCGAACCGGGCAACGGTGCCTCTTCCAGTCCATTCGCAGGAACGCCATTGCCCCCCGCAATGATCCCACGACTGAGCTTCAGGTTCGTTGGAGCAATCGGTAGCGCCTTCTCATCCGGTCGCCCGGAACAATCCGCCTCCGCCCGGCGCAACCGCGTGCGCTACTCCTTGCTGGCGACCTCAGCAGGAGCACCTCCCTGGATGGCTGAATGAACCCCTGTCGGCGGCGCAGTGGATTCATCATCGGCAAACGTCCGCCGGCTTATGACAACCGCCAGCGCGATCTGCCCTTGAACACCCGCCACGGATTCGTCAATTTCCTCCCGACATCGCGAGAGTCCGTGTGACAAGCACGGTCCGGCAACCTGGCAGAGACGCCAAGGTGCTATCC
>JBIPNO010000151.1:0-5224 GCA_044372775.1 Haloferula sp.
TGCGCGTCTTTTGGTCGAAATTCGTTGACGGCTTCCGAGGTGTAGGCAGCCTTGGAGATAAGCTGCCACTGTTGTTTGGGGGTCATTTTTCCGCCTCCCTTCCACTCCTGATCGCCATGGATTCCTCTTCCTTCAGTTCGTCCTCGTCCGATTTCCCGGGCTCCTCATCGTCGAGTTCCGACCCGAGCAGTTCCAGTTCGTCCTCGTCTTCGTCGGGCAGCTCCAGCTCATCGAGTTCGTCTTCCTCCTCGTCGAGCAGCTCCAGTTCATCGTCCTCTTCGAGTTCGTCCTCCTCATCGAGCAGCTCCAGTTCGTCGTCTTCTTCGTCAAGCAGCTCCAGTTCTTCCTCGTCCAGCAGCACCCCGCCACCGGTGCCGCGCTGCATTCCTTGCGAGGAAAGCTGCGATTACGGGAAAAATCCAACGGTTCCCGAGTCCGGCGACACGCCGGGTGTCAGTCCCTCAAGCGGCATGCCGGATGCCTCTGTCGGCGGGATTTCAAGCAACGGCTTCAATCTCCCCTTCGACAACGGCCTCGACTACGATTCCTCGAATGCCGGAACCTCCAACGGCTTCGGCAACGGCTGGCTGCCGGGTTCGCTCGCCGGTTTGGGCGGGACGGTTCCGGGTGGCGGACCGTCCACCGGACCGGTGTCCTACACGCCCGCGCCCGACCGGACCCTGACCTTCCTGCCGGATAGTGCTCCCGGCACCTACAAGGCGGCTTACTTCGTCAAGGACCAGCTTTCCTTCAACAGCGGAACCGGGCATTACAACCTGCTCAAGGCGGGCGGCTCGATCAAGGAGTTCGACAGTGACGGGCTTCTTCTCGCGACAAAGAATCCCGGCGGCGACCAGGCAGTCTATAACTACGACGGGTCCGGAAAGTTATCCTCGGTGGTCATGACGGTCGGCGGGGTCACCGTGTCCTACAGTTACACCTGGTCTGCCGGGCTGGTCAGCGAGATCGTCTACACGGTGGCGGGCCGGGCGGTGCTCAAGACGACCTACGGATACTCCGGCGCGCTGCTGGAGCGGGTGAAGACCTGGGAAAACTCCACGGCGGGAACCGGCACCCCGGATTGGGGCACCAGCCCGATCTCCTCCACCCGGTTCTCCTACCACTCGACGAGCGGCCTGCTCCGGCACGTCGTGCCGCCGACGCAGTACCGGCAGATGGCCCTCAACGGGATCGACCCCGACACGGCGACGATGGCCCAGCTCGACGACTATGCGGCCTCGGAATACGAGTATGGTGCCTACAACCGGGTGTCGGTGCTGCGCACCCACGGCCGCCGCTACACCTACACGTTCACCTACACCGCGAGCACGACCGGGGGCGGCGGGTTCAACACCTGGTGGGCGCGCACCGATGTCGTCCAGCCGGACGCCTCGCGGCGGATCTATTACTTCAACCGCGGCGGCCAGCTCATGCTGGAGAGAGTCAGCGACTCCGCGACCAGCCCGACCAAGACCTGGAACGTGGTGGCACAGCAGTTCGACAACACCCTGGCGCGGCTGCTCAAGACGGCGGACGCGTCGGCCATCGCTTCGGTCAACGAGTCCGACCCCGCACTCGTGACGCTCAATACATCCGCGGGCCGGATCGAGGTGATTTCCTACGATGCCAGCGGATACCCGGGAGCGGTGAGCCTCCAGCAAGGCTCGGCCGGCACCCTTCACAAGCAGCGTGAATGGACCTACACGGGCCGTACCTTGACCGGGCTCGGAACCATCTACAAGCCGGCGAGCGAGATCATCTACCGCAACGAGGGCAACACCGGCGCGATCACCACCTCCTTCGCGTACCTCTGGCATGGGACCACGGCGCAGATCAGCCGCCGGACGACCACGCTCCCGGTGGTGAGCAGTTCCGAGAACGGCCGCGGCATCACCTACACCCGTGTTTCGGATTTCGACAACGGGGGCTACCTCACCAGTTCCACCGACGAGCGGGGCACGGTGACCACCTATCAATACGACAAGGCCCGCGGCGGCATGACGCAGCGGACCGCCGATGCCGGGAGCGGGAAGCTCAACCTGCAGACCGACAACACCCTGGATGATCGCGGACGTGCCGTGAGGGTCCTCGGCCCCGCACATGACGCGATCCTTCCTGACGGAACTTCGGCGAGCATCCGCACCGCCACCTGGACCTACTACAAAGATCGCGAAGGGAGCCGGGTGAGCTTCCGAGGCTACGTCAAGGTATCGGGCGGCACCGAGCATGCCATCGGCCCGGTGACCGTCATGGAGCCCAACCTCGCGCCTCCGTCCGGCTACAGCGGATGGCGGATGGCTTCCAGCTATGACGCGAAATGGACGGCTGGCAGCATCCCGACACCTTCCACCACCTACGCGCAGACGGACTGGGTCCGCTGGAGCCTTTCGCTCACCGACCAGAAGTCCGAGCTCAAGGAGCAGTGGAACTACTTCCTGATCCCGGCGAGCGGCCAAGGAGCGCAATCGACCAACTACGGCAAGAAGCTCTTCGCCTATGACAGCGCCGGGCGGCAGAACCAGACGACCTGTGCCGGCGGCACCGTCGACAAGACCACCTACAACGCGATGGGCTGGGCGGCGCAGGAAGAGCTCGGCACCAGCGCCGGTCTCACCGTCACCCGCGTCAACCAGCACGACGACGACGGGAACCTGACGAAGGTCACCCTCCCGGTGGACGGGATCAGCGGCAACGACCGGGTGACCGACTACCGCTACGACTGGCGCAACCGCCAGTCCGAGTCGGAAACCACCGTGCAGAAGGATGGTGGCACCACGACGCTCATCCAGAAGCAGGAATACGACAACCGCAACCTCGTGGTCGCCTCGACCGGTTACAAAACCTCCGTCGCAAGCGGGAACACCATCTCCCGCCAGACCACCGATTACGACGTCCTCGGACGCCAGTACCGGACCAGCGTTTACGCGGTGAACAGCAGCGGCACCGCCTACAATCCCCAGGTGTCCAACGTTTATTACGAGGCCGGGGGCCAGGTTGCCCGCAGCGCGCCTTCCGGCAGCGCCCTTTTCACCGCCTCGACGTTCGACGCGGTCGGCCGCACCCTGAAGTCATTCCAGGCCTACGAGCCCTCCGGGTTCACGCCCGGATCCGATCCGTCCAGCATGGCCAGCGCCATCGTGATGGAGCAGCAGGCCATGGCGTGGGACGCTGCGGGCAACCTGCTTTCCACCACCTCCCGTGCCCGCTTCGACGACACTTCCACGTCGGCCACCGGCGAACTCGGCACGCCCTCGACCTCGCCCCAGGCGCGGGTCAGCTATGCCGCGAGCTACTCCGACGCAATCGGCCGCGGCATCGCCACCGCCAGCTACGGGACCAACGGCGCTTCCGCCTGGACCCGCCCTGCCACCGTGCCCGCCCGCGCGGACGACGTGTTGGTCAATACCACCGAATACGATTCGGCGGGCAACGCCACCAAATCCATCGATCCCGCGTCGATGGAAACCGTCCGGGCCTACGACTCCGCCGACCGGCTGGTCACCCAGACCGATAACGCGGCGGGGAGTGGCAGCGCCGTGCGCGTCACCCGCTACGAATACACCGACGACGGCTGGTTGAAGAAGCTCAAGTGCGAAAACTCCAGCACCGGCCAGCAGGTCACCGAGTGGGTCTATGGCGTGGGCCCCGTCACCTCGCCCGCCTCCGCGCTCTACAGCAACCGTCTTGTACTGAAAAAGATCTATCCTGGCGGCGGCACCGACGAGGTGACCTATGCCTACAACCGGCAACTCCAGGTCACCGGCATGACCGACCAGAACGGATCGGTCCACGCCTACGACTACGACAAGCTCGCCAGGCTGCTCGCCGATACCGTCACGACCGTCGGCAGCGGTGTGGATGCCGCCGTCAGGAGACTTGAGAGCGGCTACGACGATCGCGGACGGCTGAGCCGCTCCACCAGCTACAGCGACACCGCCGGCACCACGAAAGTCAACGAAGTGCTCAACGCCTACAACGATTTCAACCAGCTAACAACCGATTACCAGGAGCACTCCGGAGCGGTGAACACCGGGACCAGCCTCAAGGTCCAATACAGCTTCGCCGATGGCAGCGCCAACACCGTGCGGCCCACCGGCATTACCTACCCGAACGGCGCGGTGGTCGGCACCGCTTACACCTCCGCGCAGGCCAGCTTCCTCAGCCGCCCCGACCAGGTGACCGACGTCGCGAGCTCGACCACCGTCGTCGCCAGCATGCGCTACCTCGGACTCGGCACCCTTGTCGGTCTGAACTACGACGGGGCTTCCAACCTCAACCTCACCTACCAGAACGGCGGGACCGGGACGGCCGGCGACAAGTACACCGGACTCGACCGCTTCGGTCGGATCGTCGAGACCATCTGGATCAAGGGGACGGGAGACGTGGTGCAAGGAGTCTATGGACGCAACCGCTCTTCGGGCATAGATTGGCGGCGCGACGACGAGGCAAGCAGCACCATTGCCATGGACGCTTACTACGAATACGACGGGCTCCAGCAGGTCACCGTGTGGAAGCGCGGCAACCTGTCGCCGAGCGGCGGCCCGCCGTACACCGGGGTGACCAGCCAGAAGCAGGGCGAGGACTTCACGTATGATCAAACGGGCAATTGGCTGGGCGACGTGAGCGACAACCCGAACTTCACGCAGAGCCGGACCCACGACGTGAAGAACCAGATCACCTCGATCACCGGGCCGACCGGCGTGATCCAGCCGGACTATGACAATGCCGGGAACATGACCCTCGCACCGAGCCCCGGCTCATGGACCACCGGCTACACCTACAAGTGGGACGCCTGGAATCGTCTGGTGGAAATCAAGCAGGGCACCACCGTGGTTGGTGCCTACGCCTACGACGCGCTCACCCGCCGGACGCGGAAGACAGTGGGCGGTGTCACCCGCGACATCTATTACGACCGCCAGTGGCGCTCCGTCGAGGAACGGGAGAGCAACACCGTCAAGGTCCAGCACACCTGGAGCCCACTCGACCGCTGGACGCTGATCCGCCGCAAGCGCAACGCCAGCGGCAGCACGCTCAACGAGACCCTGTTCTGCCTGCGCGACTACCTCGACCCGGTGGCACTGGCCAACACCAGCGGCGTGGTGGTGGAGCGCTACAACTACGATGCGTTCGGGACCGTGCGGATCATGAACGCCGCCTTCGGTGTCCTCGGCAACAGCGCGTATGAGTGGGAGTTCCTTTACCACGGGGAGTTCCGGGACAAGGA
>JBIPNO010000185.1:0-19019 GCA_044372775.1 Haloferula sp.
AAGTCCTTAAATTTGCCCGAATCTGCCACAGAGGGGCAAGATGGATTGGAGCAATTTGGGGCACGAACGGGAATGTATTTTGTCACCATTTGTCACCTATCGCCAATGAGTTACAAGAACCCGAGTCGCCTACCAAAGCCCCAGTTGACACGGCATTCACGGGCATGGACCCGTAGCCGCTCGACCCTCGCCCGACACACCATCAAGGCCCACTCCATCGGGAAAGGCCTCGCGACCACGACGCAGCGATCCGCAATCCTGATGCCATCGAAGCCTTCGTGACTCAGAGTCCCCCCACGACTTCGGTAAAGACTTCGAGACGCCGGACGAAAGGAACAACCGATTGGCGATTCGGTGGGAGGTTTTGGGATTTGCTCTCGGGCAGCGCGTGGAATACGCTTCTTGACGATGATCTTAACCGTGAACATCCCTGACGACCTGGCGACAGAGCTTGGTGCCGGGTTCCAGAACCTCGGCCGTGCGGCCCTTGAGGCTTTGGCGGCGGAGGCCTATGCGAAGGACGTGCTTTCGCTGGAGCAAGTCCGCAGGATGCTGGAGTTGGAATCGCGTTGGGACGCGCAGGCTTTATTGTCCCGTCACGGCGTTTGGCCGGGGCAAGCGACTGAGGAGATCCTGGCGGATGCCCGCCGCTCGTCTGAATTCCGGCCTGCCGTCCGGTGATCGTCGTCAGCGATAACTCCGTCTTGTCCTGTCTGGCAGAGATGGGAGAACTGGATCTGCTCCGCAGGCTCTATGGTAAGGTGGTGGTCACCGACACCATCCGACTTGAGGCCGTCCATCCAGGCGCGCCGGAGAGTCTGAGGAGGTTCTTTTCGACCAAGCCGGATTGGGTTTCCGTGATTCCGGATCAAACGCCTTATCTCGAAGAAACGGCTTCCTTGGATGCCGGAGAGGCATCCGCGATCACTTTGGCATGGCAGCACCGGGCCAGTAGCCTGCTGATTCTTGATGAGAAGCGGGGACGCAGGGTTGCCAGCGCGTTGGGCTTGGAAATCACCGGCACGGCGGGTCTGCTGATGGATGCCGCCTCGGAAGGGTTGATTGATTTTGAAGACGCCTTCCAGAGGTTGGCGGCAACCGGATTCCGTCTGAGTGACAGGATCCTTGAAACCCTGCGCCAGAGCCTCGCCAACCGCCCTGCCCCGCCTGAGCGGTGATCGGGGCGCTGCCTTGGGAAAAGAAGATCTTGTGGGGCCAAACCCAGGAACCAGCGAGGCGATCGAAGCACACCGCCACAAAGTCCGTTCAGGCAAAACCATCAATGTGCCACCCCGGATTCAGGGAGGAACTCCTCGATCACCGAGCATCGGGCATCGATGGATTTTCGGCTTACCACATAGCTCTCACCACAAAAGGCACTCCCTTCGATCGCCCACCCGGAAATCCGAACCAATCGATCTTCGATCCCATCGCCATCGATGTCGCCCGATGCCAACCATTCGATCCGGTGGCCACGGACACCCTCGAAAGTCGCGGATTTCGCCTCGACCTCGAGTTTGCGAATCTCCCCACTCTGTTGGTAATCCTTGAGGTTTTTGCCCGCTTTGACGTCGGCTTCCAGAGCCACCCTTTCATCGCTCCCATACCATGGAAGAAAGGAGACCGAAAGGGTGCCGAGCCAATCCTTGCCGAAATGCGAGACCCGCGCAGGCTTCGCTTTCTGCAGAAAATCCCAGATGCTCCAAGCCTCGGCATAGGTGCCCGCGCAGGCCACGGCGAATTTTCCGTGAACATTCCAACCTCCGAGGATCGCGTCCCGATAGGCTGCCAGGGTCCGGGTCTCGATCACCTCGCCCTCCTTGCTCAAGAAATCGTGAGTGTGCCCCCCGCCTAGCTTCAATTCCCGCCGCCCCATCCTCTCGATCTCCTCGCTGCCGATCTGACCGACGAGGCTACCGTCGGTGAACTTGACCGGGCTCACGATCGCCGGCGGCGTCCCGGCGGACTTGGCTTGCGGCTCTCCGGCCACCTCGGCAAGGGCTGGGAATGGAACGAGGAAGAAGGAGAGCATTGGCAAGGTTTGGAGCTTCATGAAAATCGAATCTGAAGGGCTGGAATGAAGGTGAATGAGCGCTTTCGCGGCGGAGTTTCGGGTGGTGTCGGCCTTACTGCGAAATTGCATTAGGGTGTGAGATTCTTAAGCAAGGCCCGATGCTGCTCAATGAAGGCCTCCAAAGGGTCACGCTGCCCCAGCCACATTGGGGTTTGAATCAGGGAGCTTAGGATGGCTAAGGCGCAGGACCTGACAGATGGGCCGCTACGAATCCTCGCAAGGTCCTGCATCGACTTGAGTAGTCGATCCTCGAAAAGTGAATTCGACGCCGCCCAGGGCAGCAGGGTCTCTTCAAACAGCCTCTTCCACGAAACAGGCTCGAAGCAACATATCCGATCTGCCAATGCGGCGAGTTCGGCCTGGTGATCCGGAAGAGTTCTCCTCACGTCGGGAGGCGCGCACTTCGGAGACGGCCTCCTTGAGCACGCGACTTCTCTCGCCGGTTTCCTGCTCGGCTTGGCTTTCGCTGGCAATGACGAGTTCTTGCCCGCTTTCGGTGCCTTCGGCTTTGCCTTGTCGGGCACCTTCTTGGAGCCAGCCACGTCACCGTTCCGGACGGACAGAACATCCGGCGTGCCCGGCACGAGATTCGCTTGCTCGATGCTTCCCCTAGCCACCACCACGCTTTCAAACTCGTCCACGGCAACGAATGACGCTCCCGGCGCAAGGATATTGCGGCGACAGGCAAGCTCGACCGCTTCGGCATCGAAGCCTTCGTCGATCAGGGCTTCCACCTCGAACTTGCTGGCCAGCACCGATGCCGCCGGCCCCTGCATCGGCGTCACCGGAAAGGACTGGCGGACCGTGCTGCCGTCCGACCGTTCCAAGTCGACCTCGATCGACTGCGGGATACCGGTCCCGCCTTGCTGGCGGAAGGCGACCAGCGCCGACTGACCGTTTCTCAGGGAGGGTGGGCAGCCAACCAGCTTCCAATCCCCCACGGGCCGGATGCGGTGGATCGACGGTGCCAGCAGCGACTCCATCAGGTAGCGAACCTTCTCCGCCAGATCCTGTCCCGGCGAAGCCAGGCTGCTGGTGCCGTGGGTGCGGCGCGCGATTTTCCGCAGCACCCCTTCGTTGACATTCGAATCGATCCCGAAGGTGTGCACTTCCACTCCGCCATCGCGGGCGATGCGGGTCGCGCGGTCCTCGTCGCCGAACTGGCCGTCGGTGACGAGCACGATCACCGGGCGCCGCCGATGAGCCGCCTCCGCAACCACGGCCGAGAATGCTTCGGTGAATTTGGTGCCACCGCTCGGATGATTCGCGTGGAGCCGGTCCAGCACCTCGTTCAGCGTCGCGGCATCCGGCGTCCGCCAACCGTCGCTGCGATCCCTCAGCATTTCATCGAAAAGCTTGATGCTGAAGCGATCCGACGGCCGGAGCAGGCCCAGAGCCAGCTCCATGGCCTCCAGTAATCCAAACCAGTTGGCCCACTTCATGCTGCCCGACGAGTCCAGAAGGAATAGGATATCACGCCCTTCCGGCTCCTTCTCCGGGGCCCCTGCACCAGTCAAGGAACAGAGCACATGCACCGGATCTCCGGGGGACATCAGCGCGGTGGCGGCCGCCGCCATTGTCCAGGTCAGGACGAAGTCACGATCCGGACACTCCACATCCCCGGAAAGCATCACCGCGACAATCCCACCGGAATTCACCTGCTCGATTTCGTGACTCGGGCTCTCCAACCCGCTCGCCCCGTCAAGCCTGCCGGCACAGTAGAAGACCGCCGCATCGCGATGCCCCGCATCGATCCGGGCGCGCGCCAGGCGTCCAGCATCCGGAACCAAGTCGGTGCCCCCGTCGCCGCCCACCACCTTGCCAGGCACGTAGCGGCTACCCGGGCAAACTGGAATCCGCAGTTCACGAGTGGAGCCATGTCCGGCCAGCGGCAGGGCATAGGAAAAATCGATCCGGATCGCATCCCCCGGCTGCGCGTTCCCGAGGCTCAGCTCGAAAAGATTGTCGCGCAGACCCTCGACCAGCGCCGCCCGGTTGCCACCGCGCCGGGCCTCGTCATAGCTCACCCTTGCCTCCGCGGCAGGCTTCACCCGGGCCTCCACCCGCCGGTCGCCGATCGTCATCACGCATTGATGCACCGCCGCGTCGGATGGCAGCGGGAACGCGTAAACCACGTCGACCGGATTCGGTGCCTCGAGTTCGAACTCCTGCTGCAGGCACACCTGGACACAATCCCCGACGACTTCGAAGCGGACGTCGATGGCGCGCAGGGGAAGAGGGACCCGGTCGCCATTTTCCAATAGGGTGGCGAGCCCATGGGGCAAAGTTTGTTTGGAACGGGAAAGCTTGGAGGCAGAGGATTTCATTCGGGAAGAGACGACAGCAGTTTTTGGATTTCAGATAGAACGGCATGTGGAACATGCCGCCCCGACGGGCTCACGAGGATGAAGTCCTCGCCTATTCGCCACGACGGGCATCTTCGGGCCGGCTCGATCTTTTCGGGAGCGCGCAGCGTTGCCATGACCTGACTCCGCAGGGCGCGGAGGGCTTCCTCGTCTCGACCCCGCAGGCTTTCCGCCACTTCCGCCAGCGTCGCGCCCGCCATCTGGAGCGCCCGACAAGCAAGGATCTGCTCATGTTGGAGCCCTCCCCAAACCGCGCCAGGCCCATGCCCGTCGGGCGGCGAAACCACTCCGGCGTGCCGGAGAAACCTCACGACTCGCTCGTCCAGACGCTGGCTCGTCCGCCCATCAGGCAGGCAATCCAAGCCCGCCTGCGCCAGTTCATGGCGGACGCTCTCCACTAGCCGTTTCAGGTTCACGAGCCCAAAGAGACAGCAAGAGAAGCCACCAACAAGAATAAATGTTTCTTTTTTACGTGACAAACCTTCCGCAACCGGTTAGCACCACTCCATCAACGCCTTTCGGGCCGCCTGAATCGTCAGCCGGCCGCCCTTTCTTTCAAAGTGAATCTCCGAGAACTCAACTCCCCGCGCATTCAGGACCTCCATCCGAGGGCAAAGGTGCTGCTTTCAGCCATCCCCGGAGCGGGAGAACCGCTCGCCGAAGACCTCCGGGCCATCGAGGACGCCGGAGTTGATCGGGTGCTCTGCCTCGTCAGTGGCGGCGAGTTGGGTCAGTACGGCAAGGCGGTGGCTGGCGGCGACCGCTCGAATTTCCGCTGGGATCATTGCCCGACCTCGGCCAACTGCGACGCTGCTTATGCTCCGGCTCTCCGTGAGTCGCTTTCAAACGCGATCTCCACACTCAAGGAAGGCCGGACCCTGCTGATTCACTGCCAGTACGGCCAGGTCCGGACCGGCTGCGCGGCGGCCTCCTTGCTCGTCCTCCTCGGGGCCAGCCGGCAGGAAGCCACCGTCGCGGTGGAAGCCGCGGGCTCCTTTCCGTTCCGAGAAGGGGCACTGCCGCTTTTCGAAGCCCTCTGCGAATCCGTCGCGCTGCCATGAAGTTTCCCCGCCTCGCTCCGGAATACGGCACCCTGCCTGACCGAATACGTCCCCACCTTCTCTTTCGAGTCGGGGGCGTAGCTCAGAGCCGGTGAGAGCGCCCGCCTTATAAGCGGGAGGACGTGGGTTCGACACCCACCGCCCCTACCACTCGGAAAATCTTCGGGAATTCTCAAGCATCCCCCTGCGCTTGTCCCACACCCGTTCGTAATTTCCCGCCGTTCCTGTCTCCAACCCATGGGCTTTTACTACCGCAAATCCGTCAACCTCGGTCCCTTCCGGATCAATCTCAGCCAGAAAGGCGTCGGCTATTCGGTGGGCACCCGTGGATTTCGCGTCGGAACCAGCGCCCGTGGACGGCGCTACACCAACCTCAGCATCCCCGGAAGTGGCCTCGGCTTTCGCGGTGGCTGCCTGGTCATGATCGCCGCCATTCCCGCGGGGCTTGCCACCGCGCTCTGGATCGCACGCTCGCTGAGCTGAGTCCCAATCCCCTTTCCGACCCATGACGATTTCCTGGAAACGCACGCTCCGCACCCAATCCTCCGAACGCTTCCTCGCCCAGCGGAACGACGAGGACGTGGCCGCCATCGATTTGCACTATCTGGCAAACGGCAGCGTCGCAGGAACGGTCGTCCTCCTCAAAAGCTCCGGCCTCAAGGAGTCCGATCTTCAGGAATTGCTGTCCGCATTCGACGATGAATTCCTGCCCGATGTTGATCTGGAGCAGGGCAATCTCACCTATACCGTGGTGACCGGCGAGTGGCTTGGCAACTGGGAGGCATCCACCGAAGCCGCCACGTCGCCGCGCCCATGATCAAAGCCCCACGTCATTCCGCGCTGTGGCGGCAGGTCATCGCCCAGTTCCGCCTCGATCCCTCATCCGCACACGGACCCCGCCACTGGGAAACCGTCCTGCGCAACGGGCTCTACCTCTGCCGCCACCATCCGGCCGAGATCGAAGTGGTGCGCCTCTTCGCCTTGTTCCACGACTCCTGCCGCCACAACGAATTCAGGGATCCCGGGCATGGTCCGCGCGGGGCGGATCTTGCCATCGAATTCCGCCAAGCAGGCCACTTCGAGCTCGATGAATCCCGCATGGAGCTTCTGGTCACCGCCTGCCGCATTCACAACGGTGGCGACGTCCAGACGGAACCCACACTCGCGGTCTGCCTCGATGCCGACCGCCTCGACCTCGGGCGCGTCGGGATCATCCCGGACCCCGACCGTCTTTCGACCTCGACCGCCCGGCGAATAGCAAAACAGGGGAACTGGGACCAGCTTGCCTGAAACCGGGCACGCCAAGTCCCCCGGCTGACAAGCCACATCCCGTCCGACGTCCCGAGCGACCGCCGTGTTCTGCGGCCCGCCCATCGGGAGGTCGTACCGGTCCGGTGACGCCGTGCCCCGCCACTGCCCGCCAGAGAAGGCCTGCATGGGATTGCCGGAATCCCAGTCCCGGTCTCCTTCGATCCTAAAGATCTAGAACGAGCCGATCATCCCGCTACGTGCCCCACCCTCCCGTCAATCGTCCTGATCAACAAACCACCTCGAATCTTAAAATGAAACGCCGCAACAACCGCCGACTTAACCTCCGCAATAGCCCTCAAGCCTGCTCTTTCCGACCCGGCGACAGCATCCAAGCCATTTCGATGTTCGACTGCCACGACTACGTTCGCGGCAGAACCTACACCGTCGTCCGCATTGACTCGAGCGACTCCACGCTCAGCGCCAAGGATTCCACGGGCAAGGTCCATGGATGGATTCGCTGGGAAGACTGCCAACTCGCGCACCACGTCGGATGGGATTGGCTCAAAACCAAACTCTCCAGCGAAGCCCTGGAACTTCTCCTGGCGTTCGATGGCCTCCAACGCCTGCGCCTCCGCGACGATGTCGCCCTTGCCCTGATCCAGGGCATCCCTTCGCTCAAGGATCGGGTGATCGGCTGCACGGCGAAACTCGAATCCGAACTCGAATGCACCCACTGAACCAAACCCCTCCCCGATCCAGAACCAAGCACCCACATTCCCTCATGACCACGATTCCCAACGAAGGCGCACGCATCCGCGTGATCTCCAAGAGCAACCCGCACCAGTATCAACTCGGAGGCGTCTACCGCGTCTGCCAAGTTGATGAAGATGGCACCTTCCGCGCCGCCTCCGAAGGGGGCTGGGTCGGGGATTTCCTGCAACCGGAAGACTGCGAAATCTTCGGGATCGGCTGGGACTGGCTGCGCCATCAGCTCGACGCCCACGCCCTCGACCTTCTCAGCGCCTTTGAAGGGCTCGACAGCCTGACCTTGCGGTCAGACGTCGAGGCCGCGCTCATTGCCTCGATCCCCGACTTGGAGAAGGCCGTGTTCGGCGTCTTGCCCCGCGTGGATGAAGAGCTTGCAGCACTGCAGAACACTCCCGAGTTCGCCCCAGATAGCCTGCTCGAGGAAAACTTTATCTGAAACCCCGGGGCCTTGCGTCCCGGCCCATGTTTCCCGCGCCTCAGATAGACCCACTCGATACCCGATCAAAATTTCTTATGACCGAATCTCCCGCTTCCCGTCTGCTCCAATCCTCTCACACCATCTGCCTCCGCGGTTTCCCCCCCGAAGAAGAGGCGTCCGCCTCCGCTATCCTCAGCGCACGCGGTCACCGAGTCGTCCGCGCTATCGGCGTCTGCCAGTTCGTGATCGCGGGACCGGACGCGGAACCCGCGCTGCTCCAAAGCACCCGCGCCCGCGGAATCGAAGTCGCCTCCTGGGAGGCCGTCCGCGAGGAACTCTCGCCAGCGGACGACAACACTTACGCCGCCGATCCCGCCGTTCCGATCGCCCGCCAACCCGTCCTCCCCATGTTCGGCAGTGAAGACGGCAAGTCACGCTTCCTCGACACCTGGCTGCCATCGTGTGGCCAGACCACTCCTGAAGACCTCAAGCTGGTCCCTTCGGCAAGCCGCTTCGCCGGGCTCTGCTTCGACCAGCCCTTCGCCGAAACCCTGCACGCCGTGATCACCGGGACAACCCACGGGATGCCTGTGGCGCTGGAAGGCGAGACCGCCGCCTCGAAGACCACCGCCATCCTCTATCTCGCCCACCGCCTCGGCCAGGCGGTCGTTCGCCTCAACCTCAACGGCCAGACCGACGCCGGAGAACTCGTCGGGCGATACGCACCCGCCGAGGGAGGCTGGGCATTCCATGAAGGGGTGCTCCCCGTGGCCATGCGGCGCGGGCATTGGCTGCTGCTCGATGAGATGAATCTCGCCGAACCCCAAGTGCTCGAGCGCCTCAACAGCGCCCTCGAGTCACCCGCCACCTTGATTCTGAGCGAAGGCCAGGGCACGGTCTTCGGTCTTGCAGGCGATGTCGAACCTTCGCCGCAGTTCCGGCTCCTCGCCACCCTCAATCCCGCGGAATACTCCGGCCGCAACATCCTGAGTCCGGCCTTCCGCAACCGATGGTTGATCTGGCATCAGGCCCAGACCCCCACCGAAGCCGACTCACTCGCCATGTTGCGGACCTTGGTCTTCGGCACGCAACCGGTCGTCCATTGGAAAGGCCGCGCCTATCAGGCAGATCCCATCGATCCACTTTTTCCCACGCTCGCCGCGGCCGACGAGATCGAAACCTTGCTGCCCCACCTCGCGCATTTCCACACCACGGTCGGAAAGGCAGCCGACCCCCAGGGCAGCAGCCCGGGAATCGGCCGCCACCGCCGCGAACGCGACAGTTTCACACGCCGCAGTCTCCTCGCCACTCTCCAGCTCTGGCAGTCCCAGCTTGCCTGGGGCTCTACCAGTCCGCGCGACGGCCTGGCGAACGCGGTCGAACGGATCTACACCGGCCGCTACCCCGACGCCGCCGACCGCAAGGCGATCCACACCCACGCGCGCGCCTCGGGACTCGCCTGAGACCGCCCTGCCGCCCTCCCCGCAACCTCACTCATCGACTCCTTGCTCGCCGAACTCCAGTCCCTCGCCGCTCTCGCCTCGTCGCAACCGGACATCATCGTCCGCACCGGCAACGAGGGCTGCCCGTGGTCCTTCAACTGGGCCACCCGCGTGATCACCACCAATCCCGACGACCTCGAGCTGCGGCCGCCCGACTATTGCCGCGGCCTCATCCTGCACGAGTCCGCCCACGCCGCCATCACCCGCCTTGTCGACATCGTCCCACCCGAGCGGCACAAAGGTTGGCTCAGCTACCTGCTCAATGTCGTCGAGGACTGCCGGATCGAAAACTGGCTGCTCCAACGCTTCCCTGGCAGCGCGCCGTGGATCCGCCTCTACAACAACCATCTGCTCGGCCAAGCGAGCGAGGCTACCGCGGCCCGCGTCGCCACGGACCCGGCAACGGCTTTCCTCTCGGGCCTGCTCGACCGCTGGTGGAATCCCACCCCCATCCTCAAGCTCCATCCCGCCGCCGACGCGGCCGTCGATGGGATCTGGCCCTACTTTCAACAGGCAGTGGCCGCATTCCCCCCGGCACGGGCAGAGGTTCCGTCCGCAATCGCAAGAGCCTATCAACACCACCCGGTCTCGCTCTGTTACGAGTCCGCGGATCGCCAGGCACCGCCCACCCCGAAGGAGCGGGAGATCCGCATGCGGCAGCACCACTGCTGGTCCATCGTCTGGCAACGCCTCGTGCCCGTTTTCATCGAACTGCTTCAACACCCGGACAGCGAACCCACCTGGGGCGACATCAAGCTCGCAGATCGGCGGGCACGGATCAGCGACTCCGACGACACCAACACGATCGTCAACCACACGGGCCTGCTCTACTATCATGGGGATCGAGAACCCGAACTGTCATCCGGCGCCTCCAAAACCTACGAGCAAGCCGTCGCCCGCAATGGCGGATTGATCGAAGACTGCGCCGCGGTTCTCCTGCGATTCCTCACCGGAGGATTCCGGCATCGCCGCAGCCGATTCCACAGCTCCGGCCAGCGCATCGACCTCCGCATCGCCATGCAGTGCGAAGCCGATCCCCGTTACTACGATCGTCTCTGGCAACGGACCCAAAACCATCCCCAGCCCGATCCCGCGTTCGTGGTCGCGGTCGATGCCTCCGGTTCGATGCGAGGAAAAAGGTCCGCGGCCACCTTCGACGCCCTGGTGGTGATCCGCGAGATCTGCCTCCGCATCGACATCCCGCTGAGCATCATTTCGTTCAATCGGAACACGAGAATCCTCCAAGCCGCCGGGAACCCAAGCGACCCGGAGATCCCCGCCCGCCTGGCGGGCCTGCTTCAGCCCGTTGGGGGCACCTTGCTCTGCCCCGCCCTGATGGCCGCGGCCGACATCCTCCGCCAATGCTCCCGGAAGCACCGCCATCTCTGGGTTCTCAGCGACGGGATGACTCTGCAGGAAGACAAGGCTCGCGAAATGCTCGACGCCATCCGCGCCGACGGGACCCGTGTCCACGGACTCGGACTCGGCAGCAAAGGCATCCGGAGGGTCATCCCGAACGCCGCCGCCAACCTCAGGCCCACCGACCTGCCCGCAGTCTTCACCCACATCCTCCAAAACCAGATCACTTCAGTACGCTGATAGAATGACTCCATCGGCACCGATGATTGAACCTCCACTGTTGATCTAACACCTTTCCCATCATGTCACTCACCTTCCTCCACACCGCCGACTGGCAACTCGGCAAGCCCTACGCCCGCGTAACGGACGATGCCAAGCGCGCCCGGCTCCAGAGCGAACGCTTCGAATGCCTCAAGCGCATCGCCAATGCCGTCCGCCAACATCAGGCGTCCTTCGTCCTCGTCGCCGGCGACCTCTTCGACAGCCCCAGCCCGCTGGACTCCACCGTAGCGATGGCATGCGAAGCCATCGGACAGATGGGTGTGCCCGTCATCGTCATCCCTGGCAACCACGACCACGGCGGCCCCGGCAGCCTCTGGGAACAGCCGTTTTTCCTCGGCCAGCAGCAGCAGCTCGCCCCAAATCTGAAGGTCCTCCTCACCCCGGAACCGCTGGTCCTCGAACAAGCGGTCATCCTCCCCGGCCCCCTGCTCCGCCGCCAGGACAATGCCGACCCCTCCGCCTGGATCCGCAACGCTTTCGAAGGCCCGGCTTTCCCGCTCCACCTGCCCCGGATCGTGCTCACCCACGGCAGCATCCAAGGCTTCGAATCCGGTCAGGACGACGAGGACGAAGAGAGCAAAGGCCTCAACCGCATCGACCTCGCCCGACTGCCGGAAGGCGAGATCGACTACATCGCGCTCGGCGATTGGCATGGCACCAAACAGGTCGGCCCCAAGGCCTGGTATTCCGGCACTCCCGAGATCGACCGCTTCCCCAAAGGCGCGCAGAACGACCCCGGCAACCTGCTCGTCGTGTCGACCACCCGCGGCGAGGTGCCTCGGGTCCTCCCAATGGCGACCGGCCGCTTCCGCTGGAACGAGTTCACCCACCGCTTCACCGCCGACGATGGCTTCGACGCCTTCCAAAGCGCGCTGGCGGAGCGCATCGGTGACTGGGGCCAGGACAGCCTGCTCAAGCTGTCGCTCGACGGCATCCTCGGCATCGAGACCTCGCGCCGGCTCGCCGAACTCATCGAAGGGCTCCACGCCCGCCTGCTCCGCCTGAAGCTCGAAGACCGAGTCGCCATCGCGCCGACCGACGAGGAAATCCAGTCCCTCGCCCTCCGCCCAGCCGACCCCTTGGTCGCCGCGGTCGCCGCGAAACTCATTGCCATGAGCACGGGCCCTGATGCCGCGACAGCCAACCTCGCCCTCCGCCACCTCCACACGGCCCTCCGCTGAGCCAACCGGCGTCTCCGCCCTCCGCTTTTCAGTTTTTCAGCCTCTCAGTTTTTTCCCAATGCGCCTTCTTTCCCTCAACGTCCGCAACTACCGCATCCACCGCGATCTCACGCTGGACTTCGACCCATCCCGCAACCTCATCGGAGGCTCCAACGAGACCGGCAAGAGCACCCTCGCCGAGGCCATCCACCGCGCTCTCTTCATGCGCCACCGCGCCGGCGGTGAATTGAGGAACTCGATGAAATCCCTCGTTCATTCGGGAGATCCCGAGGTCAGGCTGACCTTCGAAACCGGCGGCGAAACCTGGACCGTCGAAAAGCGCTTCGCCGGGACGCAGGGGACCGCCCGTCTTAGCTCCACAGGCGGCGTCAGCCTCCAAGGCGATGCCGCGGAAGACAAGCTCGCGGAAATCATCGGGAATTCCGCCGGAGTGGCCAACCGCCTCAACGATCTCACCACCCGCTGGGCGCACCTCTGGGTCTGGCAGGGCACCGCCGGCCAGGACGCCAGCGCCCACGCCGCCGCCTACCGGGCCGACCTCGTCCAGCGCCTCCAGCAAGACGGGCTCGCCGCCATCATGCAGTCCGCGACCGACGAGCAGATCCGCAGCAAGCTCGCCGCGGACTTTCTCCAGATCTTCACCAACAACGGTAGCCCGAAGGCGAATTCACCGCTCCACCGCGCCAACAGCATCGTCGACGAAGCCCAGATCGCCCTCACCCGCGCTCAGGAACAGCAGCAACGCCTCGCCGCAGCCGTCGCCGACCAGGAAGAAGCCGCTGCCACGCTGAACGCCGCCAGCGAGGCCCTGCCCGGCCAGCGCACGCAACTTGCCGCGGCCCACCAATCCCTCGCCCAGGCCAAGGAACTCGGGGCCCGCTTCGAGAACGAGCAGCTGGTCCTCAAGAGCGCCCAAGACGCCCATGACCAACTCGCGAAGGCCGACCAGCAGATCCGCGAACTCCGCGCCCAGGCCGCGGCGACCCGCGACTCGCTGGTCCCCGCCGAAGCCAAGCTCTCGCTCGTCGCCGACCAGGAATCCACCTCGCGCGTCGCCGCCAGCCAGGCCGAACTCGCCCACCGCGCCGTCAATGAGGCCCTGCGCCTCGCCCGCCAACATCACGATCTCGCGACCGCCTGCGTCGCCCGCTTCGAAAAGTCCGCCGCCCACCAGTCCCTCGCCGTCAAGGCCGCGGAGATCGCCGAAGTCCGCAGCACCCTCGCCAGCGACCACGAGGCCCTGTCGAAACTCCCGGCCATCGACGCCCGGCAGCTCGACGCCCTCCGCCAGCTCGAATCCCGCGCCGCCCAGGCCGAAAGCGCCCTGAACGCCATCGCCGCCGGGATCGAACTCGTCGCTTCCACCCAGACCGTCCTCCTCGACGGCCAACCGCTCGCCACCGGTCAGCCCCGCGTCATCACGGAGCCCGCCGAACTCCGGCTCGGCGATGGCACCCTGCTGCGCATCCAGCCCGGCGGCGGGAATTCCCTCGCCTCCGCCCGCCGGCAACTCACCGAGCTCCAGGACCAGTTCGCCGCCGCCCTCGACCGGCTCGCCATCCCGAGCCTCGCCGATGCCGCGGAAGCCGTCGCCGCCCGGCAGGTGATCGAACAACGCATCGCCAACACCGAGTCCAAGCTCCAAGCCCTCGGTGCCCGCGAGCTGCCAGATGCCCTTGCTGCCGCCACGGCGGCCCTCACCGCCGCCAGCACCGAGGTGGATCAGCGCCTCGCCGTCCTCCCCACCGGCCAGGCCCCGCCCCTGCCTCAGGACCTCGATGCCGCCCAACTCTGGCAGCGCGAAGCCCGCGCCGCTTTCCAAGCCGAGGAAACCCGCGAACGCACCCAGCAGGCAGAAGCCGATGCCCGCCGCGCCAGCCACCAGCAGCACGCTCAGGACCTCCAGACCCAGCGCGATGCCCTCGACTCCGGACGCCGGACGCTCGCAGACCAGGAGAACTCCGCCCGCATCCTCGAACAGAACCACGGCGAAGCCGCCCAGCGCGCCGCCGCGCTCGAAGCCGCCGTCAGGGCGGCCGACACCGCCCGCAGCGCCTTCGAGACCACCCACGCCGCGCTCGCCGAGCTGAATCCCGGTGCCCTTCAGCGCGAACTCGAGCGCCTCCAGCGGGTTCTCGAACAAACCGAACTGAAAAAACGCGACGCCGAAACCCGCCTCGCCGTCGCACGCGCCACCCTGGCCCTCGACGGATCCACCGACCCGGATGCAGAGCTTCTCCAGGCCAAGGTCCGCCACGCCCTCGCTACCGAGGCCAAGGACCGAGAACAACGCCACTCCGACTCCATCCGCCTGCTCCACCGCCTGTTCCAGGAATCCCAGAGTGCCATCAGCGAAAGCGTCACCCAGCCCGTCGCCGACCGCGTCACCGGCTACCTCGAGTGCCTCTTCGGCCGCGGCGTCCGCGTGAAGGTCGACCTCGCCAATCCCGCCAGCGCCTCGCTCGAACTCACCCGGCCGGACACCCCCAGCTTCAGCTTCGATTCCCTCAGCGGTGGTGCCAAGGAACAGGTGGCCACCGCCGTCCGCCTCGCCACCGCCGAGATCCTCGCCGCCAATCACGACGGCTGCCTGCCCGTCCTCCTCGACGACGCCTTCGCCTACGCCGACAACGACCGGATCCAGGCCCTGCAATCCATGCTCGACCTTGCCGCCGCCCGCGGCCTCCAGGTGATCGTCCTCACCTGCACCCCCGACCAATACACCGGCCTCGGGGCTCGCGACACCCGCCTCAAGCCCCACCTCTGGAATGGCAACCAGGCCCTCCCCGCACTCCCGTCCACCGACGAGGACGACGAGGACGAAGCCGAAGACGAGAATCCCGGCCCACCCGCCAACACCGCGCCCGCCGGCATTTCGATTCCGCTCTCCGACGAAGCCGAAGCCAGCCTCCTTGAAACCCTCCGCTCCCTAGGCGGCAGGGCCGGCAACCAGTCCCTCCGCAACGCCCTCGGCTGGGACGAAGCCAGCTACGAGCGGATTCGAGCCTCCCTCACCGCCAAAACCCTCGTCACCGCCGGCCGCGGCCGCGGCGGCAGCCTCATCCTCACCCCACAACCCTGACCCCTACCATCGCCTTCAATCACAAATCCTCAATCCGCCATCCGCCTCGAACGGCCACGCCGTTCCATCCCAAAGCCCAGGGTTGGCCGCCACACGGCCTACCCTGGGTATGAATCCCCGGAATCCCCGGACGGGAAATCCCCGTCACACCGGCTGCCTTCGAGCTCCATCACCTCATCCAGCACCCATGCCCCACTACCGCGGAGCCGGTATTCTCTTCATCGCCGCCACAGCCCCACGCGGGCATCAACTCCTCCTGGCTCGCCGGAAATCCGGCATCTGGAGCATTCCTGGAGGCGGAAGCACGCGCCACGATGCCGACGCCGACGCCACCGCCTGGCGCGAGACCCGCGAGGAATTCGGCCATCCGCCGCAACCCGGCCAAGTCCTCTTCACCCAGCGCTATCCCTTCTCCCTCTTCGGATTCGATTGGACGACCCTCGTCGTCGAGCTTCCCGCCATCCCTGACCCTTCGCTCTTTCCTTCACCCCACGCCCACGACCTCCACCGCGAATTCACCGAAGCCCGCTGGTTCCCCATCACCCGGCCCCCGAAACGCACCCACCTCCTGCTCTATCCTATTCTCCTTCGCCTACGCACCCGCCGCCCCCCCCCTGACAAAAACGGCACTTCACTGACACCCGAGCTCCTTTCCCATGAACCCACGACCTTCTCCATTTCGCAACGGCTTCAACTCGCATGAACTCCGGGACCTCTTCCAGAAGGGTCTGATCCACATCGTCGCGCCCGCGGTGTATGGAAAATCCAATTTCCCGGTCGCACTCAGCCTCTGCGACCGGGCGAATCCGACGCACATGGCCGCCTGGAACCGCGGTCGCGAGGTCACGGATCAAGCAAACGCGGAAGGCCGCTGCGCGAGCCTCTTGCCGGACCTCCCCCTCACCGCCATGCCCACCCACCGCACCTGGTCGGACGCAGAGGGGAAGCTCATTGATACCCACCGCACAGACATTGAAACAAATCTGTCACAGGTCTTCGAAATCCACCTCCAGTGGTTGCGTGACCTCTGGCTGAAAGAGAACCGGATGACCGTCCCCCCGATTCTCTTCGCACTCGACCAGGACGGAACCTTCGATGTCTCGGGCACCGTCCGAGCAATCCATCGGTTCTGCCGTGGGCCCGAGCTCCGGGAGCATTGGGAACACCCCATGAGTCACGACCGCTTCGGCAGCCAGCTTCAAATCTTCATCGAAGCGCCGGGATTCTAACAGCTCTCCCGTTCAGCACTCCGCCACCGCCCAGCCGCTCACCCTCGTAATCGACAGACCTCCGCCTCCCTTCCTTCGGCTCAGCTTTCCAGCCCTTCAGCATTTCTTCTTCTCTCTTGCACACTCCGCCCGCTCCGCCAACCTAGGGCTTGGCATGCCCGCACCATCGATCACCGACAAGCACCTAGGAAACCTTCCAGCGCAGGCAGCGAAGAGCGCTGAGCCGAAGATCTACGCCTCGGCACTACACTTAGTGTGAAACGGTCCAACTCCCGCAACAAGAGCCCCGACCAAATGATCTGACCATGCCCTTGCCTCCTCCTCATCCGAATATGCTCGCTCTAATTACCTCTGCCAACCAGCGGGCTATTAGTTTACTGAAGACCCCACCCCGTCAACCAGCTCTCACGCACGCTCTGGACCCGGAGCTTTTCACACCCGCCTTATGCGATACGATGGCTTACTGTCAGGATCAAAGGCTACTTTTACAGGGTTATGATTCCATTTGGGGCCTCTATTGGATTCGGCGCTTCTACAACGACAGCGATGGCAACAATTACCAACAAGTCGGCCAAGACATCATCCAATCAGCTCTCACACAATGGCTTCGCCCCACCAATACCTACCCAGGGCTTCCTCCTAACGCGACAACAGGAGAAAAACTCCGCTCAGAATGCCCGATTATCTCCGCTGAATCTCAGGGCCAAACAAGCCAACTAATCCAGGGGATGCGTTTCCTCTTGGACGAACTGAGGCCAGGCTTTGATACGGACGACTATGATTCAGCCCTAGCTCGCTGGCAGGCCCGCCCCAATGCATCCAAGGGCCAGATCGCAGCCGCCCGCCTCTATCCTGAGGCATTCAAGACAGTGATCCACGCCCTCCTCACGGGCGAAGGCGAGGGCTGGTTGACCCGCTTTGCGAACCACCCGCTGCGGCGGGAGACTCTGCAGTGGGGCGTTTACTGCAATGGCAACCACCATGACTTGGCTCTTTGCGTCCCCACCAATGCTACGCAAGTGATAAGGCAAGGAAACAAGGAATTGCGTGTCAGACCCTTTCAGGGGCGCCTGATCGTTCCATTGGGATCGATGCTTCGAGCGGGCATCGATGCTTCCGCTCCCTGTTTCATTGGAAATGATCCTCTACCTCCTCTTAATCTTTATTCGCCGCTCATCGCACGGGTTCGAAGAAATACCCCGTTCACCCCTTTCATCGAGAGCCGTGCCAACCTCCAAATTCAAGCGACGGCTTTATGGACGGCAACTCCAGTGGATCAGAAGGGAGATTTCCTCTTAGGAAATCAATTTCCAGTGATTGATAATCCACGGGATATCCCCAATTACGGTCGCCTCTGCAAGCTTGCACTGGGGCATATCGACCGCACCCAACCACAACCGCTGACTTTCAACAATCAGTGGCTCGTCAACATCGGCGCCGCACCGGAACTCGCGGTAACCGACCCTGATCCTTGGATTCAATCCCTGCAGGAACCACAAACCCACTTTGTTTTCGCTAATCAAGCGTCTTTAACCCTAAGTGACTTGGACACGAACCAGAATGCATGGTCATTCAGCCCGGGCGCAACCCTCGAATGGGTCAACGGCCAACCCATTCTCCACAGCAACACCAATTACGGCAGAAGACTTGCCGTGAGTGTCGACGTCGGGCTAAACTATCCACTGCGAGTCGTTATCCGTTTCCTGCCTACAGAAATGCGCCAGGCGATGATTAATGAGCAGGCATGGGAGAGAGACGGCGTTTCTTGGACACCACTGTGCCCGAGCGACAAAGAGTTCCAGCTTGCCATTACTCAGGCTGGGCTTATCCGAGGCACGCTGACCGTTGGAGATGGAACCCCGGTCTGGGTCTGGTTTCCATCCATGAAACCGCACTTTTGGTTCAGACATGGATTCAATCCTCCGACACAAGTCGATAGATACGATTATTTTTCCGAACTGGATGAACTCAGGGAGCAGTATCTTCACGTCTACATCCCCCCGGGTAGACATCCGATCCGCTGGGGAGGTGAGGACTACCTCGAATGCGAAGGACCAGGCTATTGGGAAGAACCCTTGAACGACCTAGACAGGCAATGGCCGGAAAGAGACAGCGATGATCTGGAAATTGTTCACCCGAACGGCCAGACCACCCGAATCGCCACAGTGATGGACCGGCCACAAGGGAGCACTGTCAGCGTTCCTGAATTTGAGGAAGGCGGTTTTGAACAGTACTTGCAGACGGAGTTCCATCTGGCAGAGCTCGCGCGGCACCTTGATTGGATGATTGTCGATGGAACTCCGTGGCCGACATCATGGTCTGTGCGACGACGATTAAAACTACCCCCTGACGACAATTAAAATTACCCGCAGGACGGGTGGTTTTCCGGGGTGTGGCGGGATGCCGTTTGACACCGGTCGGGGAAGCGGGTGCGGGTCCGGGTTGT
>JBIPNO010000088.1:0-18999 GCA_044372775.1 Haloferula sp.
CCGCCGGTCAGGCAGACGATTCCGCTACGCTCCATCGTCTGCCTGACCGGCGGACTCGGCTGCGGGGCTTTTACAGACGAAGATTTACACTACCCGACTGAGATTTTCGAGGTGTAACTTTTACCCCCAAACCAGTCGCGGTGCATGTAGGTCAGCTTCTCGGCATTCGGGGTTTCCTTGCCTTCTTGCGCGGACAAGTCCTCAGGAACTGCCCAAAGGAGCAACAGGGCTGCCACGGCACTCATCAAATGAGCCTGTAAACCTGCTTTCATGGACCAAGAACTGATTTTGGCAGACGCTTGTGGCAATCCTTTTCACGCTCGAACAAGTCGGGCGTAGGGGTAGGCACCAACACATCTTGAGTCCCTTTTTCTCTTCCGCGTGGATGGAGGTGCCGTTTCCGATTTCCTTCGGGAACCCGATCCACGGATCCGAGTTTCCCGAGCCTCCCGGGCAACGCTTGGAATCCGCCTTCGTCGTCGCGGACAGTCTGCGGGGTTGCCTCGCTTCCCATGAATGACAGCATGAATACCCGTCATGAAGGTGCATCTGATTTTGTTGGCCACGCTCCTCCTGTCCGGCTTCCTCGCCGCGCAGACGGAGGGCACGCCGCCGCCGGTGGTCGACGATGGGAAGCTGAAGAAATTCGGCAGCATCATCACCTGGGGCAAGGCCAAGCAGGCGTATGACGAGGGCATGAAGGCCTTCCACCAGTCGAAGGGGGACGAGGCGGTCGCGAAGTTCACCGAGGCGCTTTCCCACATCGACCGCTACACGGATGCCCGCTTCGCCCGCGGCCGGACCTACTATGAAACGAGGAAGTGGGCCGCGGCGCTGGAGGATTTCACGCGGGTGGTCGCCGAGCAGCCGGAGCGGGCGGACGGCCACTACCACCGGGGGCTCGCGCTTTGGAATCTCCAGCGGCCGGAGGACGCGTTGAAGGAGTTCGACATCGCGATCGGGCAAGCTCCGCGCAGCTACCAGTTCCGCGAGTCCCGCGCGTCGCTGCTGACCGCGTTGAAACAGCACGAGCGCGCGCTGGCGGATTACGACATGATGGTCGGGCTCCAGCCGTTGTGGCCGTCGAACCTGGAGCGCCGCGCCCGGCATCTGCGGGAAATGGGCCGGGTGGGGGAGGCGGAGGAGGACGAGCGCCTGGCGGATCAACTGCGCGAGGCGGGTTTCTAACAGGTGGGGCGGGGCATCCGCAGGGACCCTGCTCAGCGCCCGTGCTCGCCGGCCACCGGGACGTCGGCGAGGCCGAGGTGGCGTTCGAGCCGCTGTTCGATGAAGAGCGCGTGATCGGCCTCGGGCAGGCCGCGGACCAGAGTGTCGCGGCGGTTGCCGGAGAGCACGGCTTCGACCCCGTAGCGGGTGGTGCTGCCGTTCTTCGAGCGGTGCACCTTCTCCGTGCAGTAGAGCTGGCTGACCGTGCCGACTCCGAGCTGGCGGTCGCCTTTCCACGGGAGCGGCCCGGTTTTCGACTCGAGGCCGCGCGACGAGGCGCGGATCACGGTGGAGTTCAGGAAAAGGGCGGCGACGTAGTAGATGAGGAAGAGACCGACGCCGGTGTGGATCAGGCCGAAGGCCGACATGAACCAGGCACCTTGACTTAGCGCGATGCCGTGCCAGACGATCAGGAAGCCATTCCAGAAGAGCGCGAAGAAGAGCAGGAACCAGGCTCCCACGTTCCGCCAGCGGCGGGTGATGACGAGGGTGTCGCCCTGCGTCTCCATCGTGAATGCGGCGGGGAGGGGCACTTCCGGGCGCGGGATGGATGTCGGCGAGGAGGTGGGCAGGGCGAACAGCGAACGGCAATGGCCGCAGCGCGCCGCGCCGAGTTGGGGCGAGATATCCGCGGCGGAAAGCGCGGCTCCACAGTTGCGGCATTTCAGGTCGGTGAGGGCAGGCGGCGGGGTCATCGGGCGGCGGAAGTTTCCACGGATCCGGCGGGATTGTCAGCCCGGCATCAGGGTGAAATAGACGACGTAGAATGCCGCCCAACCGCCGAGGTGCAGGCGGAGCCGGGAGCTTTCCGACATGCGGCGGAGGCCGAGTCCGATGGCCCAGACGAGGGCGGCGGTCAGTAGGAACCGGGCGAGCCGGGCGACGGCGGAGGCCGCGATGAACGGGAGAAACGGGATGTTCTGCAGGCCGGCGTGGACGGCGTAGAGCTTGTAGGGTTGGCCGCTCAGGGCGCCGCTCGCGAGGGCGGGGAGGCCTTGATTTTGGAGGGCGGTGCCGGTGCGCTCGATGAGACCGGAGGAGATGCCGGGGAGGTGGTCGAAGGCATCGGGGAGGAAGGGGGCAATGCCGTGACGGGCGGCGAGGTAAAGGACGGTCCCGCCGAGCAGCGCGCCGCCGAGCGCCCACAGGCTGGCGATCCAGGCGCTGCGGAAATCCTTCAGCGCGAGCCGGGTCAGCAGCACGTCGGGCACGATGAAGAACACGGTGGCCTCGGCCAGACCCCACGCGAAGGCGAGCCAGCGGGTGGTGGGCGAGGAGCTCTCGTTCATGGCACGCGCGGGGTTTCGGCGAGGGCGCGGCGGGCGCGGTTGACGATGGTCCAGGCGAGCAAAAGCACGACGATGCCGAGCAGCGGGGTGAGCCAGGGGGCGAGTGGAACGCCGAGGCTGGCGAGCAGGGCGACGAGGCCGAACACGAAGGCGCGGTCGCTTTTTCCCATCGGGCCGTCGTAGCGGCGGGAGGCACCGATCTGCAAGCCGGTCAGGCCGGTGAGCTCGGTGATGATGGCCAGCGCGGCGGCGGCGATCATGAGGCGCGGCTCGAAGCCCGGAACCAGGGCGAGCGGGAGGTAGAGGGCGGTGTCGGCCACGACGTCGCCGACCTCGTTCAGCACCGCGCCGAGGCGGGACTTCTGGCCGTGCTCGCGGGCCAGCATGCCGTCGATCGCGTTCAGGGCCATGCGGAAGAACAGGAAGCCGGGCAGGACGAGCAGCGGCCAGTGCTCAGCTGGAAAAATAGCGATGCAGGTCCCGACCGCGCAGGACAGCAGGGCGGCAAGGATCGTGATCTGGTTGGCGGTGATTCCGGCGGCGGCGAGGGCGCGGGTCAGCGGCCGCAGGAGGTTTTGGAAGGCCGGCTTGATGTCGTAGATGGAGGCCACGGGACGCGAGGGCGCGTTGAGATAGCTCGCGGCGGCCTGCTATCTGTTAGCAGCGAATTTGCAGCATGGCGATCCCGGGATCATGGGGCCGTCATTTCATGCAGGGCTTGGAGCCGGAGCTTGTGATTGGCAACGCGCCAACGACGTCTCTCCCTTATCACCGGTTTTAATTTGTCGCGCCGGATTTCGCCGCTTGTTCGAAGGTGAGGAAGAGCTTGAGCGTGCCGTAACTGATCCGCTCGCCGAGTTTCTCGAAGACCGGCTTGAGCGCGAGGCCTTCGTGGCCTTCGAAGGCGGCGCGGATCTCCGCTTCCTCATCGGCGCTGTAGAAGGACCGCGGGTCGAGCTTTTCGCCGGCTTCGATCGCCTTGGCGAGGTGGCTTTCCACGGTGCTGGTGGCGAGGCCTCGCTCCTTGGCGATTTGGTTGATCGTGGAGCCGGACTTGTAGCTGTGGAGCGTCGCGAGGGCGGTCGCGTTGAGTTCGTTGTCGGTTTTCATCTTCCGCACGGGCTCCGCGGAGGGGCGGATGGCGGGGAAAGTCTGCTGCGGATGGGTGTCGATCCACGCGGCGATGGTTTCGAGCATCGGCGCACCGAAGTCGGCAAGCTTGCGTTCCCCGACGCCGGGGATGCTGAGCATGGCGGCGGGATCCGATGGATACTCGCGGGCCATGTGGCGCAGCGCGACATCGGAGAAGACGACGTAGGGCGGCACGTCGCGGGCAACGGCAAGGTCTTTCCGAACGGCACGCAGCTCGGCGAAGAGGCCTTCGTCGCAGGGGATGTCGCCGGCCTTGGCGACCGCGGTGGCGCTGTCCCGGGTGGCGGCGGGCGGGCGGACGAGGAGGAAAGGGCGGCCGTCCTTGAGCGCGGCGCGGCCGGCTTCGGTCAGGGCGACGGTCGAGAACCCGTCCTGCGACTGGCGGATCAAATCAAGCCGCAGCAACTGGCGGCCGAGCGCGACCCACTCCGCGCGCGGGGTGTCGCTGCCGATGCCGTAAGTACTAAGCGTCTCGTGCTTCCAGCGGCGGATCTTCTCGGTGTTCGCGCCACAGAGGACATCGGCGACGTGCTGGAGGCCGGTGGTGAAGCCGCCGTGCTGGCGGATGCGGAAGACGCAGCTTAGGAACTTCCGGCACTCGAGCGTGGCGTCGTAGGTCTCGCGCGGCGACAGGCAGGAGTCGCAGCCGCCGCAGTTCTCGTGCGGCCAGGCCTCGCCGAAATAGCCGAGCAGGTGGCCGCGGCGGCAACCTTCGTCCTCGGCGTATTCGGTCATCTGGTCGAGTTGCGAGCGGGCGATCGCGTGGGCCTGCTCGTCGGTGATCTCGTCGAGGAAGCGGAGCTGCTTCATCACGTCGCCGCGCGAGTAGAGCAGCAGGCAATCCGCCGGCAGTCCGTCGCGCCCGGCGCGGCCGGTTTCCTGGTAGTAGCCTTCGACGTTTTTCGGGAGGTCGGAGTGGATCACCCAGCGGACGTTCGGCTTGTTGATGCCCATGCCGAAGGCGACCGTCGCGCAGACCACCCGGGCCTCGTCGCGGAGGAAGGCGTCCTGGTTTTTACTGCGATCCGCGGCTTCCATCCCGGCGTGGTAGGCCACGGCGGAAATCCCCTCGGAGCGCAGCACGGCGGCGAGCGCTTCGGTCGATTTCCGCGATTGGCAGTAGACAATTCCGGCGTCCTGCGGCCGGGCCGCGGCGAATTCCCAGACCTGGCGCTCCGGCTTGGATTTCGGGATGACGCGGTAGCTGAGGTTCGGCCGGTTGAAGCTGGAGATGAAGACCTGCGGCTCCCGCAGGCGGAGCTGGGCGACGATGTCCTCGCGAACCCGCGGGGTGGCGGTGGCGGTGAGCGCGATGAAGGGGACGCCGGGGAAGCGTTCGCGCAGGGTGGCGAGCTGGCGGTATTCCGGGCGGAAGTCGTGGCCCCATTCGCTGATGCAGTGGGCCTCGTCGACCGCGATCGCGCCGACGTTCCAGCCGGCCAGCTTGCGCGGGAAATCTCCGGCCAGCAGGCGTTCGGGGGCGACGTAGAGGAGGCGGTACTTGCCGGCATCGAGGTCCGCCTGACGGGCGGCCATTTCGGCGGGCTCGAGGGTGGAATTGAGATAGGTCGCGGCGACCCCGGCGGCGTGGAGCTGGTCGACCTGGTCTTTCATCAAGGCGATCAGCGGCGAGACGACGACCGTCAGGCCGTCGCGGACCAGGGCGGGGAGCTGGTAGCAGAGGCTCTTGCCGGCACCGGTCGGGAGGATCGCCACGGTGTCGAGGCCGCCGAGGGTGGCGGCCATGATTTCCTGCTGAAGCGGGCGGAAGGAATCGTAGCCGAAGATCTGCTTGAGCAGGGCGGGGAGACGGTCGGCGGGGGAGGGGGCGATGGCTTTCATGGCGGGGTCAGGCGGGTCGAGATGAGGAAGGCGGATATCAGACGGGTGGAAATAGGTCAAATGAACAGTCGTGATTTTTCGCGGTTTTTTACGCGATGCGGAGATTCGCGGTTTCCACGGCGGGCCGGAGCGGTTCAAAAGGGAGGGGTGAACGATCCGGTTAGACAGCTTTATTCCGAACGGCGCTATCCGGCGCTGAGCCATCCGGTGACGGACATTTCCCGTCTGGCGGTGAGCGCGCGGGTGGCCGGGATGCAGCGGTTGGCGATGCCGGTGGCCTGCCGGGTCCTGGAGTTCGGCTGCGCGTCGGGCCACAATCTATTGCCGCTGGCGGCGCGCTATCCGAAAAGCGAGTTCACGGGGATCGACTACTCCGACACCGCGATCCGTGCCGCGCGGCAGGCGGCCTATGCGGCGGGGCTGGAGAACATCCGCTTCGAGGTCGCGGACCTGGAGCATTGGCGGCCGTCGCATCCCTGCGACTATCTGATCGCTCACGGGGTCCTGTCGTGGGTGCCGGACGCGGTGAAAGCGCGGGTGATGGATCTCTGCGCGCAGGTGCTTTCCGATTCCGGGGTGGCCTGCCTCAGCTACAACACGCTGCCCGGCTGGTCGCTGCGGCGGGACGTGGTGCCGCTGGTCCGGGCGCTGGCGGGAAATCCTGCGGCGGCGGGGCTTGGCGGCAGCGTGGAGGCGGTGGCCGCGGCTTTGGCAGGGATGGCAGGAGCTGGGACCCCCCATGCGGCGAACCTCCAGTCGATTTTCCAAAGCATGGCGCGCAAGGGGGCCGCGGTGCTGCCTTTCGATGACTTCGCGCCGGTCTGCGATCCCTTGTATTTCGCGCAGTTCGCGGACTGGGCGGGGCGGCGGGGCTTGCGCTATCTGGGAGAAGCGCGGCTTCAGGACAATCTGCCGGAAGGGCTGGACCCCGCGTCGTGGGACAAGCTCGCCCCGCTGGCGGCAGACCCGGTTTTGTTCCAACAGACGATCGACCTGCTGTCGGGCCGGACCCACCGGAACAGCCTGCTTTGCCGGCAGGACGCTCCTTTGGAAGAAGGCACGACCACCGCGGTGGTGCTGCATTTCGCGGCGGGCCGGGGCGAGGTGGCGCTGCCGGAAGTTCCCGGAGAGGCGGCGGTGGTGAAGGTCTTGCGGCAGGTGATTGGGGACGCGGGGGACGATTTCCTGCCGGTTCAGGAGCTGATGGAGCGGACCGCCGGGCGGCTCGGCGCTGGCTGGGAACCGACCCGGCATTCGCAGGAACTGGCAGGCTGGATCTTCCAAGCGGCGCGCTTCGGCGGCATCGAGCTCCGCTCCGAAGCGCTGGCAATCCCCCGCGGCGGGTCCGAAATGCCACGGGTTTCCCCTTTGAACCGGCACTTTTCGTCGAACGGCCAGCCGGTCGTCGATCCCCGCCACGTGACCTGCCAGTTCCCGGCGGGTCACGAGCAGCTGCTCGCGGCGATGGACGGCACCCGTCCGGCGGGGGAGCTGGCTGGACGGGCGGCGAGGGACTTTCCCGAGCTCGATTTCGCCCGCTGGCTGGCCCATCTCGGCGAGCGAGGCCTTCTGGTTGAGGGCGATGAGCCGGCGGAATCGTTCATTTCAGATTGAACAAACCAAACTCGCTAGTTATCTCCCACCCGTGCCTCCGGTCCGTGACGAAGAAGAAGAGATCCGCGAGTTTCCGTCGCTCGGGCCGGTTGAGGTGCAGGTGATCCAGGTCTTCGTTGACGGCGTCAAGGTGCTGGGCTTCCCCCGCTCGATTGGCGAGATTTACGGTCTTCTCTTCATCTCTCCGGATCCGCTTTCACTCGACGACCTGGTGCAGCGGCTCGACATCAGCAAAGGGTCGGCCAGCCAGGGTTTGCGCGCCTTGAAGGGACTGGGCGCGGTTCGCGAGATCCCGGTCGAAAGCTCGCGACGGATCCACTATCAGGCGGACACCGAGCTGAAGCGGCTGGTCGGCGGCTTCATCCGGGAGCAAGTCCGCCCCCACCTGGAGAGCGGCCAGTCGAAAATCGGGCGGCTGCTCGATGCGGCCGGCGACGAAAGGGACCCCGCCCGGCGTGAATTCGTCCGAGAACGGGTCAAGCAGCTCGAACGCTGGATCGACAAGGGCCGCATCGTGCTTCCACTCCTCCAAAAAGTCCTCGGGGAATGAATCCGCCCACCTCCACTCACGAGCCTGCCTGGTACTGCCTGAAAACGCAGACCAAGCGCGAGGCGATCGCTGCCGCCCACTTGCGGGAGCTTGAGAACGTGGAGGTCTTTTGCCCGATGCTTCGCTACCGCAAGGCGACCCGCCGCGGCAAGGTCTGGTGGGTCGAGGCGCTCTTCCCCGGCTATGTGCTGGCCCGCTTTTCCCTGGATCGCGACGAACGCGCCGTCATGTACAGCCAGGGTGTCCGCGGTCTGGTGCGCTTCGGCGGGCGGGTGCCCGCGGTGGCGGCCGACTTCGTCGACGTGCTGCGCCAGGAAGTGGCCAAGCAGGGCACCGCAGAAGTCCTGACCGTCGGACCGCGGATCACCGAAGGCGAAGAGGTGGAACTCGCCCACGGTCCGCTCGGCGGGGTCCGCGCCACCGTGGTGGAAGTCCTCCCGGCCCGCGAGCGGGTCAAGGTGCTGCTCGAATTCCTCGGCCGCGAGCAAATCATCGAGGTGGATCTCTTCTCCCTGCTGCTTCCTCGCAAGCCCCTGCCATGAAGCCGGGGCGGCCGTCATTCTGTTCATTTTTTATTGAACGAGCACCTGAATTTTCGATCCATCAAGCCGTTGAGGCGCCGCCCCTGATGCCGCCCGGAACTCACTTCTTTTCTTTCCCGCCGCTGGTTTTGTCCGAAATCCGGACATTCGACCAAGGGCGGTAGCGTGCCCGATCCTCCCCCATTCCCCACCCCATGAATTTCACTCAGGACCTCAAAGGTAAGACCGCGCTGGTCACCGGCGGTGCCGGTTTCGTCGGATCCCACCTGGTCGATCGCTTGCTGGCCGACGGTCTCCACGTGATCGCGCTCGACAATTTCATCACCGGCCACGCCCGGAACATCGCCCATCTCGAGGGGAACCCGGCGTTCCGCTTCATCCAGCATGACGTTTCGGAACCCTTCGATGTCGAGGGCCCGGTCGATTTCGTGTTCCATTTCGCCTCCCCGGCGAGCCCGATCGACTACGTCCAGATCCCGATCGAGACGCTGAAAGCCGGCTCTTACGCTTCCCACAACGCGCTCGACCTCGCCCTGCGCAAAAAGGCGACCTTCCTCGTCGCGTCCACCTCCGAGATCTACGGCGACCCGGAAATCCACCCGCAGCCGGAAAGCTACTGGGGCAACGTCAACTCGATCGGCATCCGCTCCTGCTACGACGAGGCGAAGCGCTACGCCGAGGCCGCCACCATGGCCTACCACCGCGCCCACGGCGTCGACACCCGCATCGTCCGCATTTTCAACACCTACGGCCCCCGCATGCGGCTCGACGACGGCCGCGTGGTCCCCGCCTTCATCGGCCAGGCCCTCCGCGGCGAGCCAATGACCATCTTCGGCGACGGTACCCAGACCCGCTCGTTCTGCTACGTCTCTGACCTGGTCGAAGGCATCTGGCGGCTGGCCCGTTCCAATTGCCACGAGCCGGTGAACTGCGGCAATCCCCACGAAATGAGCATGCGCCAGTTCGCGGAGGCCATCGCCGGCGTCTTCGGCATCGAGCTGAAAGTCGACCCCAAGCCGCTGCCGCCCGACGACCCGAAAGTCCGCAAGCCTGACATCACCCGCGCCAAGGAAGTCCTCGGCTGGGAACCGGTCGTCCCTTTCGATCAAGGCATCCGCGAGACCGTCGAATACTTCCGCGATTTCGTCCCGGTTGCCTGAGCTTTGTCTTCCCAATCATGAGTCTTACCCAAAAATTCGCCGATCATCAGGCGGCCGTCGGCGTCGTCGGCCTCGGCTACGTCGGCCTGCCCCTGCTGCTCGCCTACGCCAAGGCCGGCTTCCGCGCCGTCGGCATCGACATCGATCCCGCCAAGCCCGCCGCCCTGCTCGCCGGCCGCAGCTACATCAAGCACATCCCGGGCGAGGAAGTCGCCGCCGCCCTCGCCTCGGGCAAGCTGGAAGCCACCACCGACTTCGCCGTCATCTCGACCCTCGACGCGATCATCCTCTGCGTCCCGACGCCCCTCGACGAGCACTTCGAGCCCGACCTCAGCTACGTCACCGACACCGTCGACTCCGTCGTCCCGCACCTGAAAGCCGGCCAGGTCCTCAGCCTCGAAAGCACCACTTACCCCGGCACCACCGACGAGGAAGTCGTGACCCGCGTCGAGAAAGCCGGCTTCACCGTCGGCACCGACCTCCACGTCGTCTATTCGCCGGAGCGCGAGGACCCCGGCAACCCGAAGTTCTCCGCGACCAACATCCCGAAGGTCGTCGGCGGCGTCACCCCCGCCTGCCTCGAAGCCGGAGTCGCGCTTTACGAAGCCGCCTTCGAGCAGATCGTCCCGGTCAGTTCCTGCAAGGTCGCCGAACTCACCAAGCTGCTCGAAAACATCTACCGCGCCGTGAACATCGGCCTGGTCAATGAGCTCAAGATCGCCGCCGACCGGATGGGCATCGACATCTGGGAGGTCATCCGCGCCGCCTCGACCAAGCCCTTCGGCTTCACCGCCTTCTACCCCGGCCCCGGCCTCGGCGGCCACTGCATCCCGATCGATCCCTTCTACCTCACCTGGAAGGCCCGCGAATACGGCGTCAACACCCGCTTCATCGAGCTCGCCGGCGAAATCAACCGCGCGATGCCCGACTACGTCATCCATCGTACCATGGAGGCGCTCAACTCCCGCGGCAAGCCGGTCAAAGGATCGCGGATTCTGCTACTAGGCCTGGCGTACAAAGCGAACGTCGACGACATGCGCGAATCCCCGACCTTCGCCCTGCTCGACGGCTTCAAACGCCTCGGCGCGGAGCTCGCCTACCACGACCCCCACGTCCCGGTCGTCGGCCCCACCCGCGAGCACATGGACTGGGCCGGCCACCGCTCGCTCGACTGGACCGAGGAAAACCTCCGCGCCCAGGACTGCATCGTCATCTCGACCCACCACGCCGCCTTCGACCTCGACCAGCTCGCCGCCTGCGCTGACCTGATCATCGACACCCGCAACGCCATGGCCGCCACCGCCACCCGCGACGGTCAGGTCGTCAAGGCCTGAGCTTTCACTGCCATGGACTCCCGCACCACTGTTCCCTTGGATCGCTCCGAATTGCCGGACCCGGCCCAGACCCGGGTGTGGAAAGCCATGTCACCCGCACGGAAATACGAGCTTTGCCAGTCGGCGATCCGCTTCACCCGGAACCTCAAGCGCTCCGGCATCCGTGCCGCCCATCCGGCCTGGAGCGAGGCAGAGGTCGAGTCCGAACTCGCGAAAGTCTGGCTCCATGCAAGATCCTGATCTCATCGAGCTCTTCGTTCGGCCCCTCGAACAGGCCAAGGTCGACTACATGATCTCCGGCTCTGTCGCATCGTCGATCTACGGCGAGCCCCGCGCCACCTTGGACATCGATCTCGCGGTTTTCCCCCATTCCACGAAACTGGCTCTGTTTCCTTCGCTGTTCCCCGAGCAGGACTTCTACCTGCCACCGCTCGAAGTCATGGAGATCGAGTGCCGGCGCGAAGTCCGCGGCCACTTCAACATCATTCATCACCAGAGCGGCTTCAAAGCCGACATTTACCCGTCGCGCGCCCACCCCTGCCTCCCCTGGGCTCTCAGGAACCGGCGGCGCGTTGTCACCACGGGTGGCGATGTCTGGGTCTCCCCACCCGAATACCTGATCTTGATGAAGCTGGAATTCCTCAGGGAAAGCGGCCAGCCCAAACACCTTCGGGATATCGCCGGGGTGCTGGCCCAGCAGGACGTGGACCGGGGTTGGATTGCCGATGCCGCCGCGAATCTCTCCCTCGACCGCCAGTGGGCGGACGCTCTTCTCCTGTCCGATTCCTGACACACTCGTCTTCCCGCCCAGCCCCGATTTCCAAGCTCGATACCGCGACGCCCCAAGCTCCAGTCTTCCGTCTCTTCCCATGCCCGTCCCACTCCTCGACGTCAACGCCCGGAACCTCCCGCTCGAAGTAGCGCGACGTTGCACGTTGCGTGCTTCTGGCGGCCCGCTTCTCTGAAACCTCACGAGCCGGTTTCCCGGCCCCAACCCCGACGCAACTTGCAAAGTTGCGCTACTTCCCATGCCCGTCCCACTCCTCGACGTCAACGCCCAGAACCTCCCGCTCGAAGCCGAGCTGAAGGCCGTCTTCGACAGCGTCCTCCGCTCCGGCCGCTTCATCCTCGGCGAGGAAGTGGAGGCTTTCGAAGGCGAATGCGCCGCCGCCCTCGCCGCGAAGCACGCGATCTCGATCTCCTCCGGCACCGACGCCCTGATCGTCGCGCTGATGGCCCTCGACATCGGCCCCGGCGACGAGGTGCTCTGCCCCTCCTTCACCTTCTTCGCCACCGCCGGCAGCATCGCCCGCACCGGCGCCACTCCCGTCTTCTGCGACGTCTGCCCGGTCTGCTTCGGCCTCGATATCGACTCCGCGAAAGCCAAGCTCACCCCGCGCACCAAGGCCATCGTGCCGGTCCATCTCTACGGCCAGTCCGCCGACATGGACTCGGTCATGGCCTTCGCGAAAGAACACGGGCTGAAGGTCGTCGAGGACGTCGCCCAGTCCTTCGGCGCCACCTACAAGGGCCGCGGCTGCGGGACCATCGGCGAGCTCGGCTGCTTCAGCTTCTTCCCGTCGAAAAACCTCGGCGGCTTCGGCGACGGCGGCCTGGTCACCACCGAGGACGACGCCCTCGCGGAGAAAGTCCTGCGCCTCCGCAACCACGGCATGCACCCGCGCTACTACCACTCGATGGTCGGCGGGAACTTCCGCATGGACGCCCTCCAGTGCGCCCTGCTCCGCGTCAAGCTCCGCCACATCAAGGACTACGAGGTCGGCCGCGCGCGCAACGCCAACTACTACCTTTCCCGTATTTCGGAACTCCCCGGCGCCGTCCAGGCCCTCGAGGCCGACTGCTGCTGCCCCGCCGGCCAGGCCGCGCGCCTCGCCGACGCGAAACTCGTCCTCCCCGTCGACTACGGCCACAACGGCCACGTCTGGAACCAGTTCACCCTGCGCGTCCCCGGCGAAGGCCGGCGCGACGCCCTGAAGGCCCACCTCAGCGCCCTCGGCATCGGCTGCGAGATCTACTACCCGGTCCCGATGCACCGCCAGGAATGCTTCGAGAAGCTGCCGGCGCATTCGCTGTCCGGTTGCCCGGTCTCCGACCTGCTCGCGTCGGAAGTCCTCAGCATCCCGGTCTATGCAGAGTTGGTCGAAGCCCAACTCGAAGAAGTCGTCGCGGCTGTCGCTTCGTTCGCAGGCTGAGGCGGTTTCCCGGTCTTGCCGGGCGAAGAAGGAAGCGCTACTCTTCCCCGATGAAACTCGAAATGGAAATCCCGGAATCAGCTCTGTCCGCCTTGCGCCAGGCTCCGGGGGAGTTTGCGGGCAACATGCGTTTGATGGCCTCCATCAAGTGGTATGAAACCGGTATGCTAAGCCAGGAACGCGCGGCCGAGCTCGCCGGCCAGTCGCGCCAGGAGTTTCTTCTCTCGTTGTCCCGTGTCGGGGTAAGCCCCTTCCAAGGTGTTGATGCGTGAGAATTCAATCTCGAGATTTTCCTCCCTCCGATGCCGACAGTTTTCACCAAAGACGGCTTCCGCTTTTTCTTCTATAGTAACGATCACACGCCGATTCACGTTCATGTACGGAAAGGCGACGGGGAAGCGGTCTTTGAGGTCGAAGGGGAGGTTGTGCTTCGTGAATCGGTTGGCTTGAAGACGAAAGAACTGAGCACGGCCGAAGCCTTGGCGTTGGAGAACAAGGAGCTTATAGTTGCGAAGTGGCATGAATACTTTGATTGATACTCCGAAGTCGGCCCGTCACGAGGCCGGTGAAATCATCGTTGAGATGACGAGCGGCGAAACCATCCGTTTCTCGGTCGAGGTGAGTTCCCGGTTGAAGTCGGCCTCGCCGGAAGAGCTTTCCGAAATCGAGCTCTCGCCTTTCGGTCTCCACTGGCCGCTTCTAGACGAGGATCTCTCGATTCGCGCGCTTCTGGCGGAGCAAAAGCGGAAGAGCTGATCGACCATCTGCCATCTACCATCTCCCCCATGACCAAGACCTTCATCACCGGCCATCGCGGCATGGTCGGCTCCGCCCTCGTCCGCGAAGCCGCCCGCCTTGGCGGCCACGACGTCCTCACCGCCGGTCGCGACCGGCTCGACCTTCTCGACCAGCGCGCGGTCTTCGATTTCCTCGCCGCGGAAAAGCCCGGAATCGTGATCATCGCCGCCGCCAAGGTCGGCGGGATCCACGCCAACGCGACCTACCCGGCGGACTTCATCTACGAGAACCTTAGTATCGCCGCGAATCTCGTCGAAGGCAGCCGCCGCGCCGGGGTGTCCCGCGTCCTCTTCCTCGGATCGTCCTGCATCTACCCGAAGCTGGCCCCGCAGCCGATGACCGAGGACTGCCTGCTCACCAGCCCGCTGGAAACCACCAACGAGGCCTACGCCATCGCCAAGATCGCCGGCCTCAAGCTGTGCCAGCATTACCGCGCCCAGCACGGCTTGATGTATCACTCCGCGATGCCGACCAATCTCTACGGACCCGGCGACAACTACCACCCGGAGAATTCCCACGTCATCCCCGCGCTCATCCGCCGCTTCCACGAAGCGAAAGTCGCCAACGCGCCGAGCGTGACGATCTGGGGCACCGGCACCCCGCGCCGCGAATTCCTCCATGTCGACGACCTCGCCGCCGCCTGCTTCCACCTGCTCGGCCTCGACAGCCCGCCCGACTGGGTGAACGTCGGGGTGGGGGAGGATGTCACCATCCTCGAACTCGCCACCCTGGTCGCTGAGACCGTCGGCTTCACCGGCGAAATCCTCACCGATCCCACCAAACCCGACGGCACCCCGCGCAAGCTGATGGACGTGTCCAAGATCAAGTCCACCGGCTGGTCGGCCGCCATTCCCTTCCGCGATGGCCTGGCCGGTGCTTACGGCGACTTCCTCGCCAGCCTCGAAGCCGGGGCCGCCCGGCTCTGATTCCCACCTCATCACGTAATGGGTCCCCGCGGCCCGGCCGGGCATCCTCCGGCACTTCCTTTCCCACACAGTCGCCATGAAAAAAGCTTTGATCACCGGTATCACCGGCCAGGACGGTTCCTATCTCGCCGAGTTCCTTCTCGAAAAGGGCTACGAGGTCCACGGCATCAAGCGCCGCGCCTCGCTCTTCAACACCCAGCGCGTCGACCACATCTACGAGGACCCGCACGTCGAGAACTCGCGCTTCCGCCTCCACTACGGCGACCTCACCGACAGCTCGAACCTCACCCGCATCCTCAGCGAGGTGCGGCCGGATGAAGTCTACAACCTCGGCGCGCAGTCGCACGTCGCGGTTTCGTTCGAAGCGCCGGAATACACCGCGGACGTCGATGCCGTCGGCACCCTTCGTCTGTTAGAGGCGATCCGCTTCCTCGGGATGGAAAAGACCACGCGCTTCTATCAGGCATCCACTTCCGAACTCTACGGCCTGGTCCAGGAGATCCCGCAGAAGGAAACGACGCCCTTCCACCCGCGCTCGCCCTACGCCGTGGCGAAGATGTATGCCTACTGGATCACGGTGAACTACCGCGAGGCCTACGGCATGTATGCCTGCAACGGCATCCTCTTCAACCACGAGTCCCCGCGCCGCGGCGAGACCTTCGTCACCCGCAAGATCACCCGCGGCGTCGCCAACATCGCCCAGGGCCTCGAGAAGTGCCTCTTCCTCGGCAACATCGACTCGCTCCGCGACTGGGGCCATGCCAAGGACTATGTCCGCATGCAGTGGATGATGCTCCAGCAGGAAACGGCCGATGACTTCGTGATCGCCACCGGCAAGCAGATCTCCGTCCGCGAGTTCGTCCGGATGTCCGCCCGCGAAGCCGGCATCGAGCTCGATTTCAGCGGCGAAGGTGTCGAGGAAATCGCCACCGTGAAGTCGGCGGATCCCGCGAAGGCTCCCGGTGTGAAACCCGGCGACGTCATCGTCCGCGTCGATCCCCGCTACTTCCGCCCCGCCGAAGTGGAGACCCTCCTCGGCGACCCGACCAAGGCGAAGGAGAAGCTCGGCTGGGTGCCGGAAATCACCGTCGAAGAGATGTGCGCCGAGATGGTCGCCGCCGACCTCGATACCGCCAAGCAGCACGCGCTGCTCAAAGCTCACGGACACCACGTTTCGGTATCGAAGGAATGAGTCGACGGCCGAAGCCGAAGCCGAAGACCGAATACCGTCTAAAGGTCGAAACGTCTAAAAGTCGAAGGTCCGACTGCCTTCCCGACCTTCGACCTTCGACCTTCGACCTTCGACCTTCAGACGGCATTTCATCCGGCCGCTTTACGCCGAGTCAGCCGAAGCTGGACAGATTCCTTGTACGGATTAGGCTTCCGGCATGAGTTCAATTTCTTACTCCGAAGCCCGGGAACGCTTGGCCAGCGTCTGGGACGAGACGGTGTCCACGCGGCAGCCCGTGGTGATCGACCGCCGCGGACATGAATCCGTGGTGATGGTCCCGGCCGCGGAGTGGGACGGACTGTTAGAGACTGCCCATCTCCTGCGTTCCCCGGCCAATGCCAAGCGGCTGCTGGCCGCCTTGAATCGACTGGAAGAGGGATCGGGCGACGTGCTTACCCTCGCCGAGCTTCAGACGAAGACCGGCGCGGCATGACGCCTCCTGACCGGCTCCTGGTGTTCGACCGGGACTTTTTGGAAGACCTCGGCCACTGGGTGTCCACCGACCGCAAGGTCGCCCTGCGCATCCTCGAACTCGTCGAAGTCATCCGCCGGGATCCCTTCGATGGCATCGGAAAGCCCGAGCCGCTCCGCCACCTCGGCTCCGGCATCTGGTCCCGCCGCATCACCCAGGAGCACCGCCTGGTCTATCGGGTCAAAGACGACCGCATCCTGCTCGCTCAAGCGCGGTATCATTATTGAGCGTGTTCTCCCCATGAAGAAAATCTTCGTCAGCGGCTGCTACGACATCCTCCACGCCGGCCACCTCCAGTTCTTCGAGGAGGCCCGGGCGCATGGCGATTACCTGATCGTCTCCTTCGCCTCCGCCGACGTGCTGTGGCATCACAAGCGCCGCAAGCCGTCGATCCCCGACGATCACAAGCGCGTGCTGCTCCAGGGCCTTCGCATGGTCGATGAAGTGATCGTCACCCAGGGCCACGAGGAAGGCCTCGATTTCAAGGAGGACTTCCTGCGCATCCGGCCGGCCATGCTGCTGGTCACCGAAGACGACAAATACGGCGCGCTGAAACGCGAACTCTGCGCGCAGGTCGGTGCGGAATACCGGATCCTGCCGAAGACCCCGCCGAAGTTCGCGCCGGTTTCCACCTCGTCGATCGTCCGCTGGGTCCAGGCTCCGACCGAAGCGCCGCTGCGCGTTGATTTCGCCGGCGGCTGGCTCGATGTCCCGCGCTTCGCCCGCGACGGCGAATTCATCGTGAACTGCGCCATTTCACCGCTGGTCTCGCTCCGCGACTGGCCTTACGAAAAGCAGGCTGGACTCGGTGGAAGCGGCGCGTGGGCCTTGCTCAACGGCAAGGATGGCATCGATTCCGAACTCGATCTCGGCGTCGGCTGGCAGGATCCCGCGGTGATCCGCGAGACCGGCCTCTGCGTCTGGCGCTCGGGCCAGCGGCCGGTGCTCGACTTCAAACACAACGGCGACTTCCTCAAGGGCCGTCTCGCGATTTACTGGACCGGCACCCCTCACGACACGCCCGGTGCCGCCGATCTCCCCCGCGACTACGACCGCATCGCCGAGTCCGGCCGGATCGCCCGCCAAGGGGTGCTGGAGACTTCTCTCGAAGTGCTTGCACGCGGCGTGGATCTCTACCACGCCACCCAGCTCGACGAAGGCATGGACCCGCTCCCTGAGCTCCCGGGAGCACTCGCCCGCAAGTACTGCGGCGGCGGCCACGGCGGATACGCGCTTTTTCTCTTCTCCTCTGAAGCCGCCCGCTCATCCGCCCTCGCCACCACCGCCGCGCTCCGCCCCATCGAACCCTTCTGTCGGGTTTAAAGACCAGAAGCCAGAGTCCAGAGACAAGAGGGGCGCGGGCGGCTCGCCCGCAGACGCCTTGACGGAGACTCCATTGGAAAGGCGCCAGCCGTAAGGGAGCGCCGATCTTTAGTCGGCTTGGACGGTCGGGCCGGCAAATGAGATGCGCATGGAGCGCACCCGCCTGCAAGCCGGCTCAAGGAAAAGTCTTACGCCTGAAAGCCGCCAAAGTTCGCGGTATCTCCTGTCTCCTGTCTCCTGTCTCCTGTCTCCTGTCTCCTGGCTTTTTCATGCGCACTCTCCCCGTCATCGGCCTTCCCCTGGCCTGCACGGACTACGCCGGAGCCGTGGAGTGGATCCTCAAGAAAGCCGCCGAACGAAGTACGGCATTTGCCGTAGAAGCCGCGAACACCCACGTCGCGGCGCTCGCCCGTTCCGACCAGGCCTTCGGCGAGACCATGGCTCGCTTCGACCTCATCGTGCCCGACGGCATGCCACTGGTCTGGTCGCTGAATGCCGCGCTGCCTCCCGCCGACCGCCTGAAAGACCGGGTCTATGGCCCGACCCTGATGCTCGAAACCCTCCAGGCCACCGACGGCCGGCCGGAGTTCCGCCACTTCCTCTTCGGCGGCAAGGAATCGACCCTCATCAACCTGAAATCCGTCTTCGCGGGACGCTTCCCCGGAGTCTCCATCGCCGGCGCCTATTCGCCACCCTTCGGCGAGTGGCCGGAGGATGAGTTCGACCGCATTTGCCAAAAGATCCGCGAATCCGGCGCCAACCTGATCTGGGTCGGCCTCGGCTGCCCGAAGCAGGAACACTGGATCGCCCGCCACAAGGACCGCCTCCCGCCCGGCGTTTATTTTGGCATCGGTGCCGCCTTCGCTTTCCACGCGGGCGAGGTCTCCCAAGCACCCGCCTTGCTCCAGAAGATCGGCATGGAATGGGCCTACCGCATCGCCGCGGAACCCCGCCGGCTTTTCAAGCGCTACTTCACCTACAACTCGCTCTTCCTCTGGTATAGCCTTCGCGACCGGATGAGGGAATAAGATCCCGGATGGAAGATGGCAGATCGTGGATGGCAGATGAGAGCGCGGGGGAACGGCGATGGCTTCTAGGGAGCGCCGATCTTTAGTCGGCTTGGACGGTGTTGCTGGCGAAGGATCGGCCAAAGAAGAAGTCTTCCAGCAAATGCCGTAGCGATTCCCTTCCTCCTGTCCTACCCATTCGCGTCAGGTTAAGGCCCGGATCCCTGATTCCACAGGGGATTGACGTCGCCGTTTGTCCCGCATGACGTGGTCCGGGTAAGGATCGAAATCGAAGAGGGCGGCGATGTCCGGGGCTTTG
>JBIPNO010000089.1:0-18684 GCA_044372775.1 Haloferula sp.
AGTGGGAAACCGGTAAAGTCTACCTCCAGCCAGAAACCAAAACACCAAGCCACTGAACCAACCAGCAGCCTTCAGCTTCCCAGTTCTCAATCAGACACTTTTACAGAAAAAAATTTGCGCGGCCCAGTCCAGGGTGAAACCCGCGACCCAAGCGGGAGGGAAGGGTCATCAGTACGGCCCGGCTCGTGACAGGTTCTACCTGCTGGAGGCCTTCAAGGAGGGCATGATCGGCGGTCTTTGCCTCACGCTGGACGACGCCGGGAAAGCGGAGGCGAACAGCGGATACGACAAGAGGCTCGCGACCCTCCATGCGCACTACATGAAGGCCCTTCGCAAGGACCGCGGTCTGGTTCATCTCACGTGGAAGCAATGAAGAAGGCGGGCGGCTCCCGCGGATTGGAGAACCACCGCGGCCTACCCGCTTCCACACGGGCGGCCATTTGCGGTGTTGCGGATCCTCTCGAAGACCTGCAAGCTTACCGTTTGTCATGAGTTCCTGCATCCGGGCGAAGGCCGCGGCGGGGGAGGGTTCCTGCGGCCTTCCGGCCATGGTGGCAAGCCTCAGATCCCCCGAAGGAGACCGGAAACCCGGAGGGAGACCGGAAACCCGAGCCTTCCGCAAAGGCCAATCCCCTTCATCAGCGGCTGGAATTTGATTTCCTTCCGGCCGCAAGGGACGTCTAGGCTTCCGCCATGTTCGGAGGAATCAAGGACAGTCTGGCGTCAAGCGCGGCGAAGGCGATGCTGGCGGGACGGATCGAGCGCTACGGGCGCTTGCTCGACCTGCGGATCCGCAGTCGCGAGAAAACGATCGGCGCGGTGCTGATGCTGGCGGGGGAAGCCGAGGAGGTGCGGATCGAGGTTACCCGCTACCGGGTCGTCGCCAGCGGCGCCGAACGGGCGCTGGTGATCGAAAGCATCGAGGCCTCGCGCGAGTGGCTCCAACTGCTGCTGGAGGACTTCATCGTCGGCAAGCCGATCCCGGTGCCCTCGGTCGCCACGCTGGCGCTGGGTGGACCGGAGGCGTGAAGGGCTGCGACAAGAAGCGAAGCGGCCAGTCGGGCCTAAGGCCTCAGTTCTTCCAAGTCAGCGCGCCCTTCTTCAGGGCATAGACATAGGCGATGGCCAGGACGCCGGCGAAGCCTGCCATCGAGACCAGCGGCACCACATTACCGCCGGCGACGAGGTCGCGGAACTGGACGGCCCACGGATACATGAAGACGACCTCGATGTCGAAGATCACGAAGAGCATCGCGACCAGGTAGAACTTCACCGAGAAGCGCGGCGCACCGTCGCCGATCGGGAGCATGCCGCACTCGTAGGCGCTGTCCTTGATCTTGTTGGTCCGGGCGGACTTGCCGAGCACCACGCTGAGGGTGAGGCTGATCGCCGCGAAACCGATGGCGACGAGGATCTGGACGAAAACGGGGAGATATTGGGACGACATCCGGCCCGCGTGATAGGCTCCCGCGGCGGGGATGGGTAGGAAAAAAACCGCGCCGCGGGTAATCCTTGAGAGGAAAATCGATCAACAGGAGGAAGCGGAGGGAGCAGAGGAAGAAAGACTTGCAAGGATTGGCGGATTGACCTGCGAGGGTTGAACGCAAGTGCTCCATCAGAGGGGCTAATTGATTGATTCTCTGCTGCCTCTGCTACCTCCTGTTCAAATTCGTTTCGGGCTTTAGGGTAAGGAGGAAATGACGGGGCGAAGGGTCGTCCAGCGCGCCGCCGGACCACGAAAAACCCGCACCGGCGGGCCGGTGCGGGTTGCATTGGAAAAGGTCAGGCAGTCCGGTGCCCGGAGGCACCATCGAGACTTCAATCTTCCTGCTGCTGCGCGAGATACTCGCTCGACGCCTCGTGGACGCGCTTGGTGCCCTTGTATTCCTTGCCGATCTTTTCGACCAGGCCGCGGGTCACCAGGTTTTGGAGTTTCTCGTAAGCACGCAAGCGAAGCATCTCTTCGCCGCCGCTCACCGCATTGCGAACCTTCAGGTTGTCGAACACTCGCTCGAACAGGTCATTGAAGCCAAACACCTTGTCTTCCGCGAGGACGTTGCAGAGTTCATCCGTGACGTGATCAGGAAGCCGGCGTGAAAACCGGGTGCGTTTCGTGGTGGTTGCCATAGCGGCGCTACCATAGCAGCAATACCCACCTCACGCGACTCAAAAAAAGCCCGCTATTCAAAAAAGTCCTTAAGTTTTCTCAAGTAAAAAATTTTAAACATTTCGACCTGTGAGATGTCGAGGTTGATATTTCACATGTTTTAAACAGATTCCCGGCAAATGCTGTCGTCAGCGGCCATCGCGGATGACGCGATTTTCTTCGTCCAGCACGACTTTCCGCGCAAGCACGGGAGTTTCGGAAAGGCCGAAGGCCATGATCGCGACGCGTTCGCCCTTCTTGATGCGATGGGCGGCGCCGCCGTTGATGATGATGTTTCCGGTGCCGGGCGGGCCGGGCTGGACATAAGTCTCCAGGCGGTTGCCGGTGGTGATGGAGGCGACCAGCACTTTCTCGCCGGCCCACAGGCCGACGGTCTCCATGAGATCGGTGGGGATCTCGATGCTGCCTTCGTATTCGATGTCAGCGGCGGTGATCATCGCCCGGTGAAGCTTGGATTTGAGCACCTGGTGGAGCATGGCGGGCGGGAACAAACCGGCGCGGCATGCGGGCGTCAAGCGGCAAGGCGGAAGAAATCGAGGAATGGCGCCGGGTGGCGATGTGGCGGCTTGTGGGAGCGCGGCCGGGGGAATTAGCGTGGAAGGGTGAGCGAGAGCAGCGTCGACGAAGGGAAGCTCCGCCGGGGAGGCGGGGTGTTTTTGCCGACCCAGTGGAGTCTGGTGCTTGCGGCGGGCGGTGGATCGGCGGATTCGTCCGCGGCTTTGGAGCAGCTTTGCCGGGTCTATTGGCCGGCGGTGCACGCGCATTTGCGGCGGCAGGGGATGAACCCGCACCAGGCGGAGGATCTGACGCAGGAGTTCTTCGCCCGTTTGCTGGCGGGGAATTCGTTCGCCGGGGTCTCGCCGGACAAGGGGCGCTTCCGGACCTTCCTGCTGGCGGCGCTGAAGCATTTCCTGATCAACGAATGGAAGCGCGAGCGGACGCTCAAGCGGGGCGGTGGGATTCCGTTGGTCGCGCTGGATGGCCTGGAAGCCCCGGCGCGCGATGCGCTGGAGCCGCGTCACGAGGAAACGCCGGAAGCGGCCTACGACCGGCGCTGGGCCTTGACCGTGCTGGCGCGGGTGACGGCGCGGATGAAGGCGGAGTATGAGGCGGCCGGGCAGTGGGAGCGCTACGACGGGCTCAAGGGCTACCTGCTCGACGGTGCGGAACCGCTTTCCTACGAGGAAACCGCGGCCCGGCTGGGGCTCAGCGAGTCGGCGATGAAATCGGCGATTTACAAGATCCGCCAGCGCTTCGGCGCGATGCTGCGGGCCGAGGTGTCCCGCACGGTGGGCCAGCCGGGCGAGGTGGACGATGAGATTCGCTGCCTGCTGGAGGCCTTGCGGGGCTGAGTTGCCGGGAAACTCGAGCGCGCGGTTCTTTCTATCCAACAAGCGGCGACACCGCCTTCCGATGAACCACAGCTCCCCCTCCAACTGCGCCGCCTGCGGCACGCCGCGATCGCTCGCGGGGGAGGAGGGTCTGTGCCCGGGCTGCCTGCTGAGCGGGATCCTGGCGCGCGGGGAAATGCCGGACGAGAAAGCGGACGGCCCGCCCGGCATGAGATGCGGCGATTACTTTCTGGAGCGTGAGCTGGGGCGCGGCGGGACCGGGGTCGTCTATTTGGCGCGGCAGGCGGGGATGGACCGGCCGCTGGCTCTGAAAATGCCGGTGTCCGCCCATCTCGCGGGTCCGGACGAGGTCCGGCGGTTCCGGCTGGAGGTGGAGTCGGTGGTGCGGCTGGAGCATCCGAACATCGTGCCGGTCCACGCGGCCGGAGTGCACGAGGGCCGGCCGTACTTCGTCATGAGATACGCCGCGGGCGGCACCCTGGCGGACCGGCTGCGCGAGCGTGCGCCGGGACCGTGGGCGCGTGATGTGCTGCGCGGCGACGTCGAGCTGCTGGCGAAAGTGGCGCGGGCGGTCCACTTCGCGCATGAGCGGGGCGTGCTTCATCGCGATCTGAAGCCGGCCAACGTGCTGCTGGACGAAGCGGGCGAGCCGATGGTGGGCGACTTCGGTCTGGCACGGCGGGTGGACGAGGCGCCCAGGGTGACCATGACCGGCGCGGCGCTCGGGACACCGGCCTACATGTCGCCGGAGCAGGCGTCGGGGACGGCGGTGACCACGGCGACCGATGTCTATGGCCTGGGCGCGATGCTTTTTCATCAGATCACCGGTCGCCCGCCGTTCGAGGGGGCGGGGCCGGTCGAGGTGCTGCGGCGGGTGATTGCCGAAGACGCGCCGATCGCCCGGGAGCTGGCGCCGTGGGTGGATCGCGACCTTTCGACGGTCTGCGGGAAATGCCTGCAGCGGGATCCGGCGAAGCGCTATCGGTCGGCGGCGGCTTTGGCGGACGATTTGGACCGCTGGCTGGCGGGCGAGGCGGTCACGGCCCGGCCGATCGGGGTGCTGGAGCGGAGCTGGCGCTGGGCGCGGCGGCGGCCGGTGGCGGCGGCGCTGGCGGGGTCGTCGGTGGTGGCCGGCGCGGCCTTCGTGGTGCTGCTGGCGGCGGGCTCGCTGCTGCTGCGGGACGAGCGGAACGAGGCGCGCCGGCAGGAGGCGATCGCCCGGGGCAATGCGACCGAGGCGCGGCTGGCGGGCGAGTCGCTGCGGCAGCATGCGTACGCGGCGGACGTGTATCTTGCCTCGCGGGCCTTGAAAGACGGGCACCTCGGCGTCGCACGGCGGATGCTGGAGCGTCACGAGCCGCGGGTGGGGGAGGCGGACCTGCGGGGCTACGAGTGGCATGCCTTCAAGCGCCAGTGCCGGGGGGATGAGGTGCGGGTTTGGAAGGATCACACGGCGGCGGTGACGGCGGTGGCCTTCGATGCCTCCGGCCGCTTCGTCGCCAGTGGCGGTCGTGACGGCCGGGTGGTGGTGCGGGCTCTTCCGTCCGGGGAGGAAGTGCTGCGCCTGCCGAAGGCGGACGCGCCGAAGGATCTGGCGGAGATTCCGCTGATGACCACGCTTTCGGCCGGCTCGCCGGAGATCGCCGCCCTCCTGCTGCGCGGGGAGTTGAATCCGGCGGAACTGCGGATGCGCGGGCGTCCGTCGATGCTGGGGGAGGTGCTTCACTTGTCGTGGTCGCCGGACGGGTCGCGGCTGGTCACGGGGGGCGATGGCGGTTGGGTGCGGATCTGGTCGATGCCCGAGGGAAAGCTGGCCGGTCTGATCCCGGTGACCCATGCCCAACCCGTCTTCCATTCGCCGGACGGGAGCCGGCTGGTGGTGGTGCGCCGGGACCCGAGCGGGGCGCGGAAGCATGTGGTGAGGATCTACCGGACGGAGGATCTTTCGTTGGTGCGGGTGATCACCGGGGTGGAGCCCTGCGCGGCGATCTCGCCGGATGGCAGGCGGCTGGGGGAGGTGGGCTCGGCGGACGGGCGGCACGGGGTGCTGGCGGTTTCCGCCGACGGCCGGCATGTCGCCGGGGCGGGGACGGGCCAGACGATCGCGCTGCTGGACGCGCCATCGCTGGCCGGCCGGGGGCGCTTGCGGGGGAGCGAGGACGGGATTCATGCGCTGGCCTTTTCGCCGGACGGGAAATGGCTGGTGTCCGGGGGCAACGATCACGGGACGCGGCTGTGGAGCCTGGATCCGGCGGCCGGTTCCGCGGACCCGGAGCCGGGGAAGAGGACGGTCCCGACCTTCGGCGACCTGCGTGCCCGCGGACCGGATGGGGTGTGGGTCGGCGACGGGAAGGCCTCCGGCAGCATCGTTTTGGAGGGGCGCGAAGGCGGGAAGCCGCTCCGCCGCCTGGCCGGGCCGCCGGGAGCTTATCCGCGCCTGATCGCCTCGCCGGACGGCAAGCGTCTCGCCGCCTTGAGCTGGCCTCGGGATCTTTTCGTCGCCGGATTGCCGGAAGGGAAATGGCAGGCGAAATGGCGGCTGTCCGAGGGGACGGTCGGCCCCATCGTGTTCTCGGCGGACGGCCGCTGGCTGGCCTCCGGCGGGGATGACAACGTGGTGACGGTCCGCGATGCAGGGAGCGGGGAGGTCCGGGCGGTGCTGCGGGGACACCGGGAGCAGTTGTATGCCCTCGCCTTCTCGCCGGACGGGTGGACGCTTGCGTCGTCATCGGCCGACCGGACCTTGCGGCTTTGGCATCTGCCGACCTGGCGGGAGCTGGGGACCTTGCACGAGGGTGATGACTTCCGCGGGCTGGAGTTCGATGCCGGGGGTGGCGAACTCCGGGCGACCGATGGAGAGGGCCGCATCTTCCTTTTCCCGGGCCGGGAGTGAGCGGGGAAATTCCTTAAGTTTCCGGAAACTTCGGGAGGCGGATCTTTCTGCACGTTCAGGAAAGCCACGCGCTGTGGCAGCCATTCCGATTCCTGAACATGAAGCTCCCTTCCTTCCCTCGCGCCGCCATCCTGATCCTCCTGCTGCTCGCTCCCGCCGTGTCGCCCGGTGCGGTGGTGATCGATAATTTCGGCACTGGCACCCAAGGATTCGCCCAATCCCTGTCCGGCCCCACGGCGGTGGGCTTCTTCGGCTTTCCCTTCGCCGACCGGGAAGTGGCCTTCAGCTTCACCACCGGGCCGGAGGAGGTCTGGATGACCAAGCTGGAGTTCGCGATCAACGTGACGTCGAACGCCTCGCCGATCCAGCTCGAGCTCAGCACCGGTTCGGCCGTGCCGGGCGGGGTGGATCCGGTGGTCATCGGCAGTGTCGCCCCGGCGAGCACCGTTCCCACCTCGCAGACCTTGTCGATCTCCCCTCTGGGCGGGGTGCATCTCGAGGCCTCGACGCTTTACTGGATCCACCTCACCGTGCCGTCCGGTTCCGGCAACTATAGCTTCAGCAACAACAACGTGCCGGTGGTCGAGCCGGGTTGGTCGCTGGGCAACTCCTGGTCACGGATCGGCACCAACGGGGTCTGGAGCGAGCTGACCAGCGGTCCGCAGGCGCGGATCCGGATGACGGTGGTGCCGGAGCCGGGTGCCGCGCTGCTGGGTTCCGTCGGGCTCCTGCTGGTGCTGCGCCGCCGCCGCTGATCCCGACGCTTTCCCTCCCTGGTCGCCACCGTGCATCGACGATGCCCGGTGGCGATTCCTTTTCCGGGGGTGTCGTCCGGAAATGAAACGGCCCGGACTTTCGTCCGGGCCGTCTCGTCATGAAATGGAATGAAACCGCCGCCTCAGATCAGGCCGGCTTCTTTGAGGGTCACGTAGGCACCGTTCTTGTTGATGGTCTTGATCGCCTTGCAGCTCAGGGTCATGCGGAGCCAGCGGTTCAGCTCGGGCACCCAGATGCGCTTGGACTGGAGGTTCGGAGCGACCTTGCGCTTCACGACCTTGGTCACGTGGCGACCGATACCGCCCTTTTTCTTGGCGAGACCGGAACGATTGATACGACCGCCAGAGCGAACTCGGCTTCCTCGGATGCTGCAGACACGGGCCATGGTAAGAAGGTGGGAAAGGGGTTGCTAACGCGGGGCGCGGAGAATGGCCGTGGGCGGAAAAGCGTCAAGGCAAATTCTTTCCCGGAGGCGAGCCTGCGGCGGAAAAATTCGCCCTGACAAGGGGAGTTGTTTCTGGAATATGGAAAGTCAACCTCTCCCGATCCATGAGCTTCATCCGAACCCTCGCGCTGGCGCTGGCCGGTGCTTCCTCCCTTTCGGCCGCAACCCGTATCTGGGATGGTGGCGACCCGGCGAACACGAACTGGAACGATCCCGACAATTGGGACGCGGCGGCCGCGGCCGGTGACGATCTGATCTTCCCCTCGGGTATTTCGGCTGGCGACAAGGCGACGGTGAACAACTTCACGGCCGGCACGGTCTTCCGATCGCTGGGCTTCCAGGACATCGGCTACGCGGTGGGCGGGAACGGCTTCACGCTGGGTGGTGCGGCACCGCGCTTCATTACGGTGAGTTCGGGAATCGGAACGGCGACGGTGTCGGTGCCGGTGACCTTGGCGGGCGATGCGACCTTTTCCTCCACGAACTCGCGTTCGACGCTGCGATTCACCGAGCCGATCACGCTTTCCGGCAATAAATTGACTCTGCACGCCGCGACCGGTCCGATCGTGCTGGAGGAGGACATCGGGTCCGCCGGGCAGATCGAGAAGACCGGCACGGGTACGGCGACGCTGGGCGAGAATGCCACGGTTACCGTGAGTTCGGATGTCAATGTGATCGGGGGACGCCTGGTGGTGAACGGGGAATTGAATCATTTCATCGCCCTCGGCGGCGGTGCTCGGTTGGCAGGCACCGGGCTGATGGGGGAGGGCTACTTTCTAGGGTCGGTGGAGCCGGGCGGAACCGCCTTTCCTGACTACGGGACGATGGCTTTCACCGGTCCGATTACCTTCGACGCCGGATCGACTTACGTGGCGGAGATCAGCGTGGGGTCGAGCGATCGGATCAACGTCGGCGGCACGGTGACTCTCATGAACACTTCAACGCTCAGCCCGCTGGTGCCGGAGGTGATTCCCTTTCCGCTCGGGGCTTCGTTCACGGTCCTCGATCAGGGGACCGCCGGCCCGATCAACGGCACCTTCGGCAACGCGCCGCAGGGCGGCACGGTGAGCGCCGGGCGCGTGACTTTCTCGGTGAACTACCAAGCGGGCGGCGGGTCGAACAACCTGGTGCTGACGGTGACCGATATCTCGCCCTCTGGCATCACCCGGGTGTGGGACGGGGGAGGGGCGAACGACCTTTGGTCGACCGCGGCGAACTGGGTGGGCGACGTCGCGCCGGGCGGCGGGGATACCTTGTTTTTCCCGGCCGGGGCGGCGCGTCCGGTGTCGGTGAACGACTTTCCCGCCGGCTTCGTGCTGTCCGGTCTGACGATTCAATCCGGGGCCTACCAGTTCAGCGGGAACGCCTTCGCACTCGACGGGCCGCTGACGACCGCACCCCACGACAGCGACCTGACCTTTTCGCTGCCCTTTCAACTGCTGCCGCAGGGCATCACGGTGCCGGCGGTGACGCACAGCGGCAGCCGCGCGCTGAACCTGGGCTCGGCCATGACGACGGGCGGAGTTTCCACCGGGGTGCAACTGAACAATCTGGCTCCGTCCGGTCCGGGCTTGCGCTTCCGCGGAACCATCGATTCATCGGGCTCGCCACTGGTGATCCTCCGCGACGATTCGCCCGCGCCTTTCGAGGTCGAGCTTTCCGCGCCCATCCAATGCGGGAACCTGGTTTTCATCGAGGGAGACGTGGAGTTGAAAGGAAGCCACGTCCTTTCTTCCAGCGGCTCGACTTTGGTGGGCGATCCGGGCGGCTTGTTTCTTCTGAGCGGAGGGCCGGCGACCGTCACGACCAGCGGGTTGGGAGGCGGCATGATGTTCGCGAGCCTGTTGCAGCCGAGCTCCCTGACCATCGCATCCGGGAGCAAGCTCGTCTCGAAGGCCGGCGCGTCGGTGGCGTTCAATCTGCCCTCGGTGGAACTGCGGGGGGACGCGTCGATCGAGGGTGGGGCGGGCGGCATGACCTGGGCGGTGGTGGGGACGGCGACCACCGCCGCGGGAGCGGATGCAAGGATCGATGTCCCGGTGGCGGGCTTTTCCGGAGGGTCGGGCTTCAACCTGGCGGGCGGCAGCAATCTGCGACTGGCGGGTACCTCCACGTTCATGTTCCCGACCACGGATGTCTCTGTTTCCGGCGGCGGCACCTTGCGGCTGACGGGCGGCACGGCGACCGGCACCTTCACCGTTGCTCAAGACAGCACCTTGCGGCTTGACGGCCCGGCCGCCGGTTCGGCGGTGACCAACGTGACGCTCGGCAACTCGGGCACCGCCGGCCATCTTACGGGAACGGGCACGGCGAAGGACGTCGTCATCGCGACGCCCGGCTGCACGGTGTCGCCCGGCACGGCGTCCGCTCCCTACGGCATCATCACCTGCGACCGGCTGGAGTCGTCCGGTCCGTCGTTCGACTACGTCTATCAGATCGGCGGCACGGTGCCCGGAGTGTCCCATGACCAGATCGTGGTCAGGGAGGCCGTCGACTATGCGGACATGGACCTCCTTTCGTTCGACATCTCCCCCGGTTTTGCCCCGCCGGCGGGCACCGCGGTTTCGGTGGTCGATCCCGACGCCGGCTGCACCATCGGTTCGCCCTTGCCCGACTTCGTGTGGAATCTGTTAGGGCAGAAGTTCATGATCTCGTTCGCGGGGGGCGACGGCAACGACTTCGCCTTCACCAAGCAAGCCGTGCCGCCGCCGCTGATGGGCTCCGCCGCGGGGCTGCCGGCTCCCTTCATCCAGCCCGCGGTGCCGCCCGCGCTGCCGACCTACGAGATCCCTCTGAAGGGCGAGGCGGGGCTCGACTACCGACTGGAATACTCCACCGACCTCGAGGAGTGGACGCTTTCGCCGACCGTTTACACCGCGCCGACCGGCGGCATCTTCACGCCATCGTTCCCGATCTCGCCCCAGCTCACGCCGAAGTTGTTTTTCCGGATGCGGCCGAAGTAGGCTTGCGCCATTTGAAGTTCACCAAAGCCCGGCAAAGCGGCTCTTGAGTTCGGCCTGCCATTTTTCGAGGAAGGCGAGGTCGCGGGCGGCGAGCCAGGGGGCGCCTTGGCCGGCTTCGAGATGAGCGGGACTTCTCAAGTCTGGAATCACGCCTCGAGCGACAGTGAGAAGAACGTGAGTGCAAGCACAGCCGCGACCGCGATCAGGACCCCGAGGAGGAAGAGTCTTTCTCGCGTCGAGGGACGGTGGGGGACTTCCGAACACCGTCTGGCAAACCCAATCACATCGCTCAAGCGGGTCGAGCCTGCCAGCACGTCGAAAAGGACGGGAAGATGGTCGATCGAGTAGGTTCGAAGAAATGCCGGGAAGGGGTCGTTGCCACTGCTGTTGAACATGAGGATTCCGGAGGGAAAGTCCGGGGTCGCATCGCTGCGTGTGAGAACCGGGTGGGTCCGCCGGAGACGCAAGCCTAGCCATCCGAGCAAAAGGAGGGGCGCGGTAAGAACGATCAACACGATTGACGAGGCGGTGTCGATGAGGCGCTTCATGGTATTACTGCGACGTGGTCCTGAGTTGAGGGATCGAGTCACAAGCCCGCACGTATGTCAGTAGATTCCGGGTGAAGGTTTCGCGACACCCATGCGGATGACTTCCAGATCCCGGAACTGGAGAACGCAATGGTCCCCGTGCATTTCGTCGTGGCAGAGCGAGATTTCGGAGTTCAGCAGAACTTTTGCCCCTTTCTTGGATCTTCTTAATTTCAAGCACATGGTGCTGTCCATGCTGAAGACTTGAAGCGATCCCCGGCCACCGGACTCGAAGGCGATCATTTTTTCGAGATCGCTGTTTGCAATGAGCGAAATGATCGAAAAATGCATTGTGGTCTGGACAGCCGAGTTTCCCTGAACCGTCACCTCAGACGCAGGATTGCCCTCTTTCAGGCGCTTCGGGTCGACCCACATCAGGTTCAAGTAAAACAACCCGCCGGCGGCGTGGGTTTTGCATTCGAAGGATATGAACTTCATGGGTCATTGAAGAGATTTGTCGTTCGGAATGCGACTGTTTGAATTCGCGTTGTCAGTAAGGGAAATTTCACCAAAGCCCCGCGAAGCGGCTCTTGAGTTCGGCCTGCCATTTTTCGAGGAAGGCGAGGTCGCGGGCGGCGAGCCAGGGGTCGCCTTGGCCGGCTTCGAGGTCGGGGAAGCGGGCTTCTTCGATTTGAAGAGCGGTGGCGACTTGATCGAGGGCGGTTTCGAGGGTCTCGCGGGCTTGCTGGACTGCCGGTTCGAGCATCGCCTTGGCCAGCGCGCTGAGGGCGGATTCGCGGCGCTTGGTGACGGCGTCGGCTTGTTGCACGGCGGTGCCGACGAGGCCGAAGAGATCGAGCAGGGCGGGGGAAATGGTGCCGCGCTCCTCGCCTGTTAGACCGTTCGCTTCGAGCCAGCAGCGGAGGCGGCGGGAGGGGCTGGAGAGGCGGGCGAAGGCGTCCTGGAGCAGGGCGAACTCATCGCCGCTGCCACCGGCATCGGGGTGGCCGGACTTGCCGGCGGCGCGGAAGGCCGCGCGCAGTTCCGCTTCGGAGAGGGTCAGGCGCTTTTCCAGGCCGAGGCGAGAGAAGGGGTCCATGGAAGAGGGGGAACAACGAAATCAGCGAAACGACGCGAAAAGGAAGGCAAGGGGAGGATGGGGGCGAGATTCGCTCGCTTCGACTTCACGGCCGTTCAATGAAGCCATCCCGACGGCGGGATTCCAAGTTGCACGTAGTCCCGGCTTCAGCCGGACGAAGCACGGGCGATGCGGACTCTTCCGGTGTAGGGGGCGCCGGGGGACCATGCGTCCGGCTGAAGCCGGGACTACGAACTTCAGGGGACCGCTTTTACCGAGGAGGCGAAGCGATTCAAGCGGCTCCTCGTCCTTCAAGATTTCGCCCATTTCGTCCCTTTCGTTGTTCCCATGCCTTCTCCGACCCCGGTTCCAAAGGATCAAGCCGCGAAGCTTTCGCCGCAGGAGCAGGTGACGACGGCGTTGGGGTTGCTGACCTTGAAGCCGCCCTGCTGGAGATCGTCGGACCAGTCGAGCTCGCTGCCGCTGACGAAGAGCGCGCTCTTGGGATCGATCACGACGTTGACGCCGTTGCTGGGGACCAGAATGTCGCGGTCGCGCGGGCCGTCGACGAGGTCCATCTTGTACTGGAGCCCGCTGCAGCCGCCGCCGATGACCGCGATCCGTAGTCCTCCGTCGGGGCGGCCTTGCTTTTCGAGGAGTCCTCGCAGGTGGGCGGAGGCGGCGTCCATCACGCGGACCAGCTTCTCGTTCCCGACTTTGTAATTCACCGTCGTGGCCGTCATCGTGCGGGCATTTTCACCGCGGGAGGGCGTTGTGGAAACTGAAATCTGGCCATGGCGGCGGCGATCCCTAACTTCCGCCCGCCACCCATGGAGCCAAAGGTCACCCCCGGTCTCGCCGTCGCCCTCGGATCATCCCTGCTGGGCTACTACGCCCATGCGGGCTTTCTCAACGGCCTCGCGGCCGCCGGGCTGCATCCGGCGAAGATTTCCGGGGCCTCGGCCGGGGCGCTGGCGGGGGCGCTGCATGCGTCGGGGCTGCGTGGGGAAGATTTGAAGGCGGCTGCGCTGGATCCCGCGCTGCGCTGGTCGTTCTTCGACTGGGGCTCCTTCGTGCGCTTGCCCGGGGTGCTGATGGTGTTGTGGGCGTCGGGGGTTTTCTCTGGCAAGGGCGCGGTGAGGCGGCTGCACCGTCTGTTAGACGGCGCGAATCTGGCGTCGCTGAGTTTCCCGTCGTTGGAAATCGCGGTGACGGATGCCGTCAGTCATCGTACCGAGATCCGCCGCGATGGCCCGCTGGCGGAGCTGGTGGTGGCGAGTTGCGCGGTGCCCGGCTTGATCGGGATCCAGCGGGTCGGGGACAAGCGCTACATCGATGGCGGCGTGGCGTGCGAGGCACCGTTCGAGCAATGGCTCGATGACCCGGAGATCGACACGATCGTCGTCCACCGCATCCGCCATGAGGCGAACAGCGGGCCGGCGGTGTCTTGGGAAACGATCGCCACCTCGATCGGCGCGGCGCACCACACGGTCTGCAACGAACTGCACCGGCATCGGAGCGAGCTGGCGCGGATGAAGGGCAAGCGGCTGATCGAGATCGAGACGGCGACACCGGTGCCCGGCCTCTTCACCAACCGCCGCGCGCCGCTGTGCTATGAGCGGGGATTCGAGTCGGGGAAGGGCGTGGTGAGCTGAGAACTCTCCGCTTTTGAGCTTGGTCGACAATGAACCGGTGCGTGCCGGGACGGCAGCCGGGAGCGGGTGGAGACTGCCCGCCGCTTGGTCTGAACGGTCAGGGTGTGCGGACGATGCGATAAAAGCGGCGTCCTCCGGGGATGATCGTGTCTTGAAAGGTCATCAGGCCACCGGTCGCCACCACGGGTGTCCCGAGATCGGTCCAGGCCGTTCCAGCAAGGTCGTTCGCGAACTGGAGCTGGTAGGTGAAGCCCGGGGTGGTGGAGACCGCGATGGTGAGGATGCCGTCGGCCGCGGTGGAACCGATGGTGGCGGCGGGTTTCGGGACGGCGGAGGTGTTGGCCAGACCCGGGCCGGGAGTGTCGAGGAAGTCGATGGTGTCGCCGCCATCGGGCACGCGGCCTTGGCTGCGGTCCTGCAACTGGATGCCGAAGGTCACGGAATCGACGAGGGTTCCGTCGGGAGCGCGGAGGATGAGGGTTTCACCGCTGGCGCTGAGCTTGAAGTTGAGGTGAAGCGGGCCGCTGCCGGTGTTCTGCGCCGTCTCTTCGTCTGCCCAGACGAGGAGTTTGCCGCCCGCACCGATGGTGTAGCCTTCGGGAATGACGAAAGTCGTGGTGCCGTCGGAAAGGCTCCAGTTGGCGAGGCTGACTGGGGTGGCCGCGGGGTTGTGAAGTTCCAGCCAGTCGTCCGCACGGCCGTCGGCGGGATCCGTCACCACCCCGGAGTTGGATGCCATCCATTCGTTGATCCGGAGCGCGGGCCAGGCAGCGGTGCCGGTGAAGGTGACCGTCGTGGTGGTGCCGGCGGTTTGCACGCCGTTGGAGTCGAAGGCTGCGATGACGAGCGGATGGGTGCCGGGTGGGACGGGAACCGCCGCGGTCCAGGTGGTGGTGGAGGTCCAGGTGACGGGGATTTCCAGGCCGTTGAAGGTCAGCGCTTTGATCCCCACGGGTGCGGATCCGCTGACCATGATCGGGCTTGCGGTGGTGGTGACGGAGGTGGGGCCATCGACGGCAAAGGAGGCGGTGACGGTGCCGAGTTGTGATTGGAGGTAGGTGACGCGCTGGTCGATCCAGGCGGGGATGCTGAGATTGTAGAGCCCGCTGTTCACGAGGGGAGAGGTGACGGGGACGCCGTTGGCGATGTAGCCGTTGTAGCGCTGGGTGATGCGGGTGGTGACGGCGGAGCCACTGAAAAAGGTGGCGAGGGAATCCGAGACCGCGCGCCAGTAGTGCCGGAGAAAGGCGGGCGTGGCGTACATGGTCAGGAGCGGGGGATCGATGGAGCCGGTCGGAAAGAGGGCGGAGGAGGAAGGTGGATCACTCGTCCCGTTGTCGCCGCCGAGGCCGATGTCCATGTCGTTCATCAGGACCTGCCAGCGACCACGGGCGGGCTTGTAGAGGTAGGCGTTCTTGTGGTTCCGGTTGCCGAAGGTGTCCCAGAAGCAGCAAAGGTCGGCGAAGGCGAAGTTGCGCATCCACTGGTCCATGTCGGCCTCGTCCGAGACCGCGTTGACGTAACTTGAGCCGGTGGTGTTGACGGCGTTCACGAGGTCGAAGAGCGAGGTGAAATGGTCCTGGTCGCCGTCGGTGGAGCGGGGTTGCCAACACCAGCGGTAGCGGGCGGTTTTGAAGAGGCCGCCGGTGGTGGTGTAGGGCAGGAGGGAATTGATCGGCCCGTTGAGGCGTGCCCCGGTGTCGCTGTATTCGACCCAGGTATTGGTCTTGATCAGGCGGCCGTCCGTGTCGCCGGAGTAGTTGGAGTCGAGGTAGGAGCCGCCGGGCTGGTGGGCGTCGTGGTAGATGTGGATGGAGGAGTTGAAGCGGCGGGTGCCGTTGACCATGAGGTGGACATCGCGCCGGTGCAGGGTGGGGAGCTTCATTTGCTCGAGCATCCAGTGCATGAGCTGTTCGCGCTGGTTGGTGGCATCCCGGACGGGCCAGTCGAGGGTCACGTCTTTTTCGCCGAAGAGCGGCTCTCCCGGCGGGAGGTCGATCTGGTAGCCGCTCAGCGTGGTGCTGAAGGGGTTCTGATGGTTGGAGTTCTCGAAGTTCTGGGCGAGATGGGCCCCGCTGGCGTAAAAGACGCGGCTGGTGTTGTGCAGGAAGGTGAGGGGGAAATTCTCGTTGGACTTGGGGATGCGGGCATTCCAGGCCGTGAGAGAAGCCGATGAGATCCACATCGAATAAGCACCGAAGGCCCCGCTGGGAAGCGTTTCGCCGACGCGGACGAGGCACTCGCCGGAGGGCGGGAAAACCGCGTTCGCAGCGGCCGGGTCGGTCGCGGAAACGGTGAAGGCGACAAGGCTGGCCGTCGCCTGGCCAGGGATGGTGCCGGTGTGGATGCCGTCCCCGGCGAGAAGATCCCCGCCGGTCCCTGAATCGTTCATGGCGACGTTGCTGAGCGTGGCCGAGGGATCGACGCGGTAGCGCAGGGTGACGGTGGAAACCCCGGACGGATCCGTGACGCGGGCGGAAACGGTGATGGCCGTGTTGGCGGCGGGCAGGACGGGGCTGTGGACCACGTCGGTCACCGCAGGCGCGGCATTGGCGAGGGCGCGGCTGTTGGCGGCACCGGGAGTGCCGAGATTCCGGGGGACCAGCAGTTTCGCGTAGGCTTCAAGTCCGCCGCCCATCAGCCGGAGAAGAAACTCGTCCGAGCCGCGCAGCCATCGGACATGGGCGCGGAGCGTGGCGGTGGAGTTGACGGCAAGGGTGCTGCCGAGGGTGCTGCGGACGCGGTTCGGCGCGATGTCGCCGCGGTTCGTGGCGACAATGCGCAGCGACTTCGTCCCGGCGAAACCGTTGTTTTCGATGACGGAGCGGTTGTGGGTTCCTTGCACGAGCCATGAGCCGATGCCGCTTTCAAAGCCGCCGTTGGTGACCTGGTTCGAGCCGCCCGCCGGGATGACCTGGACTTCGTCCAGCAGGGACTCGCCCGCGTCGAGCAGCATGGCGTCCACGCGGTTCGCCACGGCGCTGGCGCTGGTGTGGACGTGGTCGAGCACACCGGTGACTTCGACCTGGGTCCAAGGGGCCTTCGCGGATTCGTCGCTGTCCATCCAGAGCGGCGTGGTGAGATCGCGGGCGTCGGACAGCTCCAAGCTGCTGCCGCCGCCGTCCGCCCACCGGGACCAGCGCGACTTGTCGGCGTAGGCGACTTCGTCCATGGCTGCCGGATAAGTCAGCGGGCCGCTGGCGGTCGCGATCGTGACGGGGCTGGCGAGGACGAGTTTCTCCCCGCCATCTGCAAGGGTGCCGGTGAACGGGCCGAGGACCAACGCGGCGGAGAGCGCCGGATGGTTGGCGAGAAGCCGGGCCGGATCCTTGGCCACGACGAGAAAGCCGTTGGCGGCGATGCTGGTGCCGGCAGGAAAGTCGAACGTGATGCCATCGCGGAGACTCCAGCCCGCGAGGCTGACGGGGGATGAGGTCAGGTTGCGAATCTCCAGCCACTCGTCATTCGAGTCGTTGGTGATGGGGTGGAAGTAGATCTCGTTGATGACGACCGGGCCGCGCGCGGGGGTGCTGTTCGCCGCGTTGGGTGTGAGATTGACGAGGCGCCGCAGGTTTCCCTCGCCGTCGGGAAAGCGCCCGAGGCTGGTATTCGGGAGCTGGCCGCGAAACCGCACCGCATCGAGCACGGTGGTCCGGCCCTGGTCGCTCAGGTAAACGGTTTCGCCCTCGGCACTAAGGCCGAAGTTGAGATCGCCCTGGTCGAATCGGACGCGACCCCGGGCAGGCACGATGGTGCCGATGGGGATCTTGAATTTGCCGAGCGTGTCTTCGTCGTCGGAAAGCCAGCATCCGCCGATGTTCACCGAGGCGGGGCTGCTGTTGAAGAGTTCGATGAAATCGTCCCCCGTCGTGGAATGAGCCAGGATTTCGTTGATCTTGATGTGATGGAGGGATGCCGTGGGCGGAGCATCGCTGGAACCTGGCGTGCCTCCGATGAAGCTGCTGGTGCTCCAGGCGCGGCGATCCCCCTCGCCGTAGCTGGGTCTTTCGAGGATCAGGGAATGGCCGGAGCCATCGGCGGCGGCCGGCCAGTCGGGGCCGTCGTTCCAGGTGGCCTCGAGCACGATGGCATCGTTGGCGCGGCGTAGGCGGATGGTGCCGCCCTCGTTCGAGAGGGAACCGGTGAATGGGCCGAGCACTCCCGTGATCCCGTAAACCGCCTGCACGTCGGCGGGGGCGGCGGCGATCACCAAAAACCCTTGGGCCGGGATGCTGGTGCCGGCGGGGAACGCGAAGTCGACGTCGTCTGAAATGCGCCAGCCGGTCAGGTCTTCCGGCCAGGGATTCGTGTTGTGGAGTTCGATGAACTCAAGGTTGCGCCCGTCCGTCCGCGCCGCCGGGTGATACATGATCTCGGAGAAGACGAACGGCGTTTTCTTGCTCGAAACCCCCAGCGGTTCCGCCATCCGCTGGCGGTGGTTGGGATGCTGGCCTGCGGCTTGGAGCAGGGTAGCCAGCAGCAGGGTGGCGGCGATTTTCAGAGGGCTCATGGGAAAATCCGGCGCGATCCGGCGATTCCAGAATCGCAGGGGAGACTAGGCACCCTCCCGGGCGCGACAAGAGAATACAAGGGGGGCCTCCTCACCCCAGTCCGGCAAAGCGGCCTTTCAGTCCGGCTTGCCACGTATCGAGGAAGGCGAGGTCGCGGGCGACGAGCCAGGGGACGCCGTGGCCGGCTTCGGATGATACCATTTCTTGGAAATAATGTGACTTGCCAGTTCCGGTCTGTCAGGTTGCGTCATGCCTGGACGCAAACTCAAGCTGGGGCTGCCCGAAGTGGCAGCCGTGATTGACGCACGGCATTCCG
>JBIPNO010000034.1:0-62485 GCA_044372775.1 Haloferula sp.
TGGTATTGGGACGACAGGTCCTGTGAGAGTAGGTCGCCGCCAGGTATTTGCCCGGCATCCACAGCAATGTGGGTGCCGGGCTCTTTTTTTGCCCGGATGGCGCGGGATTTTGGAACCGCCCCGTCCGCTGGGTGCGGCCGCCGATAGTGCTCGTGGGCCCTGAAGCCGGTCCTGCCGCTCGCCCCCTCCGTCCATCCCGCGACAGCGATCGGCAAGGTTCCGGATCGACTTCGATGCAATTAGGCACCACAGCTTCGCCATGATTCGAAATGGCCTGACGATGATGGCGTTTTGGTGGCTCTCGGTTGGAGACTGCGGTGCGGAGCTCAGGCAGGGTTCTTTTCACAGTCCGGAGCAGGCGAAGGCCGAAATGGCGTCGCGCTGGGAGCAGTATGGGACCCGTGCCGGGTGGGAGCATCGCGCCAAGGAAATCCGCCAGGGGATTCTGGAAGGTGCGGGATTATGGCCCTTGCCCGAGCGGGAGGCACCGGTCGTGCATCGTCATTCCATGAGGGAAATGGGAAGTTACCGGGTGGAGAGTGTTTCGATTGAGACGGCCCCCGGGTTTCATGTCGCGGGGAACCTCTACCTTCCGGTCGAGACTACAAAGATGCCGGTGGTGCTCTCGTCGCACGGTCACTGGCCGGCGGAGGATCCCCTCGGTCACGGACGATTCCTTGAATCGATGCAACAGCGCTGTGCCACTCTCGCGATGATGGGCTGTGCGGTGATCGCCTGGGACATGGTTGGTCACGGCGAGTCGGCATTGATGGGCTGGAAGCACAATGTCTCGCCCGACGAACTCCGCTTGCAGCTTTGGAATTCGATCCGGGTGCTGGACTTCATGCTCACGCTGCCGGGAGCGGACCCTGAGCGGGTGGCGGTGACCGGCGAGTCGGGTGGTGCGACCCAGGCGTTTCTTCTGGCCGCCGTGGATGAGCGGGTCGATATGTCCGTGCCTTGCGTCCAGGTCTCTGCTTGGTTCTATGGCGGCTGTTCGTGCGAGAGCGGGCTGCCGATTCATGTCCGGCCGGGTCACGTGGCCAACAATGTGGAAATCGCGGCAGTGATCGCGCCGAAACCATTGCTGCTCCTGTCGAACGGCAAGGACTGGACCCGTAACGTGCCGGAACTTGAGTTTCCCCATTTAAAGAAGATTTACCGGCTCTTCGGGACCGAGGATGCGGTGGCAAATGCCCACTTTCCCGACGAAGGCCACGACTACGGTCCCTCGAAGCGGAACGCCCTCTACTCGTTCCTTGCGGAGAAGTTCGGATTGGAACGGGAACTCGACAACGAGGCGAAGGTGAAAATCCTGTCCGGGAAGGAGCTGCGAGCCTTTGATGAGGTTCATCCGGTGCCCAAGGGAGTCTGCGAACCCAACTCGAAAATCCGTCTTTTTTAGTCGTAAAAGCGCAATAAAAGCGCTGTTTGTGGCGTTTGTGACCGCCGTGAATTTTCGTACTTTGGTGAGCTACAGCCTCGGAGTCATGGCCTTGAACGGGGCTCCGATTCCGGTGGAGCCCTTCCCGGCCGAGCGGGTCTGGGTGTTGCCCGGCGGGGAGATGGGCCTGACCCTCGAACCCGGTGGCCCGGCGACCGGGCGGGTCACGGTGCCGGATCTCTCGGATAAAGAGAAGGAGGTCGGGGGGCAGTGGCGCGGCATCCTGTCGGTCGATGCCTTCGGAACCGGCGACGGAAAGCAGGGCACCCTAATGGTCGAAGCGCTTGACCCGCAAAGTGGGGAGGTCTTCGGCAGTGCCACCACCACGGTCTCCGGCATGGCACCGCGGGCGGCTTGGGCGGTGATCGCGTCGTCGGAACAGGGCGGTAGTACGGCGGATCTGCTGTTCGACGGAGATCCCGCGACGGATTGGCACAGCCGCTACGGGGAGGATCAACCCACCCCGCCGCATTGGGCCGGCCTTGAGTTCGGCAAGGCGATGAAGCTCGAGGGCGTGCGCTACACCCCGCGGCAAGGTGGATTCACCAACGGAGTCGCGCGGAAATACCGCGTGGAGATCCGGAAGCCGGGCGGCACTTGGGAGGTAGCGGCTCAGGGCGAGTCCGGAGAGGAAGTGGCCAATGAGCGCAAGTCGATCGAGGTGAAGTTTCCCGCAGCGACCGCAGTGGACGCCTTCCGCTTCGTGATCGAAAGCGATTGGAGCGGCGGCGGCTTCGGCACCGGCGGGGAGATCGAGCCGCTGGGCATCAAGCTGCCCCCGCGGAATCAAGCGGAAATCGTGACGGCGGATTCGCGCGCGTGGCTGGAACTGCCGCCGGAAATGATGAGTCAATTGATCGGCAAGACTTTCGGACTGCGAGCGAGGGTCGCCTCGGGGCCGGCCGTGGTGTTGGGAACCCCGCGCTTCTGCCGGATCCATCAGCTTCCGACTGACAAGCTCTACGGCCGGTCCAACGGCGGCACCGGTCCGGACAAGCTGGGGGCCGGGCTGCTGGGTTTCGACGCCTTGACCGAGCACGGACAAACGGTGCTCACCGTGATGGAAGTGCGGAAGGGGAGCCCGGCCTCCAAGGCCAAGCTCAAGGCCGGTGACGCGATCCTTGCGATCGAAGGCAAGCCGCTGGCCAACAACGATCTCGAGCCTGGCTGGGATTGGTTTCACCGGAGCCACGAAGCCTTGATCGGACGAGCCACCGAAGCGGTGTTGCGTGCCGGGAAGAAGACCCTGACCTTGACCGTCATGCGGGAGGGAAAGCCGGTGGATCTGAGCTTTGAACTCGAGCGCACGCGGGCGTTCGCAAGCATGGATCCGGCGGACGATCCCGAGGCGGCCGCCTTGCTTGAAGACCTTCTTTCCTTTCTGGAGGAGTCGCAGCGCGAAGACGGGTCGTGGTCCGGCGACATCATCCGCACGACCTTTTCCGCGTTGGCGCTGCTTGCCACCGGGGAGAAGAAGTACGAAAGCCGGGTGAAGAAGGCGGTCGAGTGGTCGCTCGCCAAGTACCCCGAGCCGGCGGCATACGGCAACCTGGGATTTTGGTCCGGCGCTTACGCGGGCATTCTTTACAGCGAGTGGCACCTCCGGTCCGGCGACCGCCAGGTGCTGAAGCATCTGGACGCGTTGCGTGACTGGGCGGTGAATGGGACCCATATCTCGTCGTGGGGCGTCCCCGCGTTGGGCCACGGACCCGATGGCCTGCCGTATGATAACAAGGCGCTGGTCGCCCCGGCCTGCCATCTGCTGGTCTTCGAAGCGTTGGCGATGCGCTGCGGGATGAAGTCCGGCATTTGGGAGAAGATCATGCCTTACATGGAAATGGCTTGGTCGGATCCGAAGGACGGCGGCCACGGTTCGCTCGGCTACAACCGCTCTTACAAGGATACCGCCGAGTTCTGGTCGCGCAGCGGATTGTTCGCGATGGCGGCCCACCTGCGCGGCGAGAGGCCGGACATGCGCGACGCGATGACTGGCTTCATGCGCGCCCAGCATCCGTGGATCCGCAACAGCCACGCTTACGGCGAGCCCGGCGGCGCGCTGGGATTGCTCGCGCTGAATCTGGCCGCGCCCGACGCCTACCGCGAGGTGATCCGCGAGTACGGATGGTGGTTTTCGACCGCATGGGAACCGGGCTACGGACTGCGCTTCACCACGCCGCACATGGGCGCTCCTTACATGGGGGAGGATGACCTGATCAATGCAACCTACGCGCTGGTGCTTCAGAGCAAGCGGCGCAGTCTCCACCTGACCGGGTTGAACGAAAGCACCCGAAACCAATGATCCGATTTGCCATGAGGAGAGTGTGGATATTCATCGTCCTGCTGGCCGGCTCCGCGTCCGCGGTCACCTTGCCGAAGGACGAGGCATCGCTGGAAGTGAGGGCGGAGGACCGGACCCAGCGGCGGGAATGGGCACTCGCGGAGTTGCAGCGTGTGCTTGGGGAAAAGGAATGGGCCGCGCTCGGCTCAGGTCCGCGCCAAGTCTTCTTCCGCGACATGCAGGCGGCATTGTTGGAGGAGCTGATGTTTTCAGGGCCCGTTCCGGACGACGCCGCCAAGATGCTGCGGATCGCGGAGGCCTTGTGGAAGGCCGACCGCACGGGGCTGGCCGATCGCCATGAACTGACCACCGCGGCGGCGGTCGCTTTGATGTATGCGCGGAAAGACTGGCCGGAAGAACAGGCGGAAGCGCGCTACCGCTATTTCAAGGATTCGCGGAAAGCCGGGAAGCTTCATCCTTCGTTTGACGATCTCGCCACCTGGGAAAAGCGCTTCGTCGTTTCCGCCGGCGGCAATGGCGGATGGGCGGGCGCCGGCGGATGGGGCGAGGAGTCGATGGTCTGGCTGCGCGACCACGTGAAGCTGCCGGTCAAGGACTACACCGGTGCCTGCTGGCAGGCGCCCTACCGGCTGGAGAACGTGTTCGGCGACTCGATCCACGGCAGCAACTACTACGCGCCCTTTGACAAGGTCACCCACGCCGAACGGGTGCGTTCGGTCGGCGGTGTCTGCGGATCGCTTTCGCACTACGGCGCCACCGCGGCGCGGGCGAACGGCATCCCGGCCATCACGATGGGCGAGCCTGGCCACTGCGCCTACGCCGTCCGCACGGCCCGTGGCGAATGGACGCCGGCCTACTCGCTTTCGTGGCAGCGCGGTCTTCACACCTCGTTGTGGGGCAGCACCTGGACGCAGCTCGTGTTGCAGGAAAAGGTCCTCGGTGAGGAGTACGCCACGGATCGTAGTTCCATGCACCTCTGGCAGGCCCGTGCTCTGGCGGGGAGCAACCCCGACCTCGCCGACAAGGCCTACCGGCTCGCCCTCAAGGCCCAACCGCTGGCACTGCCGGCATGGATCGAGTATGTCGGCTGGCTTCAGGGCGCGCGGAAGCTCCAGCCGCTGGAGTGGAAGAAAGTCCATGATGAGGCCCTCGCCGCGCTCGCCACTTTCCCCGAGGCGGCGTGGGAAGTCGTCCGCCCGATCTCGGCCGCACTGATCGGTCCCATCCCGGCCGACGAGCGGATTCCTTTTCTCCTCTCTTTCCACAACGCGATCGCCGGCCACGAGGGTCCGGTGATGTGGGATCTGCCCAAGGCACTCGACGAACAGGCAAAGCTGTTAGCCGATTCCGCGGTGGAGCTCGAATTCTTCGAGCAGGTCGTCGCCCTCCAGTCGGCATCCGGAAGCTGGCTCGCGCCGGTCGTCGCGTGGGGCAGCGGACGTTTCGGCAAGGGCGGCGACACCGCCTGGTTCGAAGCGCTGGGCCGCGGTCTCGCGACCGGTGGCAACGCCGGCGAGTCGACCCGCAAGGCGCTGCGGCCGGCCATCCTCGCCGCCGCGGCGAGCGGGAATGTCGATGCTTTCCAGGCGCTGGCGAAGGCGGTCGCGAGCGGAGAAGGCCCGGCACTTCCGGCGATGGATCCTTTCCCCGGCGAGCTGCTTTCGGCCGGCGGGCTGATCCGCCTGTCGACCACCTCCGGCTGGGATTCTCCGGAAACCCACGCCGCGGTCCTCGAAAGCAAGGGCGGCCGCTTGCACACCGCGGCCGAGGTCCGGCCCCATGTGGTCATCCGGCTGGCGAAGCTCGGCGAACTCAGCGGCATGGTGATCTGCGACAGTTCGACCGGCTACAACGCGACCCGCATCGTCCCGATCAAGGCCTCCGTCTCCGAAGACGGCCAGACCTGGCAGGAAGTCTTCCGCAGCGACAAGCCCGGCGGACCGTGGCGCGTCGCGCTGGATGGCAAGGCTCCGCGCGTCGCCTGGGTCAAGATCGAGCGCGACGACGATCGCAACGAGGTCTTCCATTTGTCTGCCGTCCACGTTTACGGCAGGAAGCTCCAATGATTCCGGCCGTGATGCCTTCTAACAGCTTGATCGCAACGATGCGCCCGTCCATGAGCCTTTCCTTTCTCCCGACGGTTTTCATCCTTCCGTTCCTGTTGCTCTCATCGCTCGCTCCCGCCGCCGAGCGTGCCGCCGACTTTCCGGCCGCGCTCGCAAAGGCGAAGACGGGTGGCGAGGACATCGCGGTGCTTTTCCACGGTTCCGACTGGTGCCTGCCGGGCGTCAAGCTGGCACGGCAATGGCAGTCCGAGGCGTTCCTCCGCGAGTCCGGCAAGGAACTGCTGCTGGTGGACATCGACCGGAAGGAGAATCCGACGGCCGCCGACGAAGCGCTCGCCAAGCTCAACGAAGCCTGCCCCGTCCAGCCCCGCAGCCTTCCGGCGCTCGCGTTGTTCGACCGCGACGGCCGCCTGATCGCGCTCCGCGAAGGGACGCCTGAACTCGAATCGCTGGGGCGTCCGGAGCAGGCCATCCGGCGTGCGGTGGAGGTGCGGAGAAAGCGCGACGAACTGTGGAAGCGCGCCGAGGGCATGCGCGGGCCGCAAAAGGCGTCCTCGCTGGCGGCGGGGCTCGACCTGTTAGGTCTCGGTGCCGGGCCCAAGGAAATCTATCAGCCGGTGATCGAGGAGATCCGCGAGGCCGACCCCGAGGACCGCTCCGGTGCCGTCGCGCGCTACACCTTTCCCGGCCGCAAGCTGCTCGACCTCGCGGTGTCGCAAGGCAAGGCCGGCAAGTTTGAAGAGGCCGACCGTGAGATCGGCGGATGGCTCGGGAAGCCCGGCCTCACCAAGGCGCAGCGCCAGGAGGCCCTGGCCGCCCGCTTCGCCCTGCACCAGCGCTGGCCGGAGAAGAAGGCCGGCTTGCCTTCGATCCTGAAGGAGATCGAAAAGCTCGACCCCAAGTCGGAGCTCGGCACCGCCGCCACCTCCTACCTGGCGATGCTGGCGGAAGGAAAGTAAGGGTCAGGCGAACAGCCGCTTCTCCAGCTTCTCCAGGAAGCGCGCTTCCGAGGGCGAAATGCCGTCGGCTCCGAGCACCTTGGACAGCCAGGTGATGGCCGTGGCGGCATCGCCTGCGCCTTTGATCACGTCGGCGCGGCTGGCGAGGAATTCCTCGGTCTTGATCCCGCAGGAGGCGGCCTCGCGGGCCTTCGAGAAGCTGTTGAAGATGCACATTTCGCGCGGCTGGCTCGATTCCCAGCCGATGGCGTCCAATGCCGAGGTCAGCACCTCGTCTTCCGCCAATGAAAGGTGGTCGTCGAGATAGAGCGAAAGGAACAGCAGCTCGATGATGGATTCGCGGGAGGCTTGTTTCATGATGCCGTGAGTTAGCAGCGGATGCGGAAATGACAACCGGATTTGCGCCGCGGGCGTCTTGACATTCCTGCTCCTGCCTGCCAGTTCCCCGGCGTGTCCGCGATCCATCGCAAATCCTTCCGACTCGTCGTCCGCGCCATTTGGCGTGCGGACGCGTCCGGAGCATGATGGCACCCTTGCCACCTCCGGACGCGGCCCACGGCCCCGGAGGAATGATGAATCCCTTCCGCTGGCCCGCCGTTTCCGGATCCCCATGATCCGATGAAACCACCCGATCCACCCGACCCGCGCGGCACTTTGTTGATGCTGCTTTCCGTGTTCCTGTTCGCCGCGAACACGCTGCTGCTGCGCGCCCTCAGCCTGCACCTGCCGCAGGCCGATGGCTGGATGGCGCTGCTCTACCGCGGGGTCATCGGGATGGGCATGGTCGTGGCGCTCTACGGCTTCGGCCGCGGCTTCTCGATGCGGGCGCTGCTCGGCAGCAAGCTGGTCATCCTGCGCGGGGTGATCGGTGCCTTCAGCACCGCCGCGTTCTATCTTTCCATCGCCCAGCTCGGTGCCTCGCGGGCGGTGGTGCTGAGCCTGACCTATCCGATCTTCGCCACCATCATCGCTGCCGTCTGGTTGAAGGAGCGGGCCTCGCGGGCCGCCCTGCTGTGGATGTTTGCCGGCTTCGCGGGCCTCGTCCTGTTCCTCGGCGGCGATGCCTCGCGCTCGTTCTCCGGCTGGGATCTCATCGCCGTGGCCGGGGCCGTCGGCGCGGGGATCGTGGTGGTGATGATCCGCAAGCTCCGCGCGACCGAACACGCCGGGACCATCTACGGCTCGCTTTGCCTGTTCTGCATCCTGCTCGCCCTGCCGGTGAGCGGCGTGAAGGCGATGCACATTCCCGGCTTCGGCCATGGCGCGCTGGTCGTCGCCGCTGCGATCGTCGGGGTGTCCCAACTCGTGATGACCAATGCCTACCGCACCCTGCCGGTGTCGCGCGGCTCGTCGATCCAGATGCTGCTGCCGCTGGTCACCGCCGCCGGGGCCTGGTTCCTGTTCGACGAGCGCTTCACCGCGCCCGAGTTCGCCGGGGCCGCGCTCACCTTGTTCGCCACCTGGCGCGTCGCCGCGTCGCGATGAAGAGAGTTGAACCGCCAAGACGCCAAGTGCGCCAAGTTTTGGAACTTGGTGTCCTGGCGGTGAGATCCTGCTTTTTTCCCCTCAAATTCCCGATTTGCCAAAACCATGAAGCCCGCTAGCTTCCGCCCCTTTCCCATGAGCCACGTCCTTTCCACCTACGCCCGTTTTCCCGTCACGCTCGTCCGCGGCGAGGGCACCCGCGTGTGGGACGATGCCGGGAAATCCTACCTCGATTTCTGCACCGGGATCGCCGTCTGTGCGCTCGGCCATTGCCCGCCGCGGCTGGTCAATGCCATCCGCGAGCAGGCCGGCACCCTGATGCATGTCTCGAACCTGTACGGCATCCCGCAGCAGGAAGAACTGGCGCGGGTCATCGTGGAAGACCACGTGAAGCTCCCCGGCAAGGTGTTCTTCGCCAACTCCGGCGCGGAGTCGAACGACGGGCTGATCAAGACCGCCCGCAAGTTCGGCCACACCCGGCCGCAGTCCGACGGCTCGCCGAGGTACGAGGTTCTTAGTTTCACCAAGTCCTTCCACGGCCGGACCCTCGGCGGCATCAACGCCACCGGCCAGGACAAGGTGAAGGAGGGCTTCGACCCGCTGCTGCCCGGCTTCCGCCACCTGCCCTTCAACGATCTCGCCGCGCTTGAGGCGGCGATCTCGCCGATCACCGCCGCCATCCTGTTAGAACCGGTGCAGGGCGAAGGCGGCGTCAATGTCGCCACGCCGGAGTTCCTGCGCGGTGTCGCGGCGCTGTGCAAGAAGCACGACCTGCTGCTGCTGCTCGACGAGGTGCAGGTCGGCTTCGGCCGCTGCGGTCCGACGATGGCCTGGCGGGCGATCGCGCCCGAAGTCCAGCCCGACGCGATTTCGTGGGCCAAGGGCATGGGCGGCGGCTTCCCGATCGGCGCTTTCTGGCTGTCCGACCGGCCGGTCGATGCCTCCGGCAAGTCCCTTTCCTCGCTCATGGGCCCCGGCTCGCACGGCACCACTTACGGCGGCAATCCGCTCGCCTGCGCCGCCTCGCTGGCGGTGCTTGCGGAAGTGACCGAGAAGAACCTCGAAGCCAATGTCCTCCGCCAGGAGCAGCGGATCCGCGCGACCATCGCGTCGTGGCAATCACCCGCCATCACCGAAGTCCGCGGCCTCGGCCTGCTGTTAGGCATCGGCCTCGACGTGACCAAATTCACCGTCCCCGAAGGCAAGCTTCCTGCTGCCTATATCTGCGGCAAGCTCCTCGAAGCCGGCCTCCTCGTGCCACCCGCCGGCCCCGAAACCATCCGCCTGCTTCCTCCTCTCAACGTCTCTGACGCGGAGGTCGATGAAGCGCTCTCAATCTTTCACCTCACGCTGAATTCACTGATCACTGATCACTGATCACTTGGCACTCTCTTATGAACCATCTCCTTTCCATCGAAGAACTCACCGCCGCGCAGATCACCGCGCTGCTCGACGATGCCGCTCGCTTGAAGGCGTCCCGCGGTTCGCACGAGCAGCCGCTGGCCGGGCAGACCTGGGCGATGATCTTCACCAAGTCGTCGACCCGCACCCGGGTGTCTTTCGAAGTCGGCATCCGCGAGCTCGGCGGCTTCCCGATGTTCCTTTCGAAGAACGACATCCAGCTCGGCCGCGGCGAGCCGATCAAGGACACCGCCCGGGTGCTCGGCCGGATGGTCCACGGCTGCATCATCCGCACCTTTGCCCAGCAGGATGTGGTGGACTTCGCGGAGTTCTCCGGCATCCCGACGATCAACGCGCTGACCGACGACGAGCATCCCTGCCAGATCCTCGCCGACCTGCTCACCGTGAAGGAAGCGCTCGGCGGTTGGGAGGGGAAGAAGATCGCCTTCATCGGCGACGGTTTCTCGAACATGACCATCTCCTGGATGTGGGCGGCGAAGAAGCTCGGCTTTGAACTCGCCGTCGCCGCGCCCGCCGCCTACCAGCCGCCGGCTTCGTTCCTGGAGAAGCTCGACGCGCCGAACGTGACTGTTACGACGGATCCCGTACTTGCCGCGCAGGGTGCCCACGTCATCAACACCGACGTCTGGCTCTCGATGGGCCAGGAAGGCCAGCAGGAGAAGGAGGAGGCCTTTGGTCCTTTCCAGGTGAACGCCGACCTCGTCGCCCGCGCCGCGCCGGACCACATCGTGCTCCACTGCCTGCCCGCCTACCGCGGCAAGGAGATCACCGAGGAGGTGCTGGAGAAGCACGCCGGCATCATCTTCCAGGAAGCTGAGAACCGCCTCCATGCTCAGAAGGCGATCCTGGTGGCGCTGGCGAAGTAGCTAACCCCTTCGGGCTGCCCGGTAGATGAAGCCCGCAATCAGTCCGATGATGCCGAGCGGGACTGCAAAGATCGGCCAGATCAAGGGACCCCCGGTGTCGCCAAGGAAGATGGCACACGCGAAGAACAGAACGATCGGAAGCAGGCACCCACCCGAGACACACCCGATGAGGGGCGCTGATTGGCCGGCCTTCCGTGCTTCAATCGGCGGGTTGTCACCATGTTCCGGGGGCTGGTAGGGATTCATTGCGATTTCCTCCACTACGGTCACCGCTTCCGCCGCTCGTCCAGTGCCATCTTCCCTTGCGTTCGATCATTGGATCGGCCGTGGATGTTGGAAGCCCATCGTCCGCGGTAGTGCACTCGTTCCTGCCGTGCCTGGGCCATGGACAGGTTGATGGATGGCGGCGGGTTCCGGTAGTGCTCGAAGGCCACGCGCATCTGCACTCCGGCTTCGAGCGCGCACACGACGCCGGTGCCCTCCTGAAAGCCGGGCAAACGAGGGTCCGGACCGCGAGGGATGATGGTGAACCGCAAGTGAAGGCCGGACTGGGGCTCAGGGCTCCTTGGCTTCTGCCCAAGCAATCGAAACGGCTTCTGACAGTGCCTGAGCTCATCCGAGCAGGGCGTCCAAGGAGGAAATCCAAAGCGGCCGCCTCCGCGACTGGTACGCTTGAACTGGCACGGTTCCTGCCCCTTGATGTCAGCGTGATCACCATTACCCCCAGCCGCCTCGACCGCGAGATCGACGAACTCGCCGCAATCTCCGCGCATCCCGCGCCGGCGGTGACGCGGGTCTTGTTCTCGCCGGAAGACCTCGCGGCGCGGCAATGGCTCACCTCCCTCGCGAAGGAAGCCGGCTTTCATGTCCGGGCCGATCCCGCGGGCAATCTTTTCATCCGTTGGGAAGGCAGCGAACCCTGCCTGCCGGCGATCGCCACCGGCTCGCACATCGACGCGATCCCGAACGCCGGCAAGTACGACGGGGTGGTCGGGGTGCTCGGCGGGCTGGAAGCGATGCGCCAGCTCAAGGAGGCAGGTCATGTGCCGAAGCGGAGCATCGAGCTGATCCTGTTCACCGCCGAGGAACCGACGCGCTTCGGCATCGGCTGTCTCGGCAGCCGGCTGATGGCGGGGACCACGTCGCCGGACGAGGCGCGGGCCTTGCGGGACGCGGAAGGACGCTCGCTCGATGACTTGCGCGAGGCCGCGGGCTGCCGTGGCGACCTCGGCGCGGGGAAGCTTTCGACCGGTGCCTATCAGGCATTCATCGAACTGCACATCGAGCAAGGGCCGCTGCTGGAGGCGGAGGAGATCGACATCGGGGTGGTGGAGAAGATCGCCGCGCCATCCGCGTTCCGGTTGCTGCTGAAAGGCTCCGGCGGTCATGCCGGGGCGGTGTTGATGCCCGGTCGTCGCGATGCCTTCCTCGCCGCCGCGGAGATCGCGCTGCTGGTGGAAAAGGCGGCGCTGGAGAGCGGCAGTCCGGACACGGTGGGGACGACCGGCCTCGTCGAAGTGAAGCCCGGCGCGATCAACAGCATCCCCTGCGACGTGAAGATGGAGGTCGATTTCCGCGACACCGACCGCGAGGCGCGCGACAAGGCCCTGGCGCGGATCGGCGACGGGACGCACGCGATTTGCAAGCGGCGTGGCATTGAAATCGACTGGCAGGTGATCAACCAGGACCCGCCCGCCTTGTGCGATCCTTCGCTGGTGGCGCTGGTCGAAAGCAAGGCCGCGGCGGCGGGCCTCAGCCACCGCAGGATGATCAGCCGGGCCTATCACGACTCGCTGTTCATGGCGCGGGTCTGCCCGGTGACGATGATTTTCATCCCGTGCTTCAAGGGCTACAGCCATCGGCCGGACGAGTTCAGTTCGCCGGAAGCGATCGCGAAAGGCGTGGCGGTGCTGAAGGCGTGCCTGAAAGAACTAAGCTCGCGGTGACACGTAGGTTGACTGGATGAACTGGTTGGTTAAACTGGTTGAATGAAGACGGCGAAGAAAGTTCCATCCTTGCCCGAAAACGTGGAGACCGTGGGTGCCTTTGAGGCGAAGACCCACCTTTCCCGCATCCTCCGGGAGGCGAAGGCGGGGAAACGGTTCATCATCACCCAGCGGGGGAGGCCGGTGGCGGAGATCCATCCGCCGGCAGCGGATCAACCGAAGGCCCGCGTGTGGGGGGACATGAAGGGCAAAATCTGGATGTCGGACGATTTCTGCGATCCGCTTCCGGAACTGGAGAAATACTTCACCTGAACTTGCGGGCCGATGCGCTACCTCGTCGATACCCATGCGTTGATCTGGATGCGGGAGGGAAATCCCAGGATGAACCGCGCCAAGTGGCAGCCGGTATTCTTCGATAAGGACAACGAGATCTTTTTCAGTCACGTCAGTCTCTGGGAAATCGCGATCAAGCGATCCTTGGGCAAACTGAATCTCGAGGGATCGTTGGCGGATTTCGAACACGGCCTGCGAGTGGAATACGGTTTTTCGCTGCTCCCTCTGGATGTCTCCCACTTCACCCGGTTGGAGACGCTGCCGCATCATCACGGCGATCCCTTCGACCGCCTGCTCATTGCCCAAGCCATAGAAACCGGTGCCATCGCGGTGACCGACGATGCGGCTTGGAAGAAATACAAAGTGAAAACCCGCTGGTGAATGGAAGCGTGATTCTGGCCGGGAGATTGCTACCCTGACTGCCGTGTCCGGAAACCCTTCCATCCTTCGTGTCAACGGCGAGGCTCTCGATGTCGCCTCGGTGCCGCTGCATGAGTCGGTGCTCGATTTCCTGCGGCACCGCGGGCTGACCGGGACGAAATGCGGCTGCAACGAGGGCGACTGCGGCGCGTGTTCAGTGCTGATGGTCGAGCCGGACGGCACGCTGCGCTCAGTGAATTCCTGTCTGGCCTTCGTTCATGCTTTTGCAGGGCGCGAGATCCGGACGGTCGAGGGGATGGCAAGGCGGACGCGCCGCATCCGGTGCAGGCGGCGATGGTGGCTTGCCATGGTTCGCAGTGCGGCTACTGCACGCCGGGCTTCATCGCGTCGATGACCGAGGCATGGCACGGCGAAGGGACGCCGGACGACGCGGCGATTTCCGACCGGCTCTGCGGCAATCTTTGCCGCTGCACCGGCTACCGACCGATCCGCGAGGCGATGGGGAAGGCGCTGTTAGAAAAAGATTCGAAGGAGGCCTGGGACGCGTGGATGATGCCGGGCGCTGCGGTGCCGCCGCCGCCGGCATCGAGCCACGTCGGCGATGGCCTGTTCCTGCGCCCGGCGACGATCGGCGACGCGATCGCTTTCAAGAAGCAGCACCCTGGCGCGGTCTATGTCGCGGGGGCGACCGAGTTGGCGGTGCTGGTGAACAAGCGTCACCTGCGGCCGGCGGTGATGATCTCGCTGGATGGCATCCGTGAGCTGGCGGTGATCCGGCGGCATGAGGATGCATGGGAAATCGGGGCCGGGGCGCGGCTGACCGACATCCAGGACGCGCTCGGCGGCGAGTATCCGGCGCTGGATGAAATGCTCCGCTGGTTCGCGTCGCGGCAGATCCGGCATCGGGCGACGCTCGGCGGCAACCTTGCCACCGCGTCACCGATCGGCGACAGCGCGCCGGTGCTCATGGCCTTGGATGCGGTGCTGCTGCTGGTGTCGCCGGAGGGCGAGCGGGAGGTGGCGATCGAGGAGTTTTTCACCGGCTACCGCCAGACCGTGCTACGGCCGGACGAGCTGATCCGGGCGATCCGGATCCCGCGCGGCGTGGCGGGACGGACGGCGTTTTACAAGGTCTCGAAGCGGCGCGAGATGGACATTGCGATCGTCTCCGCCGGCATCCGTGTCGCAACCGACGCGGCGGGTCTCGTGACCGAAGTTCGGCTGGTCTTCGGCGGCGTGGCGGCGACTCCGGTGCGCGCCACGGCGGTGGAGGCCGCGATGATCGGGCGTCCGCTTGCGGCGCATGAGGATGTGCTGGGCTTGTTAGAGAACACCTTCACCCCGCTCAGCGATGTCCGGGGCAGCGCGGCCTACCGGCTGGCGGTGGTTCGCGGCTTGTTCGAGAAGTTCGTGGCGGATGAGCCCGCGGAGGCAGCGGCTTTCCGTTCGACCTTTGGCGGTGGGAGCGGGATGCCCCACGAAAGCGCGAAGGGCCATGTGAGCGGTGCGGCGCGCTATGTCGGCGACGTTGCCTTGTCGCGGCCGATGCTTGAGGTTTGGGCGATCCGCTCGAAGGTCGCGTGCGGGACGCTTGAAAGCATCGACTTGTCGGCGGTAAGGAGTTCACCGGGCATCGCCGCGGTGCTGACGGCGGCGGATATCCCAGGCTCTAACAACAGCGGCCCGGTGCGGCATGATGAGCCGTTGCTGGCGGAACGTGAGATCGAATTCCACGGGCAGGCGATCGCGCTGGTGGTCGGCGAGTCGCTGGAAGCCTGCCGGTTGGCGGCGGAGAAGACGGTGGTTCGCATCACCGAGCGGCCCCCCTTGTTAGGGATCGCCGCGGCGGTGGCGGCGGGATCGTTTCACACGGAACCGCACGTGCTGGGGCGTGGCGAGGTGGAGGCGGGACTTGAAGAATCGCCGGAGCATCTGGAAGGCGAGTTTTCCTTCGGCGGTCAGGAGCATTTCTACCTTGAGACGCAAGCCGCGTGGGCGGAGCCCGATGGCGAAGGCGGGCTCTTCGTGTCGAGTTCCACCCAGCATCCATCGGAGATCCAGACCATCGTCGCGGAGGCGGTCGGCATGTCGCGGCACCGGGTGACCGTCGAGTCGCCGCGGATGGGCGGCGGCTTCGGCGGCAAGGAGACGCAGGGCAACGCGGTGGCGGCCTTGTGCGCGGTGGCAGCCTTGAAAACGGGCAAGCCGGTGCGCTGGCAGCTCGACCGCGACGAGGACATGGCGGTGACCGGCAAGCGCCATCCTTTCCTGGCCCGCTACCGTGCCGGCTTCGACGGCGAGGGCCGGCTGCACGCGCTCGACGTGAAGCTTTTCTCCGACGGCGGCTGGTCGCTCGATCTCTCGCAACCGGTGACCGACCGCGCCTTGTTCCACCTGGACAACGCCTACTACATCCCGCATTCGCGCTTCGAAGGCCGGGTGGCGAAGACCAACACGGTGTCGCACACCGCTTTCCGCGGCTTCGGCGGACCACAGGGGATGCTGGTGGTGGAGGAGATCATGGGCCGCATCGCGCTGAAGCTGGGACTGCCGGCGGAGGAAGTGCGGCGGCGGAATTTCTACCACGGCAGCGGCGAGACGAACACGACGCACTACGGCGAGGAGATCGGCGACCACCGGATCGAGCGGATCTGGAGCGAACTACTGGAATCGTCGGAGTTCGCGGCGCGGCGGCGGGAAATCGATGCGTGGAATGCGCAGCACCCTCACCGCAAGCGCGGGCTGGTGATCACGCCGGTGAAGTTCGGGATCAGCTTCACGCTGACCCACTACAACCAGGCCGGCGCGCTGGTGCTGGTCTATGCGGACGGCTCGGTGCAGGTGAACCACGGCGGCACCGAGATGGGCCAGGGCTTGCACACCAAGATCCTTGGCGTGGCGATGCGCGAGCTGGGCTTGCCGGCGGAAAGCATCCGCCTGATGCACACGCGGACCGACAAGGTGCCGAATACCTCGGCGACCGCGGCGAGTTCGGGTTCGGACTTGAACGGGATGGCGGTGGCCGATGCGTGCCGGCAACTGCGCGAGCGTCTGGCGCCGCTGGCGGCGGAGAAGCTGGGCTGCTTGCCGGAGGAGATTGTTTTCGTGGATGGCATGGCGAGCGGTCCTGCCGGTGCCGTGCCTTTCACAGACTTGGCGGCTCTAGCCTACACGCGGCGGATCCAGCTCTCGGCGGCGGGATTTTACGCGACGCCGGATTTGAAATGGGACTGGGCCATCGGGAAAGGGCGGCCCTTCCACTACTTCGCCTGCGGGGCGGCGGTGAGCGAGGTGGAGATCGACGGCTTCACGGGCATGAGCAAGGTGAAGCGGGTGGATATCCTGCAAGATGTGGGCGACTCGCTGAACGCCGCGGTGGATCGCGGGCAGATCGAGGGTGGCTTCGTGCAAGGGATGGGCTGGCTGACCTGCGAGGAGCTGAAGTGGAGCGATACCGGCGTGCTGCAAACCCACAGCGCGAGCACCTACGCCATCCCGGCGATCGGCGACACGCCGGAGGACTTCCGGGTGGCCTTGTTAGAAAACGCGACGCAGCCGCGGACGATCCACGGCAGCAAGGCGGTGGGCGAGCCGCCGTTCATGCTGGCGATCTCGGTACGGGAGGCGATCCGGGACGCGGTGGCGGCGTTCGGGAGGGGCGGGGATTTCGAATTGGCTTCACCGGCAACGGGAGAGGCGGTGAAGGGGGCGGTGGATGCGAGACGCTGATGGCAGAGCTTGGACTACCTCCGCTCCAGCAACTGCGCCGCGATGCTGATCGCGATCTCGTGCGGATCGTTGCCGCCGATCGGCAGGCCGAGGGGGCAGGTGATCTTTTCTAACAGATCCTCCGCGATCCCCGCCGCGCGCAAATCCCGCAGCAGCGCGGCACGCTTGGAGGCGCTGCCGATGACGCCGAAGAAGGGAATCTCCGGAAAGCGACCGAGCACCTCACGCAGCACGGGAACGTCGGTCGCGTGACCCTGGGTGATGGAAAGCACGAACGATGCGCCGGTCACCCGTGCAATGCCGGCTTCAAAGGCATCGACCCGATGAACGGCGAGATTCTCCGCGCGGGGGAGCCGCTCGAGCCAGTCGGACCGAGTGTCGATCACCTCGATCCGGCAGGCTAGGGGCAGCAGCACCGGGACCAGCGCCTGCACGACGTGACCGGCACCAAACAGCACGATGTGCCACGGCGGCTTCGCGGCGAGGCGCTCGAAGAGCAGCGTCATCTCGCCGCCGCAGGTCATGCCGATGTCCTTCTGCAGGTTCCAGGTGACGAGCCGGGTGGCCTCCGCGGGTGAGTCTAACATTTCCACCGCCTCGGCGAGCGCGCGGGCCTCGATCCGGCCACCGCCGACGGTCCCGTGGGGCACGCCGTCGCGGGTGACGAGCATTTTCGCACCGGTCTCGCCCGGCACGCTGCCCCGCGCCGCGGCGACGGTCACGACGACGAGGTCGGTGCCGCTTTCGAGGATTCGGGAAATGTCGTGCCAGGAGGTCATCGGGAACTTCCCGTCGCGGGCGGATTCGGGCGTTGCCACGGCGGGGATCGGTGGTGAGTTTCGGGAGCGATGGAAAGGCTATCGATTCAAGCGCTGAACGCGATGGAGAAAGACGAGTTCGCCGGCCGGCTCGGCGGGACCTACGAGCATTCGCCGTGGGTGGCGGAGCGGGCGTGGGAGCAGCGGCCGTTCCAGGACAGCGCCGCCCTTGTGGCGGCGATGCGGCTGGCGGTGGAGACGGCGACCGATGCCGAGAAACTGGCCCTGATCCGCGCCCATCCCGACCTCGCCGGCAAGCTGGCCCGGGCGGGAGCCTTGACCGAGTCATCGGCCCGCGAGCAGGCCGGGCTGGGGCTCGACCGGCTCGGCGACGAGGAATACGAGCGCTTCACCCGCTTGAACGAGAGCTACCGCGGGCGCTTCGGCTTTCCCTTCGTGATCTGCGTCCGGCTGACCGACAAGGCGGGCATTCTCGCCGCCTTCGAGAGTCGCCTGGAGAATGATCTGCCGGCCGAGATTTCGGAAGCCCTCCGGCAGATCCACCACATCGCACGGCTGAGGTTGGGGGATTTGATGGCCCCTTGAGGGAACGGTATGGGAGTTTCTCCCACCCGCGATCGCGTACTTGATTCCCGGAAGGGAGTTGGATAGGTTTCGGATCCTCCCCCCATGAAAAACCGCATTTGTCTCGCCTGGTTTTGCGACCTCGATGCCCCGGATCAAGGTCGCAAGAAATTTCGTCCGCCCGCGCCTTTGCGCGTGACTCCCTCCCAGGAAATTCCTGCGCCACCGCGGCCGCCCAAGGTCAAGAAGGCCGACGAGTTACGCCGGATGTTCGGCGGCCGCTGAGACAACGGGCGGATCAGCTCAGCACGTAGTCGCGGCCGGGTTCTGGCACGATGGCCTCGGTCGAGGGCAGCTTGGTTTTGAGCTGCTGCTTGAACCACTCCGTCGCGCGCGGATCACCGTGGACGAGGAAGGTCGTCTTCGGTTTCACCTTCAAGATGTAGTCGAGCAGCGTCTCGCGCGTGGCGTGGCCGCTGAAGTCGAAGATCTTCATCTCGCAGCGCCGGACGACCGCCGGGTGGCTGCGGTCGAGCACGATCTTTTCGCCTTCCGAGGCTGCGCGGATGTGGCCGGCGGGCGAGTCTGGATCGGCATAGCCGACGAACAGCAGCGAGTTCTTCGGGTTTTCCAGAAAGCCGATCCGTGCGAACTGGTTGGACACCGTGTTCTCACTCATCATGCCGCTGGATAGGCAGTAGATCGCGCCCTGATGAAGCGGCAGGGGACCCTTGCGCTTCTTGTTGCCGGCCTCGAGCTGCATGTCCTCGAGGATGTGGAAATTGTCGTCGCTGCGGCGGGTCTTGCCCTTCGCGTACTTGTCGTAAATCACCGTCATCTTGGTGCTCAGGCCGCCGATGAAGACCGGGGTCTTTTTCGGGATCAGGCCGCGCTTCTTGAAGCGGTGGATCATGGTCAGCACTTCCTGCGTCTTGCCCATCGCGAAGACGGGGATCAGCACGGTGCCGCGGCGTTCGAGGGTGGCGGCGATGGTTTCGGCGAACTTCAGCTCCTCGCCTTCCCGGGTGTAGTCGGCGGGCCGGACGCTATCACCGCGGGTGGTCTCGATGATCAGGGTGTCGACTTTCTCCTCGGGGAAAACCGCGCCCTTGATCAGGGTGGAGTCTTCGAAATTCACGTCGCCGGTGTACATCACGCGGTGGCCCTGGTAGTCCATCGTGATGGCCGTCGAGCCGAGTACGTGGCCGGCATCGTGGAAAGTCCCGCGCAGGGTGCCTTCGCGGTCGAGATCGAACAGTCGCTCGAGCGGGCGCGGTTCGAAGTTCTTTTCCAGCTCGTCGAGATCGCGATGGGTGAAGAGCGGGTATTCGGCGATGCCGAGTTCGGTCCGCTTCGATTGCATCACGTTGACCGAGTTGTGAAGCATCGCCTTGCCGAGTTCTCCGACCGCGGGCGACAGGAAAGCCTTGGCCTGCGGCTGGGCGGCCATCAGGACCGGCAGCGAGCCGACGTGGTCGAGGTGGGCGTGGGTGACCACCACGGAATCGATCGATCCGTCCTTCAACAGGTCGTAGCGGGGCAGGCCTTCGAGGCCGTCGTGCTTCGGGTGAAGTCCCGCATCGAGAACCACGCGGGCCTTTCCGGTGTCGATGAGGTAGGAGTTGGAGCCGATTTCGGCGTGGCGGCAGAGACTACGAAAAAGCATGGGCAAAAGTGAACGGCCGGGACCATGGGGATGGATCGGCAAATGTCGAACGCTGATTTTCAGGGAGATTCGGGGATCACTTGTCGATCTCCTTCAACACATCCGCCGCCTGCTGGTCGGTCGAGGCGGAAAGGTCGCGCCAGACCAACTTGCCGTCCTTGAACAGGAAAGCCTGCCGTTTCGCGAAGCCCATGCTGTGCGGCACCCCGAAAGCGTCGGCTACCTTGCCGCCTTTGTCGGCCAACAGGGTGAAGGGCAGCTTGTATTTTTCCTGGAAGGCTTTCTGCGCCGCCACGTCGTCGAGGCTCGACCCGAAGACCTGCACCTTTTTCTCGGTCAGGGTCGCAAACGAATCTCGCAACGAGCAGGCCTGCTTGGTGCAGCCCGGGGTGTCGGCCTTCGGGTAGAAATAGACCAGCGTCCATCCCTTTGCGGCCGTTTCCGCCAGCTTCACCTCCTTGTCGTCCTGGTCCTTGGCGGTCACCGCGGGCAGCGCGGCCCCGATTTCGATCGGCGCGGCGGAGGAAATGGCGATGCCGAACGGGGCGGCTACGGCGGCTAGGGCTTGGAGAGGATTCATCGGGCGACAGGGTGCCACGGAACGGGGAAGGCGCAAGCGGGCGATTTTTCGGTGGACAGTCCGCCGCTGCAAAGCTAGAGCCTCCGCCCGCCCGCAAGGGTGTTTCTTGGAATGGCAGAGTAGCTCAGTGGTAGAGCAGAGGACTCATAAGCCTTTGGTCGGCGGTTCAAATCCGCCCTCTGCTACCATTTCAAGCCTGATCCAAAGGCTTAAGGAAGACGGGACCGAAGGTCCTTCTCCAGCCTTTCCGGATTCTGCCGCAGATCCGTCACGGCAATCACGATGACTCCGCGCTGCTCTGGCACGTAGAAAAGGCCGAGAGATGAACGTCGGATCACAAGCCTGCGAATCGGGCCCTTCCAAGCTGGAGCCATGTGAGGAAACCGGAGCAGCAGTTCCATGGCTTTCTCCACCCTCAGGATCAGTTTGACGCCACTCCCGTCCTGACCGTCTTCCCACTCCTCGAAGTATTTCTGGAGGTCGCATTCCGCGGCCCAAGTCCAGATGACCTCCGGTGTCATTGCCGGGAGGCAAGGATTCGAGCCTTTACTTCACTCCACGGCGATGTGGGACCTCCCCGCTGTTGGAACTCCCGCCAGCGGGCTTCGACCAAGCTGGCCAGATCGGGGTCGTCGGCAGCAGTACAGGCGGTGAGGTCGTCCCAAAGCTCGGCCATGAGCGAGAGCTTGTCCTCGTCGGAAAGGTCGATGAGCCCGGGGTAGCGTTCCACGATCACGAAGAGAATTTACTCTGCCCTGCTTCGGTAGCAAGCAGAGACACCAGGGCCTCCCAAGGCCACTTTCGCCGCCACCGCTTTGAAAATGGGGGATCACGAATGGGATCAGAACCGCTCGATTCCCATCTCCCAAAGGCCCTAAAAGACTAAAAAATAAAGGCTTCCGAACCAAAATCAGGGCCGGAATTTTTTTCTAAATAGGTCTTGCCACGTCGGTCGCGATGCCTAGATTCGCTGCCCCACATCGCCCCCTGACCGACGGCTCAAAGCCAGTCGGGTGGCTTCATTCTCCAAACACTATCGGGTGCAGCTCCGGACAACAGGCTCTTGCGAGGGATTTTCCTCGCTTCCTGCCCGGCGTCGCATCCCAGCGAACACCGAAACACGCAGGAATCCTATGCCGACCATCAATCAGCTCGTCCGAAAAGGACGACAGACTCCGATCGAGAAATCGAAGTCTCCGGCGATGAGCAATTGCCCGCAGCGCCGTGGCGTCTGCCTCCAGGTGATGACCCGCACGCCGAAGAAGCCGAACTCGGCTCTCCGGAAAGTCGCGAAGGTTCGCCTGACCAATGGCTACGAAGTGATCGCCTACATCGGCGGTGAAGGCCACAACCTTCAGGAGCACTCCATCGTGCTCGTCCGCGGCGGCCGTGTGAAAGACCTTCCCGGTGTCCGCTACCACATCGTCCGTGGTTCGCTCGACACCCTCGGCGTCGACAAGCGCCGCCAGAGCCGCTCGAAGTACGGTGCCAAGCGTCCGAAGCCGGGTCAGCCCGCCGCTCCGGTCAAGGGTGGCAAGAAGAAGTAAGCCCCGCGCCGCCACCCCTAATCCTTCACGATCATGTCACGCCGCAAGCGCACTTTCCACAAGCCCGACCGCCGGGATTCCCGCTACGACAGCTCCCTCGTCGGCCACCTTATTTCCAAGGTGATGCTCGACGGCAAGCGCTCCCTCGCCGAGCGCATCGTCTACGCCGCCATTGAAAAGGCCAGCGAAGGCGTCGAAACCGTCGACCCCCTCGAAGTCGTCACCCGCGCCATCGAGAACGCCAAGCCCCGCGTCGAAGTCAAGAGCCGCCGCGTCGGTGGCGCCACCTACCAGGTGCCGCTTGAAGTCGACCCGGCCCGTTCCGAGTCCCTCGCCCTGCGCTGGATCGTCGGATACGCCCGCGGCCGCAAGGGCACCCCGATGCACGTCGCCCTCGCCAATGAGCTGAAGGACGCCGCCAACAATCAAGGCTCGTCGGTCCGCAAGCGCGACGACGTCCACAAGATGGCCCAGGCCAACCGCGCCTTCGCCCACTTCCGCTGGTAATCCATTGACCGGGGTCGCCCGACCCCATCCCGCCATGTCTTCCAACCACAACAGTCCTGATCGACCGTATCCGCTTGAGCGGACACGGAATATCGGGATTGCGGCGCACATTGACGCCGGGAAGACCACGCTCACCGAGCGCATCCTCTTCTACACGGGGATGATCCACAAGATCGGGGAAGTGCACGACGGTGCCGCCACGACCGACTGGATGGAGCAGGAGCGCGAACGCGGCATCACCATCACCTCCGCCGCCGTCACCACCGAGTGGTGGCAGCGCGAGGAAGCCGGGATCACCAAGTCCTTCACCGGCCAGAAGCAGCGGATCAACATCATCGACACCCCCGGTCACGTGGACTTCACGGCCGAGGTGGAGCGCTCGCTGCGGGTGCTCGACGGCGCGATCGTTGTCTTCTGCGGCGTTGCCGGTGTCCAGCCCCAGACCGAAACCGTCTGGCGCCAGGCCACCAAATACCACGTCCCGCGCATCGTGTTCGTCAACAAGATGGACCGGGTCGGTGCGGACTTTAACAACGTCTTCAACGAGGTGAAGGAGAAGCTCGGCGCGAATGCCGTGCGCGTCCTGATCCCGATCGGTTCCGAGGATCACCTCACCGGTCAGATCGACGTGGTGAACCAAAAGGCGATCCTTTACGTCGACGACGCCACCTTCGGTTCCACCTACGAGATCGCCGATCTCGAGCCCGCCCAGAAAGCCATCGCGGAAGCGGCCTACACCGAACTGGTCGACGTCGTCGCCAGTGTCGACGAGGAGCTGGGCGAGAAGTTCCTGATGGAAGAACCCATCAGCCGCGAGGACCTCAAGGCCGCCATCCGCCGCGCCACCATCGCCAACAAGCTGGTTCCCGTCGCCGGCGGTTCCGCTTTCAAGAACAAGGGCGTCCAATCCCTGCTCGACGCCGTCGTCGACTACCTCCCGAGCCCGCTGGAACTCCCGGCGATGATCGGTATGGACCCCGACAACGAGGACCACAAGATCGAGGTCATCACCAGTGACAACGAGAAGTTCTGTTCGCTGGCCTTCAAACTCTGGGCTGACAAGTTCGTCGGCAAACTGATTTTCTTCCGGGTCTATTCCGGAGTCATCCGCAAGGGCGACACTGTTTACAATCCCCGCACCCGCCGCTCCGAGCGCGTCGGCCGCCTGATCCAAATCCAGGCCAACGAGCACAAGGACATCCAGGCCTGTTTCGCCGGCGACATCGCCGCCATGGTCGGACTCAAGAACGTCACCACCGGTGACACGCTCTCCAGCGACGGTTATCGCGTCGTCCTCGAGCCCCCCACTTTCCCGGATCCCGTCATTTCCATGGCGGTCGAGCCAAAAACCAAGGTCGACCAAGAGAAGCTGGCCATCGCAATGGGTCGCCTGTCGGAAGAAGATCCCACCTTCCACGTCAAGACCGACGAGGAAACCGGCCAGACCATCATCTCCGGCATGGGTGAACTCCACCTCGAGATCATCGTCGACCGCCTCCGCCGCGAATTCAAGGTCGAGGCCAACACCGGTGCCCCGCAGATCGCCTATCGCGAGACCATCACCGCCGAGGCCCTGGGCGAAGGCAAGCTGGTCAAGCAGTCCGGCGGCCGCGGTCAATACGGACACGTCCGCCTCTCCGTCCGCCCGAACGAAAAGGGCAAAGGCTTGACGATCGAGAACAAGATCGTCGGCGGCGAGATCCCCAAGGATTTCCACAACTCGGTTTTCAAAGGCGTCAACGAGGCCATGACCAACGGCATCATCGCCGGCTACCCGGTCATCGACGTCCACGTCGACGTCCTCGGCGGATCCTTCCACGAAGTCGACTCCAACGAGAACGCCTTCATGATGGCCGCCATCTTCGCCATCAAGGACGCCTTCAAGAAGGCGAACGCCATTCTCCTCGAGCCCATCATGGCCGTGGAAGTCTCCACTCCGGACGACTACCAGGGCGACGTGATGGGCGACCTGAACCGCCGCCGCGGGCAGATCCAGAATATGGAAACCAAGGGCAAGCTCGCCGTGATTCACGCGAACGTGCCTTTGAAGGAAATGTTCGGCTACTCGAATGCGGTCCGCTCTCTCTCTTCCGGCCGTGCTTCTTATTCGATGACCCCCTCGCACTTCGAACAGGTGCCCGGCAACATCGTCTCCGAAATCGCCACCGACCACGGCCACTAAGTCAACCCCACTCTCAAACTACATCCACCGCCATGGAAAACCAAAAGATCCGCATCCGCCTGCGCGCCTTCGATCACCGCGCCATCGACCGCTCTGCCGCGGAGATTGTCGAGACCGCCAAGCGCACCGGCGCCAAGGTGGCCGGCCCGATCCCGCTCCCGACCCGCATCGAGAAGTTCAGCGTGAACCGCTCCGTGCACGTCAACAAGAAGTCGATGGAACAGTTCGAGATCCGCACCCACAAGCGCGTCCTCGACATCGTCGACCCTACCGCCCGCACCGTCGATGAGCTCAAAAAGCTCAACCTGCCCGCCGGTGTCGACATCGCCATCCGCATCTGAGTTGACGCTCAGTTCAGTCAATTTCCCAATCTCCAATCTCCTGTCCACCATGTCACTCGGACTCCTCGGCAAAAAACTCGGTATGACCCGCATCTTCGATGCGGAGACCCAGTCCAGCATCCCCGTCACCGTCATCGAAGTGAGCGGCAACACCTGCCTGCAGGTGAAGACCGTCGAGAACGACGGCTACTCCGCCGTCCAGGTCGGCTACGCCGACAAGAAGGAGTCCCGCGTGGACAAGCCTTCCCTCGGTCACTTCAAGAAGCACGGTTCGACCCCCAAGTATCTCATCGAGGAGTTCCGCTTCGATGCCGGCCAGGCCGCTCCTGATACTCACACCGGTCTTGAGACCTTCGCGGTCAACCAGTGGGTCGACGTGATCGGCACCACCAAGGGCCGCGGCTTCCAGGGTGCCGTCAAGCGCCACGGCTTCGGCGGTCTCAAGATGACCCACGGGTCCATGATGCACCGCCGGACCGGCGCCATCGGTTGCCGCTCCACTCCCGGCCGCGTCTGGAAGAACCAGAAGATGCCCGGACACATGGGCGACGTGCCGCGCACCATCCAGAATCTCAAGATCGTGGCCGTGCGTCCCGAAGACGGCGTGATCCTCGTTTCCGGTGCCATCCCGGGTGCCAAGGGCGGCTACGTCCGGATCCGCGCCGCCAAGAAGAAGATCAACAACCCGATCTACACGAAGCCCGTGGTTGCGGTGAAGGCCAAGGGCTGATCCACACCTTCAAACGTAACCACTCACTCGCATCCCAGTCATGCCCGCGAAAACTTTTACCGCTGACGACGCCTCCGGCGCGAACATCCTGCTCGCCGAGCCCGACAAGGGCGCCCAGGCCGTGCACGACCTCGTGACCGCCTACCGCGCCAACCGCCGCACCGGCTCCGCCTGCACCAAGACCCGCGGCGAAGTCCGCGGCAACAACAAGAAGATCTACAAGCAGAAGGGCACCGGTAACGCCCGACACGGCGACAAGCGCGCCCCGATCTTCGTCGGCGGCGGCGTGGTCTTCGGACCCCGCCCGCGCGATTACTCGAAGCACGTCCCCAAGAACGTCCGCAAGCTCGCCTTGCGCCGCGTCCTCGGCGACCTGGTCCGCGACGGCTCGATCAAGACGCTGCCTTCCTTCTCCGTCGCCGACGGCAAGACCAAGTCCTTCATCTCCGCCGTCACCGCCGACGCCGAGCCCAAGAAGGTCCTGATCGTCGCCAAGGGCTTCGATGACAAGACCTACCTCGCCGCCCGCAACGTCGGCTGGGCCCAGCTTGTCACCGCCGAAAGCCTGAACGTCGAGGAACTGCTCCACGCCAACACCATCCTGGTGGTCGAGGACGCCCTCGAAACCCTCGCCAAGCGCACCGCTTAATTTCCGCTGACCCGCGCCATGAAAGACATCTATCAAGTCATCAAGAACGTCCGCCTCAGCGAAAAGGCCACCATGCTGCAGGAGACCAACAACGAGATCACTCTCGAGGTCGACCGCAAGGCCAACAAGCTCGAGATCAAACGCGCCGTCGAGACCCTCCTCGGCAAGAAGGTCTCCGCCGTCCGCACCTGCAACTACCTCGGCAAAGCCCGGCGCAAGCGCCGCGCCGACGAGGGCCGCACCAACCACTGGAAGAAGGCCGTCGTCCGCCTCAAGGAAGGCGAAACCCTCGACCTCGTCTGATTTTCAACCCCGGCTAACCCCGAACAACCCTCAAGCGAGCCATGTCTCTCAAGGAGTTCACACCCAATACCCCGTCCGAACGCTACAAGGTGCTTCCCTCATTCGAGGAAATCACCAAGCACAAGCCGGAGAAGAGTCTTCTCACCCCGCTCAAGCGGAGCGGCGGCCGTAACAACACCGGCCGGATCACCACCCGCCACATCGGCGGCGGACACAAGCGCCACTACCGCCTGATCGACTTCAAGCGCGGCAAGCACGACGTGCCCGCCACCGTGGTCGGCATCGAATACGATCCGAACCGCACCTGCCGCATCGCCCTGATCCAGTATAAGGACGGCCAAAAGAGCTACATCCTGGCTCCCGCCGGCCTCGAGGACGGCGCGACCGTCGTCTCCGGCGAGAAGGTCGCCCCGAAGGTCGGCAACGCGATGCCCCTCAAGAGCGTCCCGCTCGGCACGGCGATCCACAACATCGAGCTCCTCCCCGGCAACGGCGGCAAGGTCGCCCGGTCCGCCGGCCAGCAGGCCATCCTCTCCAACCGCGAAGGCGGCTGGGCGCTGGTCAAGATGCCTTCCGGTGAAATCCGCCGCTTCAACGAGAACTGCTTCTGCACCATCGGTGCCGTCGGCAACCGCGACCACATGAACGAGGTGTCCGGCAAGGCCGGCCGCACCCGCTGGCAGGGCGTCCGCCCGACCGTCCGCGGCATGTGCATGAACCCCGTCGACCACCCGAACGGTGGTGGCGAAGGCAAGTCGAAGTCCGGTGGTGGTCGCCAGCACCTCACGAGCCCCTGGGGCCACGCGAAGGGCCAGAAGACCCGCAAGCCGAAGAAGGTCACCAGCACCTTCATCGTCGAAAGCCGCCACAACAAGAAGCGCTAACCTTTACCTCACGAACCTATGCCTCGCTCTCTCAAGAAGGGTCCGTACATCGACCAGAAGCTCCTGGCCAAGATCGATACCGCCGCCGCCTCCGGCGACAAGAAGCCGATCAAAACCTGGAGCCGAGCCTCGATGGTCACTCCTGACTTCGTCGGCCTCACCTTCGCCGTCCACAATGGCAAGACCTTCATCCCGGTGCACGTCTCCGAGAACATGGTCGGCCACAAGCTCGGTGAATTCGCCCCGACCCGCCTGTTCAAGGCCCACGGCGGCATCGGCAAGAAGTAAGCCGCTCACGCACCCCGTTTCCATGCACCGCTCCCGTCCATTCACCCTCGCCGCCGCAGTCTTCGGACTGTCCGCGGGGGCGTGGACCTGTGCGGCGCAGGAATCGGATGCCGCCGCGCTGCAAGCCACCGTCGAAGCCCTCCGCGTCCGCAACGAGGCGCTCGAAAAAGCCATCGTCCAGGCCAACCGCGCCGAGCAGCAGGCTTCCGAGCAACTCGCGACGGTCAAACTCCGGCTCGAAGCGCTCGGCCGCGACTTGCTGGACGGCGGCGACGACCGCCTCGTTCAGGCCAATGCCAATCTCGAGGTGCTCGGCTCCCGGGTCAGCAACCTCGAAGGCGCTTCCAGCCGGCTGGTCTCTTCCGTCACCGAATACATCCGCCAGGCGGTCGCCGCCGACCCGGATGCCCGGCTTCGTGTCGAAACCGCCATCAGGGAGCTTGACGAAGTCCTCGGCCTCGTCCAGAAGCCCGCCCCCGCAGCCACCGGTTCCGCCGGCCAGGCCAAGGTGGTGAGCATCGATCCGGAAAGCGGCCTCCTCGTCCTGAACGTCGGGGAAAGCCAGGGCGCCCGGATCGGGACCACCTACCGCCTCACCCGCGGGGATCAACCTTTCGGCCGCGTGATCGTGGCCGACGTCCGCCGCAACGTCTGCGGTGCCTTTGTCGAGGAGCTCGAGCCGGGTCAAGGCCCGGTCCGCCTCGGCGATTCCGCCCTTCTCATCACCGAATAACAGCGGCCTCCGGCCACCCATTTCCAAAACGCCTCACCGACCGATTCCATGGAAGTCAAGAGCACCACCAAATACGTCCGCCTGTCCCCCAAGAAGGCGCGCGACGTCGCCCGTGAAATCCAGGGGCTGCCCGTGTCGAGCGCGCTCGACATCCTCACCTTCACCCCGAAGAAGGCCGCCTTTCACATCAACAAGACCCTCAAGGCCGCCATGGCCGATGCCGAGAACAACTTCTCCCTCAGCGCCGAGTCGCTGGTCGTGAAGGAAGCCGTCATCGGTGCCGGTCCGGTCCTCAAGCGTTTCATGCCCCGCGCCAAGGGTTCGGCCGGCGGTATCCGCAAGCGCACCAGTCACATCTCGATCACTCTTGCCGAAGCCCCCGAGGCCGAAGCGAAGGCCAAGCGAGTCCACCTCTCCACCAAGGCCGCCACCACGGAAGCCTGATCCCAATCACTCACCGCACTTCATCATGGGCCAAAAAGTCAACCCCATCGGTTTCCGCCTCGCCGTTTCCAAAGACTGGCGCTCCAAGTGGTTCGCCGCCGGCAAGGATTACGCCGAAAAGCTCCACGAGGACCTCAAGATCCGCGGCTACATGCGCTCGCGCCTGCAGTTCGCCGCTCTTGCCCGCGTGGTCATCGAGCGCGCTTGGAACAGCGTCCGCGTCACCCTCCACACTTCCCGCCCCGGCCTGATCATCGGCCGCAAGGGATCCGAGATCGAGCGGATGACCAAGGAACTCTCCGACATCTGCAAGGGTGCCCAGGTGAAGATCGACATCGTCGAAATCCGCAAGCCGGAACTCGACGCCCAGCTCATCTGCGAGCAGGTCGCCGTTCAGCTTGAGCGCCGCATTTCCTTCCGCCGTGCCATGAAGCGCGCCGTCCAGACCGCCATGGACTTCGGTGCCGAAGGCATCCGGATCCGTTGCGCCGGCCGCCTCGGCGGTGCCGACATCGCCCGCTCCGAGTGGTACCGCGAGGGCAAGGTCCCGTTGCAGACCCTCCGCGTCCCCCTTGACTACGGCTTCGCCGAAGCCCGCACCGTTTACGGCGTGATCGGCATCAAGTGCTGGGTCAACAAGAAGGAAGACGACGGCACCTCCCCGCGCCCCGAGCGTCCGGGTGGCGGCGACCGCCGTGACCGTCGCGACAACAGGGGCCCCGGCGGCCCCCGCCCGCCGCGCGGCAACCAGTAATTCAAGATTTCCCAACACCGAACCATTTTCCCAGGAGGACTGAGCCATGCCCTTGATGCCCAAACGCACGAAGTTCCGGAAGTCGCACCGCGGCAGCCGGGCCGGCAACGCACAACGCGGAACGACCGTCGCCTTCGGTGACTTCGGACTCCAGGCGCTCGACCGCGGCTGGATGACCAACCGCCAGATCGAAGCCTGCCGTATCGCGATCAACCGCTTCCTCAAGCGTAAAGGAAAGGTCTGGATCCGGATCTTCCCGCACAAATCTATCACAGCCCGTCCGCCGGAAACCCGAATGGGTAAGGGCAAGGGCGCCGTCGAGGCCTGGGTCGCCGTGATCCGCCCCGGCAACATGCTGTTCGAAGTCGCCGGGGTTCCGGAGTCGCAGGCCAAGGAAGCCATGCGCCTCGCCTCATACAAGCTCGGCCTGCCCACCCGCTTCGTCGTCCGCAACCCGCACGCCTGAGCACCCCACCTCTAACGATTCCCAGACATGGCCACGACCAAGACCAAGGACATCCGCGAGCTTTCCATCAAGGAACTCGAGTCCAAGCTCCGCGATCTCAAGGAAGAATCCTTCGCCCTCCGCTTGCAGAAGGCGACCGGGCAGCTTGAAAACGCCGCCCGCATCCGCGTGGTCCGCCGCGAGGCCGCCCGCGTCCACACCGTGCTCACCGAACGCCGCAACAAGGCTTGAGCACCCCGCCACCCGCAACCACCAGCGAAATCATTTCCATGAGCGAACCCACCAATCCGGAAGCCGCCAAGCAGGTCCGCAAGACCCGCGTCGGCGTGGTCACTTCCAACAAGATGAGCAAGACCCTCGTGGTCGAGCACGTCGCCCGCGTTCCGCACCCGCGCTTCAACAAGATCGTCAAGCGGTCCAAGAAGTACTACGTCCACGACGAAAACGGCGAAGCCCAGATCGGCGACAAGGTCCGCATCGTCGAAACCCGCCCTCTTTCCAAGCTCAAGCGCTGGTCGCTTGAGAAGGTGCTCTCTCACTGAGAGCCCCGCCGGCCCGCCCGATTATCCCACACCACAAGCCTTTTCTGCCATGATCCAGATGGAATCCCTCGTGTCGGTCGCCGACAACACCGGCGCCCGCTCCGCCAAGATGATCGGTGTCCTCGGCAAGCGCTCCCGCACCGCCGAAGTCGGCGACATCATCACCGCCCACATCCGTGACTCGATCCCGACCGCTTCGGTCAAGAAGGGTTCCGTCGTCAAGGCCGTGGTCGTCCGCACCGCTTTCCCGATCCGCCGTTCCGACGGCTCCGTGCTCCGCTTCGATGGCAACGCGATCGTCATCATCGACAAGGACAACAACCCGAAGGGCACCCGCATCTTCGGACCGGTCGCCCGCGAACTGCGCGAAAAGCAGTTCATGAAGATCGTCTCGCTTGCACCCGAGGTCCTCTGAGGCTACGGGGCATCCCTCTAACCGAATCATTTCCCATGAAGACTCACGTCAAGAAAGGCGACCAGGTCGAAATCATCGCCGGCAACCACAAGGGCAAGCGCGGCACCGTGCTTTCCGTCGATGGTGCCAAGGGTAAGGTCGTCGTCGAAGGCGGCCGCTCCGTCATGAAGGCCGTCAAGCGCTCTGAGAAGAATCCCGATGGCGGGCTCATCGCTCAGGACGCGCCCGTCCACATCTCCAATGTCAAGAAACTGGGCTGAGGCTTCGGCCGCTGCCCGCGCTTAAGCGCAACAACCAGCGCTGACCCGCTAAAACGAAAATGAGCACACCAGTCCTACTTACCAAGTACAAGGAAAAGGTCGTGCCGGCTCTCAAGGAGAAGCTCGGCTACGCCAATCCCCACCAGGTCCCGCGCCTCGAGAAGATCGTGGTGACCTCCTGCATGGGCAAGTCCCCCGACCGCAAGGTCGCCGTGGACGACGCCGTTGTCGAAATCGGCAAGATCACCGGCCAGAAGCCGTCCATCACGTTCTCGAAGAAGGCCGTCGCCAACTTCAAGCTGCGCGAGGGCGAGCCGCTCGGTGCACGCGTCACGCTGCGCGGCCCCCGGATGTGGGAATTCCTGCACCGCTTCATCAACGTTACCGCGCCGAACATCCGCGACTTCCGCGGAATCTCGCCGAAGAACTTCGACGGCCGCGGCAACTACGCCGTCGGATTCGCCGACCAGTCCATCTTCCCTGAAATCGAGCTCGACCAGATCAAGCGCACCATCGGTTTCGACCTCATCTTCGTCACCTCGGCCAAAACCGACGACGAAGGCCGCGCCCTGCTCGCCGAGCTGGGACTTCCATTCCGCGACCTGAAGAAGGCCGAAGGAACCACCGAAGGCGCCGCCGCCTGAGACCACTGAAACTTTCAAGGAACCACCATCATGGCCGTTCTCTCCGATCCCATCTCCGACTTCCTCACCCGATTCAAGAACTGCTGCCGCGCCGGCAATGAGCAGTTCCTGGCCCCTTATTCCCGCATCAAGGCCGACATCGCCAAGGTGCTTCAGGAAGAAGGCTACATCTGGGGCTTTGAAGTCGTGACCGACTCCGCTCATCCCCAGCTCAAGGTGAAGGCCCGCTACGTCGACGGCCGCCCCGTGCTGACCGACCTCAAGCGGGTCTCCAAGCCGGGCCGCCGCGTCTATTGCGGTGGCAACGAGATGCCCCGCGTCCTCAACGGCCTCGGCATCGCCATCGTCTCCACTTCCAAGGGCGTCATGACCGGCGCCAAGGCCAAGCGCAGCCAACTCGGCGGCGAAGTCATCGGCCACGTCTGGTAAACCCCAACACGCGAAAGGAACAAACCACCATGTCACGAGTTGGTCTCAAACCGATTTCCCTGCCCGCCAAGGTCAGTGTGAGCGTCGCCTCCGGAAAGGTCCTCGTCGAGGGTCCCAAGGGCAAGCTCGACCTGTCCCTGCCCGAAGGCATCACCCTCACGAGCGAGGACACCACGGTCGTCGTCGCCCGCGCCACCGAAGGCCGCACCCACCGCGCCCTGCACGGCACGGTCCGCAGCCTGGTGAACAACATGATCACCGGAGTCTCCCAGGGCTTCGTCAAGGACCTTGAAATCCAGGGCGTCGGTCTTCGTGCCGCCGTCAAGGGCCAGGACCTCGACCTCGCCCTCGGCAAGTCCCACCCGATCCTTCACCCGATCCCGGCCGGCCTCACGGTCACCGTGAACGAAAACACCAAGATCAAGGTGGAAGGCATCGACAAACAGCTCGTCGGCCAGTTCGCCGCCGATGTCCGTGCCTACTACCCGCCGGAACCCTACAAGGGCAAGGGCGTGCGCTATGTCGGCGAGAAAGTCCGCCGCAAGGAAGGCAAGAGCGTCGGCAAGTAATCCACAATTCTCTCCTGAACATGAGCAAGATCAAACGCAAGACCGGCCGCGAGCGCATCCATGCGCGCATCCGCAAGAAGGTCGCCGGCACCGCCGCCCGCCCGCGCCTCGCCGTGCATTACTCGAACCAGCACGTTTACGCGCAGGTCATCGACGATGTCGCCGGCCGCACCCTCGCCGCCGCCTCGACCCTCGACAAGAGCGTCGAAAACGCGAGTGCCAACGTCGCCTGTGCCGTACAGGTGGGAGCCTTGGTCGCCGAGCGCGCCAAGGCCGCCAACATCAGCGCCGTGGTTTTCGACCGCGGCGGCCACCTCTACCACGGCAAGATCAAGGCGCTGGCGGATGCCGCCCGCGAAGCCGGCCTCCAATTCTAATCCAGCGCTATTGTCATGGTGACCACTCAAGATTCCACTCCGACGCCTTCGGCGCCTGATTCCCCTTCGCCCCAGCAGGCCGCTCCGGCCCAGCAGCAGCAGCGTCCTCCCTACGGCCAACGCCCGCAGTTCGGCCAGGGCGGCGGCGGTTACGGCGGCGGCCAGGGCGGCCAGAACCGCGGCCCCCGCGGTCCGCGCCGCGACGACCGCGCACCGCAGGAGTCCGACGGACCCCAGCTCGCTGAAAAGGTCGTCTTCATCAACCGCTGCGCCAAGGTCGTCAAAGGCGGCCGCCGCTTCAGCTTCTCCGCGCTCGTCGTCGCCGGCGACCGCGAAGGCAAGGTCGGTCTCGGTTTCGGCAAGGCCAACGAAGTGGCCGACGCCATCAAAAAGGCCGGTGAGTCCGCCAAGAAGTCGCTCAAGCCGATGAACATCGTGGAAGGAACCATCCCCCACGAGATCTACGCCGAGTTCGGCGGTGGCAAGGTGCTCCTCAAGCCCGCATCGCCGGGAACGGGCATCATCGCCGGTGGTGGTGTCCGCGCCGTCTGCGAAGCGGTCGGTATCCGCGACATCCTCGCCAAGTCGCTCGGTTCCTCCAATCACTCCAACGTGGTCAAGGCCACCCTCAAGGCGCTCTCCCTGCTTCGCACCCGCGACCAGATCCTCGGATCCCGCGGTAAGAAGAAGGAAAAGGCGATCTGAGGTCCTCCAGTCTAACAACCTACGTCGAAAGACATGAAACTTCACACACTCGCCCCGAACAAGGGAGCCAAGCACAAGGTCAAGCGCCTCGGCTGCGGCGAAAGCTCCGGCCACGGCAAGACCTCCTGCAAGGGCAACAAGGGCCAGAAGGCCCGCTCCGGCAGCGGCACCCGCGTCGGCTTCGAAGGCGGCCAGATGCCCCTTCACCGCCGTCTGCCCAAGCGCGGCTTCAACAACATCAACTTCAAGACCAAGGTCGAAGTCGTGAACCTCTCGCAGATCGAGAAGGCCTTCAACGACGGCGACACGGTCAACGAGGAAAGCCTCCGCGCCGCCGGCCTCATCAACCGGGCCTGCGAGCAGGTCAAGGTGCTGGGTCTCGGCGAGATCACCAAGAAGCTGACCCTCGTCGTGGACACCATCAGCGCCTCCGCCAAGGAAAAGGTCGAGAAGGCCGGCGGCAGCGTCCAAGTCCCGGCCGAAGCCTGATGCCCCGTTCCTGTCCGTCATGACGGGTCTCCGGTGAGGAAGCGCTTGATCGCTTCCTCTCCGTGTTTAACAACCCGTCGCTTTTCGCACCCCGCTCACACATGATCTCCGCTTTCGCGAACACCTGGAAAGTCCCGGAACTCCGGGACCGCATCCTCTTCACCCTCGCCCTGATCGTCATCGTGCGACTGGGCGTGCACATCACCCTGCCCGGGGTGGATGCCACCGTCATCGAACGCTGGATGGAGAACGCCCAGCAGGACGACGGCAACGCGTTCAGCGCGATGCTGACGATCTTCGCGGGCGGCGGTCTGCAGCAGGCGGGGATCTTCGCGCTGGGGATCATGCCCTACATCTCGGCATCGATCATGGTCCAACTGATGACCGCGGTGGTGCCGAAGCTTTCCCGTCTGTCCCGCGAGGACGGCGGCCGTGCCAAGATCACGCAATACACCCGCTACATCACCATCGCCATCGCGCTGGTGCAGGGTTTCTTCGTGACCCGGACGCTTCTCAATCCCGAGACCATGTTCTACATGCCCGGGATCGGCGACGAGGCGAAGTATGGGGTTCTCGTCCCGGGACTCGAAGGCAGCTTCGAGACTTCGCTGTGGGTGACCTTGACCGTGATCACCCTGGTGTCCGGCACCTTGCTGCTCATGTGGATCGGTGACCAGATGACCGAGCGCGGTATCGGCAACGGCACCTCGATCATCATTTCCGTCAACATCATCTCCGCCCTGCCCGGTGCGCTGGTCCAGACCTGGGAGCACTTCGTGACCGGTGAGAACGTCACGCCCTTCCGCTCCATCATGATGGTCGTGCTGATCCTGCTGCTGATCCTCGTGATCGCGGGAACCATCGCCATCACCCAGGCCCAGCGCCGGATTGCGGTGCAGTACGCCAAGCGCGTGGTCGGCCGCAAGCAATTCGGGGGGCAGACCCAGTATCTTCCGCTCAAGGTGAACTACGCCGGCGTGATGCCGATCATCTTCGCCACGGCGATCCTTTCGCTGCCGACGATGATGCTCTCGTGGATCGCCCAGGGCGCGCCATGGGCCGTCCGCCTCCAGACCGAGCTCCAGACTGGTGGCACCTGGTATTACATCCTCGGCGCCCTGTTCATCTTCTTCTTCTCCTACTTCTGGGTGGCGACGATGTTCCAGCCCTCGCAGATCTCGGAGGACCTGAAGCGCAACGGCGGCTACATCCCGGGCGTACGCCCCGGCAAGCCGACCGCCGAGTTCCTCGACTTCACGATGACCCGCCTGACCTTTGCGGGCGCCATCTTCCTGACCGTCATCTTCGTCCTGCCGGCGGTGGTCGGCAAGGCGGCCCAGCTCCCGCCGGGTTCGATGGTCACCCAGTTCTTCGGCGGCACCAGCCTGCTGATCCTCGTGGGCGTGGTGCTCGACATCATGCGCCAGGTGGAGACCCATCTGCTCCAGCGCCACTACGACGGCTTCCTCCGCAAGGGCAAGCTGAAGGGCCGCTACGACCGCCTCGCCCAGTCCGGCAACGCGGCATCCAGCACCGCCCTCGTCTACCTTTGGGCGATCATCGGCCTGATCGTGGTGGTGGCGGCGGCCGCTTGGATCGCCAAGTGACCCCGGTCCGTCCACGCAAGGTTTCATGTCCCAGCGACTCGTCCTCCTCGGGCCCCCGGCATCCGGCAAGGGGACCCAGGGGCGGCGGCTCGCGGAGAAGCTCGGCCTGGCCTACGTGAGCACCGGAGCCTTGCTGCGGTCCGCGGTGGAAGAAGGTTCGCCGCTGGGCCGCGAAGCCGCTCCGATTCTCGCCCGTCACGAATACCTGCCGGACCCGCTGATGTGCTCCATCATGGGGGAATGGCTGGGTTGCCAGACGGATGGCTGGGTGCTCGATGGATTTCCCCGCAGCCTCGTCCAGGAACACTATCTGTCCTCCTGGCTGTCGGCGCGCGGCGAGGCCCTCGATGCCGCGATCCTGCTGGAAGTCCCCGAAAGCGAGCTGCTGCTGCGGATCCGCAACCGGGTCGAATGCCCGGGCTGCCGCTGGTCGGGGCGCCGCGACCAGCTTTCCGACGGCCACTGCCCGCGCTGCGGCGGACCCGCCGGGCCTCGCGACGACGACACCGAGGCCGGTTTTCGGTCTCGCCTTGCGGAGTACCGCGAACACACCCTGCCCGTGGTCGACCGCTATCAGGCGGCCGGCCTGCTGCGCCGCTTCGATGCGGCCAGCGAACCCGATGGCGCGGAAGCGCGCCTGCTCGAACTCATCCGCATTTCCCATGGCCCGTCGGCATAAGATCAAGATCAAGACTCCCCACGAGATCGCCCGCATGCGGGTGGCCGGGGAAACCGCGAGTGCCATCCTGCTGGACCTCGCCGCCGCGGTGAAGCCGGGCTGCACGACGCTGGAGATCGACCAGCTGGCGCTGGAACTCATGCGCCAACGGGATTGCAAGAGCGCCTTCCTCGGCTACCGCGGTTTCCGGGGGCAGATTTGCATTTCCGTCAATGAAGAGGTCGTTCACGGCATCGGCGGCCCACGCAAGATCCAGCCCGGCGACGTGGTGAAGATCGACGTCGGCATCGTCAAGGGCGGCTGGATCGGTGACAATGCGGTGACCGTGGCGGTCGGCGACGTTTCCGACGAGACCCGCCGTTTGCTGATCGCCACCGAAGAGTCGCTCTTTGCCGCGATCGACCATGCCCGGGCCGGCGAGCGCCTGTCCGACCTTTGCGGGGCGGTCGAGGAATATGTCAAACCGAAGGGCTTCACCGTGGTCCGCGAATTCGTCGGCCACGGTGTCGGCCGCGATCTGCATGAAGAACCGCAGGTCCCGAACTACCGGCCGCAGGGCAAGAGCCCGGTCCTCGAACCCGGCATGGTGCTGGCGATCGAGCCGATGGTAAATGCCGGCACGCCCTCGGTGCGGATCCTCGACGACGGCTGGACGGTGATCACCACCGACGGAAAAGCCTCCGCCCATTTCGAGCACACCGTGCTGGTCACCTCCGGCGAGCCCGAGCTGCTGACCTGGCGTCCGCGCGGGGTGCCCGGTCTTTGATTCCGGGATGCGCTTCCGGCGGGTGGCTCAGCTCACGGCTTGGCCGGCTTCTTGGTCACCGCGGCGCGATACTTCAACACCGCCATGGCGATGCCGGTGGCCATCGTGTTGCGGTAGGACTCGGTGTGAACCAGCCGCGCCTCGTAGGGGTGGCTGAGGAAACCGCACTCGACCAAGATGGACGGGTGCTTGACGCCGGTCAGCACGCTGAAGCGGGCGCGCTTGATGCCGCGGTCGAGGGTGTAGCAGGGTTTTCCCTTGGGAGTCAGGGTGCGAAGAATGGTCCCGTGGGTGGCGGTGGCGAGCGCGACGTTGGCGGAATCGTGGCCGTTGCCGGTGCGCATCTGGAAGTCGCTCGAATTCAGACCGCGGCCGTAGTGGGCGACGCCGATCGGCGACAGCGTGAAGGTTTCCAGTCCGCGCGCGGCGCTGCCGCCGGAGTTGTGGTGGACGGAGATGAAGATGGCGTTCTCCTTCACCCGGTTGGCAAAGTCGACGCGCTCCTGAAGGGTCAGGTAGCGGTTGGTATCGCGGGTCATCAGCACCTTGAAGCCGCGCTCGGTGAGCATCTTCTTGAGGCGCTGGGACACGTCGAGGTTGTAGAAGGCCTCGGTGCCCAGCGAATTGGTCGCGCCGGGGTCCTTGCCGCCGTGGCCGGGGTCGATGATCACGGTGCGGAAATCCCCGGCGTTCGCGATGTAGTTCGGACGCAGGACGGGATCGACCAGCTTGGAAAGGTCGATCCGCGAGATCCAGCCGCGGCCGCCGTGCTCCTCCACCTTGTAGCTGAAGACGAACTTCACCCCGTTCATCAGGCATTCCTGGCTGCCGAGGCGCAGTTTCATGATCACCTTCTTGTTCTCGAGGATGATCTGGCTGCCGTCCCGGCGCATGGCGGAGAAGCCGTAGAATTTCTTCATCCCGTCGACATTCACGTAGTCGCGGCCGCTGATCTGCTTGACCTCCCACTGCGCGGAGGCGGACGGAGCAAGCCCGAGCCAGCAAAGGACGGCGGTCAGAAGCAAGGGGATGGCTTGGCGGGAAAACATGGGTTTCCGGTGAAGGAATCGTTCATGGAGCCGGGCCGGTCCCGACGCAGGCCTCTCTTCTATCGGTTTTTGCGGCCCATGACAAACCGGATTTCAATGAAACATCGGGGTCCGCAGGAGAAGAGCGGCGCGTCCTTTCTGCTTTTCCCGCGGGGGCCGGAATCTAAGGTCCCGGCGTGATCATCGAGACTGTTGGAAATTACCGCGCCCGCTGGGGTGAAGGACCGTTGTGGTGGAAGGATTCGCTCCTCTACGTCGACATCGAGGGCCACCGGGTGATCCGCTTCAATCCGGCGACCGGCAGCGAGGAAAGCTGGGACGTCGGCGAGCGGGTCGGGACCGTGGTGCCGCGAGAGGCCGGCGGCTTCGTGATCGCGGGGGACCGTGGTTTCCATTTCCTGGATGAGGACGGGAAGCTCACGCCGCTCGGCGACCCGGAACCGGACAAGGCCGACAACCGCTTCAACGACGGCAAGTGCTCGCCCGACGGTCGCTTTTTCGCGGGGACCATCAGCCTGGTGAAGAAAACCGGCGACGCGCGCCTTTACCGGCTGGATCCCGATCTCACCGTCCACGAGGTCTTCGGCCCGGTGACGAATTCGAACGGCATCGTGTGGAGCGCCGAGGGGCGGACGGTGTACTACATCGATACTCCACGGAAAGAGGTGCTGGCCTTCGATTACGAAGCCGGCCACCTGACGAACTTGCGAAGTGTGGTCTCGACCGCGCATCACGAGGCCTCGCCGGACGGCATGACGATCGATGCCGACGGCAACCTGTGGATCGCCTTTTGCCACGGGGCCTGCGTCGCGTGCTTCAGCCCGGTGACGGGGGAAGAGCTGCGGAAGATCGAGCTGCCTTGCCTGGAGACCACCGCCTGTGCCTTCGGCGGGCCGGAGTTGGCGGACCTTTACGTGACGACCGGGATTCACAAGAGCGTCGAGGAAGCGGAGGCCGGACGGCTGTTCGTGATCCGCGGGCTCGGGGTGAAGGGATTGCCGGCGAATGGATTCGCGGGGTGAGGGGAGATTTTCCGGAAACTCCGGGACGTGGATCTTTTTGAAGGGGGCAGTTCCGCATCAGGCGGACCACCCTGCATGACACCCACCCCTGCCTTCCTGTCACCTTCCTCCCGTTCTTTCCTCTTCCTGCTCTCCGCTCTGGCGACGTTGCGGGCGGAGATCGTCGAATTCGATTTGGACCAAGTCCCGATGCCCACTTCGGGCTCGGTCGGTCTTGCCCTGCCCCACAACGAGCAGGGGCTCCGGCTGGAGTCCTCGGTCTCGTCCTGTTTCGTGGTGGGGCCGATCAGCAATGCCTTCACCGGGGTGAAGGCCTTCACTCCGGCGACGCTCTCCTCCGGTCAGCCGGTCACCATGCAACTCTACAGCCCGGCCGGGCGGCTTTTCGCGGTGCGTTCGGCGACGATCCATCCTTACGTCAATGGACAGGCGGTGAACATCGGGTTCACGAGAATCTTCAACGGTAACGGATCGACCCAAAGCCAGTCGACCGGCTCCGCGCTGGCCGGCACGACGGTGACGTTCAATTCGAACTTCAACCGGGTGGGCAACCTGAGTTGGCAGATGACGTCCTCGGGAGGGATCTACCAGCGTTTTCAAATCAGCCGCATCGTGATCGAGTTCGACGGGATCCTGACCACCTCGTCCTTCACGGTGGCCGAGGCGGCGGGAACGGCTGCCGTGCCGATCCAACTGGACTCCCCGCGCACCACGGACACGACGGTGAACTGGGAAGTGACGGGGCTGACGGCGAGCCAGCCCGGGGACTTCACGTTTCCCGGCGGGAGTGCCACGGGAACGGTGACCATTCCCGCGGGGCAGACGGTCGGTTTCGTGAACGTGCCGATCGTGAATGACAGCAGCAACGAAAGCCCGGAGACCTTCCGGGTGCGCTACACGACGACCGCGACCGGTGTCTTTTTTCCCGGGGGCAACGGCTTCCTCGACGCGACGGTGACGATCGCCAGTGACGACGGCGTGACGACATTCCCCAACTGGATGACGGCGCACGGGCTAACCAGCACCGCAGCGGATCCCGATGCGGATCCGAATGGAGACGGGATCTCCAACATCGAGTGCTGGCTGTTCCGGCTGAATCCCGCCGGCCCGAATCCTCCGGCCTGGCTCGAGCGTCGGGCGGTGATGAGCGGCGGAAGCAACGATCCCGGCCTGACGTTTCTCGTGCCGACGCCCTTGCCTTCGGATGTGCGGATCATCCTTTCGCAGAGCACTGACCTGGGAGCTTGGACGGAGCAAACGCGGCGCACCGGGTTCGGCCTCGGTTCCTTGTGGAGCGGCAGCGGCTCGGCGCGGGTGATCGAAAGCAGCAGCCCGGCCGGCCGGGCGATCACGCTGCGGGCCAGCGTGCCGGTGGGGCGGCGGGCGAAGCTGTTCCTGAGAAATGTTTACGAGTACGTTCCGGGCGGCGGGTCATCCTGATTTTCAGGGCTGCTCAACGCGGAGGCGGACGAAGCTGCGGCCGGGCTGGACGGGAAGACGGCGGGTGACGGTCTCGGTGAGGCCGTCGGGATTCGGCGCCTGGGTTCCTCCGGGTGCCCAGGCAGGCGCGGCGTCGGTCCAGGCTGCGAGGCCGCCGGAGAGTTCCTCGGCGTAGGTCAGTCCATGCGCGCCTAACAGGCGGCGGTAGCGGAAGACAAGGTGGGGCGAGCCGTTGAAGTCCTCGATCTGACCGGAGGGTAGGCCCTCGCGGCTGGGGAGGAAGGGGTCCATCGCAAACGCGTATTCGAGCAGGTTTTCCACGCCGTCGAGGTCCGGGTCGCCGGTCGGGCTGCCGGACGCGCCCTCGATTTCCGAAAGCGGGAAGCGCAGGGCCTGCCAGCGGGCGAAGCCGTTGTCCGCGGGGATGCGGATGCCGGTGGAGCTGTCGCCGGTGGCGAGGCCGGTGGTGAGGTCGTGGCCTTCCGGGATGCTGAAGACCGAGACGACCTGGCCGGTCAGGCGGTCGCGTTGTTCGAAGCGGCGGACGCCATCGGGCAGGAGGTTCGGGACGAGGGTGCCCCAGCGGGTGGCCTGGCCGGCGACTTCGGATTGGTAGAAGGGCGCGTAGGTGGCATCGACCGCCGCGCCGCTGGACTCGACCGGGGTGGCGGCGAGCGGCGGGGTGAGACCGTCGGGGTCTGTATAGAGCACCATGAAGTTCCGCGCGATCGCTGCGGAGTCGCCGTGGAGGGCGGAGCCCTGGCCGCTGCCGGTGCCGAAGGCGGCGACCTGCGAGGCGGCGGTGGCGGTGAGGAAGTGGAACGGGACGTCGCCGCCGTTGCCGTCGTTCAGCAGCAGCCGCGGGCGGACGGTGTTGCCGGGGGTGAAGCGGATGTTGCCGGTGGGCTCGATGACGAACCAGCCGGTGTGGCTGCCGTCGGGGCCGGTGGTGAATTCGCCGTGGCGGACGTTCAGGTCGCCGGGCAGGAAGCGCGGGGACGCGGTGCTGCGGACGAAAGCGCCGCTGTTTCCGGTGGCGAAGATCATGTTGCCCGCACCTTCGGTTTCCGGGAGATCGTCGCCGGTGACGATCTGGTTGGCGTAGCGGTAGGTGGCGGAGGGCAGCAGGCCGTCGATGCGCAGCAGACAGGCGTGCGGGACGCGGCGGTCGTTTACCGGGTGGCTGCCCTGGATGAAGGCGGGCATGACCAGTTCGGCGAGTCCGGCGACGCGGGTGGCGAAGGGGTAGGTGGCATCGGGCAGGCCGGCGCTGGCGGCGGTCAGGGTACGGAGGCCGGGCGTCGGGAAGACGAGGTCGCTGAAGGTGGCGATGCCGTTGACCGCGCTGCGGGTGACGGTGCCGCCGAGCATCCCGGGCTGGCCGGCGATGGCGAGGGTGACGGGGCCGCTGAAGTTCTCCGCGATCACCCCGTTGCGACCGAGGGCGTGGACGACGACCGGCGAAGCGAGCTTTCCGGCCTGCGCGGTGGCGGGGGCGCTGGCGATGGCCAGCGACTCGGCGGCGACCGGGCCGGCGGTCACTTCGATCCCGTCGAGGCGGAGCTGGGCGCGGGCACCGGTGTCGCCACTACGGAAGTAGTACTTCCAGCGGAGTTCGACCAGCGGCTGGTTGTCGGCGGCGGCGGGCAGGGAGTGGGGGCCGAGGACGGTGGCGTGGCCGGCGTTGTTGTTGCGGACGTATTCAATCGGCGCGCCACCCGGGCCGGGGACATCGACGAAGGAGGTGGTGTTGCCGATGCGGTACTGGAGGCGGATGCCGTAGTCGCGCTCGTTCGGCGCGACGGTGCCGCCGGTCCAGCGGACGCGGATGTCCTGGCTGCCGCGGGTGTCGAGCGCGAGCACGGCGGCGCCGACGAAGCCGGCGCCGGGCGTGAGCTGGGGGCTGCCGGTATTGATGAAGCCGATGCCGGGCAGGCCGAGGCCGTTGATGCGGCTGCGGTCGGTGAGGTTGAAGGGCAGGGTCCACGGCAGGTCCATCGGCGTGGCGAGTCCGGGGTCCTGCTGGTCGCTCTGGAAGAAGCGCATGTTCGGCGGCGCGGTGCCGGCGGGTTCGTTCGCGTTCCAGCGGTTCAGCGCGTAGGGACCGGCGTCGGCGAGCGGGTGGGTGACGCTGAAATCCGCGGCTGTTAGAGCGCTCCACGTCCCGCCCGAGAGGAGGCGGGCTTTGACGGTGGTGTTCGCGTCGAGGACGACGGATGGCAGCGTGGTCTGGGTCAGCGAGAGGTCGAGACGGAGGTCGGTGCTGTTGGCGGTCGACTGGTGGACTTCGACCGCGATCACGTTGTTGCCGCTGACCAGTAGGTTGGTCGGGATGCTGAAGTTATTGACGACGAGCTTGTCGTTTCCGGCGACGGTGGTGGAGGCGAAGGTGCCGTAGCCGATGGTGCCGGCGGGCATGTTCGAGCGGACGACTTCGGTGCCGTTGAGATAGACCACCGCGCCGTCGTCGCGCGCCAGGCCGACGGTCAGGCCGGTGACGGCGGCGGGGTTGGTGACGTTGAAGGATCGGCGGAAATAGGTGGTGGGATATTTCGAGGCGCTGTTCGGACCGAAGCTGACGGTGGTGGCCTCGTCGCCGGTGCCGTAGCCGAGCGGCGCGGCACCGGTGGCCCAGGCGGCATCGTTGTAAGCGGGGGACATCCAGTTCGCGGCGGGCAGGGAGCCGGTGTCGCGGTAGCGCCAGGTGGAGCCGAGCGGGATGAAGGTGGTGGTGGTGGCGACGGCGGAGAGGGCGCCGGGTGAAACGCCACCGCCGGGGAGGCGCGGGTCGGAGCCGTCGAGGGTGTAGTGGATGGTCCCGGCACCGGCGGTGATGGGGAGAACGAAGCCGTTCGGCACGCTGCCGCCGTGCTGGCCGAAGACGGGGGCGTCGAGGGTGGGATAGAAGCTGCGGTTGCGGAGGATGGTGAGGAGGTTGTTCGTGCGTTGCGGGAAGAGTCCGGTGCGGATGGTTTGCGCAGCGTCCTCCCAGTTGGTCGGGGTGCGGTAGCCCCAGCGCGCGCATTCGGCGATCAGGCTGTCCTGGATTTCCGTCATGCGGGCGTTGAGCCGGGCGAGATTGCGGTTCGGGGTGAGGCTGCCGTTGTTGAAGAAGTGGCGGTGGATGCGGTCGGCGAGGAGGATCTTGAAATCGGGATGGCCCTCGGTGACAAGCGCGCCGAAGAGGCCGCCGGGACCGGTGTTGGTGGTGGTGTCGAGGGTCAGGGCTGAGGTGCGGAGGAAGCCGTCGCCATCGGCCAGCCAGAACTTGAAGCCGGTGCCGGGATCGACCGGGCCGGCGGCGCGGAACTCGGTCTCGGAGTTCCCGTAGAACCAGACGAGCATGAAGTCGATGAGGTGGGAGACATCAAGGCGGTCTTTGACGGCAAGGTAGGAGTTGCGGTCGGCGCGGACGTTTTCCCATGACGCTCGCTTGTCGGGATCCGGGGTGCCGTTGACGAAGGCATTGCCGACGTTGTCGTTGCCGCGGACGACGAGGTAGTCGTCCTTCGGGCCGCCGAGGTAGCCGGCGAGGAAGTCGTCGTCGACCCGCTCGTGGGCGTTGTACTGGCCCCAGTAGGTGCCGTTGATGTAGACGTGGACGAAGCGGCCGTGGGGATTGAGGCTGCCCATTTCGAGCATGGTGTCCTCGATGAAGCGGTTGGCCATGTAGAAGCCGCGCTGGTTCATGTCCTGGTTGCCGGCGGAGAGGTCGAGGGTGTCGATCTCATCGAGCGCCGCCATGCCGCGGTCGAAGCCGCGGAACAAAGGCGAGTCGAGGCGCTTCGCCCCGTATTCCGAGCGGAAGCGGACGCGGTAGCTCTTCTTGGCGAACTCGGTGTAGGCGCCGCCGAAGCGGGCGAGGCCGGCATTCACCTGGAGCGGCGTGGAGCCGTCGGGCAGGAAGACTTCGATCGACGCGGGGCGTTCCTGGTAGTCGTCGGGCAGGACCGGGACGCTGAGGCAGATGGTGGGGATCTGGGTGAGGCTGGACTGGAGGCGGGAGGCGAGCGCGCCCTGGGTGTAGGTGATGTTCATGAGCGGCGAGCTCATGACACTACTACGGAAGACGTAGGTGTGGGTGACGACGGGCGGGGAGAGGTAACCGGCGCGGCGGACGGTGGCGCGGACGCCGAGGCTGCCATTGACCGCGATGGGGCCGGTGTAGGGGAGCGAGGGCTCGGTGCCGTCCGTCGAGTAGAAGATCTGCGCGGCGGGGTCCGGCTGGGTGAGGGTCAGCGAGAAGGGTGTGTCGCGGAAGCCGCGGGCGTGGCTGAAGACGGGTGGCTGGAGCCAGCCGGAGAGTGGTGTGGAGAGATTGTGGCGGCGCGGGGTGGGAGTCAGGAAGCCGAGGCTGCCATCGAGGGCGCGGCCGTAGGCGAGGTCTTCGGTCTGGGCGGGGAAGTTCGCGATGGAATCGAGCACGCTGCCGTTCGGCGCGGCGAGGACGACGGACTCGCCGGTCGAAGCGAGGTTGAAGTCGGCGTGGAGGTTTCCGGCGGGATCGAGCGGCACGGGATTTCCGGAAGCGAAGACGACGAGGTGGCTGTTCGCCGGGATGACGGTGCCGCTGGGGAACAGCCATTTCAGCGGCAGGTCGGTGGTGTCGCTGAGGCCGTGGCCGCTGAGATCGAGCGGGGTGGCGTTCGGGTTGTGGAGTTCGATCCAGTCGGGTTCCTGGCGGTAGCCGTCTTCGAGTGAGAAGCGGTTGGAGGCGACGAACTCACTGATCCGCGGCGGGAGGAGCTGGCCGTTGACGGTCACGGTGACGGCGCGGGTGACCGGGCCGTTCGAGCCTTCGCCGACGAGCAGGTATTCGGTGGTGGCGGTGGGATTGACGACGAGTGAGCCGGCACCCGAGGGAGCGGTCTGGGAGCCGACGGAGCCGATGGCGGGGTAAAGCGTGAGCTGGTGGAGATCGCTTTCCTGCCAGGCGAGGGTGGACGATTGACCGGTGGTGATCTGCGGCGGCGTGACGGTGAATCCGGCGAGACCGGTGTCGCCGAGCGGGAGGCCGAAGGCTTGCACCTCGCGGAGCCGGAGCCACCACTCGGTGCCGCCGGTGGCGGAAGTGCGCCTTTTGTCCTCGAGTCCGACGCGGACGTAGCGGGCGGCGAGCGGGCCGGGCAAGGCGATGTCGAAGATGGCGGAGGTGCCGCTGAGCCTTTGGGAAAAGATCGACTCGTGGTTCGCATCGAACAGCCGGACCGTGGCGTTGGTCATCCGGCGCTGGTGGTCGGCGTTGTCGAAAGCGACCACGCGGATGCTGTGGAGGGCGCGTTCCTGGCCGAGGTCGGTCTCCCAGTAGTAGTCGACGGTGGCGGTGGTGGACTCGGTGAAAGTCGCGTGGTTGCCGTCGTTGGCGAGCGAGGGGGAGGGCTGGGAATCGGCCAGCCGCACCATGTAGGAGGGGGTGCCGAGGGCGTAGTTGGTGCCGGTGAAAAGGGAGACGCCGGCGAGCGAGACGACGCGGTCGCCGTAGCCGTTGAGCGCGCCGTTTTCCAGGCCGATGCGGAGGTAGCGGGCATCGGCGTTGCCGGGGGGAATGTCGAAGCCCCAGGTGCCGCCGGCGCCGGGATGGGACACGGTGGTGGTGGTGAGGGTGTTCGAATTGCCGTCGAGCAGGCGGACGGTGAGACCGCTGACGCGCGGGGAGAAGGCGTTGTTCGGCGCGACGATCTCGACGCGGCGGACGGGCCGGGCGCGGTCGAGGGTGAGCAGCCAGTGGCTGTCGGTGAGGTTCTGCGTTTCGCTGACGGTCGCGGCATTGCCATCGATCGCGAGGGCGGCGGTGTTGGTGCCGGTGGTGGAGGACTGGGTCGCGCTGGCGATGGCGGCGAGGTTGAGCGGGCCGATGGCGGGCGAGGGGTCGCCGAGGACGCGCCAGTCGGCGAGGGCGACGCGGTGGTCGCCGCGGCCGTTGGTCTGGCCGGGCGGGAGGTCGATGCGGAGCAGGCGGGCATCGATGCCGGGCGGCAGGAAGACGGCCCAGGTGCCGCCGGGTTCGACGGACGTGATGATGCTTTCATAGAGCACCTGGTCGCGCAGCCCGAAGACGCGGAGGCGGGCGCCGTTCAGGATGCCGGCGTAGGCGGCACCGGCGGGGGCGACGACGTCGATGCGGCTGGCGCGGACGTAGCGGTCGAACTCGAGTTCGAGGAAGGAGCCGGGGGTGTTGGCGGTCTCGGTGAAGGTCGCGGGATTGCCGTCGATCGTTTGCGGCGTGGCGGTGGCGAGGGTGGGAAGGTCCAGCGGCAGGTGCGGCGGCGTGGTGGCGGGGTCGGCGGTGTCGAAGGTCCAGGTCTGCGAGCCGATGCGGCCGGCTTGGTCGGTGGCTTCGGCGCGGGCGGTGTAGAATCGGTTGGGCAGCAGGGTGGCGGAGGACGTGACGGTCCGGCTGCTAGAAGAACCGCCGATGCTGAGGGTGGCGCTGACGTCCGCGCCGTTGAGGAAGAGTCGGATGTTCGCGGGGGCGAGGGTGTTCGGGGCGACGGTGCTGACGGTGAAGCCGAGGCCGCCGCCGACGGGGTGGAAGGTGCTGCCGTTGGGCGGGGTGAAGGCGCTGAAGGCGGGAACGCGGTCGATGGGGGCGACGACGATGTCGGAGGGATCGGTGCCGGCGGCGAGGGCGGTGACGTGGGCGGGATCAAGGGCGGTGGTGAAGATCGCGAAATCATCGATCCGGCCTCTCAGCACGTTGCTTGCGGTGTCGAGGGTCCGGCCGAGGAGGACTTCGGTCCAGTCGCCGGTGAGGGCGGCGGCACCGGAGGCTTGGGAATTGGCGAGCTGGCCGTTGATCCAGATCTGTTTGGTGCCCCCGCTTTTGATCAGGGCGATGTGGGTCCATTGCTGCCAGTTGAGGCCGGGAATCGAGCTGCTGGCGACGGTCAGGCGCTGGCCGGGCAGGGCGCAGCAGCCGGAGTGGTCGAAGTAGATCGTGCCGTCGCTCCAAGGCAGGTGGCTTTGGAAGCCGCGGTTGGAGTTGGCGGCGGAGCGGAACCAGACGCTCGACGAATTGGTGGTGGCGGCGTCCCAGCGCTGCCAGAAGACGACGCTGATCTGGTCGCCGGAGAGGTTCTTGGAATTGAGCAGCCCCATGAAAGCGGCGTCGGTGATGCGGGCGGCGCTGTTGCCGGCGGTGCCGAAATTGATCGCCCGGTCGCCGGCTTGGCCGCTGCGTCCGGCGGCGTCGGCGCTGAAGGCGGTGTTGCCTTCAAACAGGACGGGCGTGCCGGTGAGGAGGTCGGGGGATTGGGTCGGCGACGCGTTGTTGTCGAAATCCCAGATGCCGAGCGCGTCGTCGGGGTCGATGGGGGTGAATCCTTGCCCGGCCGCCGGAACGACGGCGGCAAGAGCGAACAGGATGCCGGCGGACGCGGCTCGGAAAGAAGCAGGGACGGACTTCACGGTCTGGGCTGAACGGCAGGGTTTTTTGAAACACGCGGCAGGAGGCGGGTAGTCTCCTGGACGAGGCCGGACGTGTGTCCCTGAAAATGAATGGGAAATCGCACGGGTAAAGGAGGATCTTCCGTCGTGGGGACCCGTGATCCCGTGGGTCTCCGCGCCCGCGGGATGGGCGAAAAGCGGGATTGGACGACGGAGGCATCCGGTTCATGCTGCCGCGGTGCTCCCTGCCTTGACTGGATACGACCCCGCCGCCTTGGAGGCCTATTTGGCCGCCGAGGGCCAGCCCGCGTTCCGCGCCGGGCAGATCCTCGATTGGATTTGGAAAAAAAAGGCCGGGTCGGTGGACGCGATGAGCAATCTGCCGGCGACCCTGCGGGAGAAGCTTGCCGCTTCGTTCCGCCTCCACGCGCTGGACCATTCGCAGACCCAGGGCAGCGGCGATACCACCCGCAAGTTCCTCTTCAAGCTGCACGACGGCCGCTACGTGGAAAGCGTGCTGATCCCGGCGAATCCCGCGCTTTATGGCGAGAAGTCGGATCGGCGGACGCTTTGTGTGTCGTCGCAGGTCGGCTGTGCGTATGGCTGCAAGTTCTGCGCCTCCGGGCTGGCGGGATTTTCGCGGAACCTCGACGCCGCGGAAATCGCCGGGCAGGTGCTGATGGCGGAGCGGCTGTCGGGCGAGCGGGTCGACAACCTGGTCTTCATGGGCATGGGCGAGCCGCTGGCGAACCTCGACAACCTGCTCGCCGCGGTGTCGATCATCACCTCGCCGTGGGGCCTGCATCTCGGCGCGCGGCATTTGACGATCTCGACATCGGGCCTGGTCCCGCAGATCCGCAAGCTGGCCGAGCACCCGCAGCAGATCCGGCTGGCGATCTCCCTGCACGGCGCGACCGATGACGTCCGCGGCCAGATCATGCCGGTGAACAAGAAGTGGGGGACGGCGGAGTTGTTCGACGCGCTCGACTACTGGAACTCTCGTAAAAAGCAGCACCTTACGCTCGAGTATATTTTGATCGAGGGCGTGAACGACGATCTCGATCAGGCGCGGATCCTGGCCGGGCACGCGCGGCGGCTGAAGGCGAAGGTGAACCTGATTCCTTACAACACGGTGGACGGTCTCGATTGGAAGCGGCCGTCGGAGGACCGCTGCCGGGCCTTCCGGGACATTTTGAAGAACGCGGGGGTGGCCGCGACTTTGCGGCTGGAGAAAGGGCACGATATCGATGCGGCCTGCGGGCAGCTCCGGCTGAAGCAGGAGACGGAAGAGGGGATCATCGAGGCCCCGGTGAAGGCGCGGTAGAGGCGGCGTTCATTCCTCTTCCGCCAGCACCTCGCGGACTTCGGCGATGAGGATTTCCACTTCGCCGAGGATCTCCTGGGTTTCCTTCCGGACAAAAGCGCGCCAGCCGGGAGTCGCGAGGCTTTCCTGATCCGCGGAGTCGAGACCGGCGAGGGCGTCGTGAAGGTAGCCGCGGGCTTTCTTCAGGCGGACCAGCACGTTGCCGGCGAAGAGCGTGTCCGGCGGCCATTCGTCTTCGTCGACGATTCCGAGCGCGCCGCCGAGCTTCGCGCTGGCGGTGGTGAGGCCGTTCATCAGCTCGATCAGCGGATGCTCGGCGGAGCAATCTTCCGGCAACCACTCGCGCGCTTCCTGGTGAACCCGCACCGCGAACTCGAGGCTGCGTTCGACCAGGGGGTGATGCTCGGGCTCCTCGTCTTTCCACTTATCGGCTTCGGCCTCGCGGACCGCTTCCTCGCAGATCGCATTCATCTCCTCGATTCTCTTCGCGCGCTCGGCTTCCTGTTCGGGGGTGATCACCGGTTCGGGTTCGCCACGTTCGCGACGCATGCGTTCGCGCTCTTCGATCATGATCTTTTCGAAGTCGTCATGACCCTCGCGTTCCATCCGTGCCTGGATGCGGTCGAGCAGGGTGTCCATCCGCGCGGCTTCGGCATCGGCTTCCGCCTCGGCCTTGCTTTGGGGTTCGTCCTCATCTTCCTCTTCCGCCGCGCCACCGGCGGCGAGCAGCATGCGGTCCATGAAGCCGGTCATCGCGGTTTCGTTCGCGCGGCGTTGATCGAGTTCTTCTTCCTCGCTCATGGTCCACGCCGCCGTGTCGTCGAGTTCGAGGGTGAAGTCGGTGGTCTCGATCACGACGCGGCCGTTGCGCTGGCTGAACCATTCGAGGTAGAGTGAGTTTCCCCAATGCCAGGGGAAGGGTTCCTTCTTGCGGTAGCATTCCATCAGCTCGTCCATCGGGATGTCGGGTACCTTCACCTTGCGCGAGGCGGTGATGTCGCCGACCACGCCCGTTTGCTCTTCGGCGAGGCCTTCCGGCGGGCCGGCTTTCGGGGCGGGATTGGTGAAGCGGAGGAGATGCCCGGCGAGGTCGCGCCAAGGGTTGCCTTCGAGCTCGAGGCGGATCGGTTCGTCACGCCCGATCAGCCAGAGCTGGCCGTGGACCCTGCCCGGGGTGCGGTTGTCGATCTCGCCGCGGATCACTTGTTCGTCGATGCGCCATGCCATGGTGGGCGGAGCTTGAATTACGAACTACAGGATTGCCAGCTCCCTCTCTCAAAGCGCCCGCATTCAGAAGTCGGCCGGGCGGGGTGTTCGCGGCGGAGCCGCTCTTGGACTGCTGGGATGATTCGCAGCTCTCTGGATGCAGGGTGGGGCGTTGCGTCGGCGCGGGCGGAGGCGGGCTTTCCGGGTCGCCATCGACCGCGCGGGAAGCGGGCGATGCACTGCACTCGAAAAGCTGCGAATCATCGCAGCAGTCCGAGAGCCTGCGGCGGCCAAGGGTCGTGCCGTGAAAGGTGGTACGTCATGCGGCGAACGATTCGCGGAGTTGGATGAGGAGAGCATTTACACGATCCCGATTGGGAGCGTCGGGGAGGGTGGAGGCTTCGAATGCCGACTGCACTTCCACGAGCTGCTCTTCCGCCCGGGCCACCAGTTTCTCATAGGCGAATTCCCCGGAGCGAACGCGGAGCAGGTAGTCGCGATTCGGGCGGCGGATGCGGAGCACGCCTTCCCGCGCGATCTCCCCGGCCATGTCGAGCAGGCGCAGGGTGTGCATCAGGTTCTTCGAGTCGTAGCCGCGGCCGTGGCTGGCGTTGGTGGTGTAGCGCTCCTCGTTGCGCTTGCCGACCCACGCCCAGTATTCGCGGTGGGCCTTGCAGTGGGCCTGGAAGGCGTCGGCGTTGAAATGCATCCAGCCGAGGGGGACGGCCTCCTTCGCCACGCTGCTGAAGATGAGCGTGTCGGGTTCTTTCGGCGAGACGAGGCCGCGGGCTTCGCTACGAGGGTCATCGTAGATCGCGAACATCCCGGCGGCGTGCTGGACGGCGGTGAGGCCGCACTTTTTCGGGTCGACCCCGCGGGCGGCCAGCCAATCGAGCACCGGCACGCTGCCCTGGCCTTGAGGGACGTGGCAGAACTCGAGCATCGCCTTCCGCGTCTCCGGCTGCGGGTTGACGATTTTCTTGTTCAGCCCGCGGGCCTTGCGGATCTGGCCCATGGCGTATTCGCCGAAGGTCTTCGCGCAGAGTTTGGAGAGGAAGATCTCCGGCTTCAGCAGGGCGAAGGCCGGGTGTTGGTGGCGGATGCAGTCGTCCGGCATCGCGAGCAGTTCGAGCGCGTTCGGGTTGTTCTTCAGGAGCAGCGAGACGAAGTGGCCGAGCTCGTAGTAAACCTGGTCGCTGCGTTCGTCGGCGACCTGCTCGATGGCATCGAGCCCGAGCAGAAAAGAGCGCGGCGCGGCGAAGACCCCGCGGCGGTCCTCGTCGGAGCCCTCGATGGCGGTGCCGTAGGCGTGGCTGCCGGCGACCGTGTCGAGCAGCAGCAGATCGGGCTGGCGGACGCGGTCGAGGGTGAAGTCCGGAGGCGTGAGGATCGCGGCCGGGCGGCGGATCTCGGTGCGGAGCAGAAGGTCGAGCGCGGCGGTGTCGGGCGGGGTTTGCGGGACTTCGGTTTGCTCCGCGAGGGCTTCTTGCAGGAAGTCATCGAGTACCGGCAGCCGCGCCGTGCGTTCGCTTTCGGCAGTGCGTGCCTTATGTTCGAGCAGTGCGGGGATCAGCTCGCGGATCGCGGCAGGAGCTTCCGGCAGCACCTCGGCGAAGGCGACCGGAGGGATCCCCTTCCCCGCCGCGATCCAGCGGGCGCAAAGGGTGGCACGGAGGGCGTAGAGGTAGTCCTTCGCGCGGACCTCGGGCCCGTCCAGCTTGCCGAGCAGCATCTGTTTGGCGAGGCCGTGGTAGTGGTCGCGGGAGGCGCGGGGTGAAAATACGGCACGTGCCGTACTTTGCCAGCGCTCGCGGAAGCCGGGCTCGCAGCGGTAGACGACGGGCGAGTGCAGCCACTCGACCAGCGCGCCGTTGCTCTTGCCGAGCAGCCGGGCGGCCTTCCGGACGTCCCAGCCGTCGGCATCGAGCTCGCCTTCCAGCGGCAGGTCGATCGATTCGATGCCTTCCTGCACCGAAAGGTAGGTGCTTTCCGGGCGGACGAAGAGGAAGCGGATGTCGTAGTCGCTGCCCGGCGACGCGAAGCCCCAAGCGCGGCTGCCGGATTCGCAGGCATATGGGATGCGAATGCCGTGCTGGCGTTCGATGCGGGTGAGAAGTGCCTGGATTTCGGGGTCCATCCGGGGCGATGAGGCGGGAAATGAGCCGAGTCCGGAAGTCCAAAGATTCCGGGAGCCAACCTACCAATGATGGCCTACCGGTCAGGCAACTTGGGCAGCATGCGAAGCGCGCCGATACGTCCACCAACGCCAGCTTATCAAACCACTCCAGGATATCAGATAGAGCGACACGAGGCACCAATGCGGAATGACAACGCGGGACGTCAGGTGCAGCGAACCGCTGAGGATGCCATGCTCCCGAATCCCGGGCACGGGAAACCAATCCTTGGCATCGCCACGTGGTTGCCTCTGCACCCGGAATTCCTTCGGCCAAAGGGATACTCCGAAGGAGCCGGCCCAGTGCGCGATGTCCAGCGAGCCTCCGTGGTGCGTCACGGAGTCGGAGATGCTCGACTTTTTCCACATGATGGCCGCATGGGTTGCCGTCGTCATTGAATCGGCCCAAGCCCACAGCAGGAACACCGATCCCGGCAGGCCGAACCAGAAGGCGCGAGAACGGGACAAGCAGAATCTCATGTTCGTGCCTACGACAGGGACGGAGCGCCAGTCGACTGATTAGTTCATTCAACGAAGGTGCGCCCGACACACAAAAAGCGGCAGCCCTTTCGGCCGCCGCTTTTTATTGTCAGGGTGGTGATTGCCACGGCGGGTCAGGGAAAACCCAAGAACCCGAAACCCGCCGTGGCATACCGCAATGGACTGGCAGAGAAACCCAAGAAACTACCAATCCACCGCGGACCATCCGCTAACCCTGGGAAGCTGTCATTGTGCCAAGATGGCGAGATTTTCGAAAATAAACTCGTCCGGAATCAAGCCGACGTGGTCGACGATGAGGTCCGGCTGGTAGGCGAACTTTTTCAGGTCCTGGCGGCGCGTTCCCCCGCTGAGTACCAGCACGCTGCGGTAGCCCATCTGCACCGCGCCGAGGATGTCGGTCTCCATGGTGTCGCCGACCATGATCACCTCGCCGGTGCGCAGGCCCATCTCGGTGCGGGCGGCGCGCATCATCACCGGGCTCGGCTTGCCGACGGAAAAGGCCTGCACGCCGGTGGCGCGCTCGATCATCGCGACGATGGCGCCGCAGCCGGGGCGGATGCCGTGCTCGGTCGGGCAGTTCGGGTCGAGGTTGGTGGCGATGAGCCGCGCGCCTTTCTCGACCAGCCGGACGCCGCGCTCGATCATTTCAAAGGTGAGCGTGCGGCCTTCGCCGACGACCACGTAGTCGGCATCGTCGTCTACCACCGAGAAGCCGTTGCGATGGAGGGCGGCGGCGAGGCCGTGTTCGCCGATGACGTAGGCGGTGCCGCCGGGCTTCTGGGAAGCGAGGAAGCGGGCGGTGGCCATGGCGCAGGTGAAGACCTCGTTCTCGCTGGCCTCGATGCCGAGGCGGCGGAGTTTCAAGGCGACATCGCGGCGGGCGCGCTGCGAGTTGTTGGTGAGGAAGCGGAAGGGGATGCCGTGGTTGCGGAGGCGGCCGATGAAGTCGGACGCGCCGGGGATGAGCTTGGAGCCGCGGTAGATGACTCCATCCATGTCGAGGAGGAAGCCGATGTTTTGGTTCATGCCGTGGGAAGAGCGGGTGGCGTGCCATGCTGGATTTCCGGGGGGAATCCGGTGCTGAGGGTGCTTCATGGCGGGGGAGGGTTTGGGTGATTGGTTTGAATGTCTTGATGGATGGGTGGGCTACACCTTGGACTGCGGCAGCCTGCTGCCGCTTTCTCTCGTCAGCCTGCTGACGAATCGGCCCGACTCCACAGCAGGCTGTGGCAACAAAGCGGCAGCAGGCTGCCGCAGTCCAAGGAGCTGGCTTCGCGGGAGGGCTGTTCGTCTTCCTACGGCTTCTCCTGCATGGGGTGCTGCTTGAGCAATTCTTCCGGCGTGTAGAAGTCGGTCTTGTCCTTGGTGGCCTCGCGGACTTTCGCGACGGTCTCGGCCTTCACGGCGGGGGCCTGGTTGCCGAAGCTGTTGCGGACGTAAGTGAGGACGCCGGCGAGTTCCTGGTCGTTGAGCAGCGGGCCGAAACCCATCATCGGCGGGACGCCGGTCTTGGGATCGTAGGTGACGCCTTTGACGGTGATGGGGCCCCAGAGGCCTTTGAGGGTGAGCTTGATCAGTCGCTCCTCGTCGCCGGTGACCCATTCGCTTTCGTTGAGCGGCGGGTAGATCTTGTCGAGGCCCTTGCCGTCGGCCTGGTGGCAGGTGGCGCAGTGGGCGTCGCGGGCATAGACCTGCTTGCCGAGCCGCCAGAGTTCGAGCTCCGCGGCGGGGAGCTCCGGCTCAACTACGGCAGGCGTCGTACTTTCAGCCTGGAGCGGCAGCCTGCCGGCGAGGAAATCCGCGGCGCGGGGATTGGCGGAGAGGTCGAGCTGGCCGGCTTGCTTTAGCACCTCGACGTCGTCGCCGAGGGTCATGAAGGCGGTCTGGATGGCGTGCGGCATCCACTTGTCGATCGGGTGCTTGAAGGCTTCGAGCGCGATCTTCGCGCCGTCGGGATTGTCGAGCCACGAGGCGGCGACGATGGCTTCGAGGCGGACCCGGGCGTGCGGATCGTTGGCGGCTTTCAAGAACAGCGCGAGGTGATCCGGGATCTTGCGCCAGGCGTAGCGGAGGACGTGGACGGCGGCGGCGCGGGCCTGGTGGGACTTGGCATCGAGGCAGAGGCCGAGGATTTCGCGGTCGGTCTGGTTCTGCGCCCAGGTCGCCCAGAGGGCTTCGCAGAGGTGGTGCTCGTAGCGCGGGTCGGCCTGGTCGAGCGTGGCGATCCAGGCTTTCGCGGCGGGCACGACGGCCTCGGGCTTTTTGCCGCGGAGCTCGCGGCGGGCGCGGTAACGGGTGCGGTATTCGGGTTCCTTGAGCGCAGCGAAGAGCTGGGGGATGGAGGCATCGGCGATGACCGACGGCGTGACCAGCGGGCGGGTTTTGTGGGTGACGCGGTAGATGCGGCCGTGGGTTTTGTCGCGCTTGGGATCGCGCGCGGAGTGCTGCATGTGGCCGATCAGCGCGTTGTGCCAATCGAGGATGTAAAGCGAGCCGTCGGGCGCGAACTCAAGGTCGCAGGGGCGGAAGTTCGGGTCGCTGGAGGTGACGAGATCGCCGATCAAGGTGCCGCCGAAGCCGCCTTGGTCATCGTGGATCGCGGCGATGCTGGTGCCGAGGAAACCGATCGAGTTGCAGGTCATGAAGCCGCCCTGCATTTCCTCCGGGAAGTGGCGCGACGAGACGAACTCCGCGCCGGAAGTCGGCCGGGCGCGCTTGGGAGCAAAGGGGGCGATCTTCGGGATTTCGTAGCTGAAGGGTGCCTTCGCGGAGAGCGGCAGCGCCCACCAGTTTTCGCCGTCGGAGGCATCGGCGATGAAGCATTGCTCCCAGTCGTCGAAGGCGATGCCCCAGGGGTTGTTGAAGTAGGTCTGGACGTGGCGTTCGAGGCGCCAGGTCTTGGGATCGAAGCGCCAGATGCCGCCGCCGGTGCAGCGCTGCGGGCCGTAGGGGGTCTCGACTTGGGAATGGAGGAAGACGCCTTCCTCCATGTAGATCGAGCCGGAGGCGTCGGAGGTGAAGGCGCTGATCGCGTGGTGGGTGTCGTGGGGATCGAAGCCGGTGAGCAGGATGTCGCGCTGGTCGGCCTTGCCGTCGCCGTTGGTGTCGCGGAGGAGCATGAGGTTCGGCTCCTGGGACACATAGACGCCTTCCGGGGCGAGTTCGAAGCCGATCGGCAGGTGGAGGCCGTCGGCGAAGACGGTCTGCTTGTCCGCGCGGTGGTCGCCGTCGGTGTCTTCGAGGATCAGGATCTTGTCATCGGGCAGCGGATCGCCGGGGCGGTAGTGGGGATAGGCCGGCATGGTGCAAACCCAGAGGCGGCCCTTGTTGTCGAAGGTCATCTGCATCGGGTTCGCGAGGTCGGGGAAGTCGTATTCCGACGCGAACAGTTCGATCTGGAAGCCGTCCATCATGGTGAACTTTTCCAAGGCCTCCTTCTCCTTCAGATAGCGGATCGGCTGTCCGAAGTTCGACTCCACGGGATCGAGCGGCCGGGTCTTGGCATCGGCGGCGGCGAGGTCGGCGGGCTTGCCTTCCAGCAGCGTCCAGACCGCCTCGTCGCGGTTGGCGGTCAACTGGCGGATTTTCTCGATCTCCTGCGGGTAGTTGATGTCGCCGAAGGGCTTCCAGCGGCGGCCGTAGACGTGGACACCGTTGAGCATCCGGTGGTCGTTGTGCCAGAACCAGGACTTCTCATTGACGGCCTTGCGGACCTGGTCGGGATTGGCCAGGAGGAGGATCTGGGCGGGCTGATAGAGAAGATCGGCCAGCAGGTTGGCCATGCGACGGTCGCCTGCGTCGTTGAGGGCGAAGCCGTTCATCGTGAGGGCTTCCTTGGACTCCTCGTAAAGTTGGAGGGTCGGGGTGAAGAGATCGATGAAGTGGACCTTCCGCTGTTCGGCGACCTGCTTCATCACCTCCGTGTAGAGTTTCAGGTGGGAGTTCTCTGTTTTGCCGTCCGGGGTGTCGGCCAGCCCGGCGAGGTCTTCAAAGGCGATCGGCGAGACGAGGACGAGCTTCGGGGCGGCGGTGCCGTTGTATTTCTGACCGAGGGTATGGGTGACGAAGGCATCGAGCTCGGCGCGGAATTTCTCCACGCCGGCCGGGCCGTCGAAGGACTCGTTGTAACCGAAGAAGGCGAGGAGGGTGTCGGGCTTGCAGAGCGTCAGCCATTCGTCCTCGGACGGGTAGTGGCCTTCGCCGCGGTGCTGGCCGAGTTCGGGGCGGAATTTCTCCGCGCCGGGAAAGGCCCAGGGCGTGGGGCGGCCGGCGCGCGGCCGGTAGGACGGGGTGTCGCCGGGGTAGCAGAGGTTGCGGAGGGTCAGGCGGTGCTCCGGGTAGCGGACGTGGAGCTGGGTCTCGAAATGGCCGCCGTACTGGAAGCGTTCGCCGAAGCCGTTGCCGAGCAGCACGATGCGTTCGTTCTTTTCCGGTGCCGGGAACAGCGCGGCGGCCGCGGCGGTGGAGATCAGGGCGAGGGCGATGAAGGCGACTCTGAAGTTCATGGGTGGAATCGGGCGCAGGCAGGGGACGCTTGCAAGGAACATCCGCGCCGGGCAAACTGGAAACATGAAAATCGCGGCCGTATTGTTTGGCTTGATGCTGGGGTCCGCGGGCGTGGCGGCTGCGGAATGGGTGGACCTTTTCAACGGCCGCGATCTCGACGGCTGGGACGCACAGAGCCAGGTGGATTGGCAGGTGAAGGACGGGGCGATCGTCGCGACGAAGGGAGCGGTCGGGCTGCTGACGACGCGCGGGATTTACCGCGACTACGAGCTGGAAGTGGAATTCCGGGCGCCGGAGGGGACGAACAGCGGCGTGTTCCTCTCGACCCCGAAGGAGGTCACCGATCCGGCGACCGAGTGCTACGAATTGAACATCGCGCCGGCCGCGAATCCGTATCCGACCGGCAGCCTGGTCGGCCGGGTGCGGCACGATGGCGGCGAGGCGCCGGAGTGGCGGAAATTCCGGGTGAAGGTCGAGGCGGGGCGGGTGGAAGTCTGGCTGAACGGGGAGAAGGTCGTCGACTACAAGGACCGCAAGCCCTTGGCGGGCGGGCACATCGGCCTGCAGTTCAACCAGGGCCGGGTCGAGTTCCGGAACCTCCGGATCCAGAAACTGGGCCTGCCGTGAAGCGCGATCCCGAGGTGCAGGCGGCGGCGGCCGAGGTGCGGGCGATCTACCGGGAGTGGGAGGCGCGGCCGATCGAGCGGAACTGCATCGGCCGCGGCGATTGCTGTCGTTTTAAGATGACCGGGCGGACACCGTTCCTGACCAAGGGCGAGGCCTTGGTGGCGGCGCTGGCCTGGCGGGCGGCGGGGCGGACCAGTGTGCCGGAGACGGCGGACGGGGCCTGTCCGTTTTTGAAAGGCGGACGCTGCCAGATTTACCAAGGCCGGCCCTTCGGCTGCCGCACCCATTTTTGCGAGGCGGCCGGCGGTCCGGCGGCGCGGAAGGACGTGCGCGACCTGATCCAGCGGCTGGAAGCGATCGATGCCCGGCTCGGTGGAAACGGCGGGGTCAACCTGCCCGGCGCGGTCGCCGCGGCGATGGAGGGGCCGGGGAAGAAGCGGCGTTGACCGGGCATTTCAGAGAGGGACCGGGATGGATAGGATGAAGGCAGGGAAGACAGGCGACGGAGGCTTGCGGCAAGATGCCGCAGCCACGGAATTGCGGGCGAGCCGCCCACACCCCTCTTTCCGGTGATCCCGACAGGCTGGCCCGACCGCGGGACCCGGGCAAAAAATTGCCGCCGGGGTCCCACCCCCGGCGGCTAAAATCATCAAGCCCGCCGAAGCGGAACCTGACAATATGCTGTTCACCCTTACATGAAAACTCACGTAAAACGCGGTCTTCATGGGTTGAGACCCTTGATCCGGGTGGACGTTCAAAATTGCTGAAGTTTTTTTCAGGGGGCTTTCACCAGCGGCGCGGTCTGCTCCGGGGTGGCATTGCCGCCGGGGAGTTCGAGGATGCGGATGTTGCGGAAGTGGATCTCCGAGCCCTCGGCTTCGAGGCAGAGGTAGCCCTTGCGGACGCTCGATTCGCGCATGCCGTTGACGAACTTGCCGTTGATCGAGAGCTTGATGGTGCCGTCGACGCAGATGACGACGTAGGTGTTCCATTCGCCGACGCCCTTGCAGCGCATCTCGGTCGACATGCTGCGTTCGCCGCGCGGGTTGTCGGGGATGGCGGTCAGGCCGTTGGCACCGAAAAGTTCGCCGGAAACGTAGCCGGGGTGGTTCGGCGTGCCGTCGGCTTTCGGGTTCAGCTTCGGCCATTGGAGTTCGAGCATCTGGACCTCCATGCCCTTCGGCAGCGGCCGGTCGGCGGGCGTGGTGCCTTCGCTCCACGCGAAGACGCCCGAGTTGCCGCCCTCCTTCATGTGCCGCCACTCGATATGGAGGATGAAGTTCTCATACTGCTTCTCCGAACGCATCACGCCGATCGGCAGGCCGGTGCAGATCAGCAGGCCGTCTTTGACGGACCAGGTGGCGGGCGAGGTGTTGACGTCGACCCAGCCGCTGAGGTCGCGGCCGTTGAAGAGGTCCTGGAATTTAGGGGCTTCTTCGGCGGAGGCGGTGGCGAGGAGGAGGGCGGCGGCTTGGGCGAGGATGTGGCGGCAGGAGAGGTTCATGGGGATCATGGGATGGATGGGTAGTGGAAGGGCGGGGCGGAGGCAAGCGGGCGGGGAGTGGAGGGTCGGTTCGGGATTGGAGAAGGAGCGGGGATCCGGATTCAACCGCGAAAGAACGCGAAAGGGCGCGAAATCTTAAAGGCGGGGAAAGGAAGGGATTTTGGGAGGTACGGAGGTTCGGGATGGCCGTGAAGTTGATGCGGTGGGCTTGAGACGATCTTGCTTTCGTGGGGGTGGGACGGTAATTCGTAGGGATGGAGGAGCAGCGGAAGCCGTGGTCGGGGCTGGCGATCGCCAGTTTGGTGGGCGGGGTGCTGTCGCTGGGGTTGGGATTTCTGACGGGGATCCCGGCGGTGATTTGCGGGCATCTGGGGAGGGCGCGGATCCGGAAGTCGGGAGGCGGGTTGCGGGGGAAGGGGATGGCGCTGGCGGGGGTGGTGTTGGGTTACCTCATGTCGGTGGTGTCGGTGCTGGGGCCAGGGGGGCTTCCTACGGCGAATGCCGCGATCAAAAGGGCCAATGTGCTGAGGTCCCGAACGATGGTCGTTTCGACGGCATCAGCGGTGGAGGTCTTTTACCAGGAATACTCCAAGCTGCCGGAGCCGGGGGTGAATGATTTCAACACGGAAGATCCGGCGGGACGGAAGCTTCTGGACATGCTGTTAGGTCCGGGCAATCCGCGCGGTGTTCCTTTCCTCGTCGTGGAAATGGGCAAGACGCGGAAAAAAGGCGGGCTGATTCGTGGAGCGGGCAGCGGCGGTTCGATCGTCGGGCTCTTCGACGCCTGGGGAAATCCCTTCCGGGTGCTGCTCGATGACGACTACGACGGGGTGATCCGCTTCAGCTATGCCGGGAAGCCCGAGGTCGTGCACGGCCGGCATGTGTTGGTGGCTAGCAAGGGGCCGGATGGGATCGAGGGGACGGCGGATGATGTGAAGTCGTGGTGATGAAGGAGGGAGTCATCGGGATCTACGACGCGTGGGGAGAGCCGTTCGAGATCCTGTTGCGGAAGCCGGGGGAGCGGGGGATCACTCTCTTCCACCGGGGGAAGACGGTGATGATCGAGCGGCCGGTGGTGGTGTTTTCTAAAGGAGAGGACCGGATTGCGGGGACGAAGGATGATGTGAGGACGTGGGAGTGAGGGAGCGGAGGCTGGGTTCTGCGGATGAGGGGGGGGAGGCCACGCTTCGGCGATGCGGGGCGGGGAGAGGTGGCGGAGCTTTGGGGACCGCTCTGCCGACTGAAGTCAGCGCTCCCGGTGGGGGAAGTCCGCTTCGCGGAGAGGGTGGGGCTTAGCCGGGGATCCGGAAGTCGTCGACCGGGCGGCCGTCCAGCAGGTGCTCGGTGACGATTCTTTCGAGGACCGCGGGCGTGCAGGAGTGGTACCAGACGCCGTCCGGGTAAACGACGGCGACCGGGCCGCGGACGCAAACGCGGAGGCAGTCGGCTTTGGTCCGCAGGATCAGCGGTGCGTCCTTGCCGAGAGAGGCGAGGCGTTGCTTGAGGAACTCCCACGAGGCGAGGCCCTGGGCGGGGTCGCAGCACTTTGGCTTGGAGGCGTCGGCACAGAGGAAGATGTGGCGCTTTCCGCGGCCGACTCCCGCCGCGCGGGCTGCTGCTTCGAGTTCGGCGTCCATGGGGCGGGAGGGATAGCGGGCGGAGCGGCGGGCGTCACGCGAAACGATGGCGGGACGGCGGGGATCGATTCCGACCCGACAGGTTTCATCCTGAAGTGGAAAATGGTAACAACGAAACCCGCGAAACTCGGCGAAAATCAAGGCATTGGGAGGATCATACCAGTTCTTCAAACTAATGTGACTTTAATCTTGGACGCGTAGCGTTTGCTTGATCCAGCAGCCACGGGCGTCCGACCAACCGCAGCACCGCCGCCGCGTCGTTCCAAAAACGCCTGAGGGCC
>JBIPNO010000131.1:0-5051 GCA_044372775.1 Haloferula sp.
TTCCGTTTGGAGATTTCCGAGTAGGGTTTCGACCTCGCGGTCGCTGAGCTTGGCCCCTTCGATCCGGGTTGAGGAGCCGATGCTTTCGATTGTAGCAACCCGCCGCAAGGAGGTCAGTCGCTCCGGTTGGATGTTCTCGACCACTCGCCATTCACCCTTGAACTCGTCAATCGGCGCAATCAGGCGGAGAACTTCGTTGGTTGGCTGGAAACGGGGTGGAAGCATCGTGAGGTTGGCATTCTACCTCCATTTCCATCCATTTCCATCCATTTCCATCCATTTCCATCCATTTCCATCCATTTCGCCTCCAATCAGACACCTCGCCAGCTGGCATTGCTGCCGCGCGTGTCGATGTGGACGAAGCCCGACGACGGGTAGAGGCCGAGGCCGCCGGTGAACTTGCCCACCTTCCGCCATTCGAGCAGCCGCTCGTAGACCCGCTGCGGGCTCACGCCGTCGAAGGCGATGTCCAGAGCGTTGAACTCCAAGTGCTGGCTGTGGGTGGCACCGCCGACGGCCCGGTTGTAGTCCGGAGAACGGTAGGAGCTGAGGATGCGGCAGGGGTTGCCGAAGGACGCGCGGAGGTCATCGACGATCCTGAGCGTCGGGACGATGTTCGGCCACAGCCGCTTCGGGGGCTGGCTGTTCTTCACGCCGCTTCGCCGCGCCGCGAAGTAGGATTCGAACTCACCCGCGCCGAAGTGCTTGAAGCCTTGGGATTCGAACCAGTCTTTGAAGGTGCTCATGGCTTACTTCGAGGTGCGGGGTTCGACGACGATTTCGAAGCGGCCGTCGGGGTGGACACGGAGCCGGCCGGACTCGTGGGTGAACTCGCCTTGGAAGAGTGGAGTCGGGGAACAGGCGGCCAACAGGAGCAGCAGGGCAAGGAGCAGGGGCTTCATGATTCCTCCTCCGGGGTGTCAACCGGGGCGGAGGCCTCTCGCCCGACGATCTTGAGCATGAACGCGGCAACGACCTGGAAGCACTCTGTGTCCCAGTAATGATTCGCGCGGCTTCCGATCCGTTCCCACAGCCACTTGCCGTTCTTCTTGATCCGGTGCTCGCTTTCCATCTGCGCGAGGTAGTCGTCGTCGATGTCGTCGGGCACCTCCCACACCGGTCCGTCGTCCGGGTTCTGGTTCCGGCGCAGGCGGGCGAGGGCATCCTTGATGTTGAGGTTCGACCAGTAGAACACCGAGCAGGTCTGCCCGCGGCCGAGCACTACCTTGCGGCGCGGCGAGTAAAAGCGCTCGATGGATTTCCGGCCCTTGACCTTGTGGGTGAAAGTCGCCCGCTTGTCGCCCATGAGCGCCGTCCAGCCGTGGGCCGCGCATTCGCGGTAGACGTCGTAGGTGGCATACCGAGCGTCGATGAACACCAGGTTCGGATGGATCCCGAAGCGCTCCTGGATGGATTGGACGTCGGTGAAGGTCAGGACGCGCTCGTTCCAGATCAGGCGGCTGGATCCGTCCTCGGCCCAAGCACGGACTACGAGGAACAGGTGGTCGAGCTGGCAATCGACCGTGAGGATCCGCAGCGGACAGGCGCATGGTTCGCCGGCCGGAACAAGCCGTCCTTGGGCATCGACACCGGCCTCGCCGTCCCAGGTTTCGCCCTTGAGGTAGCCGCCCGGGACGATGTCGAGTTTGTAGTCCTCCAGGTATTCGCGCCAGGCGATGGCGAGGCGCTTCTGATAGAACTGCTGGATCAAGCTCACGTCCCCCTTGCGGGCCGCTGCCTTGGCACGCAGGTAGAGTTCGGCCAAGCGTCCCCAGCTCATTGCGCAGAGCGCGTTCCAGTGGAACCCGGCGTTCTCCTTCGGGGCGTTCGGGTTGGTGACGGTGTATCGGCCGGTGAGGTTCAGTTCGCGGCGCGTGCGGTCGCTGTCCTCGAAGTAGTGGTTGCACGACGCACAGCGCATTGAGGTGGTGTCGCGCACCTTCTGGAAATCCCAGTCGCCGGATTCGTCGCGGGCGTCCTTGCTCCACTCGACCTGCTCCCACTTGAACGGTTGGCGCTGGTGGCAATGCGGACACGCGAACGTCCACACCCGCATGTCGGTGGTCTCGTATTTGCGGTGGGTGTCGTCGTCCTCCTCCCCGCCCTGGCTCATGAACAGGCACTTGCCGAGCCACCCGAAGGCGGTGACGCGGGCCTCGGCTTCCGCCATGTGTCCGGTCGGAGCCCGCCAGCACTCGTCCATAATGAGCCAGCGAATCGAACGCCGTTGAAGGTTCGTCTTGTTGTTGGCCCCCAGCACCCAAAGCGTCATGCCATTGGCGAAGTGGATCGTGTTGTTGCGCTTCTTGTGCCGGTTGGCTGGATAGAGCGAGCTGACCGGCGTGCACTCGTCGAAGAGCTTCTGGAGCCGGCTCTCGCTCTGGTCCTTGGCGTCGTCGTCGGTCTGGTCGAGCCAGAGCGTCGGGCCGGGATGGTTGGCGATGATGTGGGCGAGGCCGAGTTCGCCAACCGACGTTTTGCCGCTCTGGATCGCGGCGATGATCGAGACGATGCTGATCTTCGGATCGACGAGTGCTTCCATCGGCTCGCGCATCCACGGCGAGTTGGCCGAGCGGAAGCGTCCGGGGATTGGCGAGTAGGGGATCGAGGTGATGTGTTCTTCGCACCACGCCCACGGGGGACGACGGTCGGGCGGACGCCAGGCATCGCACCAGATCCGTTCCAGTCTCCTGCGGGCGGGCTCGACGGTCTTCATTCGCCCTGATGGAGGATCGTCAACACCTCGTCGATGGCGCGGCGGGCTTCCTCCTGGATGCCGGTGGCGTCGAGGCCCGACAGGATCGGCGGGAGTTCCTGCTCGAACTTCTTGCGGAGCATCGACGTTGCCTGCGCCACGAGTTCGGTCCACGTCTGCCGGACTTCTTCGACCGCCACGTAGTCGCCGCGCCGGATGCCGAGCCGCAGTTCGCGCTCCTCCACTTCGGCCAGCAACTTGCGGGCCTTGAGCGAGGATTCGATGTCGCCTGACGAGTCGATCACGCCACCCTTCAGATCGTGGCGGCGCATGAACTCGCGCCACGCGGCCACGTCGTGGAGTCCGTTGGCCGCGGGCTTCGGGGCGTCCTTGCGCTTCTTCCACGTGTTGAGCGACTGGCGGGTGACGCCCAGGATGGCGGCGAGCTCGACATAGGACGCGGCGGTTGCCGGCGCGGCGCCACTCCCGGTGGCCAAGGTTTGCAGCATCGCGCGTTCGGCCCGGGTCAGCTTGCCGCCCTTCTGGACACGGCCGACCAGGTTGGCGAAGTCGCGGGAAAGCAGCTTTTTGGCGATGTCGGGGGAAACGGCGTCCATTCGCCAGCGCGGGACACGTCAACCAAACGTCGACTCTGATCAAACGTCGATCTGTATGTCTATCGGTTTCGGTATCGAGCCCTCTGGCAGAGCAGGGCCTGGGATTTCACGGAGATCTCCCCGAATCAGCTTTGTGACCGCGAGTAATTTGATTTCCTCCGGTGTCTCTTGTCGCCGCTCCCAAGCCAGTAGGGTTGCTTCTGTGACACCGAGGACTTTTGCGGCCTGGACCGTACTGAGATCCAAGCAATCACGCCACTTGCGTAGCAAATCGGAAAAACAAGGTGCCTCCATCGGCTTAGCGATCCACATCTGGGTTGTGAAGTCAAGTTGACGCAAGGGCGGGGGACATGGACATCCCCGTGCACTGCGCCCACACCACCCTCGTCGATCCGAACACGCTCAAGCCGAACCCGGTCAACCCGAACCGGCACAGCGCCCACCAGATCCAGCTCCTCGCCTCGATCATCCAGGAGCAGGGTTGGCGCAACCCGGTCACCGTCTCGAAGCGCTCGGGCCTGATCGTCCGCGGGCATGGCCGGCTGGAGGCGGCACTGCTCATTGGCTGCCCGGCGATCCCGGTCGACGAGCAAGACTACGCGAGCGAGGCCGAGGAACTCGCCGACCTGCTGGCCGACAATCGCCTGTCGGAACTCGCCGAACTCGACGAGGACGACCTGCGCCGCGTGCTTAAGTCGATCGGCGACGCGGACCCGTCCTTCGACATCGAACTCACCGGCTTCATGGAAGACGAGATCCGCAAGCTGATGGACGAGGCCGGCGATCCCGAGGACGAACTCGAAACCATTCCGCGGATGGAATGCCAGGCCTTCGAGACCCATGACTACCTCGTGTTCATGTTCCATGACCTGCGGGACTGGATGCAGGTCCTCCAGCTCATGGGGGTGCGTGAGGTTGACTACTCGATCACCCGCAGAACCAAGAAAATCGGCCTCGGCCGCGTGCTCCATGGAAAACGACTCATCGAACTCTGCCGCCGCGCCAGCATGGCCGGAATTCCGCCCACTCTCGCTGCGCCTGGTCATCCTGTCCCGGAGCCGCAGCCGCTCGATCACCAGCCACAAGCTTTTCCCGACGGCGACGCTGCTGGTCCCCGCAAGCGAGGCTGAGCACTACCGCCACACGGGGCTCACCATCGAAACCATTCCCGACGAGATCGCCGGCATCAGCGCCGTGCGGAACTGGGTGCTGAGGCACTTCAAGGAGGACGCCATCGTGATGCTCGACGACGACATCTCCGCGTGCGTCTGCATGGTGTCGCTCCGCTGCCGGAAGCTCTCCATCGCTGAAACCCTTGCCATGCTCGAAAACTCGGCGTGGTGTGCGCGCGGGGCAGGGGCCCGCTTGTTCGGCTGGCACCAGCGCAGCGACCCGCGGCTCCTCCAACGCAACGATCCCTTCGGCGTGAACCACTGGGTCGGCGGCGCGGTCGGCGTGGTCCGCGATGAAAAGGGCGGCGTGCCGAAGTGGGACGAACTGCTCAAGTGCAAGTGCGACATCGACGCCACGCTCCAAGAGTTGATGGACAACCGGCTCGTCTGGAACGAGGCGCGGTTCTGCTTCGTGCAGGAGCGCGACAAGAACCTTGGCGGCAACAGCCTGTTCCGCAGCGAGGAGCGGATCGCCTGTCCAGCGACAATTAGAAATCCCCTCGACGACAATTAGAATGACCCACCGGTGATCCGCGCGCTCCTTGGCGGAGGGAGGGGCCGGGGCCG
>JBIPNO010000090.1:0-18354 GCA_044372775.1 Haloferula sp.
ATCGAAGCCTACTACAACACCCACCGCAAACACTCCGCCCTCGGCTACCTCACCCCGGCCAAATTCGAGGCCGATTTAAACACCATCAACTAACAAAAACTTGGTCCAAAAATCCGTTGCATCTCATCCGAGGATCGTGACTAAAAGCACGATCCCACCGATAGCTGTTACGATTTCATGCATTTCTGAGGCGAACGACGAGCGCGTGCACCACTACCAGCGAGGGCAAGCGTCGATCACGGGGTTGAGGTTGAAATCAGGGTAAAGCATCGAAACTGAACGGCTGGTAGGGTTGTCACGGCGCGGCTTGTTCGCTTGGCTATTTCCTCTTGGATGCTGCTTCCATCCAGCCTTTGAAACCCTTCATTCCATCCACTCTTGCGTCCGCAACAACCTTCTGTGCCACCTCCGTCCCGAAACCCCAGAACGCTAGAACTGAGAGGGCGTCCTTTTCACTTTTTGGTGCTATGAAGTTCTTTTCGAACACCTGGAACTCCACTTCCAAGGTGGTCCCAGACTGACGAAGGAGCGACGACGCCAACCCACGGAGCTTCTCCGCGAACTCAGGATCCGACTCTCGATAGTAGTAGAATGCGATGCAGCCTAAAACCATTGGCTCCTGCCGGAACTTAGCGCGCTTCGCGTCGTCTACATCTTCAAAGCTGTGAAGCATCATTGTGACATACCGCGTCACAAGCGCATTCTCACGATCAGTCGCACCTTGTATTGGTCCGGCTAAAAGGAATGAACTGGTGACGAACGAAAAAAGCTTCTGAGCGTTGATTGTCATGGTAAATTTCTGAAGCGAACGTTTGATGCGATGTCACCGCGTCATTGCGACGACCTTGGATTGAGATTGAAAAGCTGCTGGGCGGTTGATATCCATGACTTGCTAGCCTTCTGCCGCGTATCGGTCGGCAGCCTCCTTGAATCCCCCATTCTCCTCCTCGATCGCTGCCGCCATCGCGTCCTCTTGTTCAAGGACTAGATCCGTATCCTCGCCATTCTCCTCAAAGAATCGCTCAAAAATCTGCTCTCGCTTCGTCCGATCCCTTGGATACGTCTCGCCAAAAAATCTCATGGAGTCAGATAGAATTGATGCGCACCGCGGCATGCCTAGCTCTCGGAATGCCTCAACAGCTTCGGGCGCAAGAACCCCAGTTGAATTCGAAAAGAACTGGCCGAGGCCGCCATTCATAATCTCCGACTGAGCCCAGTGTGCAGCGAAGAGGGTCCTCGATTTCTGCGGGGCCTTGCCGAATTCCAAGAGGAATTTTTCGGGTCCGTCATAAATGCTGATCTTATCCCAAACGGGCTCAACGAGTGTCTTGTAGTCGATGCTCATGTTTTGGTTCCTCTTCCCTTCTAACGTGTTCCCTTGCTGTTCCGCAGCGTCAGCTACTTCGGGTGCGCGACTGTCGTCAGAATCTGAACAGGATGTGACGAGGCAGACGAAAGCCAGTGACGTTGAGTTGAGCAGAATTTTCATTGCTTGGGCTAACAGTGTTATTATGCCGCGCGCTGCATTTGCCCTGCTTCTGCGGCGTGCCGCATATCACCTGCATCTGCGGCACTCGGGGGGATGGTTTTGCGGCTTCCGATCATGCTGAACTTTTAGAGAAGCAGGAGGAAGAGGCAAGGAGCAAGTCGGGTGCTGCCTTTGGAGGTTCGTGTCGATTCTGGGTCGCGTGGTTTCTGCCGCCAAGGTCCTGTCGTGGGATGGAACGCCCTGAGGTTGATCGCCGGCCCGAGGGCGGTAGCGGGCCGCTCGCTCCATGGAGTCGAAGGCGATCCACGAAAAGCGGCGGCCCCGGGGGACCACCGCTCCATCGAACGCGAACTCGAACTCTACTCCAGCCCGCGCAAATTGGGATACGGCCGGGGCTTACTTCTTCTTGCCCTTGGCCTCGTCGAGCTTCTCGCGGACCTTGTCGGAGAGCTCGGTGTAGAGGGCCTCGTCGGCGCGGAGGGCTTCCTTGGCGGCGTCCCGGCCCTGGGCGAGCTGGGCGCCGTTGTAGGCGAACCAGGAGCCGCGCTTCTGGATGAGTTCCATCTCGAGGGCCAGGTCCAGCAGCGAGCCGACCGAGGAAATGCCCTCGTTGTACATGATGTCGAACTCGCACTCGGTGAAGGGCGGGGCGACCTTGTTCTTCACGACCTTGATCTTGGTCCGGCTGCCCTGGACGCTGCCGTCGGTGGCCTTGATCTGGCCGATGCGGCGGATGTCGACGCGGACCGAGGAGAAGAACTTCAGCGCACGGCCGCCGGGGGTGGTTTCGGGGTTGCCGAACATCACGCCGATCTTCTCGCGGATCTGGTTGGTGAAGATGCAGACGGTGCGGGCTTTGGAAATGAAGCTGGTGAGCTTGCGCATCGCCGCGCTCATCAGGCGGGCCTGGGCGCCGACGGTGGAGTCGCCGATCTCGCCGTCGAGTTCCTGCTTGGTGACCAGGGCGGCGACGGAGTCGAGCACGATGACGTCGATGGCATTCGAGCGGACCAGCGCCTCGCAGATCTGGAGGGCTTCTTCCCCGGAGGAAGGCTGGGAAACGAGGAGGTCGTCGAGGTTGACGCCGAGCATTTTGGCATACTGCGGGTCGAGGGCGTGCTCGACGTCGATGAAGGCGGCCAGGCCGCCCTTTTTCTGGGCCTGGGCGATCACGGTGAGGGTGAGGGTCGTCTTACCGGAGGATTCCGGGCCGAACACCTCGATGATGCGGCCGCGGGGGAAGCCGCCGACGCCGAGGGCGCGGTCGATCAGCAGGTTGCCGGTGGGGATGACGTCGACATCGACCCGGTGGCCGTCGCCCATCCGCATGATGGCGGCTTCGCCGAACTCCTTCTGGATGCTGGAGATGGCGAGATCGAGATTGCGTTTGCGGGCGTCGGCGAGCTTGTCGGAGGGATCTTCGGTGGTTTTGGCCATGGTGTTCGTCTGAGTTCGTGGAGCTTGTCGCAGGCGCGGAGCGGGGCGTCAAACAAAAGATGTTCACTCGAACAAAAATGTGCCTTTCGTGGTGGAGGGGGAGCCCGGCCCCCTGACCCATGAATGCAGCGAGTCGGACCATCTCGCTTCGCTCGGTTCGCGCACCCGGTGGAGCTGGCGGCTCCTGCACATGCACGAAAAACGCCGTCCGGCATGGGGACCGGACGGCGTGGGAAATGCGGGGAACGGAGGAAGGGATTATTCCTCAGGCTTTTCGGCAGGCGCTGCGGCGGCCTTTTCCTTGGCCTGAGCGAGCTGCTCCTTGAAGCCGTCGAGGCGGCCGGCGATCTCGCTCTCGGGGGCGGCAGCCTTGGCTTCGTCGATCACCTTGATGGCGTCGTCGAACTTTTGCATCTGGGCCAGGATCATCGCCTTGGGCAGGATGACCTGCTGCAGTGTTTCGCCTTCGTAGTCGCCGGACGCGATGGCCTTCTCGACGAGGGCGAGCGCGCCTTCCATGTCCTGCTTCTGGGCCAGGCCGTTCAGTTCGGTTTCGAACGCGGCATACTTCGCCTTGGCGGCGAGCTTCTTGGCGTAGCCGGTTTCATCCTTCGGGTCGGCGGCCTTGATCTGGTCGACGACGTCGGGATAGAAGTTGGCGACGGCGGCGTCTTCCAGCGCCATCGCGTCGAGGGCGGCGATCAGGGCCTTGGCCTTGGCCGGGCCTTCGGCTTTGGCGGCATCGGCGAAGGACTTGTCGCGGACATCCTTCTTGGCGCGGAGTTCATCGAGGTGGGCGACGTATTCCTTCGGCCCGCCCTGCATGAAGCCGGTCTTGGCGTAGGGCTTGCCGTCGGCGTCGCAGAGCAGGATGGTGGGGTAGCCGGTGATGGCGTATTTGCCCTGGAGTTCGTTGTTCTGAGCCTGGGTTTCCTCGGAAAGCTTCGACTTGTCCTTCGGGAAATCGAGTTCCACGAGAACGAGATTGTCCTGGGTCAGGGTGCGGAATTCCTCCTTGGAGAGGATGTTGGCGGTGAGGGCCTTGCAGGGCGGGCACCAGTCGGAGCCGGTGAAGTCGAGCAGCAGGTCCTTCTTCTCGCTGGCGGCCTGTTTCTTGGCGGCGGCGAAGTCGTGGGTCCACCCTTCGCCGCCGGCGAAGGCGGAAGTGAAGCCGAGGGAGGCGGCACAGGCGGCCGCGAGCAGGTATTTCGTTTTCATAGGCGTGACGGGACGGGTGCCCCGTTGGGGCGTGGGGCAGCGAAGCAGAGCCCGGGGTTTTTCCAACTATTTCAAGAGGAGTTCGGCGGAGAAGACGCCACCGGGGTCGCCGGAGGCCGCGGTGGAGCGGGCCAGCGCGGCCCAGGTGCGGGGGATCCTGCCGTCGTGGACCTGCTTGCCATTCAGGGTGACGGTCACGGCCTGGTCGAGGTCGAGCAGGCGGTCGTCGAGGGAAAGGCGGAGTTTGAGGCCGGACAGCGGCTTGCCATCCTTGCCGGCGGCGGTGATGGCGACGGTGTGGCCGTCGATCGCCGCGGTGATCGTCACCGGCAAGGCGGTGGGGGCCTCGTCGAGGGTCAGCCAGGCATTGCGCAGGTTCACGGTGTGGTGGAGGGCCTGGACGGTCCAGACGAGCTTCTTCGGCCGCGAGTCGCGCACCTGCATGACCATCCAGGCCGGGCCGCCGGCGTAGTCGATGCCGTGGCCGCGGCCTTTCTGGACTTCCAAGTGGTGGACGTAGCCCTGCGGGTCGGCTTTTTGCAAGGTGCCGAGCTTTTCGAACATCCGGCGGGCCAGGCCGATGCGGTCGAACATGGTGTCGTTCTCGCCGATGTCGCAGCGCAGCGGGGTGTTGCGGAAGTTCTCCGGCGGGGCGTTTTCGATCGGCTCCGCGGCGGCCATCGCGGCGGCGGCGGCGAAGCGCCCGGGCTGATTCCCCGGCAGGCGGAACGCGGTGTAGCCGCCTTCGGAAATGCCGGTGATGTAGATGCGGTCGGGATCGACCCCGCGGAACAGAATCGCCCGGCGGATGACCTGGTCATACATTTCCTGGCAGTAGTCGTAGTACCAGCGGCCGTCGTTGTCGTCGGCCATGCGCGGGATGAAATAGAGGGCATCGCCCGGATAGACCCGCTCGAAGAGGGCCATCTGGGCCTGCCATTCGCGGGTGTTGATGGGCCAGGCGTGCGGGTGTTCGAGCTTCTCGCCGGTGCCGCCGCCGCCGTGGAGGGCGATCACCAGCGGCCAGCCTTTCTCCGGTTTTTTGCCCTTGGCGAGCAGGACGTAGGGCATGGTCTTGCCGCCGGCTTCCAGCTTCGAGGGCGAAAGTTTCGGCCGCCGGTCGGCGGGCAGCGCGACGATTTCCTCAAGCGTCGGCGGGAAGGGCGCGAGCTGCTGGTCCCAGCCGAGTTTCAGGGCGCCTTCGCGATAGCCCTGCCAGACGCGGGCGGTGGCGAGGTCGGCGGCTTCTTTGGTCTCCAGCGGCAGCGCCGACCACTCGGCCGGGATCTCGCGGCGCTCGGCGGGAGGCTGGGCGAACCAGGTGTCGAGAGCGGTAGGATCCACGGCGGCACGGGCGGCACCGGAGAGCAGGATTCCGGCGATCAAGTTGCGCATCATGCCGCTAGCTGAGCACCCGGGCGGGGGGAATCAAGGATTGGTTCGATGGCGGGCTGGACGGCTTGCCGCGTTCCGAGGATCGCTTTTTGAGATGCGAAGGCGCTGCAGTTCGTAGAGCATCGCCTGCATGAAAGCCCTTGCCTTGATCCTCGTCGCCCTGCTCCCCGCCGCTGCGGCCGAAGAAGTCACCGTGGTGCGTGATGGCAAACAGCTCGTCCTCCGTGCCGGCGAGAAGGAGATTCTCCGCTACCAGGCGGAGGCCGGCGAACTGCCGCGCGGGGACATTCCGGAGGTCTTCCGCCGCGGGGGCTACATCCAGTCGATCCATACGCCCGGCGGCCGGCTGGTCACCGATGATTTTCCGCCCGATCACCTCCACCATCACGGCGTGTGGAGCCCGTGGACGAAGACCGAATTCGAAGGCCGCAAGCCCGACTTCTGGAACATGGGCGCCGGCACCGGCCGCGTGGACTTCGTCGCGCTGGACGGGACTTGGGAAAAGGACGGTCGCGCCGGTTTCAAGGTGCGCCACCGCTTCGTCGACATGACCGCCAAGCCGGAGAAGGTCGCGCTGTTAGAGACGTGGGAGGTCGCCGTGGCCGCTGCCGCGGACCATTTCCGGATCGACCTGACGATCACCCAGACCTGCGCCGGGGAATCGCCGCTCAAGCTGCCGGAATATCACTACGGCGGCCTCGGTTTCCGCGGCAACCGGGCGTGGAACGGTGCGGCCAACTGCCGCTTCCTCACCGCGTCCGGCCTGAGCGACCGGGCCAAGGTCAACACCGCGAAGGAGCCGTGGTGCTGGGTCGGCGGGAAGGTGGGCGGCGAGACCTGCGGGATCACGATCCTCTGCCACCCTTCGAACTTCCGCGCGCCGCAGCCGATCCGGGCGCATCCGACCGAGCCCTTCTTCTGCTATGCCCCGCAGCAGGGCGGCGCGATGGAGATCGTGCCCGGCAAACCCTTCATCGCCCGCTACCGGCTGATCGTCGCCGACGGCGAGCCGGACGCGCAGGCCGCGGCGAAATGGGCGGAAGCGTATGCCGCGGTGAAGTGATCTTTCCTTGGCGGACCCGGCGGCGGGGAGCTTGAATCCGACGCGTGACCGACGACCACCGCGCCAAGTTCAACCGGGGCCTCGCGCTCTTCGACCTCGACGGGACCTTGATCGCGTGGGACACCCAGATCCTTTTCTGCGATCACGTCCTGAAGCAGGAAGGCTGGCGGCGGGCCTACCTGCCGTTCTTCGCGGCCTTTCTGCCTGCGGCGAAGATCCTCGGGGCGGAGGGGATGAAGCGGGTCTTCCTCAGCTACTTGTGGCGGGTCGAGCGTCCGCAGCTCGAGGCCTGGGTCCGCGAGGCGGTCGCGGCCTACGTTCCGGCGCGCTGCTATCCGGAACTGCTCGACCGGCTGAAGCGCCACCAGGATGCCGGCCATCTGACGGTGCTCGCTTCGGCGAGCCCGGAGTACTACGTGAAGGAAGTCGGCCGGGTGCTCGGCTTCGATCTTTCGCTGGGCACTCCGGTGGAAGCGGGCGAGTGCATGCCGCTGCTGCCGGACCTCGTGAATCACAAGGGGGAGGAGAAAGTACGACGTTTGTCGGAGATCTTCGGTCCGCCGCCGGGAGGCGTCTGGCCGCAAAGCCACGGCTACTCCGACAGCAGCGCCGATCTGCCCATGCTGCGCTGCTGCGAGCGGAACACGCTGGTGAACCCGTCGCCGCGGCTGACGGAGATCGGCGAGGAGAGCGGCTGGGAAATCCTCCGGCCGGAGAAGCCGTGGTGCGGAAAGTCCGGCCACATCATCGAGACCGCGCGGCGGGTGACTGGGTTCGGCGCTTGAATCCGTGGCGGATTTCGGTCTCGCCAGACTCCCCTGGATTGTCGGAATCTCGCGGCATGTGTTGTTTCAGCGGCAATGTCACTTTCGTCCGCGGCACGCGGATCTTCGCGCGGATCACGGAACCCGGACGGCAGGCGATCGTCTATCAGATGGAGTTCGGCGCGAAGGAGGACCTCGCGATGATCCTGCCGCTGCCGGTTGCCGCGGGGGCGGATGAGAAGGCGGTGAAGTTCATCGATCTCTCCGGCTACCAGACCTTCTTCAACGACCTGCGCTCCGGGTTTCCCCAGCCGATCGCTTTGGGCGGCCGCGGCAAATCGGCTCCCCAGGCTCTTGCGGGTGGAGTCCTGGAGGTCAAACAAGTGGGCTCCTACGAAGCGTCCTTCGTTCCCACCGTGAAGGACTTCGAACGGCTCGACGCGCGCTTCCGTCTGCCGGCGGATTCATGGAAGTCCCTGCCGCAATATGCCGATCATGGGTTCGCCGTTTTCAAGCTGCGCTCCGGCGAGCACAAGGTCCATCCGATGGCTTTCACTTTCCCGAGCCGGCATCCCCAGAAGCTGTTCTTCCCCACCGTCCACATCCACGACGGCAAGGTGCATGAGGAAGAGGAGTTCGATCACGACCTCTACTGCCAGGTCGTCCGGACCGGCCTCTTCGCGATGACCCGCTGGGATGAAAGCGACGGCCTGGCGAAGTCCTTCACCAAGCCGGAAAAGTCGGAGCAACTGATCGCGCCCGACGCCCACGTCCACTACCGCAGCCTGTCGGGCAAGATGAAGAACGAGGACATCATCCTCGGGACGGCGTGATGCTGACCTCGATGCTCTTGCTCGCCGGGGTGTTGCTGCCTTCCGCGACGTGGCCGGCGGGGACCAGCACGTTGGCTTCGGGGAAATAGGCGGCCGCCATGCCGCGGGGCATGTCGTAGGGGATGGCGCGGAAGGCTTTCAGGTGGCGCTCGCCGTCGCTCCAGTGGCTGGTGACGTCGATCCGGCCGCCCGGTTTTACGTCGAGTTCGGCGAGGTCTTCGGGGTTGAGGAAGACGATGTCGCGCATGCCGGAAATCCCGCGGTAGCGGTCGTCCAGGCCGTAAACCGTGGTGTTGAACTGGTCGTGGCTGCGCAGCGTCTGCAAGAGGAAGCGGCCGGCGGCGGCGCGGAAGGCATCGAGCGGCGCGCTGCTGAAATTCGCCTTCGCGTTCGGCGTGTTCCAGACGCGTTCCTTGGCCGCGTTCGGCAGGTAGAAGCCGCCGGGCTGGCGGACGCGGGTGTTGAAGTCTTCAAAGCCGGGGACCACCGCTTCGATCCAAGTACGAAGCCTGTCGTAGTCCTCCACCAGCCAGCGCCAGCGGATCTTGCCGACATCGCCCAACGTCGCTTCCGCCAGGCGGGCGACGAGGTCGGGTTCGCTGAGCAGGTGATCGGAGGAGGGCTTCAATTTTCCCTCCGACGACTGGACGACGCCCATCGAGTTCTCGGTGGTGATGAGGCGCCCGCCGTCGCGTTCGCTGCGGCCGAGGCAGGGGAGGATCAGGGCGCGCTTGCCGTGGATCAGGTGGCTGCGGTTGAGCTTGGTGGCGATGTGGCAGGTCAGTTGGCATTTCCGCAAGGCCGCCGCGGTGTAGTCGCTGTCCGGCGTGGCCTGGGCGAAATTCCCGCCGAGGGCGACGAAGACCTTGGCGCGGCCGTCGTGCATCGCGTGGATGGAGTCCACGGTATCGAAGCCGTGCTTCCGCGGGACCGGGACGCCGGCCTGTTTCTCCAGCGCGGCGAGGAAGGGCTCCGGCATCTTTTCGAAGATCCCCATGGTGCGGTCGCCCTGCACGTTGCTGTGGCCGCGGACCGGGCAGAGTCCCGCGCCGGGCCGGCCGACCGCGCCGAGCAGGAGGTGGACGTTGGCGATCTCGCGGATCGTCGCGACGGCGTTGCGGTGCTGGGTCAGGCCCATCGCCCAGCAGGTGATCAGGCGCTTTTCCCCTTCGGCGAGGAGCAGCGCGAGGTCCTCGATCGCGTCGCGGCCGATCCCGGACAGCTCTTCGATCTCCGTCCACGGCGTCGCTTCCAGCAAACTACGATATTCCTCGTAGCCGCTGCCGTGCTCGCGGATGAACGCCTCGTCCGCCGCTCCCATCGTGACCAGCGCCTTCGCCACGCCGCGGAACAGCGCCATGTCGCCGTTGACCTTCACCTGCAGGTAGCTCGAGGCGAGCGGCGAGGCTTTCCCGAGGATCCCGCGCAGGTGCTGCGGATGGGCGAAGCCGAGCAGGCCCGCTTCCTTGAGGGGATTGACCGCCACCAGTTGTGCCCCGCGGTTCACCGCTTCCTCCAGGGTCGAGAGCATCCGCGGATGATTCGTCCCGGGGTTCTGGCCGACGCAGAGGATGACGTTCGCTTCGAGGAAATCGTCCAGCGTGACGGTGCCCTTGCCGACCCCGATGGCTTCTTTCAAGGCCAGGCCGCTCGACTCGTGGCACATGTTCGAGCAGTCCGGCAGGTTGTTGGTGCCGAAGGCGCGGGCAAACATCTGCCACAGGAAGGCGGCTTCGTTGCTGGCGCGGCCGGAGGTGTAGAAGAGCGCTTCGTCCGGAGAATCCAGGGCGTGGAGTTCTTCCGCCACGATCGCGAAGGCTTCATCCCAGGTGACCGGCTCGTAGTGCGTCGAATTCTCGCGCAGCAGCATCGGCTCGGCGAGACGGCCCTGGAGATCGTGCCAGGCATCGCTTTGCGCCATCAGATCGGCGATGGAATGCGCGGCAAAGAACTCGCGGCCGATGGTCCGGTGCATGGCCTCCGAAGCGATCGCCTTGGCACCGTTTTCGCAGAACTCGGCGACCGCGCGATGGCCGTCGGGATCGGGCCAGGCGCAGCTCGGGCAATCGAAGCCGCCGGTCTGGTTGATTTCGAGCAGCGCCTTCGTCCCGCGGACGAGCCCGGCCTTGCCGAAGACGTGCTGGAGCGACGAAACGACCGCAGGCGTGCCGGCGGCGTGCTCTTTCGGGGCGGTGAATCGGGGTTCGCTCACTCCGTGAACCTAACGGGCGATGCGGTTGCGGCAAGGTCGTCGTGAGCAGCTGGAGGCGAGCCAGCGTTTTAAAAGCCCAATCTCTCAAGGATGCCTCGTGGCTTCGGCTTGCTTTCGCTTTTCTCGAACGCCGGCTTCAGGATGTCCGGTTTGATGTCAGCGATTCGCACCTGATGCCTTTGTTTCCCGGTGCTTTGAAACTTGAGGAAATCGTAAGCATCGATATCCGTGCCCGCGAGTTTGCCAGTCAGGATCTCGCCCCGGACATAACAGCCACCCTTTCCGTATCGGGGGGAGCAGTTGATTTCGAAGCTCGTGAACTTCATTTTCGTGCCTTTGGTGTAGACCGCTTTCGTGGGAAACATCCCGAAGGGTTTGTATTCGTAGTCGCGCACAAACACGTAGGGTTTCCCGCGCTCCACATTTCCCCATGCCTTTTCGTCGTAGGTAAGGTCCTTCTGGACTTTAGCCGGCGTCAGAAAGAAGCAGCTGGTCAGGGACATCGACAGGCCGACCAGCAGGAGGCGGAATGGAAGTTTCATCGGATTGATTTCTGAATAGAGGCTGATGGTCGTTCGCTTTTCGGTCAAGGCGGTGCCACCGGCCGCCGAGCCAAACAGAAGAACAAGCCGATCCAAGGTCCCCCCGTGTTCGTTCCCCGGCGGTCCGGCCGTCCTCCCGGGGGGTGAGGGGACGACCGGTTGCGGGTCCCGGTCTGCCAGCGGTCTTCAAGGGGGAATCGGATCGTGGTGGCCGGGTTTTTCTTCGGGTCGCGGGCAGGGCATGGGGAGCGATGTGGGGGGCATGGCCCCGACTTGCGACGCGTTTGACATTCCACACCGCGGGGACGGCGCGTCAATCATGTGGTTATTTCCGCGGTCGCCGGGGCGGAACGATGTCGCCGAAGCAGGGGAATCCGCCGGAAAAGAATCGCTTTTGTCGCGTATTTACCGAGCTTCCGCGCAAATCGAATGAGTTCTAAAATTCCCTCACTCTTAAGCATGATGATCCCTTCGCTCGGCATGGCTGCGGCGATCGAGTACCCGGCCACCAAAAAGGTCGAGGTGGTCGACGAGATCCACGGCACCAAGGTGCCCGATCCCTACCGCTGGCTGGAGGATGACAACGCGGCGGATACGAAGGCCTGGGTGGCGGAACAAAACAAGGTGACCGAAGCTTTCCTGAGCAAGCTCCCGCACCGTGACGCGATCCGCGAACGGCTGTCGACGCTGTGGAATTTCGAACGCACCGGCGCGCCGCAGGAATACGGCGGCAAGTGGTTCTTCACCTACAACAGCGGCTTGCAAAACCAGGCGGTGCTCAAGGTGGCGGACTCGCTCGAGGGCGAGGGCCGGCTTTTGTTAGATCCGAACACGCTGTCGAAGGATGGCACCGTGGCGCTGGCGAATTTCACGCCGAGCGAGGACGGGAAGTTGCTCGGCTATTCGATCTCGCGTGGCGGCAGCGATTGGAACGAGATCCTGGTCCGCGACGTCGCCACCGGCAAGGACACCGGCGATCACCTGAAGTGGGTGAAGTTCAGCGGGATCTCCTGGGCGAAGGACGGCAGTGGCTTCTACTACAGCCGCTACGACGCGCCGCCGGAGGGTGCGGCGCTGACCCAGATGAACGAGTTCCAGAAGTTCTGCTTCCATAAGATCGGCACGCCGCAGTCGGAGGACGTCGTGATCTACGAGCGCAAGGACAAGCCGCGCTGGGGCTTCGGCAGCGGGCTGACGGAGGACGGGAAATTCCTCGTGATCCACGTCAGCGAAGGCACCGATCCGAAGAACCGCTTTTTCTACCGGCCGGTCGATGGCGACCAGGTGATCGAGCTGCTGGCCGATGCCGATGCGAGCTACGACTTCGCGGGCAATGATGGCGACGTGTTCTTCTTCCGCACGGATCTCGACGCGCCGCGCCACCGGGTGATCGCGATCGACGTGAAGAAGCCGGAGCGCGCGTCGTGGAAGGAAATCATCCCGCAAGGCAAGGACCTGCTGCAAGGCGTGACGAATGTCGGCGGGCAGTTGATTTGCGAATACCTGCGCGACTCGAAGAGCGCGGTGGTGGCGCATGACTACTCGGGCAAAGTCATCCGCGAGGTCAAGCTGCCGGGGATCGGCAGCACCGGCGGTTTCGACGGGCGGAAAGAGGACAAGCAGACCTTCTACAGCTTCACCAGCTTCACCGATCCGGGCGCGATCTACCGCTACGATCTCGCGAGCGGCGAGAGCACGCTGTGGAAGCGGCCGGAAGTCGGCTTCGACGGCGCGGCTTACGAGACCAAGCAGGTTTTCGCGACGAGCAAGGACGGGACGAAAGTGCCGGTGTTCATCGTGCACAAGAAAGGCCTGAAGCTCGACGGCTCGCACCGGGTCCTTCTAACAGGCTACGGCGGCTTCAACATCAGCATCACGCCCGGCTTCTCGATCGGCCGCGCGGTGTGGCTGGAACGCGGCGGCATCCTGGCCGTGGCGAATCTGCGCGGCGGCGGCGAATACGGCAGCGAGTGGCACCTCGCCGGGACGCGGTTGCGGAAGCAGAACGTGTTCGACGACTTCATCGCGGCGGGCGAGTGGCTGGTGAAGGAGAAGTACTCCGTGCCGGCGAAGCTGGCGATCCAGGGCGGGAGCAACGGCGGCCTGCTGGTCGGCGCTTGCCTGGCGCAGCGGCCGGATTTGTTCGGGGCCTGCCTGCCGGCGGTCGGGGTCATGGACATGCTGCGCTTCCACAAGTTCACCATCGGCTGGGCTTGGGAGAAGGACTACGGCAGCGCCGAGGACCCGGAGGAGTTCAAGGCCTTGCTACGATATTCGCCGTACCACGTCCTGAAGCCCGGGACCCGCTATCCCGCGACCCTGGTCACCACCGCCGACCACGACGACCGGGTGGTGCCGGCGCACAGCTTCAAGTTCGCCGCGCGGCTCCAGGAGTGCCAGGCGAAGGACGGTCCGCCGGTGCTGATCCGCATCGACACCAGCGCCGGGCACGGCGCGGGCACGGCGCTGTCGAAGATGATCGACAAGACGGCGGACGAGTGGGCCTTCCTGGAGTCGGAGTTGAGCGGCGATTGATTGCGGGCCGGAGGCCACCGGGTGCGCGAACCGAGCGCAGCGAGATGGTCCGACTGGATTCGATTCTGAAACTCGGACAACGCTTCGCCCCGCAGAAGCACGGGAGGTTCACGTTTCGGCGCTGCGGGTTTGAACGGGCAGCGGGCTCCGGGGACCGCTCTGCGGGCCGGAGGCCACCGGGTGCGCGGAGGCTCCGCCCCGCAGAAGCACGGGAGGTTCACGTTTCGGCGATGCGGGTTTGAACGGGCAGCGAGCTCCGGGGGACCGCTCTGCGGGCCAGAGGCTCCGCGCACCCGGTGGAGCTCCGGCGGAGCTCAGCCTTCGAAGCCAGCATCCACTGGCAGATCGCGGCCGGTGGCGGCGGCGACGGCGAGGACGTCGCAGCGCTCGTTCTCCTTGTGGCCGGCGTGGCCGCGCAGCCATTTCCAGGTGACCGCGTGGCCCTCCGCGGCGGCGGAGAGGCGCAGCCAGAGGTCCTGGTTCTTCACCGGCTGGTTCGAGGCGGTTTTCCAGCCCTTCGCCTTCCAGCCCTTGATCCAGTTCTTGGTCATCGCGTCGATGACGTAGCGGGAGTCCGACAGCAGCTCGATCGCGCAGGGTTCCTTGAGCGTTTCCAGCGCCACGATGGTGGCCATCAGTTCCATCCGGTTGTTGGTGGTGCGGGCGAAGCCTTTCGACAGCTCCAGCCGGTGCTTGCCGCAGACCATGACGACGCCGTAGCCGCCGGGGCCCGGGTTGCCCTTGCAGGCGCCGTCGGTATGGATGACCACATGTTTCATTCGGAGGGCGGGAAGGGGTAGTCGGCGGAAGGCGGGATGCAAGACTTGTCGCTCGGTCGAGAGGGTCGAGAGGGTCGAGAGGGTCGAGAGGGTCGAGAGGGGCACGCCCGTGAAGGTGAGATTGAGGGATGTTTGAGAACGGGCGAGCCGCCCGTTCCCCTCTTGGCTGGCCCCTCTTTCTTCCTGCTTTCCGGCCCGCTCCGTGCTGCTAGAAGTGAACCCATGCTCACCGATCTCCTCCGCGCCCTGCTTGGCATCGCCTGCCTGATCGGCTTGTGCACGTTGCTCTCCGAGAACCGCAAGGCGATCAACTGGAAGCTGGTGGGCGGCGGGATGACGTTGCAACTGCTGCTCGCGCTGCTCTTTCTGGTCGTGCCCGGAGGCAGCCAGGCCTTCGATGCCCTGGCGCGCTTCTTCGTGTGGATCACCGGCTTTTCGAAAGACGGCGCGACCTTCGTCTTCGGCCCGCTGGCCGATCCGGCGGCGGAGCGCGGCCTCGGCTTCATCTTCGCCTTCCAGGTGCTGCCGACCATCATCTTCTTCTCCGCGCTGTGCTCGCTGCTCTACTACTGGGGCGTGCTGCAGAAGCTGGTGTGGGTTTTCGCCTGGGTGACCCGCAAGTTCATGAAGCTCTCCGGCGCCGAGTCGCTGGCCGCCGCGGCGTCGGTTTTCCTCGGCCAGACCGAGTCGCCGCTGATGGTGAAGCCGTACATCGAGAAGATGACGCGCAGCGAGATCTTCGCGCTGATGACCAGCGGCATGGGCACCATCGCCGGCGGCGTGCTGGTCGCCTACATCATGATCCTCGGCGGGACCGATCCGGTCCAGCAGCAGGCCTTCGCGAAATTCCTGCTCTGCGCCTCCTTCATGGCCGCGCCCGCCTCGCTGGTGGTCGCGAAGATCCTGATCCCGGAGACCGGCACGCCGGAGAACTCGCTCCAGGTTCCGCGCGAACGGCTCGGCGCGAATTTCCTGGATGCCCTTGCGAACGGCACCTCCGACGGCCTCAAGCTGGCGCTCAACATCGGCGCGATGCTCATCGCCTTCATCGCCTTCGCGGCACTGGTGAACGCGGGGCTTTCGATGCTGCATCCGACGCTGACGCTCGACTGGCTGTTAGGCTGGGCCTTCTCGCCCTTCGCCTGGCTGATCGGCGTGCCGGCCGCGGACATCCGGGAGATCGGCTCGCTGTTGGGATCGAAGGTCGTGTTCAACGAATTCGTCGCCTACACCCAGCTCGGCGAACTGAAGGCCGCCGGTCTGGCGGATCCGGCGAAGGCGCTCGATCGGAAGTCGATCTTCCTCGCCACCTTCGCGCTGTGCGGCTTCGCCAATTTCTCGTCGATCGGAATCCAGCTCGGCGGCACCGGCAGCCTCGCCCCGAACCAGCGGCCGACCCTGGCGGCGCTCGGGTTCAAGGCGGTGCTCGGCGGCACCGTGACCACCTTGATCACCGCGACGCTGGCCGGAGCGCTTTATGCGTGGGTGGCGTGACAAGTTCGACAGCAACAACGACAACGGGATCGATTTAGCCGAGTTTCGCCCGGGGCCAGCCCTATGGGGTCAGTCCCCGCATCCAAACATCTTGTCCAACCGGTCCCGCCGCTTCGTCAGGTCCGGATCTTTGGCCACCTTCCCGACCAGGCGGCTCACGGACCCCGGATGCCCCATCGCCAGCCTCGCGGCAATCCAGTCGGTCCCGGCACCCGTCCGCTTGCGCACCAGCGCCGCGATCAAGGCTTTGCGCTCGTCCCCCTTCCGCAACGCCGCCAGCCCGGCGGCATCCGACGGCATCCCGAGTTCGCACAGTCCCGCCACCACCAGACGTTCCGCGTCTCGCTCCCCGTGGTCCCGGTCGATCTCCGCTGCCGCACTCCCCCGTCTCCGCCGCTTCTTCAATCCCACCTTCCCCACCAGCGCCCGCAAGGTGTCCCGGAAGTCCTTCTCTCCCAAATACCATCCCCGCTTCAGCGCCGCGGTCGCGACGGCGTCGATCCCGCCGGCCGGATGGGCGGCGCGGGCTTCGAGCCATGCCACGTAGGCGCGACGACCCCGACCATCGCGAGCCAACTCAAAAGCCCGCAACACACGGTCCGTCGAAAGCCACGGCGGGCACTTGCCGCTGGCATAGGCCCCGAGGCTGCTCCAAGGGTATGCGGCCAGCCCGCCTTTTGCTCCGCCCGCGAGTCCGGCACGGGCCGGGTTGAGATGGATGTAGTCCGCAACGATCCGGAAGTAGTAGGGATCGGCATCGGTGGAGTTCACCGGCACAGCCTTGTAGCGCCCTTGAAACACATGACCGCGGCGCTTTCTGGCGCGGTTCCAACCCTGACTAAAAGTGCCGAGCAGCCATTTCATCCCCGCCACGAGGTTCGGCTGCGGAGTCTCCAGCAGCAGATGGAAATGGTTGCCGATGAGCACCCATGCATGCACCTGCCAGCCATGGCTCATGCACGCCTCACCGAGCCTGGCCACAAACACGGTGTGGTCGTCCTCGGACTCGAAAATCCTCTTCCCCCCGTCGCCACGGGCCATGACGTGATAAACCGCTCCGGGATACTGAAATCGTAAAGGCCGGGCCATGCCTCATCAAATCTATCCGGCCCTAGCGGTCAATCCATTTTTGTTCGATTGCGGGGACTGACCCCATTTACGCGCAGCGGCTCGCCGGTCTGGCTCCCCTTGAGGCGGATCTTTTTGGTGCCGCCCAACAATCCGAGAAGCCGGTCCCGGAAGCTCTCCGGCCCGAGGTGCCAGCCCTGCTTGAGCGCCTTGGTCGCCTCCGGCGTGATCTTGCCGCCTTCCGCCGCCCGCGCCTCCAACCATGCGACGTAGGCCCGGTGACCGCGGCCATCGCGCGCCAGCTCGAAGGCCCGGAGCACCCGGTCATGGACTTGCCAAGGCGGCGTCTTGCCGCCGGCATAGCTGGAAACGCTGCTCCATCGGTAGCCGGCGAGCGGGCCCCGATCGCCTCCAGCCAGGCCGGCACGGGCGGGATTGAGATGGATGAAGTCGGCCACGATCCGGAAATACCAAGCGTCGCATTCCTCGCCGCTCACCGGAACGGACTTGTAGCGACCCTGGAAAACGTGGCCCATACGCTTGCGGCGGCGATTCCAAGCCTGGCTGAATCCGCCGAGCAGGGTTTTCATCCCGGTGACAAGGTTCGGCTCCGGGGTTTCGACCAGCAGGTGAAAGTGATTGCCCATGAGAACCCAGGCGTGGATCCGCCACCCGTGGCTGCCGCAGATCTTCCCGAGCCGTTCGAGGAACTCGAAGCGGTCCTTGTCCTCCTCGAAGACCGCCTTTCCGCCGTCGCCACGGGCCATCACGTGGTAGGTAGCGCCGGCATATTGGAAGCGGAGCGGGCGGGCCATGCTCCCCGCTACCGAGGAACCGCTGTCCGGCCAAGCAGAAATTCAGAATTCAAGGACTGACCCCCGAGGTGACCCCCGAGGCCAGGTGACCCCCGAGGGGAACACCGATGCTATTTTTCTGCATCCCTCAACTGTTCATCCACAATTTTTCGGGCGTTTTTTAAACCGAACTCGTTTACAGCAACTGAAATAACTGAAAAATTTTCGATTATCTCATCCCGCTTTAGACTGAACTGGCTATTTTCATCAACCATAGCCATAATTCTAGTCCCCCTCGAGTCCGTAATATGGAATCCAAAGGGAGCTGCCGTCTTCATGTCGCCAACAGCAGCAATTACTTTGTTTTTTCCAACTAGTTTCTTAAGCTCATCCATCAATTGAGCAGTTCGAGCTCCAGAATCAAGAAATATTGCGATTTTGCAATGGAGTCCCAGAGGTAATATTCCGTTGACAAATATTACGGTTTTTGCATCGAGATGCTTCGGTAGATTTTTGATTTCGCTCTCTGAATTAGCAGATAAAGGAATCAACAAAAAAAGAGAGAGACAGATTCTTTTCATGGACATTCAATTGTTATTTCGGCGCCGCAAATGCCGGTTTTCGCTTCTTTGTCATTCGCGTCAGGTTAAGGCCCGGATCCCTGATTCCACAGGGGATTGACGTCGCCGTTTGTCCCGCATGACGTGGTCCGGGTAAGGATCGAAATCGAA
>JBIPNO010000181.1:0-4978 GCA_044372775.1 Haloferula sp.
GTCATCGCCCGTTCTATGGGATTCGCCCGCGGCGTGGTTGGTGGTGTGAAGTCCTTGAAGAAGGGCAACATCACCGAGTACTCCTCAACTCTCGAAGAGGGCCGGCGCGAAGCAGTTGAGCGCATGGTCGATCACGCAGTTGCGATGGGCGCCAATGCGGTGACTGGTGTGCGATTCGACTCGAGCGATATCGCCGACGGAATTGTGGAGATCGTCGCCTACGGAACCGCTGTAGTCCTAGAGGGCTGATGTGCCGGTGGTTCAAGGTGCGCGGACGATCGCGTCCGGCGCTGAGTCCGTGTAATCGACTCCTGATGCGGTAGAACTCGAGCCATGACAACCACAACGCTCAACGGTGCATCGGTTCTGTTGCTTGGCGCCACCGGGGGACTAGGCCGGGCGCTTGGCGAGGAACTTGCCGCACGAGGGGCCGTTCTCACCCTGGCGGGGCGCGATCAACAACGCCTCGACCAACTCACGGTGGCCGGCCCACGGGTGGCGCTTGATCTGCGATCGCCCGATGCGTGCGCCTCGGCCATGCGAACTGCGGTGGAGCATCACGGAAAACTTGACGTTGTGATCAACGCCGTTGGAGTCGTGGCCTTTGGCGACGTTGCGACGCTGTCGACCGACGTGATGGAAGACCTGTTCATGACCAACACGTTCATTCCCATCATGATTGCCACCGAAGCGATGAACACTCTTTCCACTGGCGGTGTGATCGTGAACATTTCCGGTGTCATTGCCGAACAGAACCTGCCCGGCATGGTGGCCTACGGCGCGTCGAAAGCTGCGTTGCGCGCGTTTGGTGAAGGATTGGCGCGTGAAGCTCGTCGCAAAGATGTGCGAGTGATTGACGCTCGACCACCGCACACCGAAACGGGGCTTGCTGGTCGAGCAATTGCAGGCACCGCTCCGAAGATGGGCGAGGGATTAGAGCCAGCGGTTGTCGCGCGCGTGATCTGCGACGGAATCGAAAGCGGAGCGGCGGATCTGGGTTCTGCGGCGTTTGTTGGGTGAAGGGGTCGGTGATTCACCTCCACGGACACGTTGGTACAGAATTCCGATCAGAAAAACTTCCCTAAGTATTTTCGAAGGTCTGGATCGCAAATATGAACAAAAGTGCCTCGGATCCCTCGCGTTAGAAGGACTCCGTAGATATTGCGTATGTACCGAAGAAGATCTTCATCGCTGTAAGTAATACCAAGGACTTTGTTGTTTTCTTTTCCTTTGGTATCGAAGTAGTTCGTTCGGTCGATTCTGATTTCTGAAGCCTCTGGGTCGAAAACTAGATCTGGTCCGATGATCACCGCTGCGTAATTCAGGTCGTAGCCCTGAATCGTGTGGATCGATCCAACTTCATGAAACGCATTGGGTGAGTTCACCCAATCCTTGGCGGTGGAGTTCCATCGAAACTTCAGATCGTCTATTTCGATGTCAAAGCATTCGGGTTCACGCCTACTCGACCACGGCCATGCATAACCGGCGAGCATTCGACATAAGCCAAATTCCTTCTCGCACGTCCCAAGTTCTCGGTACATTTCGCTGACGTCATCGAAAAACCGCAGGTCGTAATCCTCGAAAACTTCACGCGTCGTCTGGGTCCCTGCAAGTACATGCCGCACATAACCGACGTAGTCCTCTGAGGCCCGCAACCGCATCTGTGAGTGCAGTGGGTGCCAATGCCCCTCTGCTTTCGCAGATTGGATGAGTTGATATGTCAGCTCGATGGGAAGGTCGGCTGGTCGCACTGACTGCTCGGGTTCGAGCAGAAGGATCTGATGTTTGCTCTTTGCGCGTATCCAGTCGAGTTGCGTATGGGTCGGATCGTCATTCCCAAAGAGTTCAATATTGATATCCGAAAACTTCTTATTGAGCGGGCCAGATGCTTGATTGGCCCGCTGCCCGAGGCGGTGGGCTTCATCCACTACCAAAATGTCGAAGTCATCTGGACTCGTGCCGACATCAAATGCTGAAATCACTCGCACGTCACGATCGCTCAACCCGGGCGTTCGCTTAAAGACTTGCTGAACGGACTCGCGGAGCGACTGTTGTGGGATGACGAGTCCAACTCTGAGGGTTCTCGCCAGAGAGGTGAACCTAGATGTAAAGAGGCCGCTAAAGAGAGAGTCCTCGTTGATCGGATCCTCTGGGCGATGGTTCGCAATATCTCGCAGGAGTTTCAGCATGTAGATGCCGATGACGGTCTTTCCAGTTCCAGGCTCTCCTTGTATGACGGAAGTGGACGATCGACCTTCCTCGAGGTCATCGAAAAGGGTTTCGAGAATTTCCTCAACTGCTATCGCCTGATCAGGGGAGAGAGCCTTGAATGGCGAATATTTGAACAGGTCACTGTTTTGAATCTCAGGCACTGAGCGGCTGAACAGCCCTTGAGCGTGAAGTTCTTCGAAGACTTCTGTAAACCTTTCTTGGTAGTCAGGTCGCTCGAAATAGTCCGCATCCGTGATGCCGACGTTGCGGTTGAGGACGGTGAACAGTCCGTCGCCTGAGAAGAGCCGGATGAGACTTGATTCGAGATCGAGGCAGACTGATTTGTTATACGACTCATCAACAATGATCAATGCTTCATTGAGTTTGCGACGTTCCGAGACCTCAAGATGCTGTTTCAGCCGTGCTTCTGCATTGAGTGTCTCTCCAACATAAATCTCTGCTCTGTCGTGGAGCATGTAGACGACAGGCCAATTGCTATGTCGGTTGTCGAGTAATGACCAAGTCGAGACGTTTTCACGATCGAACGGAATTGTTCGAATCTCAAAGTTGGTCATATTTCAAGCTCCGGCCCCTTGACTCTTCGACTGGGTATTTGCTTCGAGTGACCTCAAGTTTCTTTCGAATGAGATCGTCGGGGTTCGCCCCAAGCGAATCGGCGAGCAGGTAGCAATAGGTCAGAACATCTGCGAGTTCATTTGCGACTTGGTCGTGATCGGCTGGTTCAGACCATTGAAAACACTCGAGCAGTTCCGCAGACTCGATGCAGATGCTCTTCGCGAGGTTTTCAGGTGAATGAAACTGCCCCCACTCGCGCTCATCCCTAAATCGACGAAGCAACTCAATGGTCTGGTCTGATTCCACGTTGTAAGAGTATCTGTCGAAACTTCTCAGAGCCTTGAGCCTCGCCCGATGTTGAAATTCTTCATTACCGCCGCAATTTTTGGTGTGATCTTCGCTCTGTACAACCTGTTGCGGGATCGCATCGATCCGAAATTCAAGGGACGACCGGTATTGGCAGTCCTCGCCTTTATTGGATTCTTTGCACTGGTCGGAGCAGTTTTCTCGCTTGTAGGTCTGTACTGATTCCCGAGGCGGGCAGACAAGGCCAAGCATGTTCGTTTCGGCGATGAATCTGTAAAGCGCGCTCGGAGGGACTCGAACCCCCAACCTTCTGATCCGTAGTCAGATGCTCTATCCAATTGAGCTACGAGCGCAGCGGGGCCGATTGTAGTGCTCGCCCTCGGTAGGGAGAAATCCGCTGGCTGGTACCGTCACCGTCATCGCCGGGGGTCGGCGGGAGGGGCAGCAGCGCATGAAACTGGAACATCCTGAACCGTTCGCTGGTCGTTGGCAGGCGAAGTGGATGTGGAACGCCCGCCCGGCGCTGCAGCTCGACACGGCCACGCGCATGGTGCTGGCCGACGCGACGGACAAAGTGGCGATGTTTCGCCGAGAACTCGAACTCGCCGTCGTGCCGGCCTCGGTGCCTGCTCGTATTTGGGCCGACGGTCGTTACATCCTGCGGGTCAATGGTGCCGAGGTTGGCCGGGGGCCGGTGCGCAGTGATCCGAAGGCCGCTCATTACGACGTTGCCGATCTCGCACCGTTCCTGGTTGTGGGCACGAACGTGATTTCCATCATCGCTCGCCACTTCGGCACGGCTACCTCGTGGTGGATGCCGGCGCCGCCGACCTATTCAATGGGCGCGGGTTCGGTGGTGTTCGAAGCGTTAGTGGGCGACGAGTGGCTGATCTCTGACCGTTTGTGGTCGTGCGCGCCGGTATCACCGTGGACTGCAGTGCCGGTGCCTGGCGATGTTGCGTGTCTGCCGCTCGAGTCGTTTGATGCGCGCGTGTACGAATCTGGCTGGGACGCGCCCGGATTCGATGCAAGCGAATGGAAGCACGCGTTTGAGATCACGCCGTTCAGTACTGGCGGCCATGGCGACCCGCATCCACCGAGCGAACCATTCGGCATGTTGCGACCGCCGGTGCGCACTGCGTTCCCCAGTGGGTTGGTGCACGAAGCGGTGCTGTTGTCATCGAGTGAATACGTGGGCTCGCCGTTGGGTGATGATCCGGTTCGTCAGGTGTTGAACGACGAAACCTGTGTGCGTGAGTCGCGTGGTTCAGAACCGTTCATGCTGCACCGCTTCGATCTCGGTCGTATTGCCGCCGGCACATTGCGTTTGCGCGTGAGTGGCGGGGTTGAAGGAACGATCATCGACATCGCTGCGTCGGAACATGTCGACGCCGATGGCTTTCTCGTCACGCTGGGTCAGCACGCGGGGTTGCGTTACGTGTGTGCGGGCGATGACGCATTGTTCGAATCTCTCGACATCATCGGCACGCGTTATTTGCACGCGAGTGTTCGTCTGCCGGCCGGCGCAGCGCAACCAGAGATTGCGCTGGCGATTGCCGACCGCCACCGTCCCCGTCCTGCGGGCGCGTCATTTGAATGTTCTGATCCGTTGCTTAACGAGATCTATACCGTTGGCCTGCGCACGGTGGACTTGAGCGCGCTCGATGCTTATGTAGATTGCCCCACACGTGAACAGCGCGCCTGGACGGGCGATTCGGTTGTGCACCAGATGGTCGACCTTGTCGCAAACCCCGATTGGTCGATGCCTATTTGGCATCCGCAGCTTGCAACCATGGCTCGCACCGACGGCATGTTGCATATGGCGGTGGCCTCAGACTTCGCCGACGACGACCGCACGTTTGTTCCCGACTGGTCGTTGATGTGG
>JBIPNO010000035.1:0-60541 GCA_044372775.1 Haloferula sp.
TCGAGCTTCTCGCGTTCGGAATCGGACAAACGGATGGAGGAAGTCGGTCTCGGCATGCCGCTTTTCTACTAGATATCTAGTAGCGATGCAAATCGAAATTAAACGGATTTAGCGCGCAGGACACTAGTGGTGGAAAACCGGGTGACACCAGTCGTGCTTCCGATTCCCCTCGATCCAAGAGAGCGCAGCGATTTCGTTCGCCGTTTCTTCGGGTGCCGAACTGCTGCTCATCGACGGACTCAAGGGGCGCTCGGTGGCCCGGAGCTTCGGGCTCCTGATCGGCGGATTGCTCGGAGAGTTGCTCCACGCCCGTATCAACGGCCACGTTCCGTCCCTGGCCACGGAAATCAAGCGCCTCCGCGAAGATGCGGGCTTCTTCGTCGGAAGCGACATCGAAAGGTTCATCTTGTCCCAGGCCGGCGAGTGACGCCACCATCGTGACAAGCCCTGCCTGAACGATGTGTCCTGCTCATGCCGCCTTCGTCGATCTCTTGGAGCGCAGTTTCAGCAGTGAAAGGAACTCTGCCAGCTCCACCAAACCTTCCGCTTCGCGGCGCTCCGCGGAAGTCAGCGGCGTGCCGGAATCCTGCCGGTCCAGCAAGGCCGTAAGGCGGCGCTGAACTCCCGTGGGCAACTTGAATCCCGAAAGGGCCGCAGGCACGGGAACTTCGATGGAGATTCCGTTTCTCATGGCAAGACGGATACGAAACCTGACGGTAAAGTCAAAGCGCTATGTCCCTCGGATGCTCAAGGTTGCGGCAACAGCAAAGCCCGGCGTATCTGCACAACGGCAACCTCACACTCGTCGACAAAGCTAACCGCGCGGAGTCGTCTCGCTGACAACGATCATCGTCCCAGCAATCCGCTCAAGGCGCGGCTGTCTTCAGCGGCCTCAACCGGTGTGATGCCCGGCCACACGCCGTGGGCGAAAAGAAAATCCTCGGTTTCCCAGCGCGAATCGTGCCCGAGCAGCAGGCGCACCTGCCGGGTCGTCAAGGCACCTCCGCGGTATCCCTCCACCGCGATCGCCTCCAAGGCGGTCCGCGTCAACGTTCCTCTCGACTCACCCAGACTTTCCGCCACCTCATCGGGAATTTCCAAAGTCAGTTGCATGGCCGAACCTAGCATCCGCGCCAATCCCCGGCAACGGCCTTCTCCGGGGAGCTCCTCTCCTCGGCGCTCCGGGAAGCCCCTGATAACCGGCACGGCTTTCCTTTCCTCCCGACCCTCCCATGCTACCGTCCCGGCCATGATCCGCACCGTCGCCTTCTTCCTCCTCACCCCCGCCCTCGCCCTCGCCGATTTCGCGGAGGACTTCCAGAAAACCCGCGGGACCAAGGACCACGCGGCGATGGTGAAGCTGCTCGATGCCGCGGCGAAGACCGAGGCGGACAACCCCGACTACTACGCGCTCGCCTCCAACTACTGGTGGAGCTTCGCCGGCGAGATCAACCTTTCCACCAAGCCCGCCGCCAAGGGCGAGCCTTCGATCCGCGACAAGGACAGCGGCGAGGAAGTCGGCAGCATCAGCACCAACGGCGACCTCGATCCTTCGCTGCGCAAGAAGGCCGTGGAACTCACCGGCACCGGCCTTGCCAAGTTCCCCAGACGCCTCGACATCGGCCTCGGTCATGCGCACGTCCGCTTCAAGACCGGCGACGCCAAGGGAGCCATCGCCACCTTGCGCCAGCTCCTGAAGCTCGCCGCCACGCCGGGCACGGAGTTCCTCTGGACTGCCAACGCCGCGCTGCCCGGACCGATCGGTGAAGTCCTTCCGGAAGCGATCCAAGGCTACACCGCGCCCTTGTTCCGGGCGGAGACGGAGGAGTCCGACGCCCTCTGCAAGGAGCTGCTCGACGCCACCGTCGCCACCTTTCCCGAGCATCCCTACGCCTACAATCTCCTCGCCGCGCTGGCCGATGCGAAGGGCGACAAGGACGGGTCCTACCGCTTCCTCAAGCTCGCCGCCGAAAAGGCACCGAAAGACACCCTGGTCCTGAACAACCTCGCCGACGCCCACCTCGGCCGCGGCAAGAAAGCGGAGGCGATCGCGGTTTACGAGAAGATTATCAAGCTGGAGCCCGAGGGCCAAGCCGCGGCCGCGGCGAAAGAAGCACTGGAAGAAGTCGGGGAAGAGAAGAAGTAGTAACAGCAACCCTCAAGCTCCACCGTCCATGCCCCGCTCCTCCAAGGCCGTCCTCCACGAGCGCCGGATCCAGCTAGACGCGGACCGTTGGCCCGCGGCGACGGGCTGGACGCTCTCCGGACTTTTCGTGGCTGGAATGATCGCCACGATTCGCCTGGTGACCGGCAGTTGGTCCGGCACCGCCACCATCGTCGGGGCCTTGGTGGCGGTCGGCTGGGTCGCCTCGCTCAAGGCGACCCGCCGGAAGGAAGCCCTTGCCAAAGATCGCAAGGAAGAGTCGATCTGCGGCTTCGCCCGCTCGTTCGACCGGCTCGCCACGGATCCGGTGATCCTGCGGGCGGTCTATGAAACCGTCCAAGCGCAGATGGGACCGCCGACAGTGCCGATTCGCGCTACCGACCGCTTTCTGGAGGATCTCGACCTCGACGATGATGACCTCGACGAGATTTACGGCGAGGCGGCGCTGCTGGCTTGCCGGGCCACGGTGGATGCAGAGAAAAACCCGATGTGGGGCGGCGTGAAAACCGTCGGGGATTTGGTGACCTTTCTCCACCATCAGGACCGGTTGGGTTGATGGATCTTGAAGGCCCCATTCCCTTCCCGCTCCCGGTTCTTGATTTTCCCGCGCAAGCCTCCAGCTTCCGCGCCATGCACCGCCAGCCGCTTCTCGACCAACTCGCCGACTACGCCGCGAAGCATCCGGACGAGGCGGAGACGGTCTCACGCTTCATCGACTTCGTCCGACGCGAGGGCGATTGTTTCGAGCGCTCGCTGGCCATCGGTCACGTTACCGGCTCGGCGTGGATCGTGAATGCCGACGGCAGCCAGGTCCTGCTCACCCACCACCGCAAGCTCGACCGCTGGCTCCAACTCGGCGGCCACGCCGATGGCGATCCCGACGTGTTCGCGGTCGCTTTGAAAGAGGCCCGCGAGGAATCGGGACTGAGCGATTTCGAAGCGGTGGGTGACGGCATCTTCGACCTCGATATCCACCCGATCCCCGCGCGGAAAAGCGATCCGGAGCACCTGCACTACGACGTCCGCTACCTGCTCCGTGCGACCGGCGCCACGGACTACGTCGTCAGCGACGAATCCCACGACCTGCGCTGGGTGCCGCTCGGCGAGGTGACGACGCTCACCACCGAGGACTCGATGACCCGGATGGTGCGGAAAACCCCGGGCTTGTGATTCTTTGACCCGCGGGAGATAAGCTCGGCGCGATGAAAATCGACTTCGGCGACGTCTTCGCCAGCGGCATCGGGTGGCTGCTCAAGCAGCTCTTCCTTTTTTGATCGTCATGATGGGCACCGGCCTGTGGTTTCTCCGCCAGTGGCAGATGAACCGCTGGGCCGGGGAGATCGCGGCGCTGAAAGCCGAGAACGCGATGCGCCGCGCGGAGCTGGAGGAGAAGTTCGGCACCAAGAGCGCCGGGGCGGACGAGCTGGGATTCGACTGAGCGCCGCCGCTTCCCGGCACGAAAAAAGCGGCGTGACCCGGAGGCCACGCCGCTTGTGAAAAATCTCGACGATCAGTGGTCGATCTTCACCGGCTTGTAGCCGCCGATGCTCTTGAAGTAGAGCATGAGGAGCAGGAAGATCACCGCCATCGTCGCGGGGATGTAGGCGTCGGCCTTCAGCGTCTTGCGGTCACCGATGATGCTGGCTTCCGCGAGGGCCTTCTGGTCGGCGGTCCGCTCTTCCGGCTTGGCGGTCTGGGCGGCCGACAGCTTGGTTCCGTCGAGACCGGTCACCGGCTCCAGGAACAGGAAGGCGCTCGGCTTCTCCGCCTTGTTGGCTTCGTAGACGGCCGGAGCGGTTTCCTGGAGGTGCTCCACGGTGTAGCGGTCCTTGGCGTAACCGAGACCGGGGCCACCGAGCAGGCCGGCGGACATCATGCCGATGCCGCCCATGATCGACATGGCGATGGCACCGGTGCGCGGGAAGCGGTCGCCGACGAGGGCCAGCATGGTCGGCCAGAAGAAGGTCTTACCGAGCGCGTAGACCGAGAGGGCAACGAGCGCGCCGACGAAGGTCGTGATCCCGCTGACCATGTTGAGACCCACCACGGCGAGCACCGAGCAAATCAGCAGCAGGCCGACCGGCGAGATCTTGAGCTTGCTCTCGATGAAGTGGGCCGAGAACCGGAGGGCGAACATCAGCATCGAGGTGAAGACGAAGAGGATCTTGCCTTGCTCCGGCGTCAGGATGTTGCCGGTGATGTTCTGGATCCAGCCGTCGGTGCCCAACTCCACCGCACCGACGAGGGCGTGGGCGATGAACAGAACAAAGAGCAGGACGGAGCCCACCGAGAACTTCGTCAGGACGCCGACAACCACCAGCAGGGCGATCCCGATGCCCCAGGCGGCAAAAACCGGCAGCTTGAGTGCGTCCTCAAAGAAAAGAACGAGAAGATAGCAGGCAACGGCGGCACCGAGAATGCCGACCTCCTTGAGCATGTCACCCACCTTGAGCCCCTTCTCCGCCGCTTCCGATTTCGGGAAGCTCTGGCCGAAGAAGGCCATTCCGTAAAGGAGGGTCGGGATCAAGAAGAGCCCCAACTGGATCTTCCAGCTCACCCCTTGGGCACCGAGGGTCCAACCGATCAATCCACCGATCACCATGCCGGCGGGCCATGAGGCGTGAAGAATGTTGAGGTAATGCGTCCGGTTGTTCGGGAACAGCGTCGAGACCAGCGGATTCGCGACGGCTTCAAGCGTGCCGTTGGCAAGGGCGAAGACGAAAGTGCCCCAGTAGAGGAACATGTAGGCGGTGTCCTGCTCTTGTCCCTTGCCCGCGGCGAAGGTGATGAAGGCTGACAGCACGTGGAACAGGAACGCGGCGAAGACCAGCTTGCCGTAGCCGATCTTGTCGACGACCACGCCGCCGATGATGATGCCGAAGCAGAACCCGGTGAATCCTGCTCCACCGATGGCACCCAACTGGGCCCCGGTGAAGCCGAAGTCGGCGGCCCAGTTGGCAAGAATGCCACCCCGGACGCCGAAGCCGATGCCGGCGGCGAGGATGGCGAGGAAGCCTGCCCAGAGCAGTCGCTTGGCGTTGTGCGCGACGGGTTCGCCGCTGAGTGTTGTCGTCATAGGTTTTCTTGGGAAGTGGCGGTCTGTCTAACGGGGATTTCCGGGCATGGCAAGCATGCGGAATGGCAGCGGAGAACGCATTTCGGGGCGGGTTCCTTTCGTCGATGTCGCAATCGTCCACCGAGCCGCAAAAAAGCCCGGCTCCCTCGCGGGGGCCGGGCTTCCGGGAAAAACGGGTCTTACTTCGAGGAAGAAATGAAGCTCGCCTGGGCGGCGCCCTTCTTGAGCTTCTTCTGTTTGATCCAGCTCATCGTCGAGCGGAGCTTCTCACCGACCTTCTCGATCTGGTGGGCCGCCTCGGCCTTGCGGATCGCGTCGAACTTCTTGTAGCCGCCGGTGGTGGCTTCGGCGATCCACTCTTTGGCGAACTTGCCGGATTCGATCTCCTTGAGCTGCTTCTGCATGCGCTTCTTGACGGAGGCATCGATGATCTTCGGTCCGACCGAAACGTCGCCCCACTCGGCGGTCTCGGAGATCGAGAAACGCATGCCAGCGATACCGGCCTCGTTCATCAAATCGACGATCAGCTTGAGCTCGTGGAGGCACTCGAAGTAGGCCATTTCCGGCTGGTAACCGGCTTCGACCAAGACTTCGAAGCCCGCCTTCACGAGGGCGGAAGCGCCGCCGCAGAGCACGACCTGCTCACCGAAAAGATCGGTCACGGTTTCCTCGCGGAAGTTGGTTTCGAACACTCCGGCACGGGTGCAGCCGACGCCGCGGGCCCAGGCGAGCGCGATGTCCTTGGCCTTGCCGTCGGCATCGTTGTGCACGGCGATCAGGCCGGGAACGCCCTTGCCGTCGACGAACTGGCTGCGGACGGTGTGGCCCGGGCCTTTCGGCGCGACCATGATGACGTTGACGTCCTTCGGCGCTTCGATGGTCTTGAAGTGGACGGCGAAGCCGTGGGAGAACAGCAGGGTCTTGCCCTTGGTGAGGTTCGCGGCGATGTCCTTGTTGTAAACGCCGGCGATCTTGGTGTCCGGCACGGCGACGAAGATCACGTCGGCGGCTTTCACGGCCTCGGCGGTGTCCATGACCTCGAAGCCGAGCTTCTTGGCGACTTCACGGGACTTCGACTTCGGGTAGAGTCCGATGATGACCTTGAGCCCGCTGTCCTTGAGGTTCAGGGCGTGGGCGTGTCCTTGGGAACCGAAGCCGATGACGGCGAGGGTCTTCTTCTTGAGCGGCGTGAGCGTCGCGTCCTTGTTGGTGTAGATCTTCGCGGCCATGGCGATGAGGTGTCTGATGGTGGAATGCCGGAGCCTCCTGGCCGCGGCGGGCGGACACGCTGGACGCTTGATTACAAAGGGTCAAGCGCGCGGTTTGACCGCAGGCGGGTCGGTCTCAGCTCACCTCGACGTAGCCCTTGCCGGTCTTCTCGGCGATCAGCTTGGCCACTTCCCGTGCGGCCCGTGCTTCGTCGGCGAAGGTTTTCACCTGGGTCTGCCCCGACGTGCCGATGCGGCCGAAGCGGATGTGGAGCGAATTTCCCTCCTGCGCCACCGCCCAGAACTTCCGGGAGTTCCCGGCGGTGAATTCGAAGCGCCGGCCGGGGCCGGCGGGCACCGTCGGTCCGGCCGGCGGGGGTGTGGGCGCTGGCGGCGGGGATTCGGGCATTACTTCCACAACAACCGCTTCGATCTCCTCTTCCTCCAAATCGGCGATCTCGCGGCGGAGCAGGCGCTCGATCCTTTCCAGCACCGCTTCGGGTTCGTGCCACCAGTCCTTCGCCGTGACCACCGCGACCTGCCAGCCGAAGGCCCGCAGGATACCGGGCCGGGTGTGGAAGCGCTCGAGCACGTCCGCCGCGCCGCCGCCTTCGATCAGCACCGCGAGCTGGTGGCGGTCCGAGCCGGGCTCGCGCACCGCGACGTCGCAGCGGAAGCGGCTTTGCCCGGCATCCGTCACAGCCGTCCAGCCGCGGCGGACCAAGGCGGCGGAAATCTGGCCCGCGAGGAGGTTGGCGGACTCTTTGGCAAGCGACTTCCGCTTGAGCGGGTTCAGGCCGTCGAGCACCTGCCGCGCCATCGCCGCCTCGCCGCGCGACAGGCTTTCGGCGTAGTGCAGGAAGTTCTTCAAGGCCCGCGCGCCGTCGTTGTAGTCGTTGGTGATCTGGTGGTGTCGGATGCTGCTGACCAGCACCATGTGATGGCGGGCCCGGCTGAAGATCACGTTGAGCCGCTTCTCGCCGCCGCGCTGGTTGATCGGGCCGAAGTTCATCCGCATCTTGCCCGCGGAGTCCGGGGCGTAGCAGACGGACATGAGGATGATGTCGCGCTCGTCGCCCTGGACGTTCTCCAGGTTTTTCACGAAGAGCCCGCAGAACTGGTCGTCCTCCTCACGCACATACTCGGCTTCGAGCCGGATGGCGAAATCCGGGTCTTCCGCGGCGAGGGCATCGAGCGCGGACTCGATCTCGCCCTGCTGCGCCTCGCTGAAGGCCGCGATGCCGATGCTGAACTTCGTTCCCGAAACCAGCAGGCCGCGGACCAGCCGTGCAACCACCGCCGCTTCGGTCGAATTACGACGATCCTCGTAGGGAGAGTTTTCGCAGCGGAGGTAGCTGACCGGCCGCGAAAGGATTTCCGGCACCAGGTTCGCGGCTTCATCGGGCGTCTCCACGACCAGGTCGCTGCTGTCGGAGATCGAGAGCTGGCGGTCGGGGATGGTGTAGAGTTCGCCGCCGTAGAACGCCGCGTTGCTGAAGCTGATCAGCGACTCGTAGCGGCTGCGGTAGTGCCAGGCGAGCAGCGTGCTCGGCAGGTTGCGCGCGCACTGGGTCAGGAAGCTGTCGGCATCCATCAGCACGCTGACCGACTCGCCTTCTTCCTCCACCGTGATCTCGTCCTCCGCATCGCCGGCGCTGCTGAAGAAGCTGGTCGGCGGAAGCTGCATCTCGTCGCCGACGACGATGACCTGCTGGGCCCGGTAAGCCGCCGGCACCGCGTCCTCCACCGGGATCTGGCTGGCCTCGTCGAAGATCACGACGTCGAACAAGCCGGTGTCGAGCGGCAGCGTGTCGGACACCGAAAGCGGGCTCATCAGCCAGACCGGCTTCAGGTCACGCACCACCTCGCCGCTGTCGCCCGCGGCGAGATCGCGGATCGACTTGTAGCGCATCGTCTTGCCGAACTCGTGCTCCAGCTCGCGGCGGCCGGTGGTGTAGGATTTCTTGAAAACCTTCTGGTCCGCGGTGAGCACCGTCGCCGATTGGTTCGCGAGCTGGACGTGCTCGACGAAGCGCTTGCGCACTCCTGCGCGGATCCAGCCGGCATTGTGCTCGAGCCACTGGCGGTGCGCGTTGGCCAGTCGGTCGAGCTTTTGCTGGAGCACGTGGCAATCGAAGCGCTGCAAGAGGCGGTCCTCGCGGTAGAGCTGCTCCAAAGTCTTGCGGGCGCAGGCGGCTTCGAGCTGCTCCGCGGTGAAGGGCAATTCCCGCACCGCCCGTCGCAGCGCATCCGGCGTCGCGGCGAGATCGCGCAGGGCCGGCAGGAGTTCGGGCAGCGCGTCCATTTCCTCCCGCAGCTCGCGGATCGCCGCGGCGAGCGAGGAAAGACCCTGCGAGTCCGCGCCGTGGAGCAGTTCGCGGAGGCTGTTCTCCAGCCGCTGGAACCCGGGCGCCAGGGCCGCCAATGCCTTCACCAGTTCCACGCCCTGATCCGACGACAACAACTGCGTCCGCAGCGCCACCACCGCTGGAGGAGCGGCCGGATCGGCCAGCGACTTCAGATCGGCACCCAAGTTTGCGGGCTCGTTGCTGGCGAAATCCCGGACAAAACAGGCCTGCACCTCCGCCAGTGCGGCCGCCGCGGCGTGCTCGGCCGAAAGATCGGCAAGCACCGCTTCCCAGCTCGGCGCGACCGCATGCTTCGAAAAGTCGTAGCGCGCCCGCAGCACCTTGCGCAGCCGCCACCAGCCGGGATTCAGGAAGCCGAACAAGCCCCGCACTTTCGGCGCCAGCGCCAGCGCGGCGGCCGTGTCGTCGGGTGGCAACTTGTCGCTCCAGTGGCCGGTCTTCGCCCGTTTCGCGTCGAGGTCCTGGCGCTTCGCTTCGTGGTCGGCCCACAGTTTCGCGAACGATGCCGACCGCCCGCTCTTCTCATCTAACAGATCAAGCAGCCCCCGCTCGGCCAGCGGCAGCAGGCGCTGCGAGAAAGCAAGCAATTGCCCGATCTCCGCCAGCGTGTCCCAGTGCTCGACCGGCAGGCCCGTGCGTTGGAGCGCGTCGTCCAGGTCATCGAGCCCGCGCTCGGCCTCATCCAGACGCGCCGCCAGTCCGTCCAAGGGCGACTCGCGGAGGATCACCGCTTCCCCGAGCCAGCGCAGCGGATGCCGCGCGAACACCGGCTCGGCCCCGAGGTCGCGCAGCACCTCGCCCAGCCGGAGCACCGCGTCGCCGTGCTTCAACCAGTCGTCGTAGTGCGGCAGCCGGTCCTCCTCCTCGGCGGTGAGATCCGGGCAAGCACTGCCGTCATGGGTCCCGCGCAGCTCGATCAGCCGGCGCAACAATTCATTCACCGTGGTCCCCGCACCGGCCGGCTGCGACTGCATCTGGCCGACGTATCTCTCCAGCGCCGCCAGCTCGGATTCCATCGCGCGCAAGGCGGCGCTGCGCTTCGCTCCATCGTGCGCATCACCGCCGGCAAGCCATTGCTCGTAGGTCTGCTTGAGGTTGAGAATGAACTCCTTCTTGTCGGTCTGCGAATCGTGGATCAGACAGCACAACTCATCGAGCCCCTGCTGGCGCAAACGGTGGAACACCACGTCGATCGCCGCGCGCTTCTCGCAGACGAACAGCACGCGCTTCCCGCGGGCCACGTAGTCGGCGATGAGGTTGGTGATGGTCTGCGATTTCCCGGTGCCCGGCGGACCCTGGATGATCAGGCTGTCGCCCTGCCGAGCCTTCGCGATGGCTCCGACCTGCGTCGCGTCGGCCGCGATGATCAAGTGCTGGTCGGACGGAGGCATCAGCGGCGGCGCGGATTCTTCGACCGCCTTCGGCTCGATCGAGAAGACCCGGTCGAAGGCCAAACTCGGCGTGTCGTGCTCGATCAGGTTCGCGTAGTCGCGGACCAACGTCATCTTGCGGTAGTTGAAATTCGCCAGCGTCACCGCGCACAAGTCGAACTCCCACGAGTATGGATTCCCCTCCGCCTCCTCGACCAAAGAGAACATGTTCCGCTCCGTCACCACCCCCGCCATGAACGGCGTCCGCGGCCGCGGCGGCGCGCCGGCCAACTCGCGCAGCGGAAGCGGCGAGGGCAGCACCAGCTTCTGGAACATCTGCAAACCGAGCGGCCGGAAATCGCCGCGGTCGTAACTGTAGTCGAGGCTGCCGGCGCGCTTCACCTTCCTCCCCTGCCGCGCCATGCGCCGACGGTACTGGTCGAGCCGCTGCCGCGCCCGCTCGTGGACGAGCTGGATCTTCGGCTTGTCGGAAAGCGCGAGCGTCACGCCGGGCTCGGTCGCGTGGATCAGCTTGCAAAGGCTCTCGTGAAACGAGGCGAGCGGCGTTTCCCGCAGGTCGATCATCGCCGGCAGATCGAGGTCGTAGAGCTGCTTGAGATGATGGCGCAGCGCCGGGTTCACCTCGGCCTCCGTGCCCTGCGGCTCGAGCGTGTAGTGATCCTTCACGCCCTTGCGTTTCACCAGCTCCACCGGCAGCAGCAGCAGCGGCGAGTGGATGCGTTCCTGCGGCGCTTCCTTCAGGTTGTTCCAACGCAGGAACGCGATCACCAGCCGGAGCTGCGAGAAGCCGAACTCCGCCCGGCTGCGACGGGCGTCGCTGATCAGCTTGTCGAGCTGGCCGGGAAGATACGGCGCTTCCTCATAGCGCAGCCATTTCTGCAGCGGCAGCGCGCGGCCCGATCCGATCTCGGCGGCCAAGCTGTCGTGCCAATAAAGCAGTTGCTCCGGCTGGATGTTCCGGTAGTCGAGCACCAACGGCACGCTCGCGGTGGTGAGGTTCAGCGTCGCCTGCGAGCTCTTGAAATAGAGCAGCCGGTTGCGCCGCGAGACCTCGAACAGCCGGTCGCGCAGATGCGTCTGGATGATCCGCCGCCGCCCGCCCTTGGTCGCCGTCTCCAGCCCCGGCAAGGCGAGCACGTCGGCATCCACCGGCTGTTCGCGGTAGTGCTCCAGCCGCCGGATCAGCGAGGGCAGATCCTGCGAACGCTTGCCGCGATGCAGCTCCGTCATTTCGAGGATCACGGCCGCGACCACCGGATGCAGACGCGGCGCGATGATGAAGAGGTTCTTCCGCGCATTGGCGAAGCACTCCAGCTCGTCTCGCTCCGTGAAATCCAGCCCGCAGGCCAGGCTCGCCACCAGCATGCCGAGCGAGTGGATGTCGGTCAGCGCGTCGTGATGGCCGATCGCATGCTCCCAGTTCGAGTAGCCTGTGAGAAAAACCGGCCGCTTGATCTCGTCGTCCGGCCCGGCGACATCGAGGTTGGAAACCTTCGAGGTGAAATGCTCCTCGTCCGACTCTCGCCGCAGTTCGCCGATCACCTCGACGCCGTGGCTGGCGGGCACCTGGAATTGGTAAACCTTGATCGCTTTCGTCGAGCCATCGACGCCTTCCGCCGATCGCAACCCGAGCGCCCGGTCATCATGCAGCACCAGCGCCGACAGGCCCCGCAGCGGCGCGACTTTCCCCAGGTCGTGGATCGCCGCCACCTCGCGCATCAGCGGCAGCACCGCCGCGAGCACGTCGTCGACCTCGAAGCCGCCGCGTTCGATGCCCTGCTCGAGGAATTGAAGAAAGGGGTTCCCGTTCATGGCTTGGCGGCGGCGAGGATTTCGGCCGATTTCTCCTTCAGGCGCTTCAGGTCCTTCGCTTTCATTCCCAGCTCCTTGGCGGCGAGCTTTTCAAAGTGGCTCAGGCATTCGAGTTCGCGCGCCCGCTCGAACGCCGCGGCAACCGGCAGATCCTCGAGATCCGGATCCACCGCGCAGAAATCCAACATCACCTGGCAGAGGAACTCGCGGCGCGGCTTCGAAAGCATCGAGAGATCATCTGTTAGGGAAGCGTCATCAGCCGCGCCCTCCACCGTGAAGTCCGGGAAGTAGAGCCGCGCGTGCGCCAGCACCGGCTCGCTGCGGAACCACTCCGGCCGCAGGTGCCCCGCGAGAAAGCGCTTCGTCAGCCGGCTCAGGCTCACCTGTTGCATCAGGTCCAGCTCTTCCATCCCGTCCGACTCCTCCAGCATCCGCGCGACGGCGACATCGAGGTCGCTGCTTTCCTCCACCCATAACTGCAAGGCCCGGGCCCGCATGAAGGTCTCGGGATGCGTGAGCTGGTCGGTCTTCGGCTTCGATTTCGAAAAGATCTCCGCCGCCTGCGAAAGGTAGCTCTTCCCGCTGACCTGCGACAAGCCGGTGCAGGTCTTCACCAAACTCGCCACCGCGGTCTCCAGGCAGCCGGTCGCACGCCAGGCCCCGCGGTCCGCGAACAACTCGGTCGCCAGGCTCCACAGCCGCGCGCTCTGCGCATGGCTCGGCTCCGCCTGCGGGTGTTCGGCGGACAGATGAAGGATGCGGTCGGCGAGATAGAAATCCCCGCCGTCCATCTGCCACAGGAGATGGTGCGCCAGCTCGTGGCCGATCACCGCGCGCAGCTCGGCCGCGGTCAGCAGCGTGAGGATGGGGCCGGAGAAAATCAGGTGCGCCTCACCGGGGAGGTAGCAGATCGCCGCGTTGGGCGTGGCGTGGCCCTGCGCCTGGTAGGCCTGCACCTCGATGTGCGAAAGCCCCAACGCCTCCTTCGCCGCGGAGATTTCCGCGAACAACTCCGGGTGCCCTTCGGCATCCATCCGGTAAGTATCGCGCAGCAGCGAAAGCCGCACTTCCTCGGCATCCTGGCTCAGCCGCTCGGCGTCGGAATGCCACTTCCACACCTCGCTTTCGTTCGTCTTCAGCCAGTCCACCAGCGCCCGGTGCTGCGGCAAGGGTGTTAGAGGAAGGCTCATCTCGCGGCGGATTCAAGCGGGACGGGGCGGCAAGCTCAACTCCCAATCGGCTATCTTCCCGCGACGGATCCCCCGCGCCGTAGCCGGATCCGCCGGCTGCGTCGACCAAGCGCCCGTTCCCGCCGATCGCTCGTAACGGCTTGAATGCGATCGCCCGCCGGGCAAGCTGTCAGCGTGCCTCCCAACGCGCTCAAGCTGCTGATCCCCATCGCCCTGCTGGGCCTGCTGCTGTTCGCCGCCTTCAACGGACCTCCGGAGCAGCCCTCACCGGACGGCAGCCACGGGGAACCGGCGGGAAAAGCCGGCCACGATCCCTCGCGCCACCTCATCCGCCCGTTTCCTGTCCAGGGCCACCAGGTCGCCTTGGCACTCGATGGTGGCAAGCTGCCCGTTCCCGGCGGCCAGGTGCCGAGCATCGTCGTCGGAGGCAACGTGTTGCGGATGCTTCACCTTTGCTGGCCGCACGATTGGACCGACTCCGGCTTCAGGACCTCGTTCAAGAACCTGCAGGACCTCTACGCTTCAGAAGAAGGAGCCTCGCTTCCCGCCCTGAAAATCCACCTCAATCCCGTCTTCTCCGATGCGGCCGGCGAGGCCCTTCACCGCGCCATGCTCCAGGTCTATTTCCGCAACGAGACCCGCGAGACCTACTTCACCCTCGCGAACGGGATGTGCGACGGATCGCTGGCGCCGGACGCGGAGGCGGTCCGCAAGCGCGTCGAGGAGATCGACCCGATCCTCATCGCCGACTGGGACACCCGCCTCGACTGGCTGGAGAACGACATTGAAAAAACCTTCTCCATCGCCCGGGTCCAGCAGGCCCGCAATGCGGCCATCGTCGGCCAGGACCACGCGGCCCGACTCACCTCGATGCACGCAACCCTGCCTCCATTCGCCAGTCCGCAGGAGATCGCCGCCTTCGTGCAGGAGGCGAACGCCAGCCAATTTGCCTGGCTGCAATCCCAGCCGGCTCCCGCGCCCTAGGTTCCGGTCTCGACGGCCCGGCCCTGGTCGCTACCGTGATCCCAGAATCCTCCAATGTCCGTCACCCGCATTTTCCTGATCCGCCACGGGGCCACCGTCCTCACCGCCGAGGACCGCTTCGCCGGTGCCACCGATGTCGAACTGTCCGACGAAGGCCGCGGCCAGGTCCGGCGGCTCGCGGAACGGCTGAGCCTGATCCCGGTCGATGCCGTCTATGCCTCGCCGCTCGGCCGGACGATGGAGACCGCGCGCATCCTCGCCGCACCGCACGCCATGGAGGTCCAGGCCCGCGACGGCTTGAGGGAAATCTCCCACGGCCACTGGGAGCAGATGACCCGCAAGGAAGTCGAGGCCGCCTACCCGGAGGAAGTGCTGGCCTGGGACCGCGATCCCTACACCTACGCCCCGCCCGACGGCGAAAGCGGCCTCGCCGTAACCGCCCGCGCCTTACCCGCCCTGCTCGACATCGTGAGCCGCCACGAGGGCAAGCCGATCATCGTTGTCTCGCACAAGGCGACCATCCGGCTGCTGCTCAGCTCGCTGTTAGGCTTCGATCCCCGCCGCTACCGCGACAACCTCGACCAGGATCCCGCGGCGCTGAACATCGTCGATTTCAAGGACCCGGTGCGCGCCCGGCTGATGCTGTTCAACGACAGCTCGCACTACTCCGAGTCCGGCCTGGCATTGCCCGCCACCGCCGGTGCCTGCCTTTCGAAGTGGTGGGCTCCGGAGCCGGCCGAGCGATGAGCCATCCTCCTGCCGCCCCGCGTTATCGTCACCGCCGGGTGCTGCGCAATTCGGGCTGCGTCGTTGCCGATTCGATCGCGCGGATGGCATCCTCGACCGCGCCGGTCCGGTCCTTGTTCAGCGAGGGCGGGAACATCCCGGCGGCGGTGTCCTGGTCGAAGATCACGATGATTTCCTTCATCGCCGGAATCAGCGGTTTGGCGGCTTTCCCGTAGCTGGCGATGATCTTCATGATCTCGCCCGTGCGGGTTTCGCTGCCGTGTCCGCCCTGGGTCTTCGCGAGGCCGACGGCGGCGGCCATGCCTTCCTTGAAATGATATTTGGCGAGCGCCTTCAAGCCGGCCATCCGGATCTCGTTGTTGAACATGGTGTCCGCCGGGCTGGGGTTCTCGACGGCGGCCAGGATGACCGGGGCGAGCGCGATCACGTCCTCCTCGCTGAGCTGGTTCTCGAAGAAATTCCGGAGCGTGGCGCGGGCCATGCCATCGGGATTCGTCGACACGGCGCGGACGGCCGCATAGCGCAGCTTGGGGTCGATCTGTTGGAGTTCGTCCTTGAGCGGACCGTTGAAAACCGCGGCGGCCAGTTGCCCGTGGGCGATCTGCACCGGATCCTCCCAGCGGATCGGCGACAGCGGCTCCGCCGTGGAAACGAGCGCCTTAAGGATGTCTTCCAAGGCGGGCTTGGCGGTTCCACCCATCTGCTTGATGGCTGCGGCGGCCTTGTATCGCACCCAGCGATCCGGGTGGGCGAGCTGTTTGACCAGCACCGGCAGGGCGTCCGGGGAGTTGAGCCGTCCCAAGGTCTCGCACGCGCCCTGGATCTGATGGGGATCCCCGCTGCCGGCGAGTTTCACCAGCGATTCGATCATCGTCTTTCCCTCCGGCCGTTTCGCCAGTTCCTCCGCCGCCCAACTGCGGACGATGGGCGACCAATTGCCGAAGGCCGCCACCAGTTCTTCCGGTGACATCTCCTGCCGGTCCAGATCGAAGCGCCCCGCCGCGACGGTGGCGGCGGCTTGTTTCCGGTCGAGCCAGCCGGATTCATCGGCACCGCGGCCGGTGATGACCAGCTTGCGCAGCGGCAGGGCGTAGGTGAGCACGTAGGTGGCGGCCGGGCTCAAGCCGTAGTAGCCACTATTTCCATAGTAGGTGTCGTCATCCGTCTCGCCGGCGCTGTACTGCTCGCCGCCATCGTAGGTGAACGAGCCGTCCGTGCGCCGCACCAGATCGAAGTGCCACGAGGCCTTGCCGAAGAACGCCGCCGCGGCCTCCGGCCCGCCGACGGCGGCACCCAGCGCGCTCCACAGGTAGCTGAAGCCCTGGCCGGTGTGGCCGTATTCGCGGCAGGCGTAGCCCGCGGTCGCCATCCGGGCGAAGAACCCGGCTTCCTCCGGCTTGTTGCCGATCGCGGAAAACATCACCGCGGTGATCGAGTTCTTGCCGTTGTTCTCGTGATACGGCCAGGGCTCGTGCTCGCCGTAGGGGATCGCCCCCTTGCCGGCGTAGTAGCCGAAAAAACCGGCGGCGCGGGTGATGGCCTGGTCGACTTCCGGGCTCTTCACCCCGCACCTCCTGCCGAGCACGATGGACAGGTTCGCGGGGAGCCCGGCCATGTTCACCGGACCGTAGGGCGGCACCGAGCCGTTGAATTTTCCATCCCTGGTCAGTGCGGCGAAGCCGTGACCGAAGGTGCCATACATGCTCTGGCCGCGGGCCAGCGCGAGGGAGTTGTCGGTGATCGCGGGCAGGACGTCCCGGTCGCGGGTGACCAGGAAATACTCGCAGAGGAAGAGATTGCGGTGCCCCATGTTCCAGGTGTCGCCCCAGACGCTGCCCTGCGGCTTTTTGTCGGGGTCGACCTCCGCCGCGGCCATGCTTCGCGCGAACTCTTTCAGCTTCGGCAGGTAGTCGGGATTGCCGGTCGCAAGCAGGGCGAGACCCTGGATCGAGCCGGTCCAGTCGGGCTTCATCGGCTCCTTCTCGAGCACCTTGCAGGCCTCCTCGAGGATGCGCTTGGATTTGGCACAGTCCCACGGCGCGGTCCCGCTGTAGCTGCCCATGACTTCCAGTTTCAGTTCGAGCTCCTGCACCTGGCCGCCGCGTGAAACCGTCAGCTTCAGGACACCGCCTTCGGCCTCCGTTTCCGCCTGCTGGATGGCCAGGGCGAAGCTCTTGCGGGCGTCGTCGGCGAAGGGCTTGCCGTCCACGCCGAGGATCACGTCATCCACCTTCACCACGCCGTCGGCGGGCGAGTTCGCGCCGACGTGGGTCACCAGGATCTGGCGGCTGGCCGTGGTCGTGCGGCCCTGGGCGGCATCGAGGTTGTTCGCCGCCTTGGTATGGATCCAGCCGCGCAGGCCGGTGGCACCGAGGTTGTAGGTGAGCTTGCGGTCGATCGACTGGAGGTCCTTGGTGAGATCGGGAACCTGGCCGGGAAGCGGGCTGGGGATCGCGCAGGAAAGAATGCCTAACAGGGTGACGGCTCGGAGTGACGGGATCATGACAAGAGAAGGATGCTACTGGCTGACTTTGAGTCGGATGAAAAAGGTATCACCCGGGGAAGGAAAATCCACCTCCACCTGATCCGAGGAAGCGCCGGGGGTGATGGTGACGGGTCCGGCGGATTCCTGCGGGATGACCAGGGGCGTCCAGCCGGTGAGATCATCGCCGTGTTCCACGATCTGGGTGGTGGACGCTTTCGACAGGTGGCTGCGCTGATAGGAGAAGACCCAGTTTCCACCGGTCTTTGTGAGATCGGGCCGGATCGCCTGGGACGACTGCATCGGCCCACCACCGAGCACGAACTCGAGCAGATTGGAGAATCCGTCGAAGTCGGGATCGTCGAGGGGACCGTCGTTCCCGCCGGTGGTGAGTCCTTGCGCGGGGTCGGCCGCCCAGAGGCTGAAGGCGGACGAGCTGGAGAGCACGGTTACCGTGTAGTCCCGGGTGCTGCCATCCTGCGCGGTGACGGTGTAGGTTTGCGGGGTCGTGAAATCCCTGACTGCACCTGAAGCCGGAGTGCCGGTCGCGAAAGGCGGGAGCGTGTAAAGCGGGGCGAGGGCGCTGACATTGGTTCCGGAAGGCACGGTGACGCTGATCTGGGTGCCGCTGAAGGTACAGGTGGGTAGCCCCGGGAAGTCGAAGGTCAGGATATCCCGGGCGGAACCCGGCACCGGCGGATAGAGCGCCATCATCGCCTTGCCCATGTTTTCGCCGATGTTGAAATAACTCTCCGCGTTCCAGTTCCAATGATAGCCTTCATCGCTGCTGCCGAGCAGGGTGCCGAAGTCGAAGGGGCGGGTGTCGACGGTGGTCACCGTGCCGGCGAACTCCGGGTGAAGGGCGGGATTGCCCACGTTCATCTGTGCCGTGAGCACGTTGCCGCCGCTGCCGTTGGCCATGCCGGTGTTGGCGATGACGACCGGTAGCGCGGGCACGCCGAACTGGGTGCGCAGGTCGTTGATCAGGTTGGTGAGATTGGTTTCATACTCGGCGGTGGATTGGCCGAGGTCATTCCATCCCTGATGCCAGCCGAAGCCGGCGATCTCGTAGCCGCCGCTGCTGTAGGCGGGATGGTAGGTGGCCAGGTTGGCGAGCACCTGGTTGACCCGCGCGACCATGCCGGTGTAGTAGGGACCGACCGTGCCGCCGGAACTGGGCGGACGGAAGTCGACCTTCAGCGACTTGCCGCCGAAGGCATACTTGATGATCAGGACATCGTCGGCGAGTTGACCGCCGACTTGCAGGCCGAAGGAATACTCCGGGCCGATGCGTCCCTGGCCACCCGTGTCGCCGAAATTGGCGTCGAGATTCCCCCGGCGGTTCTCGCCGGTGCCGGGGTCGCTCCAGTAGGTGACGCCCACGTCGCTGCGGGTGATCCATCCCGGGCTGCCGCCGGGGATGGGGTTCGCGAGGTCTGCCAGATAGCCATAACTCGCGGGGCTTTTGTTGAGCATGTTGCGCAGGCTGCCGAGTCCGCCGGGGAGCACGGTGTTGGCCGGGTTGTTCGGGTCGCGGCCGGTTTCGACGCGGCCTTTGCCCTGCATGTTGGATTGGCCGGCGAGGATGAAGATCTTCAGCTTGCCGTTGCCGGGCGGGGGATTGACCGACTGGAACAGGGGGGCGGCGGTGGCGCTCGGCGCATGGGTGACGGCACCGTGGTAGCGCGCGGTGATGGCATTCCAGCCGACGGCGAGGCTGGTGGTGGAAAGGACGGCCTGGCTGGAACCATTGAGCGGTGCGGTCCCGATCAAGATGGAGTTGTTGTAGAACGAGACCGAGCCGGTGGCTCCCCCGGACACCGTGGCGGTGAGGTTGACCGCCGCGCCGTGGTTGGACGGGTTGCCGCCACTGCCGAGGGTCGTGGTGGTGGCGGGACGGTCTTCGATCACGGTCTGGGTGAGCGTGGCGGAATTGCTGGGAGCGTTGCCCGCGTTGCCGACATAGAGGGCGATGATTTCATGCACGCCGCCTTCAAGCGCGGTGGTGGTCAGGCTGGCCTGCGAGGAACCGTTGAGCGTGCCGGTGCCGATGAGTTCGGTGCCGTCGTAGAAACGCACTTTGCCGGTGGGCGAGGTCCCCGTGACGGTGGCGGTGAAGGTCAGGGCCGCCGATCCGTTGGACGGCTCGGTGCCGGTCGTCCGCACCAGGGTCGTCGTGGTGGGTGAGCCGACCGCGCCGACGGTCACCGTGCCGGGACCGCTGAAGCGCGTGTCGTCCTGGTTCGTGGCGATCGAAGCGGAGGACCCGTAGGTGCCGGCAGGCCGGGCGCTGCCGTTGTCGAAAGTGAGCACGGAAATCGGGCGGGTGCCGATGTAGTCGAGCCGCACCTTGGCTCCGGTGGTGATGTCCAGCGTGCCGGTGCCCAGGGAATCCGGGCGGGCAAAAGCGAGGGTGCCGGCCTGGACCCGGGTGGTTCCGGAGTAGCTGTTAGAGCCCGAAAGGGTCCAGGTTCCCGAACCCGCCTTGGTGATGGCGGTCGCGCGTTGGGCGGCGTTGCCGGTCAGGCTGTCGCCGATGCTGCCGCTGATCTCGCCACTGCCGGGATTGGTTCCGGTGGCGCTGGATGACACGTGGGTCAGCGTGAGGGTCTTGCGGTTGTCGCCGCTGCCGCTGCCGGGAATCGAGACGTCGCTGGTGAACTTGAGCAAGCCGCTGGTCCCGCGGGTGGTGGCGATGCCGCTTGGCGTCCCGGTCTGGCTGAGGGTCGCGCCGCCGGTGGTGCCGGCCAGTTGGATCACGCGGTCGGTCGTTTCACCGGGGCCGGTGTAGTCCAGGGTGCCGGTGGAGGTGCCGGAACCCAGGGAGATCGTGCCGTTGCCCACGGTGGCCGGAGCGCCCAGGCTGCTGGTGGCGGTGCCGCCGCTGACGCGGTTGAGGGTGACCGCGGCGAGGGTGCCGGACTGCACGGTGAGGGCACCGGTGAAGTGGTTGGAGCCGGCGAGGGTCAGGCGGCTGCCGCCGGTTTTGACGAAGCCGCCGGCCCCGCTGACGGTGCCGCCGAACGACATGTTGAACTGGGCATTGACGGTGGTGTCCGAGTTGAGCGTGACCGGGCCGTTCCAACTGTCGCCGAAGCCGTTGCTGGCGATGATGGTGCCGCCGTTGAGGGTCAGCGGATTGGTCGCGTTGACCCGCTCGAGGAAAAGCGTGGCCGGGGCATTGAGGGTGACCGGGCCGGTGCCGAGCGCGGCATTCGCCTGCACGTTCATCGTGAGTTGGCCGCTGTTGATGATGGTGCCGCCGCTGAAGGTGTTCGCCGCATTGCTGATCGTCAGCGTGCCGGTGCCGTTCTTGGTCAGGCTGCCCGCGCCGGAGATCAGGGCGGAAAGGTTGACCGCCCCGTTGCCGGTGCCGCCGAAGCTCAAGTCGGACGCCAGGTTGAGCGGCGTGCTGATGGTGACGGCGCTGGCGCTGTTCTGATGGATCTGCGGCAGGGTGCTGCCGTTTGCGGTGAAGGCCAGGGAGTTGCCGGCGAGGGTTACCGCGCCCGCCAGGTTGAGGCGGTTGAGCAGGAAGCCGGCGTTCAGGTTGTGGGTGGTGGTGTAGCTGCCGGCCGTGGTGAGGTTGAGCGTGTACGTCGCCCGTCCCCCGGCTTGCGGTGCCGCGACGATGAACTCCTCGTTGGTCCATTTCGAGGCGTCGCTCCAGTTGCCGGACGTCGCGGTGGTCCAGGTGAAGAGGTTGGGTAGGACCGCCTCGGCGACGGTGACGGTGTAGACCTTGGAGGATCCATCCTGGGCCGTGACGGTGTAGGTCTGGGCGCTGCTGAAGTTCCGCGAAGTGCCCGACACCGGCGAACAGGTCGCGCCGGGTGAAAGCGTGAACGTGGGGGCGAGCGCCGTCCGGTCGGTGCCGGTCGGCACGTCGAGATGGACCGTATCGGTTCCAATCGCCGCCGCACCCAGCGCGCCGAAGTGAAAGGTGAGGAGGTCCTTGGCCGGACTCAAGGGGACCGTCACGGTGCCGGTTCCGGAGAAATAGGTGTCGTTCTTGTTCGCGGCGGGCGAGGCGGTGGAACCGTGGGTGCCGCCGGGCTGCGGGATGCCACCGAGAGTCAGCGAGGCGATGCTTTTGGTGCCGCTGTAATTCAGGTTCACCCGGGAGTTGGGGGTGCTGCTGACACTCAAGGCGCCGCTGCCGAGCGCGTTCACGTTGTGGCATCTCAGCTCACAGGCCGTAACGCTGGTCGGACCCGAGTAGCTGTTCGCGACCGCGAGCACGACCGGCCCCTGGCCGTTCAAGGTCAAGCCGCCGGCTCCGCTGATGCTGCCGTTGAAAGTCATGGTGGCATATCCCGGGCCCTGGATGATCAGGTTGGCGTTCAGAGTCACGGGGCCGTTCCAGTTGTCGCCAAATCCGTTCTCGGGATAGAGATCGCCGCCGTTGACGATCAGGGCGTTCGTCGCGGTGATCCGCTCCAGAAAGAGACGGCCGCCGTTGAGCGTGACCGGACCGGTGCCCAGCGCGGCGTTCGCCAGCACGTTCATCGTGAGTTGGCCGGCGTTGATGATGGTGCCGCCGGAATAGGTGTTGGAGGCGTGGTTGATGACCAGGGTGCCGGAGCCGGATTTCGTGAGAACCATGGCCGGGCCGGAGATGATTCCGGAAACCGTGAGATTCCGGCCCGAGTTCACGGTCCAAGTCTGGCTGGCCCCCAGATCCAGCGGTGTTCCCAAGGTCAAATTGACAGTGGCGGCGGACATGTTGATGCCGTCCAATCCCAGTGCGAGAGTGCCCGCCCCGGTGACGCCGATGGCCGACGCCGCGCCCGCCACGTGGATGCCGCTCCATGAGCGGGAGGATCCGAGCGTCAGGCCCGCGCCTAGCGAACTGCCGGTCCAGGTGGCGATGTCACCCGATCCGGGAGCCGTTCCGCCCCAGCTTGCGCCGTCGGTGAGATCGGTGCCGGTGGCGGACTTGGTGACGGGAGCGGCCCGGGAACCGGTGGTGAGGGCAAACGCAAGGAGCGCGGCGAGGAAAGCGACGGGCGCGCGTGAGGGATGGAGGGGGTTCATGTCGGGGAAGTTGGAATTCTTATCGGTGGGTCCGTCGCTGGATCAGGTCACCACAACAAGGCCGGGAGCTGGACTCCCGGCCTTGCGGCGGATCTGGGCGATTCAGAAACGGGAATGGCTCATCAGGGTGCCTCCTCGGCTTCCACACGGACGAACAGCTTGCCACCCACCGGCGGGGCGGTGACGTTGACCGTGACCGTCTGGATGTTGCCGCTGGTGGTGAAGCCGGTTTCCGTGGCACCACCGGCCGTCCAGCCCGCCAGCGTGGTGGAAGTCAGCACGGTGTAGGTGAGGCCGGTCGCGGCCGGGGTCGCCCGCCGGGTGTACTGTAAGTTGCCGGTGACCGGATCGAGCGGCGCGACGATCGGGTTGGCCGACGAACCCAAGGTGGGATTGAGGCCGAAGGCGTATTCTTCCTCGTTGCTCACGCCGTCGCCATCCGGATCGCCGGTGGCGGTGATGTCGGCACCGGGCGCGAAGGTGAAATCGTCAAGCCAGGTGTCATAGTCGGAGCCGCCGCCAATGGTCACCGTGCCGGTGCTTCCGGTGGTGAACCAGGTGTCGCTCTGGAAGTTGGCACCGGATGCGATGGAACCATAGGTGCCCGGGGTGGTTTGGGCCAAGCCGCCGAGGGTCAGCGAAGCGACGTTTTTGGTCCCGGCGTAGTTCAGGTTCACCTTGCCGGAGCCGCTGATGCTGACGGCGCTGCCGCCGCTCAGGGCTGCCGGGCTTTCAATGCGGACGGTGCCGCCCGTGACCGTGGTCGTTCCTGTGTAGCTGTTGTTGCCGGAAAGGATCAAGCCGCCACCAGCCGACGAAGTCATGGTGATTCCTCCAGGACCGGAGATATCGCCACTGAGCGGATGGTTGGCATATTGCGCCGTCACATTCAAATCCACATTGAGGATGATGGGTCCGGTCAAGGTGTTGCCAAAGCCATTGTCCAGGAACATCGATCCGCCGTTAACGGTGAACGCATTCGCGAGAAGGGTGCGATTCAGAGTAAGCGAGCCGCCTTCGAGGGTGACAGGTCCGCTGCCAAGCGATTTTTTTGGATTGGCATCCCCGGGCCAGTCGATTCGAAGGGTGCCGGTTTCGATGATGGTGCCGCCGCTGTAGCTGTTCCAGTCCTTGATCACCAGCGTGCCGCCGCCGTCCTTGGTCAGCGAACCGCTGGCGATCGGGCCTCCGGTGAAGGTGTAGGTGCCGGATGCGGCGCTGACGGTGGTGGACAGCGGCGCCATTTCGGCGTCGATGGCGATCGTGCCACCACCTGTGTTGTTGAAGATCACGTCGGCCCCGTCAAAGTAGGGTCTGGAAACATTGGACGGCTGTCCCGTCCAGTTGATGCTGCTGAGGTTCCAATTACCGCCGCCGGGAAGGTTCCAGGTCACGGAACTGTCATCCGGCAAAGTCGAGACCGTGACGGTGTAGGTGATGGTGACCGACGTATTCTGCGAAACGACGGTGTAGACCACCGGGCCGGCACCGAAATTCGGGCTGGGGAGGAGTCCACTGGTCTGATCGATGCAGGTTGCCCCGACGCTCACCGCGAACTCAGGGGCCAGAGTCGCCAAATCCGTTCCATCGGGCACAAGCCAGGAGATGGACGCAGCGCCGGCAACAGGAGCGTCAATGAGGGCGATGCTTCCCGCGACGTTGGTTCCAAAGGAGACCATGAACGCAGCGGATGCCGGATCTCCGGTCGTCACCGTGCCAAGTCCCTCAAAGTAGTTGCTCTTGAAGGTGGCATCGGACGTGGGAGAGCCGTAGGTCCCAGGGTTGATTTGCACGACCCCGCCGAGGGTCAAGGTGCCGATGGCCTTGGTTCCGGTGTAGTTCAGATTCATCTTGGCACCGCCGGAGCTGATGCTCAGGTCGCCGCTGGCCACGGCGTCGGGGCTGTCGCATCGCAGGGTGCCGCCCATGATGGTGGTCGGGCCGGTGTAGCTACTGGTACCTGAAAGAATCAGGGGGCCGTTGGGTGAAGTAGATGTCTTGGTCAAACCGCCCACACCGCTGATGGTATTGCTGCATGTCAACTGGTAGAACACATCGCAGACCAGGGTGGTGTTCAAGGTGATGGGGCCGTCGAACCGATTGTTATTGAAACCGTTCTCGGCGATGACCTTGCCCCCGTTGACGACCAGGGCATTCGTGGGTCTGGCCCGCCACAAGAAAATCTCGCCGTCATTGAGAGTGATCGGACCGTCTCCCAGTTTCAACAGGTCCAGATCCAAACGCAGCCTGCCGTCATTGACGATGGTGCCGCCGCCGAAAGAGTTGTTCGTGGTCTTCACTACCAGTTCTCCGGCTCCGCTCTTGGTCAGCGATCCGGTGGCGATGGGGCCACCGCTGAAGGTGTAGGTGCCGGATGCGGCGTTGACCGTGGTGAACGCCGGCGACATGTCCGGCGCGATGGTGATTGTACCGCCGGCCGTATTGTCGAAGATCACCTCGTTGCCGTTGGCAAAAGTCGTGACCGGCCCGGACGGCAGCGGGAGCCAGTTGGCGGTGCTGGTATCCCAATCGCCGCCGCCGGCGACGTTCCATTGCAGGGCATTCGCCACCGTGACAGTCACGGTGTAGGTGTTGACCGTGGGCCCGTCGGTGACCGTGTAGACCACGGGACTGGTGAAGTCATACGTGGTGGGTCCGCCGCTGTCCCGGTCGCAGGTGCCGGAGGACAAGGTGAAGGTTGGGGCGAGGGCCGTCAGATTGGTTCCGGTTGGGACCGTCCAGGTGATGGCGGCGGCATTGGCCACCAGTTCTCCCACCACGGCACCGGGTCCGAAGCTCGTGATGGCGGCGGGTTCAAACTCGTCATACTCAAGGGTGATGGATCCCGCCCAAGAGCCGGGATACCCGGTATGGAGCCAGACTTCAACGGTGTTGAGATCAATGGCCGGGATGCCGTCGGCGGCGGTCAGAGTTTGGGTTGCCGTGGCCCCGACACTGAAGTCACTGCCCGAGTTCCAGGTCACCGAAGGGCTGGCGGTTTTCGTATATCCACCATCGTCAGGAGTGCCGGCTATCTGCAGGACCCCATTGTCGGCAGTAGCATCGGCGAAGAGAACACGGAGGTCTCCAAGGTAAGGGTCGCCGGCTTCAAGCCGATAGTTCATGGTGACCGAGCGGAGAATGGATCCGGCAGGCAGGGAGCCAAGAGGGATTTCGGACACCAAATCGCCGCCGGCGAACGGCGTTCCACCGGACTCGAATGCCCCGAGTTCGATGATGATGGTCGTGGTGGCCGCCTGCACGCTGCCGGCAGCCAGTCCCACCGCCAGCGCGAACGCGCAGGCGGATTGTTTCGCGGCCACCCGGAGGTGGCTGCCGATATGAGAGATGTTCATGGTGATCATGGCATGGTTGTGATGTATTTCACTAAGTCGCGGAATCGATGAACGCAGCCTTTTGAAGCAATCAAAATGCCTGATCGGTCACAAGGGATTTGTGTTTGACAACTGATTCTAACAGAGAGCAGGTCTGATCATGCGCCCCATCCCCAGACCATCCCTGCCCGAACAGGTTGCCGCCCATTTGCGGGAGGGCATCCGGCAGGGACGATGGAGGGATTTCGTCCCCGGCGTGCAGCAATTGGCGGCGGAGCTGGATGTCGCGCGTCACACGGTCCGGCGCGCGATGCGCCTTCTGGAAAACGAGGGGGCCGTGGCCGGGCGCGGGCTTGGCCGCAGCCGCGCGATCACGGGAGCCGGCAGCGGCTCGGTCAAGGCCCTCCAGCGACCGGTGCGGGTGGCCATCCTGCGCCACGATTCGCGGCTGTTGGATTGTCCTCAATCATCCCTGGTCCTGATCCAGATCATGCACTCCCTCGAAGACGCGGGCCATGCCGTGTTTTTCTGCAGGAAGTCCCAGGTCGAACTCAAGCACGAGGTCGCGCCCATCACCCGCTTGCTGGCGGCCGCCCGGGCGGATGCCTGGGTGGTCGAGGCCGGATCACGCCCGCTTCTCGAGTGGTGCTCCACCCAGAAGACCCCGTGCCTCGCTCTCTACGGCCGCGCCACCAACCAACCGCTGGCCAGCGCCGGGGTGAATGCGGAAGCCGCCTACCGCACCGCCACGCGCCGCCTGCTCGCCCTCGGACACCGCCGCATCGTGTTGATCGTCCGCGAACCCGTCCGCAAACCGACACCTGGCCTCTGCGCCCGCGTGTTTCTGGAGGAACTGAACATGCACGGGATCCAGACCAGCAGTTACAACCTTCCGGACTGGGAGGAATCCCCGGGAGGTTTCAATCGGCTGTTAGAGAATCTCTTCAAGGGGACGCCGCCTACCGCGGTGATCATTGATGAAACACCGCGGGTGTTCGCCGCCCTGGCGTTTCTGACCCGGCATGGCATCAAGGTGCCGGAACACGTCTCGCTGGTGTGTGCGGACAGCGACGCGATGGTGGATTGGTGCCACCCGCCGATCGCCCGCATGCAGTGGGACATCGCACCCCTCGCACGAAGCGTGGTGCACTGGGTGAATGCCGTGCGAAAGGGGACGGCGACCAGCAAAAGCAAGGAAATCGAGGCAGAATTTGTTCCCGGAGGCAGCATCGGCCCGGTGATCAAGCGGTGATTTTTTCTCCGCAGCTCCCTGTCACCTCGTGGCGGAGCGAGAGCCGGAAGGTGGTGCTCGTCTGGGACAAGGCCTGCTCGACACCGCGGTATCGAGATCGTCGTGGGTCTGCTTGAGGGTCGAGACGAGGCCCTTGTCGTGGATCGCCTTCTCCTTCGCATTCAGCGACCGGCCGGCGCGGAACAGCCGCGAGACCCGGCCTGAAAGCCGCAGCAGCATCGCGAGGACGAACCACTGCAGCACCACCAGGGCACCCAAAAGGGCGGAATCAGCAACGGATTCCCAATCATGGCGGACAGGGATCAGGGGGCCAGGCTGGCGCTCAAAACATACGCACCCTTTTCCCGCTCATCGTAGGTGGTGGCGCGGACCAGGTAGCGGCGGCCTGCGGCGGCCACGAAGCTCGCCCGGGCATTGTCGCGACCGCCCGCCGGGCCGCCGGAGTCGGCTTCGGTGACGACGGTCAGGTCGGAGGCGTCGAGGACGATCAGGTAGGCGTCGAACTTGGTCGAGGAAAGGGTCAGCACCACTTCCTCACCCGCCGCTACGGGGGCCAGCAGGTGGTCGCGCTTGAAGGTGAAGTAGCGCTCGTCGAGCTCGCTGGAGACCGCGAGCTTGCCGCTGACCGTGCCGCCGGCCGCGAGCGGGGCCAGTGCGGTCTTCGGCCCGGGCACCACGGACTTCGCGCTCAAGGTGTAGTTCCCGAGGTCCCGCTCCTCGCCGGAGCTGGCGCGCAGCAGGTAGGACTTGCCGGGCACCGGGATGAAGCGGAGCCCCGCGTCGTTGGTCTTGCCGGAGAAATTGTCGTTGCCGGAGATCAGGCGGCCGCTCTCGGCGTCGATCAGCGCCAGGAAGTCATCGATCCCCTTCGCCGCCGCACCCTTCGATTTCATCTGGATCTCCAGCACCGAGCCCGCGGGCACGGCACCGGGGACCAACAGGTAGTCGTCCTTGTGGAAAAACCCGCCCGGCTGGAAGAAGGGATCGAAAGGATCGGTGGCGGTCAGGCTGCCGGTGGCCGGCTGCGCCGTGGACAGGGAGGGCAAGGCGTTCGCCGCCGCGGCGCTCCAGACGTTGAGTTCGTAGGTGCCAGTTTCGCCGGCGTCCGTGGTGGTGACGGACAGTTGGTAAACCCGGCCGACCTCGGGAGTGAACTCGAAGCGCTCGTCGGTGCCCAGCACGCCGCCGCCTTGGTCCGCATCCACCTCGGTCGTGGTGCCGCCGCCGTCCACGGTCTGGAAGCGGAGCCTGGCCTTGAACTCGGTGGAACGCAGGGTCACCACCAGCGGACCTGAATTATCGGGGATGGAAAGTTGATAGGACTTGGTCCGGCGGCTCGAACTCAAGCGGTCCGCCGAGTCCAGCCGACCGGTCGCCCCGCCCGGAGCCGCCAGCGGACGCGGCCCGAAGGCCAGCGCGCTCGAATACGTCGCCCGGACCCGGAACACGCCGGTGTTCTCCCTCGACGGAATCTGGAGCCCCGCGCGGACCATGCCGCCGTTCAAGCGCTGGTTGACCAGCACGAACCCGCCGACCGCGGTCCACGGACCGGCCTCGCTGGCCGCCCGCTCCAGCACATAGGCAGCCTCCGGCGCATCGGCCGGGCGCAGGTAGCGGAGGTCGAGGTTGGTCGCATCCGATTCCTTCTCGACCACCCCGTCCGGCAGCGCCCATTCCTCGAAATTCGTCCGACCGTTTTCATCCAGGTCACGGCCTTCTCCCATCCGGTCGTTCGCCAGTTCCCACCGCGCGTAGTTCGGGCGGATGTGGCCGGTGATGAAGTCGCGGAAATTTCCCGCCCGGGTGTAGATCCCGTAAACGCCCGGCAAGGCGCAGCCGGAACCGAAACTCACGATCCCCGCCTGCATCCAGCCCGGGGCCAGCGGCGACGGCACCAGCAGCGGCCCGCCGCTGTCGCCGTTGCACGCGTCCTTGCCGCCGCCCGCCAAGCCGGCCGCCAGCATGTTGTCCGTCAGCGTCCCCAGGTAGGCCTCGCTCTGGTTCGCCAGCGCCAGGTCGACGATCGGCACCTCCACCTCCTGCAGCCGGTTCGGGAAATCGCGCTCGCCATTCGTCGTGTCACCCCAGCCGGTCACCGTCGCCAGCACGCCGGAAGCCTCCAGCGCGGGGTCGTCGAGGATCGGCAGGATCGTCCTCTCCGCCGCTTCGGCCAGCCGCAGCAGGGCGAAATCCGCGTCGCTCGTGATGTCGTTGTAAGTCGGCGCGATGATGATTTCCGCCACCGCGATCCGCTGCGCGCTGCCGGGATTCGAAAGGTCCGTGGCCCCCACCAGCACCTCGATGTCCTCCGCCCGGCTGCCCAGCACGCAATGCGCGGCGGTCAGCACCCAGCGCGGGTGGATCAGCGAGGCTCCGCAGAAATAGCCGTCGTAGTTGTCCGGCTCGTCGGCGGCGATCAGCCCGACCATCCAGGGATATTCACCGTTGCCCGCCGGCTTGCCGCCGACGATCCGGGGCATCGGCCGGAAATCCTCGTCCGCCTTTTGCTCCACCACTTTCGCCCGGTAGCGCCGGATTTCCATGGCCGTCGGGTGGCGGCTTTCGGTGATGGCCTGCTTGTCGCCGAACGACGGTCCGGCGGAGAGAAGCAATAAGGTGGCGATGGGAAAAAGGCGGCGGAACATCACCGGAAGACTCGCCGATTTCCCTGAAAGGTCGAGCCCCCTTTATCTTTCCGCCGGCCGCTCCCGCCCGGCCCGCGTCGGGCACTCGCGCAGGGCCGCCACCGCCACGATCAGGATCCCGCCCAGCTCCAGCACCCAGTTCATCCTCACCCCCGCCACCCCGCTCTTGAGAAAGACATCCACGTGATGGAACGAGATCGCCCGGACCACGATGAAGGTCAGCAGCAGGAAAAGTCCCGCCGCCAGCAGCTTGTGCCCCGCTAGAAAGCTCCGGAAGCGCCAGACGAACCAGCAGCCGAACAAGCCGGCGCCTGCCAGCACCGCGATCACGAAAAGTTTCTGCACCTTCCTCCGGTCCTCATACCAGTCGCCATAACGCGCGATCTCCCGTCCGATGTCCGTGAACAGCGACTGCAAGTCGAACTGCTTGTTCAGGCACAGCAGCACCATCCCGGCCGCCACCGCCAGCCAGATCCGCTCGCGCCCTTTCGACCAAGCGCGCCACGCCAGACCCGCCGCCACCGCATAGGCGAACACCGTGAACCAGCCCATGAAAGTCGGGTCGCCGATCTCGGGCCGCCATTTGATTCGAAGAAGCAGATCCATGGGAGGGGGGATGGGGATACGGGCACCGCGGGGATGAACTCTTCCTTTTTGCGAGGAACTCCGCAACACCCTTCGCGGATTCCTGGAAACCCCACCCTCGGGGGAAAGCCCGTAAGACCAGGACCCCGGCCGGCCAGACCCGTTAGAAGAACAACCGGCCCGTTGGATTGACGGCCCGGAACGGCTGCGCTAGGCCTTCTCCCCTTATGACCCGCCTGCGTCAGATTCTCCCGCTCGTTCTCCTCGGCCTCCTGATGGCGCGGGCCTCCGCCCAGATCGACGTGAAGCTGCAGATGGCGCGCAAAACCTTCGTCGCCGGCGAAGCCGTCCCGATCTCGGTCAGCATCTCCAACAACTCCGGCCAGGACCTCGTCTTCCAGGGAAACAACCGACTCGGCTGGATCGACTTCACGGTGACCTCGAACAGCGGCGTCCCGATGACTCCGCTCGGCCGCCCGACCTTCGGCGCGGTGAAAATCCCCCTCGGCCAGACGATGACCCGCACCATCGACCTCGCCCAGCTCTACCCGCTCCAGAGCATGGGGAACTACTCGGTTTACGGCGTGGTCCGGCTGCCAGGCCAGACCACCGACGGCTTCATTTCCAACCGCCTCCTGTTCAACATCAACACCGCCCGGCCCTACTGGTCCCAGAAGGTCGGCGTGCCGGGCAAGTCCGGCCAAACCCGCGAATACCGGATCCTGAACTTCACCGGCGGCAAGAAGACGATGCTCTACGCCCAGGTGGTCGACAGCCGCACCGGCAATCCCCTCCAGACGCATTCGCTGGGCGAGGTGCTGATGTTCCGCAAGCCCACGGTGGCGGTCGACAACCGCCAGGTGATGCACGTGCTCTACCTCATCGGCCCCACCCTCTGGTCCCACGCCCGCGTCGGCCCCGACGGCACCCTGCTCGGCCGCGAACTCCACAAGCGCGGCGCCGGACCGGATCCGATCCTCATCACCCTCTCGAGCGGCATCGTCCAGGTCGGCAACAGCATCCCCTACGATCCCAAGGCCGAAGCCGAGGCCCGCAGCCGCGTCCGCAAGGCTTCCGACCGGCCGGCATTCATTTTCCAGTAAGGCCGGGAAGATTTCCGGCACGTGGGCGATTTGCCCTTTACATCGTGGATAGCGATATCTAAAAAATCTATATTGTTTTGTTTCCTTAACAATTCCTTCTCCATGAGAAAGCTCTTCCGTTCCCTGCTTCCTGCCGTCGCCCTGCTGCTCGCCAGCGCCCCGGTCCAGGCGAAATTCTTCCGCACCGTGGTCATCGACCCCGGTCACGGCGGTCACGACAAAGGCGGCCAATGGGGCCTGGTGTATGAAAAGCACCTCGCCCTCGACACCTCGGTCCGCCTGGAAAACGAGCTCAAGAAGCGCGGTTTCCGGACGGTGATGACCCGCCGCAGCGACTACTTCATCTCCCTGCCCGAGCGCGTCCGCATCGCCAGCCGCTACTCCGACGCGATTTTCGTCAGCGTTCACTACAACTACACCTGGAAGCAGCATGTCTCCGGCCTGGAAACCTTCTACTGTTCCGGCCAGAGCCGCGCGCTCGCTTCCTACGTCCACTCCGGCATGATGTCGAAGGTCCGGGTCGTGAACCGCGGCGTGAAATTCGCCCGCTTCTACGTGATCCGGAACACCACCTGCCCGTCGATCCTGGTCGAGGGCGGATTCGTCAGCAATGCCAACGAACGCGGCCGGATGAAGTCGGCATGGTTCCGCCAAGCGCTGGCCGAAGGCATCGCCGACGGCATCGTCCGCTACCGCCGGGGCGGCTGAGACCAGCCCCGGCTTGCCGACCCGCCGCCGGAACCGCTAGCTTCCCGGCATGTCCTTCATCACCGGCGCGGCCATGCGGTCGCTGGAAGATTCCGCGTTCCGGCGCGGGATCACCGCGGAGTCGCTGATGGATCAAGCTGGGGAAGGCATCGCCCGCCGCTTGATCGCCGCCTTTCCCCAGCCGGGCCTCGCGGTCGCCTACGTCGGCAAGGGCAACAACGGCGGCGACGCGCTGGCCGCGCTCCGTCACCTTCGCACGGCAGGCTGGACCATCGCGGTCCGCGGCGCCTGCCCGGAAGTCGAATGGGGCGTGCTCCCGCGGCGGAAGCTCCGCGAGCTGGGGATCGCACCCGCGGACCGCAACGACCCCGCCTCCACGCCCGGTCCCTGCCTGCTGCTCGACGGCCTGCTCGGGATCGGCGCCAAAGGCCCGCTCCGCCCGCCCCTCGCCGACCTCGCGGCGGAAATGGCTGAGCTCCGCGCGACCCGGGGCGCGCTGATCGCCGCGATGGACCTGCCCTCCGGGATGGACGCCGACACCGGCGAAGGCGATGCGGTGACGGCGGACCTCACCCTGACCGTCGGCGTGCCAAAAGCGGGCCTGGCCACCGCGGCCGGCATTCCCCGCGCCGGCCGGCTTTTGCTGGTTCCCCTGACCGATTTGCCGCTGCCGGACCACGGCGCGCTCCGCCTGTTCTGCCCCGAAGCCGTTCCCGGCCTACTGCCACCGCGCCCGCACGACTTTCACAAGGGCTCCGCCGGCCGGGTGGGGATCCTGGCGGGCTCGCCGGGCATGGGCGGTGCCGCGGTCCTTTGCGCCGGTGCCGCGCTGCACGCCGGGGCCGGGTTGGTCACGCTGCACGTCGAACGCGATTTCCTGCCTCACCTCGCCGCCACGGTGCCGCCCGAGATCATGGTCCGGGCCTCCGACGATCCGGTGGCCGATGCCTTCGCCGCCGGACACGACGCCCTGGTGATCGGCCCCGGCACCGGAAACGTTTCGCCGGCCTGGCGCGAACGCCTGCTGGAGCGCCTCGCGGAGGATACGACGCCCGCCGTGCTCGATGCCGACGCTCTCAATCTCCTCGCCGCCACCGGCCGGCTCGACCTGCTCCGTCCGCACCACGCCATCACCCCGCATCCGGGCGAGTTCCGCCGCCTGGCCGCGGACCTCGCGGACCTCGAACGGCCCGCGGCCGCCGCCGCCTTCGTCGCCCGCCATCCCTGCACCCTGCTCTTGAAAGGAACCCGCACCCTGGTGGCCGCGCCGGGCGAAAGCACCCGCTTCAATCCCACCGGCCACGCCGGCATGGCGTCGGGCGGCCAGGGCGACGTGCTCGCGGGCGTCGCCGGGGCGCTGCTCGCCCGGGGCCTGCCGATTCCCGACGCCGCCGCGCTGGCCGCCTGGCTTTGCGGCGGCGCGGCCGAGCGGGCGCTGGCCGACAGCCCATTCACCCCCGCCGGGGCCACGATCCGCCACTTGGGCACCGCGATCCGCGATTGGCAGCAATGCCGACGTTGACCCGCGACCTCAGCTCCCCGCCAGCTCCGCGAACACCATGGTCCCGCCGCTGGTCTGCAGGGTGCTGATCACCACCACGTCCTGCGTCGTGCCGATCTTTGACACCGCGTGATTGACCACGATCATCGTGCCATCGGGCAGGTAGCCGACGCCCTGATGGTCGTCCTTGCCGCTGCGGACCAGGGCGAGGCGGACCTTTTCTCCCACCGCCACGGTCGGCCGCAGCGCGTCGAGCAGCTCGTCCAGGTTCAGCACGTCGACGCCGCGCAGTTTCGCCACGTTGCCGAGGTTCTCGTCGCTGCTCATCAGCCGCGCCCCGAGCAATTGGGCCACTTGCAGCAGACGGCTGTTCAAGGTCTCGTCGTTGGAAATCCCGGCCGCGTCCTCGATGCTCACCTGCAAGTCCTTGGCGGTGCGCATGCTTTCCAGACAGGCGAGCCCGCGTTCCGCCCGCTGGCGCTTCGCCGGGGTCGGCGAGCCGGCCAGCACCTGGATCTCATCGAGCACGAAGCGCGGCACCACCAGCCGGCCGCTGAGGAAGCCGGAGCGCACCACCGCCGGAACGCGCCCGTCCATCACCGCTTCGGCATCAAGCACCACCGGCTGGCCGCTGCTGCTATCCTGGCGGAAACGGACGTAGGGCAGGATGAAGGCGAAGTCGTCCCGGCTGCTGCGCAGGGCCAGCACCGCGCCGAGAAAGCCGAAGCTGGCGTAGAGGATGATCTGGATCGTGAAGGTGAAGGTGGTGACCAGCGCCTCCGCCCCGACCACCTCGCGCCCGTCCGTCGACGTCAGCCGGTCACGGACCGCCAGCGAAATCAGCGTGGAAATGTCCACCCGGCTCAGCAGCCAGGCGCAGAACACGCCGACCAGCAGGCCGAAGGTCGCCGTCGAAAAGCCGCGCAGGCTGAAGCCTTTGATCAGCGTCTCGATCCAGATGAAAAACCCGCCCACCACCAAACCACCGACCAGGCCCGCGGTCATCGAGATCTCCACCGAGGTCCCTTTCGTGCTCAGCGCGATCGCCACCCCGGCCCCCTCGCAGACCAGCAGGTAGATCAGGCGGACGACGTTGACGGATGCGGGGGTCATGAGTGATCGCGAGCATCCCGCATTCCCGCCGCCGCCGCAAGCCCAAGGGTCGGTGGGTCGGTGGGCTTGCCCTCCGAAGGGAGCGCCGATCTTTAGTCGGCTTGGACGGTCGGGCCTGCAAAAGAACCGCCAAGGCCCAAGAGAGGATCCCCATTCCGCAGGGAGCGGATCCTCTCGGGATTCAGCACATGAAGACGCCGATCCTGGTCAGCCCATCGGTGATCAAAGGGGCCCCGAAAAAAGCCCCGTCCCTGCAGCGAGGGACGAGGCTTTCAAAAGAATCCGGTTCGTGGAAGCGGACGTCGTGATCGGGATCAATCCCAGTCGCCGCCGCCCTTGCCGCCACCGTAGCCGCCGCGGCCTCCGCCGCCGCCACCGTAGCCGCCCTTGCCGCCGCCGCCGCCACGGCGATCTCCGCCGTAGCCACCGCCGCCACCGCCGCCACGGCGATCGCCGTAGCCGCCGCCACCACCGCCGCCACCGCGGCGTTCGCCGCCGTAGCCACCGCCGCGGGGACCACCGCCACCACCGCCGAAGCCACCGGGCTTCTTCTCGCGGGGTTCGGCCGGATTGACCCGCAGCGGACGACCGCCGAGTTCCTGTCCGTCCACGGCATCCGCCGCTTCCTTGACACGCGAGGTGTCGGCCAAGGTCACGAAGCAAAACCCGCGCGGGCGGCCGGTTTCACGATCCGTGACGATTTTCACTTTCTCCACCGCGCCAAAGGCGGCGAAGAGCTCGGCCACTTCTTCTTCCGTGGCGGTGAAGGGCAGGTTGCCCACGTAGATGTCCATTGTCTGTAGTCGCTACGCCAATTTTCAAATCCACTTCATCAGCCGATGGCGCAGAGACCGTAAGAAGCGTGCCCGGAAAGTTGCCCCGGAGCTTTTCCCCGCTACACGGTCGGACGATCTACGGCAAGTCCATAAATCACCGTGATTTGAGAAGCCTGCGGGCCGCCCCGACGCGTCCTTCAGAGCCCGGCCGGATGCCGCATCACGTTACCGTGACCGGGCCGGGTGCGGGTGTGCCAGCGGGGACCGCTGCGGTCGGAACCCCAGCCGGTGTCGAGCCGGAGCCCGGCGACGGTCATGAAGACGTGCCCGCTGCGGACATAGACCGTGATCCAGTCGCCCTCGCCCCTGTTGCCGTAGTTGAAATATCCGCTGCTCGGCATCGAGCCCTTGAGCAGCCCCGCTTCCCGCAGGACGTAGGAAACCGTGCCGGAGCAATCGTAACCGCTGTCGTTGTGGCGGGCATGACCGCCGCCCCACTTGTAGGGCTTGCTCTGCAAGCGGTTGCCGGCGGCAATCGCCCGCTTGACTGCCAGCGGCGCGTTTTTCGGCGCGTAGGCCAGGCCATCGCGGAGCATCGCCGTGCGACCGTGCTCGAAGCGGTAAGACACCGGTTGCTTGGCCTTCACCTGGCTCGAGCAGGAACTCAGCGCGACCGCCGCGAACAAGGAAATCAGCAGGAGAATGGGTTTCACGCGGCGGACCTTATGGATTTCTTAATTTTTTTCAAAAGTTTTCTTCCCCACGGCAAGATCGTCGTAGCAGCCGAGCCACAGCTCGCGAAGATTGCCGCCGCATTTTTCCCAGCGGACGGCGAGTTCCGGCCGGAAATGCCCCACCCACTCCGGCGCGGCACGCTCCAGCAGGATCGCAGCTTGAGCGGGTGAGCCCGAAAGGCGGACCAACTCCGGCCATCCACCGCGATCATGGCGGGCGACCAGCACGCCGGCGGCTTTCCGCGTGGCCCGCCGCAACTCCCGGTGCTGCCGCCAGGACAGGTGGTCCTCGCCATCGATGAACAGGATCTTTCCGGCGCACGATGCCAGCACGGCCCGATCCCGATCATCGAGATCGCGGCGGCTCTCGTTGAAAAACAGGCGCAAGGGAGCCTCATCGAGCCGCGCCGCCCAGACATCGAGCAGGCTTGTCTTGCCGCTACCCCGATGCCCGGTCACCGCGGCCCTGCACCCGAGTTCGTGCCAACGGGACTCCAGCGCTTGCCAGGTCGTCCCCGCGAGCGCCGGATCGAAACCGAGCCGCCGCCGCAAACGATCGGGCGCGAACGGATTTCCCGCCGCCGTCATTTCGACCCCGGGGTGAATCGCTTCAGCCACTTCGGCACCGCACTGCCGCTGCGCGGCTCCGCGACCTCGCCAAGGATCCGCACCTCGCGGTCCGGAGACACCACCAGCTCCTCCAGCGCCAGTCCGCCCGACTTTTTGGCGACGACCTCAAGCCCCCACACCAGGCTGATCAACTTCCCGTCGAAGCTCCACGGCTCCCCCGGCAGCACGAAGGAGAAGTCCCGCGACCCGCTCGTGGTGTCGCCCAGCGGCAGCACCGCGACGGTCTCCGCTTCCTCGGTCCCGCGGCCCCGGGTGAACCAGCAGAGCCGGAGTTCCAGGTCCTTCGGCTCCTTGTCCAATCGCCACTCCACGCGCCCCTCGACGGTGTCGCGGGGCCGCAGTTTCTTCTCTCGGACGGTGATGGTGATCATGGCAGTTTCCCGGGCTCCGGGGTGGCGACGAGGATCTCGCGCTCGTCCTTGAGATCCGGCAGGCGCGGCACCGTGGCGCGGAGGTAAAGCAGCCAGCGGATGCGGTTGTGCTTGCCGTGGAAGGTCGGCACCGCGTCCCCGGGGATGCTCAGGTCGACCCGCCCCTGATTCATCGCCATCGGCACCGTGGTCTCGAACAGCACTCGCTCATGGAAGACCGACTTCGCCGTCGAGTCACTGCTGCCTTGCGAATACGTCGCCTCCTCGCGGCCGACCAGCAGCAGCGTGAAATCCCGCGGCTGCCCGCACCCGCCGGCCCGCCGCCACTGGACCGCGACCGACTTCCCCGGCTCCAGCCGGCCTTCGCCGATCTTCAATTCATAGCGCGGCGCGAACACCGCCGCGAAGCCGTAGAGCGCCGCGAGCGCCAGACCGATCCCGACCAGCACGAAGGGAATCATGAACAGCCCGAGTCCGCCGCCGAAAAACCGGCCGATCCCTGAGTTGTCAGAGAGCCCCGACCAGGCATCGCGCACGCCGAAGGAAATGATGCCGTTCCAGAACAAGGCGAAGACCGTCAGCGCGATGAACGCCACCCAGCGCGATCCACCGGCCCTGATCCACTCGCCCGCGACCGCCGGGGCCGGCGGGTGAAGCGCCCGGGCCGCCACCGCGCGCCCGCCACGCGGACGGGATCCCGATACCGACACCCCCTGGTTCCGCTTCTTGAAATACCACCACAGCCCGCCGAAGCCGACCGCCATGAAGGGCAGCGGGAACAGGAAGAAAAGCCCCCACCAGCCGGGATCGCGCCGGACGATGGCCCGGCGCGGCTGTTTCGGATCGACGAACACCGTCAGCGCCGAGCCCGGCGGATGGCCGCGCACCACTTCGCGCTTCGCCGCGGATCCGGACGAACTGCCGCCGATCAGGCTGTAGCGGTTGGAGCGGAATTCGCGGCCTTCAAAGGTGTAGCGATAGAAGAGATCGACCGCATAGGTCGAGCCATCGTCGCCGTCCTTCTCCACCACCCGGCTCCAGATCACCGTGGCCGGCGTTTCCTGCCACCCGCGCATCGCCAGCCATTCGAAGGCCTTCGGCAGCATCAACCCGCAGAATAGACCGAGGCCGGAGAGTCCGAACATCAGGAAGAAGACGATGATGACGCAGCCTGGAGCCTCCCCCTTGCCGGCGTCCGAGCGGGAGGTCTTCACCGATTTCCCGGAGAGTCCGCCGCCGATCATCCCGATCCCGATCAGCATGAAAAGGCCGCCGAAACCCGCGAACAAAAGGCCGAACAGCACCTGCCCCTTGCCGCCGGTCTTCAAGGCGGCATCCCCGGGATCCGCGGGATTCACCCAGCACTCCGCCGCCATGCCCTTCAGCGAATCCAGCGGCCCCTCGGGGCCCTGCCCCAGCGATTCGCGGATCTCCGCGAGGTCTTCATACTGGTCCTCCCCCTTCTTCTCCGGCCACAACCGGGTGCCGGTGTAGTCACGGCCCTCGACCTGATAGTGGAAGACGAGGTCCGCCTGGAACGGCGGATCCTTCGCCGGGTCGGCGGCGATCTCGAAGCGCTCGATGACGCAGGGCACGCGGTCCCAGTTTCCCGCGGAGAAGGTCTTCCCCACCGACCAGAGCCCCACCCCGACAAAGATCGAGCTGAAGGCCGTCCAGACGACCCCGAAAACGACCAGGCCCCAGGATCGCTTGCCGGAGGCATCGGTGATGAACATGGACACGCGCGGTCTCTAGCAGATGCAGGTGGATGGTGCGGCAGCAAAATCAAGGACGATCCCGCTTGGCGGCCCGGCGTCTTTCGCGGGCTTCCGCCACCTTTTTTGCGGCCTTCAAGGATCGCTCCCGCTGCCGCCGGCGCTTTTCGAAGATCGCCCGGAGGCCCCAGGCACCTCCGGCGGAACTGGCGAGCGAAATCACGACTCCACCCGCGCTCCAAGGGATCACGCCGGGCACCAGCATTGCACCGAACAGAACCAGCCCGGCCGTGAAGAAGGTGAGGAAAAAAAGGATCCCTTTGGCATTGCTGCGGAGACCCATCCAGCTGGCACCGACCCGCCATATCCTCGGTTCGCGTTCAAAGGCAAGTGCCGCCCCGAATGCGGTGGAAAGCCCGCCCATGACGACCAGCACGAAGCCACCATAAATCAGCTGGGTAGGGTTCGACCCTTGCGGATCCGAGACGCCCTGCCAGGCCGCCAAAACCCCGGCCCCGGCAGCGATCAAGCTGACCATTGCCCAGAGGATTCCCGCCACCCGGGTCGGCAAATTGATCTCGCGGTAGCGCATGACAATCAGTCCCGCGATTCGAGCCAAGCGATGACCTTCGCCAGCGCCCGGCCCCGATGGCTCAGCGCGTTCTTCACCGCCGCGCCCAGCTCCGCGAAGCTCTTCTCATGCCCCTCTGGCGCGAATAGCGGGTCGTAGCCGAAACCGCCCGCTCCATACGGGGCCTCGAGGATCCGGCCCTCCACCGTGCCGTTGAAATCCGCCAACACCTTGCCGCCCTCCGCCAGCACCATCGTGCAGCGGAATCGCGCCGCGCGATCCTCTTTCCCTGCCATCTCCACCAGCAGCCGCGCGTTGTTCTTCGGGTGGTTCCCTTCTTCACCGCCGTAGCTGCTCGACCACACGCCGGGCGCGCCGCCCAGCGCATCGACTTCCAGCCCGGAGTCGTCGGAAAGCACCTTGCCCGCCACCTCGCGGCTGATCGCCACCGCCTTCAGCGTCGCGTTTTCCAGGAAGGTCGTGCCGGTCTCCTCGACCGCCGGCAGCCCGGGAAAATCGTTCACATCGCGCACCTCGAAGCGGTCCCCGATCATCTCGCGGATCTCCTGCGTTTTGTGCGCGTTGCGGGTGGCGATGACCAGAAGCGGGAGTTCGGCAGGCATGCCGCAGGCTGGCGGGGACGGCGATGACCGCCAAGAAATTTGAAATATTCGCCGCACGTGCGACGCCTATGAGTAAGCAATGAAAGCCATCACCTACCTCGCCGCCTTCACCATCGGTGCCGCCGCCATGGTCAGCTCCGCCTTTTCCAAGGAACTGGAAGGCTGGTCCACCGATCTCGAAAAGGCTTTCGCCCAGGCCAAGAAGGAAAAGAAGCCCGTGCTCGTCGAGTTCACCGGCTCCGACTGGTGCCCGCCGTGCATCGCGATGCGCAAGAACGTCTTTTCAAAGAAGGAGTTCGTCGATGCCGCCAGCAAGAAATTCATCCTGGTCGAACTCGATTTCCCGAATGGCGACAAGGAACTCAAAAAAAAGAATGATCCCTACGCCAAAAAGTATGAGATCGAAGGCTTTCCGACCGTCATCCTCTTCGATGCCGATGGCAAGGAGTTCACCCGCTTCTTCGCCTCCGAGTATCCAAAGACCGACGTCTTCCTCAAGCACCTCGACGACGCGCTCGCCAAGAAGGAGCTCGACTGAGTCTTTACCGGACTGCCGTTCATGGTAGCTCCCGCCCCGTCCGGCCGATGTGCCGCGGCGGGGTTTTTCGTTGGAATATCGGGCGCACTCCTGTCGTCCTAGTCCCCGATGAAATCACTCCTCCGCACCGTCGCCGTCCTGGTCGCCTCCGCTTCATTCGCCATCGCCGCCGAAGGCTGGGGCACCGACTGGGAAGCCGCCAAAACCAAGGCGAAAGCCGAGAACAAGCCGATCCTGATCAACCTCACCGGCTCCGACTGGTGCACCTGGTGCATCAAGATCGAGAAGGAGGTCTTTGCGAGCAAGGAGTTCCAGGAATTCGCCGCCAAGCACCTGATCCTGATGGAAGCCGATTTCCCGAAGAAGAAGAAGCTTCCCGCCGATCTCAAGAAACAGAACGACGCCCTCAAGAAGCAGTATCTCAACGGCGGCTACCCCACCGTTTACCTGCTCGATGCCGAGGGCAAGAAATTGTCCGAGGACATCGGCGAGCTGAAAGGCGGCACCGCGGAATACATCAAGACCCTCAGCGCCCTGATCGAGAAGTCGAAGGCGAAGTGAGCCGTTTTCCATGAACTGCGATGGCACGACATCGCTTTGGCTGGGGGTGAACTCCGACCCAACCCGTCGGCCGCGGGTCGGCCGACTGGGCGATCCGTGGCCAGCAAAACGAACAGTCCGCCCCCGCAGCGAAAGCTGCGTCGTGCCGCAGCACCACATCCCCGCCCGGCCTTGTCCGCGGCGGGGTTTCTTTTGACTTCGCATCGCCCCATCAGCCCGCGATAAGCATCGTAATCCGCCCCTCCATGTCCGACCTCCATCAAGCCGCCCGAGCCGGGGACCTCCATGAAATGGAGCGCCTTCTTGATACCGGCATTCCGGTCGATCTTCACGACGGGGAGGGGAATACCGCCCTCATGACCGCCTGCCTGAGCCCCGACGCCGGCGTCGAAACGTTTGAATTCCTCATCGCCCGCGGGGCCGACGTCAACGCGGGCACTCGACCGGAAGGCTGCCCTGTTCCCGCATCCGCATCGGCCACCGAATCCGAACCAAGCCCGGCCGGTCCGGATCATGACTCCGTCCTGTCGGTTGCGGTTGAAAGCGCGAGTCTGGAGAAACTGCGCCTGCTAATCGAACGGGGAGCCGATCTCGCCTTTACCAATGTCCGCGGCTCCACGCCTCTCAGCGAGGCCGCCTTTGCCGGGCGGAAAGAAGTGATCGATCTGCTCATGGCTGTGGGTGCTCCGGCCTATCGCGAAACGCCCGAGCCGAGACCGCGTGTGGTATGGCTTTCGAGAACGGGACATTTTCACGAGGTCGGACTCTTTCTCGGAATCGGCGCCGATCCCGCGCCGCTCGGATGGACGCCGCTGCACCACGCCGTCGCGCTCGGCTCGCTTGAGGAAGTTGCGACCCAGCTCGATCTGGGAGCCGATCCCGAAGCGACCGACTATTGGGAGCGCACCGCTTTCCTGCTGGCGGTCCATTCGGGCGATTTCGAGAAAGTGAAGTTGCTGCTGTCGCGCGGCGTGAACCGCGACGCTCGCGGACGTTGCGGCAGGTCGCCGCTGCACTACCCGACGGATCAGGACGACAACCGCATGTTGCGCGGTCTGTTGGAACTGGGATTCGAGCGCGATGTGGAGAACCAATTCGGACACACGCCCGTCATGGAAGCGGTGGAAGAAAGCGCGGTCGCCTGCTTCGAAATGCTGATGGAAGCAGGTGCGGACTGGAAGAAAGGGAAATACGGCAAACCTCTCATCGCGGAAGCAAGTCACCCGGCCATCATCCGCCGTTTACTCGATCTCGGCGAGAATCCCGGTGATCTAGAGACGGAAGTTCTGCGCGATTGGATCGGACTCGGGACCCGCAATGAAGTGCCGGTGACCGAAGAGGATTTCCAGCGCGACCGCACCCGCCGTTTCGGCAGCGCCAACCCGGAGCGTATGGACATTCCCTTTTGGCGGGCCATGGTCCGCAACGGCTGGTGCGGCTACCTTGCAGCCAAGCATTTCGGAGACGAAACTTACGACCCCGAGTTACCGGTCTGGTGCCACGACCGCTTCGGCATGTCGTTGACCCCGCTGCCCGACGGACGCTGGATCCAGATCGCCGGCGAGCATGAGGACGGCTACGACCCGGACTTCTGCATCTACAACGACGTCATCATCCACGACGGCAAGGGCGGTTTCGAAATTCTTGGCTACCCCGAGGAAGTCTTCCCGCCCACCGACTTCCACTCCGCAACGTTGGTCGGAGGGTGGATCTATATCATCGGCAACCTCGGCTACCCCCACACCCGCGAGGCCTTTGGCTACCAGGCGCCCGTCTTCCGCTTCCACACCGGCAGCGGAAAAATCGAGCGCGTCGCGACTTCCGGCGAGTCGCCTGGCTGGATCCACTCGCACCAGGCGAAGTTCGAGGACGGTTCCATCCGCGTCTTCCAAGGCAAAGTCTTGACCGTGAAGAAGGACGCGCAAACCGACATCACCGGCCTGACCGGCTCCTTCGCCCTCGATCTCGCCACCGGGATCTGGACAAAGCGGTGACGCTTCCGCTGCCTTCCTTGGCACTTGGCACTTTCCCCACTTGGAACTTCGCCCCGGGCGGCCGGGGTTTTTCTTTTCAAGGTCAGCCGCTTCCGCCAATTTCCGCGCCCCGCCGGCGGCCCTCCGCCGCTTGGAAATTCGACCTTCGTCCTTTCACGACCATGTCCGACGTCCGCAAGCCCTTCCCCTTCAGCTCCTTCGAGCCCGCCTGGCAGGCCCGCTGGGATGCCGAGAAGACCTTCCGCACCCCGAACCCGGGCGATGCGGACTTCGATGCCTCCCGCCCGAAGTTCTTCGTCCTCGACATGTTCCCCTACCCCTCCGGTTCCGGCCTCCACGTCGGCCACCCCGAGGGCTACACCGCCACCGACATCATCGGCCGCGCCAAGCGCCGCCAGGGCTACAACGTCCTCCACCCGATGGGCTGGGATTCCTTCGGCCTGCCCGCGGAGCAGTATGCGATCAAGACCGGCCAGCATCCGGCGATCACCACCGTCGCCAACATCGCCACCTTCAAGCGCCAGTTGAAGTCGCTCGGCTTCGGCTACGACTGGGACCGCGAGATCGCCACCACCGATCCCGAATACGTCCGCTGGACCCAGTGGATCTTCCTGCAACTGTACACGTCGTACTTCGACGAGGAAGCCGGCAAGGCCAGGCCTGTCGCCGAGCTGGAGGCGAAAGGCTGGACCCGCGAGCAGATCGACGCCGTCCGCCTCGCCTTCGTCCACGAAGCCCCCGTCAACTGGTCGCCCGACCTCGGCACCGTGCTTGCCAACGAGGAAGTCGAAGAGTGGCGCAGCAAGGGCCACACCGTCGAACGCCGCCCGCTGCGCCAATGGATGCTGCGGATCACCAAGTATGCCCAGCGCCTGATCGACGAGCTCGACCCGCTCGACTGGCCGGAAGGCATCAAGCTGCTCCAGAAGAACTGGATCGGCCGCAGCGAAGGCGCGGAGGTGGATTTCCAACTCGAGGGCCACACGGTTACCGTTTTCACGACCCGCCCCGACACCCTCTTCGGTGCCACCTACATGGTGCTCGCGCCGGAGCATCCCTACGTCGCGGAAATCACCACCGCGGAGCAGAAGGAAGCCGTCGAAGCCTACATCAAAGCATGCGCCGCCAAATCCGACATGGAGCGCGGCGACATGAACAAGGACAAGTCCGGCGTCTTCACCGGTGCCTTCGCGACGAATCCCGTCAACGGCGAGAAGATCCCGGTGTGGATCGCCGACTACGTCATGATGGGCTACGGCACCGGCGCGATCATGGCCGTCCCAGCGCACGACGAGCGGGACTTCGAATTCGCGACGAAGTTCGAACTGCCGATCCGCCAGGTCGTCGCCGCAGGCGACTCCGACAAGAGGGGTGCGGGCGGCTCGCCCGCAGCCACCTACTACGATCCAAGCGGCTACACCCCGACCGAAAAGCATCGCCGGAATCTCCCCCACTGGCAGCAGGACGGCCGCAGCTACTTCATCACCTACCGCCTCGCCGACAGTCTTCCTCAAGAGAAACTCGCCGCGCTCCGCCAGGAACGCGAAATGTGGCTCGCCAGCCATCCCGAGCCGCGCTCCGACGAACAACAAAAGCAGTATCACGAACTCTTCAGCGGAAGAATCGAAGAATGGCTCGACGCCGGCACGGGCTCTTGCGTCCTGAAAACTCCGGAACTCGCCCGCATCATCGCCGACAACCTGTTTCACTTCGATGGAGACCGCTACACGCTGGAAGGCGTCGTCGTAATGCCCAACCATGTGCATGTCCTTGTCCACCTCGCCGAAGGCCAGGATCTCGGCAAAACGCTGCATTCTTGGAAAAGCTTCACCTCAAAGAGGATTCAGGAGTCCCTCGGCACCAACGGTCAGTTCTGGCAGGATGAATACTTTGACACCCTGGTCCGCGATCCGGATCATCTCGGCGACCTCCGCCAATACATCTGGGACAATCCACGCCGTGTCGGGCTGAAGCAGGGAATGTTCTTCCGTTATCTCCGCGGAGGCTTCAAGGGCATCGATGATGGTCTCGGAGGGAATTCGGGCGAGCCGCCCGAACCCCTCTTGTCGGAAGCCGCCTGCGGCGAAGGCCACGCCGTCAACTCCGGCTTCCTCGACGGCCTCCCCACCGCCGAAGCCAAAGCCAAGATGATCGACTGGCTGGAGCAGAACTCCAAAGGCAAGCGCCGCATCCAGTACAAGCTCCGCGACTGGTTGTTCTCCCGCCAGCGCTACTGGGGCGAGCCCTTCCCGCTGACCTGGAAGGACGGCCAGCACTATGCCGTGCCGGATTCCGAACTGCCGCTGCTCGCCCCGCCGCTCGACGACTACAAGCCGTCCGGCACTCCCGAGCCCCTGCTCAGCAAGGCCCGCGACTGGGTCGAGCTGCCCGATGGCTCGATCCGCGAAACCAACACCATGCCCCAGTGGGCCGGCTCCTGCTGGTACTACCTGCGCTACTGCGACCCTCGTAACAGCGACCGCTTCATCTCCAAACAAGCCGAAAGCTACTGGTCCGGCTCGTCCGCAGACAAGAGGGGTGCGGGCGGCTCGCCCGCAGCCGGCATGGTGGACCTCTACGTCGGCGGCACCGAACACGCCGTCCTCCACCTCCTCTACGCCCGCTTCTGGCACAAGGTCCTCCACGACCTCGGCCACGTCAGCACCAACGAACCCTTCCAAAAACTCGTCAACCAGGGCCTGATCCTCGGTGAGGACGGACAGAAGATGTCCAAGTCCCGCGGCAACGTCGTGAACCCCGACGACGTCGTGAAGGAATACGGTGCCGACGCCCTGCGCCTCTACGAGATGTTTATGGGCCCGCTGGAACAGGTAAAGCCTTGGCAGATGAAAGGCGTCGAAGGCGTGTCGCGCTTCCTCGCCCGTGTCTGGCGCGTCGCCTTCGAGGAAAACCAGGCCGGCGAATGGGTCGTCTCTTCGAAGATCCAGGACGTCCCTTGTAGCGACAAGGCCCTGCTCAAGATCGTCCATGAAACCGTGAAAAAGGTCACCGAGGACATCGCCCGCATGTCCTTCAACACCGGCATCTCGCAGATGATGGTCTGCACCAACGCCTTCACCGCCGCCGAGGTCGTCCCGCTGAACGAGTTCCGCCTGCTGCTCCACGTGCTCAACCCCTACGCCCCGCATCTCAGCGAGGAGATCCACGCCCGCCTCGGCGGCACGACGATGCTCGCGAACATGGAGTGGCCGACGCACGACGAAGCCGCCCTCGTCACCGACGAGCTCGAACTCGTCGTCCAGGTCAACGGCAAGCTCCGCGACAAGATCACCGTCGCCAAAGACGCCGACGCCGCGACCGTCGAAGCCGCCGCACTCGCCGCGCCGAAGGTCAAGGAACAGCTCGACGGCAAGACCGTGCGCAAGGTCATCGTGGTCCCCGGCCGACTGGTGAACATCGTCGCCAACTAACATCGCCTGTCCTCCGTAGCCTTGGCGAAGGAGGATCGCGAACTGAGGCCTTCATGGACGAAGCCATCGCCGCCATCGAAGCCCGCCCGGAACTCCGGGCGTGGCTCTTGGCCGGCCAATGGAAGTCGAACTTCGACCGGACCTCGCTGGCCCGGGCGGAGTCCTACGCGAACGAAACCGCCATCCGGAACCTCGAATGGATCGAGCTCCACGGCACCGGCGAGCTGATCGTCAGCGCCGATGTCCAGGGCACCCGCACCCGGCCCTACGAGACCTCGCTGGCGTTCGAACTGTTAGGAAAGCACTGGTTCGTCAGCAGCTCCTGCACCTGTCCGGTGGGCGCCGACTGCAAGCACGGCGCCGCGCTGGCGCACCTGCTCCGCAAGAAACTGGCCGCGGCGAAATCGGGTGGCTCGCCCTTGCCCGCATCGGACCCGCAGCTTGGTGTCTGGCTGGCGGAGATCGAAAGCGCCGCGCGCCAGGCCGCGACTCCGCCGAACAAACCCGCCAAGCCTTCCACCGAGACGCGCTTTCTCGCCTATTGCATCGAGGACTCGCCGACCGGCGGCTACCACTTCGCCCTGCGCGTCGCCACCCGCTCGAAGGACGGCACGGTCCGCATCCAGGGCAGCAACGCCACCGCCGATCCCTCGCGGCCACCGAAGTACATGGCGAAGGAGGACATCGTCCTCGCCTCCCTGTTCCGCCAGCGGATGAACAAACACGGCGGCTGGGGCACCATGCCGATGAAGGGCCCCGACTGGGACGAACTGCTCGACGGCGCACTCGCCACGGAGCGCGTCTATTTCGGCCACAGCTCTCACAGCTACAAAGAAGCTTCCCACTATCGCCCGGTCACCGCGGGGCCGGTCGAAACGGTGGAGGCCACCTGGGAAGAGCTGCCCGATGGCAACGTCCGCCCGGTCCTCCGCGGCGGACGACCCGGGATCGTCGTGCTGCCCACCGTCCCGCCGCGCTACTTCGATCCCCGTGACTTCGTGCTCGGCCCGGTGGCGAATCCCCTGCCCGGCCCGGTGCTCGCGGCCTGGACCCGCGGACCGGTGGTACGGGCGGACAGCGTGCCCCGCTTGATCGAGCGCTTCTCCAGCGTCCCCGGTGCCGCCCTGCCGATGCCCCGCGCGGTGGAATCCGTCACGCGACCCGCGATGCCACCCTCGCCGGTGCTGCGGGTCCACAAACACGTCTTCGGCGACCATTGGCGGCGACACGAAATGATCATCGGCGAGGTGCTGTTCCAATACGGCGACAGCCCGCGCCTCCAAGCACCCACCAAAAGCACCCCGGCCGAGCACTCCGCGCTGCGCGACGGCAAACGGGTCACCTGGCCGCGCGATCTCAAGGCCGAGCGCGCCGCGGAAAACCGACTACTGATCGCCGGGACGCGGCTGATTTCATCCGTCATTCCATCGGCCCTGCTCGGTTCCGCCACCTACCACGCGGTGATCCCCGCCGAGCCCTATCCGACGCCGGAACTCGCGTGGATCGAACTACTAGAAGGACCGGAGTTCGAAAAACTGCGCGCAGCCGGATGGACCATCGAGGTCGACCCCGCCTGCGGCCTCACCCTGCACGACGTGACGGATTTCATCCCCGCGATCGAGGCGGAGACCGACCACGGCATCGACTGGTTCCGCTTCGATGTCTCCTACGAAATCGACGGTCAAAAGGTCAGCCTCATCCCGGTGATCGCCCACGCCATCGCGAAGAACTATCCGTCCGCCGATTCTCCCGATCTTCCCGAGTTCATTTTCCTTCCTGCGGGCGAAGACCCCGAGTCCGGCTTCATCCGCTTCCCCGCGAAGCCGCTGATGGAGATCGTCGACCAGGTCCGCCACCTCTTCCAAGGCGGTGGCGATCCCGGACGCATCGACCGCCTCACCGCCGCCGGCATGGCCGACGCGCTGGCGATCGACTCCTCCGAAACCGTCCGTGCCCTCGCCAGGCTTGGCAAGAGCCTGCGCGACCTCCGCGAACTGCCGGAAGTCGCGCTGCCCTCCACCGTGAAAGCCGAACTCCGCGGCTACCAGCACGACGGCTTCCGCTGGCTCCAGTTCCTCGCCGCCCACGGCCTGCACGGCATCCTCGCCGACGACATGGGCCTCGGCAAAACCCTGCAAACCCTCGCCCACCTCGCCGCCGAACAGCTCAAGCATCCCGGCAAGCCCTCGCTGGTGATTGCTCCTACGTCCGTCGTACCCAACTGGGCGGCGGAAGCGGCGAAGTTCGTTCCTTCGTTGAAAGTCCTCACGCTCCACGGCCCGGACCGCGCCGCCTTGTTCCAGGACATCGCCGATGCCGATGTCGTCCTCACCTCCTATCCGCTGCTCGGACGCGACTTCGACGAACTCTCCCAGCACGACTGGCACGTCGTCGCCCTCGACGAGGCCCAGCACATCAAAAACCCGAAGGCCATCACTGCGCAGAGCGCCTGCCAACTCAAGGCCGCGCACCGGCTCTGCCTCTCCGGCACGCCGATGGAGAACCACCTCGGCGAGCTGTGGAGCCTGATGCGCTTCCTCATGCCCGGCTTCCTCGGCGACGAGAAATCCTTCAACACCCGGATGCGCAAACCGATCGAACGCGACCGCTCGACCGATGCCCAGCTCGCGCTGAACCGCCGCGTTTCGCCGCTCATCCTGCGCCGCACCAAGGATCAGGTCGCCACCGAGCTGCCGGCCAAGACCGAGATCATCCACCACATCGATCTCACCAAGAAGCAGACCGACCTCTACGAATCCGTCCGCGCCGCGATGGACAAGCGGGTCCGCGACGCGATCGCCGACAAGGGCATGGCGAAGTCGCACATCATCGTGCTCGATGCCCTGCTCAAGCTCCGCCAGATCTGTTGCCATCCCCAGCTCCTGAAGAGCGCCGCCGCCGCGAAGGTCACCGACTCCGCCAAGCTCGACCACCTGACCGAAGAGCTGCTGCCCACCCTGTTAGAGGCAGGCCGGCGCATCCTCTTGTTCTCGCAGTTCACCTCGATGCTCGCCTTGATCGAGGCGCATCTGGAGAAGGAGAACATCCCCTTCCTCAAGCTCACCGGCCAGACCAAGGACCGCGCGTCGCTGGTGAAGAAATTCCAGACCGGCGAGGTCCCGGTCTTCCTCATCTCGCTCAAGGCAGGCGGCACCGGGCTCAATCTCACCGCCGCCGACACCGTCATCCACTACGACCCCTGGTGGAACCCCGCCGCCGAGAACCAGGCCACCGACCGCGCCCACCGCATCGGCCAGACCAAGCCGGTCTTCGTCCACAAGCTCGTCTGCCGCGGCACCATCGAGGACCGCATCCTGGAGCTCCAGAAGCACAAGTCCGCGCTGGTCGAGGCGCTGTTGTCCGAGGAAACGACCAAGCTCAAGATCGACCCGGAAACGCTCTCGCACCTGCTCGCGCCTTTGGAGTAGAAGAGGGGCGCGGGCGGCTCGCCCGCAGCCGCCCCGCCTCCTGAACGCCATGAAAAAGTCCCGCCCCAACTTCATTCTCGACCCCACGCTTCCCATCGTCCGCACGCACTGTCACTCGGCTTTCGGCGGTCCTTGGCCGGCCTTCTCTCCTGCCGAACGGGATGAGTTCGTCCGCGACATGTTTGCCAGCGCGGACTTCTCCGAGGTGAAGATCGTCGCCTTCTCGATCCAGCCGACCTGTTTCGACCTGATCGTCGATATTCCACGCCAAATCACTCTTCCGAAGCAAGAGATGCTACGGCGATTCAAGGACTTCACCGACGACATGTTCTTCGCGGTGGAAGGAAAGCGTCTCAAGGAGGACGACCCGCAGGCCTGGGCCCGCCTTTCCTCGCGATTCGGCGACCTCTCCCATTTCATCAAGAACATCAAGCAACGGGCCGCCCACCGCTACCATAAGGCACACGACAGCTCCGGCCGGCTCTGGGGGGAACGTTTCACCCGCGCCTTTGTCCAGACCGGCCACCCGTCTCGCGTGCTCGCCGCCTGGATGGATCATTCCGCCGTCCGCCTCGGCGAGGCAGCGACACCGGACGAGGACCGCTTCTGCACCTTCGGCCGCGCGGTCTCCGGCGATGTGCGGGCAAGAGCGATGATCGCCTCACTCTTCACGGAAGAAGGTGAAGAGCTCCCGTGGAGGAGCGTCGCCAAGGCCTATCGCGATTTCGTGGCGGGGGACGTCGAAGTGCCCTTTCGCCAGCGCGACCCCAAAGGCCGGGGCGTGCCGCTGCTGACGCGGCGCGAGTTTCTCCTCAGCGAGGTCCCGCACTTCCGGGGCGGTGTGGCTCTGGGCGACCGCGAGTTCGCCGAGGGAGTCTTCGAACTCAACCGCGCCGACTTCGGTGCCAAGCGCACCAGCGGAGCCCGGCGAATCTCCGGCCAGAACGATCCCGACCTCTGGACCCTCCGCAACAAAGGCGACCTCCGCGACTGACCCCGGAAAGCCAACCCCGCGCTGCCAACTTCCCACCACTCCACCCATGCGCAGACCCCGCTCCAGCTTCACCTTCCACCCGGATGCCCCGGTGGTCCGCGCCCATTGCCACTCCTCCTTCGGCGGACCGTGGCCGGGATTCACCGATGAGGAACGCGATGAGTTCATCGGTGATCTTTTCGACGCCAGCGAGTTCGCGGGGATCGACATCGTGGCCTTCTCCGTCCAGCCCACCGGCTTCGACCTCATCGTCGATGTCAAAAGGAGCACACGGCTTTCGAAAGCGGAGATGTTCCGCCGCTTTGAAGCCTACACCGACCCGATTTTCTTCGCGCTGGAAAGCAAACGGCTCAAGGCGGGCGATGCCGGGTCCTGGGCCAGGCTCGCCTCCCGCTTCGGTGATCTCGGGGCCATGCTCAAGAGCCTCAAACAGAAGGCAACCAGCCGCTACCACCGGAATCACGGCACCTGCGGCTCCATCTGGAGCAACCGCTACACCCGGGCCTTCCTCCAGCAGGGAAACGCGTCGCGCGTCCTCGCCGCGTGGATGGACCACGCCGCGGTTCGAAACGGCGAATGCTCCGCTCCCGACGACGACCGTTTCAGCACCTTCGGCCGGGCCGTGGGAGGTGACGAGCGGGCGCGCTCGATGATCACCGCCCTCCACCCGGTCGATGGCCCTTCAGCGGCGTGGCGAAGCGTCGCCAAAGCCTACCGTGACTTCGTCGCGGAAGATACGATTCCGCCCGACGCGCCCCAAAGCCATCGCAACAAGCCGCTGCTCACCCGTGCCGAATTCCTGCGCAGCGAGGTCCCGCACTTCCGCGGGGGAATGGCCGTGGGCGACCGTGCCTTCGTAGAAGCCTTGTTCGAACTCAACCGCGGCGAGTTCGGGCCCGAACGCAAGTCGGGTGCCCGGCGCATCATCGGCCAGTGCGATCCCGACCTGTGGACCCTGCGCAACAAGACCGACCTCCGCAAACTCCGCGACTGATCGCCCCCTGAAGAGGGGTGCGGGCGGCTCGCCCGCAGCCTTCTTTCGATTGACCCCACCATGACCCGCGACGAACTCATCGACAAGATTCGCAAGGTCGAGGCCCTGTTCACGGGCACCGACTCGCCCGGCGAACGACAGGCCGCCCGCGGCGCCCTCGATCGCCTGATGGCCCAGCTCGAAGCCGCGACGGAGGAAGCCACCGCCTGGCAGTTCAGCCTGCCCGACCCTTGGAAACGCCAGCTCTTCCTCGCCCTTGTCCGACGTCACGGTCTCAAGCCCTACCGCGAATATCGACAGCGCCACACCACGGTGATGGTCCGAACCACCCGCGGCATGGTCGATCAAGTCCTATGGCCGCAGTACTTGGAACTCTCCAAACTGCTCCATGACTACCTGGACGAAGCAACCCGCGACATCATCACCCGCGGCGTCCACGGGGACCTGTCGGAAGCTCCCGAGCAGCCGAATCTGCCGTTCAAGTGAGGCGCTGTTGTGGTCGTTTGCCTTGGACGAGGAACCGCGCGGAAGCGAAGTAGCGCAACTTTGCAAGTTGCGTGCTTCTGGCGGCCATGGATCACCTTGCATCCTCCGAAGCTTTCCGAACAGCGCCGCCACCACCAGACGCTGGGGGGGCGTCTTCCGGCTACGTGCCGCTTCGGTGGAGACCGCCGCCCCCGCACGCAACTTGCAAAGTTGCGCTACTTCGCTCCGCGTCCTTGCCGCTCCCGGCTCTTTCGCCGAAGCTCGGCCACCATCCCGTGTTCCTCTCCCTCACCAACCGCTCTCCCGACGCCACCGACCTCGGCCACCTGCTGCACAAGCATCCGGCGCACGAATGAATCCTCCGCCGCTACCTGAAATCCCAAGAGCGCCTGACCCGCGCCCCACCGAGGACTGGTCCAGCCGGCGGTGAAGTGCCGCGGCCGCGAGTATCTGCGCATCATCTAAGGGCCGGAGGCTTGGCCGAAGAATGGGTTGGCAGCGAGCCGAACCATCTTGCTTCGCTCGGTTCGCGCACCCGGGGATTCACCGGCTTTTCACCGGCTTCTCACACGGGCCGCACCTGCCGGCGGCTTTTACAGAGCGACGCATGATTCTTTTCCTCCGCCGATCCCTTGGCCTGCTTATCCTGATCCTCACGCTGGCCTTCGTGGTCTATCCGCTGGGAAAGACTTCGTGGTCTCTGCTGACCGACCCCGGGCTGAGGTCCGCCGCGCCTTCGACGTTCGCCTTCAGCTTGCACAAGTCGCTTTCGAAGCGGCTGCCGGGCTATGTCGACGAGCGGATCGCGTCCGGAGTCGCGGAGACGCTGCACGTCGGTCAGATCACCGCGACCGAGTCACCGGTATACGGGGCTTTCTTCTACCTGCTGGCGACCGATCACCTGCAGTCCCAGTGGGAGGCGGACCCGACGCTGGCGAACCGTGCGCCGAAGGAGACCGGCGCGGCGGCAATCGAAGCCTGCGTGCGAATCCTCCTCGATCCCGGCCATGCGCATTGGATCCGCACCTACTGGGGCGATGACCATTGGCAGGACCCGAACTGCTTCTTCCGCACGCTGATCATCGGCGGACTGGGCGCGCACCGGCGCCTGACCGGCAGCGAGGAGCACCTGCCGTTCCTCCGCCAACTGACCGACGATCTCGTCGCCGATCTGGAAGCCTCGGCAACCGGGCTGATCGACGACTACCCCGACCAGTGTTTCCCCGCCGACGTGGTGGCCTGCCTCGCCATGATCCGCCGCGCCGATCCGGCCCGGGACGAGTGGGCGAAGGCCGCCCTCCACCGGGTGTTGGCGAATTTCCCCGCCGAGCTCCCTCCTTACATGTCGGACTCCGACGACGGCGCGGCGCTCGGGCCGTCGCGCGGTTGCACCAACGGCTTCTTCTTTTCCTACGCGAAGGAACTCGATCCCGCCGCGGCCGACGCGCTCTATCAGAAGTTGCTCGACGGCTTCTGGCAGGAAGGCCGCTGGGCCGCGGGTTGGCGGGAATTTCCGCGGGGCTCGAAGCATCCGGAGTGGTACATCGATGCCGATTCGGGGCCGGTGCTGTGGGGCTTCGGGACGGGCTCGACCGGGCTGGGGATCGGCTCGACCCGCCTGCATGGCGACCACCACCGGGCCGGCCTGTTAGGGGCGGAGATGATCGCGGGCGGGATTCCCCTGCCCGACGGCTCGCTGCTGCTGCCGCGGCTGGTGTCGGACATCGAGCACGCCCCGCATTTCGCGGAGACGGCGATCCTGCATCAGCTCTCCCTGAGCGGCGGCGGGGAGCCGGCGGGGAAGGCACCGCTGACCGGGGCGGTGTGGTTGATCCTCGGCGTCGAGCTGTTGTTCGCGGTGCTGCTGCTACGGCTCTCGCGGTTCCTGCTATGGCCGAGAAAGAAGGCGGTAGCGAAGTAGCGCGACTTTGCAAGTTGCGCGCTTGGGGCGGCCGTGTGAACCCCTTCGCCCCGGACTTTTTCAAAGACGCGCCGCTGCGTGGGGCTGGTGGCGGATCCGCTCCCGAGGTGCGGATCATCCCGGGAGGTCAGCCGCCCCCCTACGCAACTTGCAAAGTTGCGCTACTTCCGCCGACGGCGGGCTGCTGACGGATCCGCTTCCGAGGTTCGGATCACCCCGGGAGGCGGACCGTCCCCCGCACGCAACTTGCAAAGTTGCGCTGCTTCCGCCGGCGGCGGCCGGTGGCGGATGCTCTCCCGGGGTGCGGATCTCCCCGGGAGGTGGGCCGCCCCCATACGCAACTTTCGAAGTTGCGCTACTCCGCTCCGCGTTTGGCGATTCAGAGTCCTTTCAGATATGCCGTCATGTCCGCGATGCCCTGGGCATTCAACCCAAGCTGGGCGAGGCTATACATCAGCGACTTCTCCAGCCGCTTCATGCTCGCGATGCGCGATTTGGCGATGGTCTGGGTCTGGCCGCCGAGGCACTTGACGATGACCGGATCACCCTCGCTGAGGACCATGCCGACGATGGTGATACCATCCTTGGTCTTGATCTCGCTGCCTTCGTAGCCGTGGGAAATGTCGGCGGAAGGATCGAGGATCGCATTGATGATCACCTCGGCCGGCTGCTGCTTGCCGAAGCTGGTGAGATCCGGACCGTAGTCGACGCCGGTGTCGCCGATCTTGTGGCACATGTAGCAGGTGGCGATGGCCGCCTTGCCGCGGTTCGCGTCGCCCTGGAGCTTCAGCACGTCGGCAAGTGGAGGAAGCTTCGGTGCGTTGGCAGGCTCGGCGGGCATCTCGACCGCGACCAGCTTGGCAGTGGCGGGATCCTGGCCCATCGCCTTGAGGATGCCGTCCACATCGTAGGACTTCCACAGGTTGCCCTTGCGGTTGTTCACCCACCACTTGGCCAGGTCCTTGTGGACGAAGCCCTCGGTGTTCGCGAGCTGGATCATCGCGGTGGCGGCGGCCGCGCTCCTGGTGAATCCGAGAGCGGTCAGGGTGAGCTTCGATTGCTCGGCGCTGACCTTGGGCGAAAGCGCGCGGGCCTTCTGGTCGGCGACGGCCTGAGGCGCATGGAGACGCCAGGCGAGCCACGCGAAGGCATCGGTCCAGGCATCCGGGGCGGCGGTGACCTTGCTACGAAGGGCATCGTAGATCACGGCTTCCTTGCCGGTGCAGCCGAGGCCGAAGGCGTCAAGGTAGGCGCGATCCTTGCCGTCGAACTTCTCGGCGATGGTCACCAGGAAGGGCAGCGCCTTGTCGGCCGGCACGTCGCGCAGGCTCAGGGCGATCTCACGGCGGACCATCGGGGAAGCGTCGGCGGCCATCTTGGTCGCGAGCTTCACCACATCGCCACCGGCGGCGCGGATCGCGCGGGTGGCGACCAGGCGGGTGCGGGGCTCGGAGGAATCGAGCAGGCCGAGCACGATCGCCTGGCCGGCATCGCCCATCTGGGCCAGCAGCCAGACGGCGCGGGCGGCGATGTGCGGGTTGGAATCCTTCAGCAGCGCGGCGACGGCGGGCACGGCCTTGTCACCCTGGGCCTTGAGGCGGGTGAAGCCGCTACTGCGAACGTTCACCGCCGGGCTCTTCAGCGCGAGGATCTGGCCTTCGGTCGTGTTCAGGTCGATCTTCGGCACGACGGGTTTGAAGCCCTTCGGCGCGATGCGGTAGATGGTGCCGGAGCCGCCCTTGTCATTGGTGCCGTGACCGCCGACGCGGGGGTCGAACCAGTCGGCGACGTAGAGCGCGCCATCGGGACCGACGGCCACATCCGCCGGACGGAAGCGGGTCTTCAGATCCTTGCCGACGCCGCCGATGAAGTCGGAGCCGGCGAATTCCTTTTCCTTGTTGGAGGTGAGGAAGTCGATGCGCTCGAGCTTGAAGCCCGCGCCATCGGGGACCGGGAGATAGCCGAAGACCACATTCTTGCCGGCCTCGCAGGCGAGCAGCAGGCCCTGCCACTTGTCACCGAGCGCGCCGTTTTCATAGTAGGCCACGCCGGTCGGCGAGCCGCCGCCGTAGATGTCCCCCGCGGGCATGGTGCCGGGGTCTTCCTGACGCCACTCAGCGGTCGGGGTGTCCTGGCCCGGGCGCTTGTCGGCGCCCCACGAGCGCTGACCGTCGGCGGAGGAGAAGCCGGCATTGCCGCCTTCGATGATCTCGGCGACGCGGCAGGCCGGCGGGTCGTCGTTGTCGCTCTGGAACATATCGCCGAACGAGGTCAGCGCCTGCTCATACGAGTTGCGATAGTTGTGGCCGACGATGCGGGCATTGGTGCCGTCGGGATTCATGCGGACGGAAAAGCCGCCGACCCACACGTTGCCGTCGTCGCTCGGTTGGCCCGCCGCCGCACGGGTGTCGGCATACCAAGTGCCGCCACCGCTTTGATAGTAGCCGCTGCCGACGCGGAAGGTCTTGCCGGACTTGTCGGTGAAGATGGCGCCGCAGTTGCCGTTGTTGAAATTCCACTGGCCGTCGGGGCCGACCGTCACGCTGTGCAGCGAGTGGTCGTGCTGACGGGCGTTGAAGCCGGTGAGCAGCACCTCGCGCTTGTCGACCGCGGGATCGAACTTCCGGTCGCCGTTGACGTCGGTGTAAACGATCAGGTCCGGCGGCTGGGAGACGACGATCTGGTTGCCGATGACCGCGATGCCCAGCGGTGACTCGAGGTTCTTGTCCTGGGTGAAGACTTCCACGGTGTCGGCCTGGCCGCTGGCGTCGCTGTCGGAAAGCACGACCACCCGGTCGCCTTCCGGCTGGGTGTTCTTGGCGTGGCGGTAGTTCACGCCCTCCGCGACCCACAGCCGGCCCTCGGCGTCGAAGTCGATGTTGGTCGGGTTCTTCAGCATCGGCGTGGTGGCCCAGACCGTGATCTCAAGGTCCTGATCGGCGATGGTGAACAGGTCCTCGGGCACCAGCGTGTCGCCTTCTTCTCCAGCGACCGGCGGCTTTTGGGTGAAGACCTGGAATTTCACATCGGAAGTCGGCGGCCGGTTTTGCTGGAACATCCCGCCATCATCGACACCGACCTTCGCGGTGAAGCCGCGAACGTTTTCGGGAAGCTTGTAAACGATGACCGAGGGCGCGTGGGTTCCGATGCCGTTGGCGTAGGTCTTCTTGTCGACGACGAGGGGCTTGCCGTCGGCGTTCTTGTTCAGTTGGACCGAGCCCCAACCGGCTTCGGCGGCGGCCCAGGGCAGATCGGTGAGGTTCTTGGAAGTGCCGTCCTTGAAGTAGAGCTTGGGTTCGATCCAATCCGCCCAGTCGCAGGAGTAATCGCCGTTGTCGCCGACCACGAGGTAGAGTTCCTTCGCGCCTTCGAGGTTCGCCTTGATCTCGTGAAGCCGGGCGTTGCGAGAGTTCATCACCGGGCTTTCGGCGACGGGCTTGACGGGGCCGCCTTTGGCCGCGGCCGGCTTGCGGCCTCCGTTCTCGAACTTCTGCGGGCCGGACTTCACGAAGCCCGCCTCGCGCTCGGTCTGGATCGGTGCGGCCGGGATCTTCTTGAACTCGCCGGGCTCGACCAGCTTGAGATTGGCGGGCTTGCCCTTGTCGTCGAGGTTGGCATTCAGCTCCTCTTCAGTGAGCGGCTTGGATTTCACGCCGGTGGCGGGGACTTCCACGCCGGCGGTCCAGGTGATCGCGTTGAGGACGATGGTGCGGAAGCCGTCGACCGACCAGTTCCGGTGGTAGTGCCCGCCGGTGAAGCCGACGCCGCGGCCACCGTCCTCACGCTCGATGCCCCACATCAGCGTCTGCTTCTTGCCCATGCCTTCGACGCCGTGCTGGTTCCAGAGGTTGATATACTTCTTCATCCGCTCGCGGTCCGGCACCGCGGTGACGAGGTCGGCGACCTTGGCTCTGTCGGCCATGAAGCGCATGTTGTAGTAGAACTCATCGTAGGCCTCGACCAGCGAACCGACGCCGCGCGAGACCGGGTGGTTCGGCAGGACCTCAAGGTCGGCAACCCAGTGCGGGTTGACCGAGAAGCCGTCTTCGAAAGCCCCGCCGATCCAGGGGCGGTAGTATTTGTCCCCCTGCTCCTTCGACGGATGCACGGCGTAGTGCATGAACATCAGGCCGACACCGCTTTTGGCCATCTGGTCGACCTTTTCCCATCCCTTGCCGACCACGCTGGTGCCGTCGGCGTAAATGACCAGCGCCTTGGTGCCATCGAGCACCGACTCGTCGGACGGCCAGCCGTTGTGGACCTCGGCCTGGATATCGAGGCCGCTTTCGTTGAGCGCCTTGGCCAGCAGCATGCAGCCGGCGCGGAATTCGTGCTCGCCCGGACCGTGGCTGCGGCCGCCGGCGAGGAAGACCACCTTGTTGGCGGCGTGGGCCTGCGACATCAGAATCGTGCAGGCGAAGAGGAGTCGGGCGAGGCCCGGAGCGGGTTTGCGGATCATGGCGGATGGTCGGAAGGGTTGGGCGATACGGTGGGCTCGCCGCGGTTCTAGCGGGAACTGCGGGAAACGGGAAGCGCGGGAAATCGGGATTTCCAAGCCCACTCAAGGGGCGAAACGGGGACGCAGGTCCGCCGGCTTGCCGCTGGCAAAGCTCGCACCGCCGCCGCCATCGACCGAGCACCCGAAGGCCTCGCCGCCGGCTTCGACGTAGATCGACCCGCTGCTCCACTTCGAGTGGACCGGAGCCGGGCCGCCGTCGCCTTCCCCCGCCCGGTAGAGAAATCCGGCATCACGGGCGAGGTCGCGGCGCTTGCCGTTGCGCCAGACGCCGAGCTGGAGCGGATCGTCGTTCCAGTGGAGGCCGAGCCACTTGCCGTCGGCCGCCTTGTACTGGACCACCCCATCGGTCAGCTTCGAACGATCGACCTCCGCCTTCAGCACGGCGGCTTGGAAGGCGTCGAAGCTGCCGTGCGATTCCTTTTCGCCGACCTCGACCGCCACGCCGCAGAAGGCCCCACCACTGCCGCGGGCGGCGAGTACCTGGTGACCGGGAAAGGCCGGCTTTTCGCCGGTGCCGATCCTTGCGGTAAGAACCTCATCGCGCTGGAAAGCGGAGGCCCCGAGCGGCCGGAGCGCGACCCAGGTCCGCTCGCATTCGAGAAACGTGACTCCGCTCTTCTCCGAAACCTTCACCGACTCCGGGACCACCCAGCTCCACGGCGATGCCCCGTCGCGCACCAGCCAAAGGGCGAGGTTGCCGTGCTGGGCGACGCGGTTCTCGGCGGAAACCTTGCCCTTCTGATAGAGCGGCGAGCCCGGGAAGGCCGGATCGGGGCCGGGCACCGCTTGTAGGGCACGCGCGCCTTCCTTCGAATCGTGGACCAGGATTTTGAAGCCGTTCACGTCGCCGCCGTCGATCGAGGTGCCGCCGGTCAGGGAACCCATCTGGAAGCTGTGGCCGAAATACTGGGTCTCCAGGTATTCCGGTTTGCTGTCGGCCTGATAGCCGGTGGTCGCGCCGTAGGAGGGCTTGGCCGCGAAGAGCTCCAGCGGCTTGGCGAATTCCTTGCGCGCCAGTTTCACCACCGCGGCCGGCGGGCGGTAGGCGCTGGTGATCAGGTGGACCTCGTCGGACTCCCAGTGGGTGTTCGCCTTCGGGGAATCGCCGAACCACACCCACAGCATGCCCGGCGCGCTGCCGCCGAAGGGCTGGGCATGGTTGTAGTCGCGCTTCGTCGGCCCGTTGAAGCCGCCGCGCCAGTATTTCACCGCGCCGATGGTCGCCATGAAATCGAGGCAGGCCTTCGCCGCGGATTTCACCTCGGGGTCCTTGGCGAAGTCGTAGAGGTTGGCCAGCGGGGCCAGCGAGTGGCCGTGGTAGTTCTCGGAATCCCACTCGCCCATGCCGACCCGGTAGAGCGTCCGGGTGTAATCGAGCAGTTGCTTCTTGTAGAGAGCGGCGGTCTCCCGGTTGCCGGTCTCCTCGGCCATCTGAGATGCAACGGATTTTTGGACCAAGTTTTTGTTAGTTGATGGTGTTTAAATCGGCCTCGAATTTGGCCGGGGTGAGGTAGCCGAGGGCGGAGTGTTTGCGGTGGGTGTTGTAGTAGGCT
>JBIPNO010000132.1:0-4879 GCA_044372775.1 Haloferula sp.
TCGCCGGGAGTGGTCACCAGGCCGTCTTGCCAGCGGGCCAGATCGGTCACCGTTCCTTCATCATCCACCAGGATGGCCCCGTCCTTGCCGTTGCCCTCGATGCGGATCTCCTTGGGCAAGGGATCGCCCGGATTGGGCGGCTCGCACTTCACGCGGATTTGCGGCTGGGTCGCGCGCTCTGCGATGGTGCGGAATTCCGCGGGTCCGTCGGGCGGGTCCTCCGCCGGTTCGCCATTCTGCTCGGGGACCACCCAGACCGGCTTTCCCGCTCCGACGTTGGCCGCCCGGAAGTCGAGTTCCACCTCGTCGGTGGCCTCGGTCTCGCGGATGCCGTAGTCGCCTCGAACCGACCTGAAGCGGTAGATGTTGGAATCCTCCTTGTGGTCCTTGAACACGTTGGCACCTCCTCCGACGTTCTCGCCGGTCCAGAGCTGCGCCCAGTGTTCGATGTCGCTCTGCTGGTAGACCTTTACCTTCGGCGTGCCACCGTCGTCCTCCAGCTTGAAGAGCTTCACGAAATACTCGCCGTCGCTTCCTGATCCCGCCGGGTCCTCGGGGTAGTAATGGTTGCCATCCTGGTCCTCGGCCGCGGCGAGGATCTCGGGCTCCTCGCTGATCTCGCCCATCTCGTCGGTGACGATCTTGCACCAGAGGGTGTCACCGAATGCCATGGCGATCTGCGGGCGGGGGATGGTGTCGAGGGTCTCTTCGCCCACCTTGGGGATGTGAAACTTCACTGCCGGGGTGTCGTCGGTCTTGGGCTTGCGCTCGATCACCCAACCTTCCTTGATCGTGACCTGATAGCTGTCGTCCTTCTTCTCGATGCCGATGACCGCGAAGGGTGGCAACGCGGGATTCGGCGAGAGGCCAGGACCGGGGCGCGAGTAGGCGAAGCCGCCCGACGAGGCGATGAGTTCGAGCCCCGTCCCCGGTCGCGGCGTGCGCGAGGCGATGGCATCGAGCAGGGCGTTCCAGTCCTCAGCAAGCACCGGATCTCCGCGCTTCTTTCTGGCTGGCAGCCGGTTCATTCCTCCTCCTCCTGATAGATGTCCTCGTCCCAGCCGCCCCGGTCGCTGGCCAGCCATTCCATCTCGATGCGGAATGACTTGCCCTCCTGTGACTGGCTCACGCCATTGAGCAGCCAGTTGCGGCCGCCGGCCAGTTCCGGCACCGGGCCAGACGGCTCGGAAATGTTCCCGATGTCGTTGAGATCAGACGACTTCGCCGGCTTGTCGCGCACCCAGCTTTCCCGCCACGTCACTCGCGGGCTGTAGTAGCTGGTCTGCCCGCGCTCGATCTTGCCGAGGACTTCCGTTCCCAAGTCGCTCTCGATCTTGTCGCGGAGCTTGTTGCCCTGGTCGTCCTTGTCCTTGCCGGACTGGATCAGTTGGATCGCCTCGCGCTCCTTGTCTTCGAGGTCCTTGTAGCGCGGATGGCTGAGCAGCGGCTCCTCCGAGAGCGACAGCCCCATCGAATAGACGGCGTTGTTCTTCTCGTCGGCTTCTTCCTTTTCTTCCGCCCCGGCATACTGGCAGACGATTTCGGCGAGGTCGCCCTCGGTGAAGCTGGCGGTGACCTGCGAGACCTGGATGAAGTTGATCTCCGGATGGACCGTGCCGGGTCGCGGCATCAAGGCGACGGCGGAACTGCGGTGGCAGAGGAAGATCTGGGTGGCGGTCCACTTGCCCTCCTTGTCGATCTGGACGGAGTAACCCGGCTGCGGGTAGAGGCGTCCGGGCTGGATGGCAACGTGTCTCGGCATCTTGGCCGGGACGCGGCGTCAACCGAAGGCCGCCTGGCCCCCGCCGCCGAGCTTGTCGACCCGCCGGTTGAGGTCGTTGAGCAGCCGGTTGGTTTCGCCGGTCAGCCGGTTGTTTTCGCGTTGGGCGTCCAGGGCCCCGGACGAGTAGCCGCCGCCGCCGACTTTGCCGAGCGAGGTGACGATCGGTGCCAGCGATGAGGCGGCTGGTATGGCAGCCGAAGTTCCGGTGCCGCTGACCTTTCCCGCAGCGGCGACCGTCTTGGCGGTCTCCTCGGGCTTGGGCATCGTGTCGCGGATCGAGGTGACCACCTTGCCGAAGCTGTCCCGCAGGCCGCGGGTGTCGATGAGTTCGCTGCCGGTGGATTCGCCCGCCTTGCGTGCTGCCTCCGCCACCCGCTCGCCGAGTTTCGGTGCCCCCTGGCTGATGAGTCCCTGCGCACCTTTGGCGATCTCCTTGAAGTTCATGCCGAACAGTTCCGCGCCCGCTTCCCGCCGGTCCTTGAGGATGTTCCCGAAGTTGGTCTCCACGTCGCCCGCCTCGAAGCCGAGCAGGTCGCTCATCCCTGGAATCTTGAGCAGTCCCTTGAGCAGGTGGGCGATAACCCATTCCATGCCGGATTGCAGATAGACGATGGGCGTCTGGAACGCGTTGAGCAGCGCTGCACCGAAGCCGGCCACCAACCCGAGCAGGGTGGTGCCGAGGCTCTTCCACATCGCGCCGTCGGTGATCAGGTTCCAGAAGAACTCGATGGCGGCGCGGAAGCCGTTGACCAGCGCGTTCACGCCCACGGCAAAGCCGAGTTTGAGGGACGATGCCACGAGGTCGATCAACTGCCCGCTCTTGAAGGCGGCGATCACGAACATCACCGCCTCCTTGACCCGCAGGCCTGCTTCGGTGGCGAGCGGCGTGAGTTGCTGGACCAGTCCGATGGCCTGCTCGACCAGGGGACGGATGGCGTCGTTGATCGGGGTGCCGAGGGTGAGGAAGACCTCGTTGATGCTGTCCTTCAACGTGGAAAACAGTCCGCCGGTCGTCTTGCCCTGCGCCTCCATCATCCCTGCAAACTTGCCGCCCTGTGAGGTCATCGAAACGAAGGCCCGCTCGATGGCCGGGAAGCCGACCTGGCCGGACTCGACCAGTTTCTTCACCTCGGAGTCCGACACGCCGAACTGCTTGGCGAGTTCCTGGATGATCGGGATGCCGCGGCCGGTGAGCTGGTTGATGTCCTCGGCGAAGAGCCGTCCCTGGACCCGCGCCTTGCCGTAGAGTTCGGCGATCTCGTTGACCGGTGCCTGCACGCCTGCCGAAACGTCGCCGATCCTGCGGAGGGTTTCCGGAACCGAGTCGGCGGATTCACCGAAGGCGATCAGCTTGCGGCCGGCATCCGCCAGTTCAGGGAACTCGAAGGGTGTCTTGGCCCCGAGTTCGCGGAGCTTGGCTAGGGTTTGCTCCGCCTTGGCGGCATCGCCGATCAGCGTGGTGAAGGCGACCTTGGTTTGCTCGAAGTCGGCCGCGGCCGTCACCGCCTTCATGCCGACACCCACTGCGGCAGCCCCGCCGGCCATGGCCGCGCCGATGGATGCCTTGAAGGCGGTCCCGGCGACACTGAAGCCTTTCTGCAAGGCGGCGGCACCGCCCTTGCCAAGTCCGGCCAGTCCCGCGCCCGTGAGTCTCCCCATGCGTCGGGCCGACGCGCCGACCAGCTCGGTGGCACCGGCCATCGCTCGCTTCAAGGCAGTGATGTCGGCTCCGAGGGTGACGGTCAGGGCGCTCATGCGCCGGGGGTGGAGTCAACCGGGAGAAAAAACCGACCCGCCTCGCGGGACCTCTTGCCGCTGCCCTCCCGTCACTGCGCTTGCCGTCGGTCGTCGCTCCCTTGGCCCCTCCGTTCTCCTCGCTCCCCTTCTGCGGGCTTTAGGGGACTGAACTGCGGGCCACCCGGAACCCGATGTAGATGTTAGTGCAATCAGGGAGGAAGTCCCAGCGGCTCGCGAGGCGGCAGCAGTCCGCGATGCCGCCCCAACTGCCGCCCCGGACTACCCGAGACGAGCCCGAAGCTGGCCCCTTAGGATCCACTCCGCCCGAGAGACTGGTATCATACCAATCAGCGCACAACTCGCAGACATTCCCGCTCATGTCATGCAGGCCCCAGGCATTCGCTTGCTTGGTACCTACTGGATGCGTCTTTTCGTCATACCAGGCCACTTGATCGAGCGAGCCACCTGAGTAGGTGCCACTCTGCCCCGCCCTCGCCGCATATTCCCACTGTGCTTCCGTCGGTAGTGCCATGGTCCCGCCGTCCTTGCTGCCGAGGTAGGCATTTAGTTTTTTAAGGAAATCCTGAGCATCATTCCAACTCACACTTTCTACCGGCAAATTAGCACCGTTGAAATTGCAAGGGTTAGCTCCCATCACGGCCTGCCACTGCTCCTGCGTCACCTCCGTTTTCGCCATCCAAAAGCCCTTGCTCAAGGTAACCTTCACTTGATTTTCATCGCTATCCCGGTCTTCTTCAGAAGCTGGGCTACCCATCAAAAAATCGCCTGCGGGACACCAGCAGAATATCATGCTTACCCCGGGAGCTATTTTGATGGTCTTCTGCTCGCCTGCCCGAATCCCTCGCAGTTTCTCATAAGCTGCGGCTGCCATTGCATCAGCCCGAGCCTCAGCCCGAGCTTCAGCCCACGCGTAAAAAACTTTCGAACCAATAAAGCAGGCAGCGAAAATGCCTACCACCGCCAGCCAGGCGCTCAGATGGATGCTGCCAGCAGTAATCGCGGCAAAGAATATCGCGCCAAATGCAACCATAGTGATCAGTCTCAGGCGAAGCGAAGACCTAACTTTCGCCGCTTTATTCTCCGTTTCGGCCAAGATTTCCAAGCATTCGCGACCTAACTCAGAATCTGGCTTCGTGATGAGTTTTCGAAGTCGCTCAAAGTCGGATTTAAAAATCCGATGCTTGTAGATGGAATCCACGAGATGAGGTAGAGAGCCATTCGCGTCAGGTTAAGCCACAACGCGCTGACTGACAGTGAATTAAAACGGAAAAAAGTCCGAATTATGTGTTGACAGGGTGAGCGAGCCGGCAAGCTCGGCATGTCTAAGACTTCACCCGC
>JBIPNO010000091.1:0-17866 GCA_044372775.1 Haloferula sp.
TCAAAGCCCCGGACATCGCCGCCCTCTTCGATTTCGATCCTTACCCGGACCACGTCATGCGGGACAAACGGCGACGTCAATCCCCTGTGGAATCAGGGATCCGGGCCTTAACCTGACGCGAATGCCCAGGTGCCCCAGTACATGAAAAGATCGCCGTTCGTGTCTTGGAAGGTATGGGAGTCGAGCGTGATGACCTTGGGGACGAGATGGTTCTTCACCACCGATCCATTTCCACCACCGAGGGGTTCCCAAGGGCCGTAGGGATTGTCGCTCACCGCGCCGAAGATCTCGCAGGGCTGGGTGAAGTAGAGGTAGTAGCGCCCATCCTTGCCGGGAAAGACTTCCGGTGCCCAGTAGTTCTCCGTCTTGCTCAGCGGCCAATTCATCGGGCACAGCGTCCAGTTGACGAAGTCCTCGGACAGCCAGACCTGGGAAGGTCCGCGCCCGCCGCCGTTGCCGTCGGTGGTGGAGTAGAGGTAATAGGTGTCTCCGAACTTCTGGATGGTGGGGTCCGCGAAATAGCCGGGGAGGATCGGATTGAACGCTCCGGGTGCATCGAAACGATCCTCGGCGATGGCACTCGCCGCCGAAGCGGCGAAGATCGTAGCGGTGGCAAGTTGGAGGAGATGTCCAGGCCGAGATAGGGATGGATGGGATGATGTCATATCGAATAAAAGAGGCGGGGGGTCCTGATGAACGATGAGCCGGAAGCCGGCAAACTGCGGGCAATTCTACCGCCATTTCAAATCAATGATGCGGATCTTCGCAAGACCCCCACGGATTTCGCAATATCCACAAGTTACGCGCCGGATGTCGCTTCTAGACCGTGAACGAAGGATGGCTTTTACGCCTCTTGCGTCCCTCCTTTCACACGTCTCGACGTTTCCATGGTCCTACTTCCTCCCCCTTCAAAGCGCCGCATCCACACTCCGGGCTCGACCCCGAGCGCTCCCTCAGGTCGATTCCGGGCTGAAGCACCCATGCCCGCCACCGCCACCCGCTTGTCCGCCTTCACCGAGTCCGTGATCCGCGGCACCTCGCGCCTCGCCACCCGCCACGGCGCGATCAATCTCGCCCAGGGCTTTCCCGACTTCGATCCGCCGGAGGAACTGCTCGCCGCCCTGGAACGCGCGACCCGCGGGCCGCATCACCAGTATGCCGTGACCTGGGGCGCGCCGCGCTTCCGCGATGCCCTGGCCAGGAAAATCTCGCGCTTCACCGGGCTGGAGGTCGATCCGGACCAGCACCTCGTCGTCACCTGCGGCAGCACCGAGGCGATGATGGTCGCGATGATGACCGCCTGCAATCCGGGCGACAAGGTGATCGTCTTCTCGCCCTTCTACGAGAACTACGCCGCCGACGCGATCCTCTCCGGCGCCGAGCCGATCTACGTCGCGCTGCGGCCGCCGGACTTCGGCTTCGACCGCGAGGAACTCGCAAAGGCCTTCGAGCAGAAGCCGAAGGCGATCGTCGTCTGCAATCCGTCCAATCCCACCGGCAAGGTCTTCACCCGCGACGAGCTGCTTTACATCCTGCAACTCGCGGAAGAGCACGACGCCTTCGTGATCATGGACGAGCCGTACGAGCACATCGTCTTCGCGCCGCATGAGCATGTCTACGCCTGCGCCCTGCCCGGTGCCGCGTCGCGGGTCATCACCTGCAACTCGCTGTCGAAGACCTACTCGATCACCGGCTGGCGGCTCGGCTACGTCCACGCCGCGCCGGAGGTCATCGCGCAGGCCCGGAAAGTCCACGACTTCCTGACCGTCGGGGCCGCCGCGCCGCTGCAGGAAGCGGCCGTCGCGGGGCTCGAACTGCCGGACAGCTACTATGCCGGCCTGACTTCCCTCTACACCGCCAAGCGCGATGTCTTCCTCGGCTACCTGCGCGAACTCGGCCTGCCCTTCACCGAACCGCAAGGGGCCTACTACGTGATGCTCGACATCTCCTCGCTCGGCTTCGCCACCGACACCGAAGCCTCCGAATGGCTGATCAAGGAAATCGGGGTCGCGGGCGTCGCGGGTTCCAGCTTCTTCCGCGAGCAGGTGAACCATCTGATCCGCTTTCACTTCGCGAAGAGCGAAGGCATCCTGCGTGCGGCGGGGGAGAAGCTGTTAGGCCTGCGCGGCCGGTGACCACGGCCGGATCCCGGCGGCCCCGCGACCTTCAAGGCGCACGGGATTCCAACGCCGCATGGCCCAGCGCGATGGCACCGCAGACCCCGGCGTCGTCGCCGAGCAAGGGCGGCACGATGAAGCGGCGGATGCCATCGTCGTCCAATTCCGGCGAGGCGATGTAGCCGGCGGCCGTCGTGCGGAAAGCCGCGCGCAGCTTTTCGAAGAAGGCCTCTTCACCGAGCTGCCCGGCCTTTCTCACGCTGCCGCCCAGGATGATACGGCGGGGCGAAAGAACACAGGCCAGGTTGAAGAAGGCGTGGGCCATCGAGTGGATCATGAAATCCCATGCCGGATGATCCGGCGGCAGCGACTCCGCCGGCATCCCGGCCCGCTTCGCGATCGCCGGCCCCGAGCAGAGGCCTTCCCAGCAGCCGCCGTGATAGGGGCAGTTGCCTTCGAAGTCATCGCCACCCATCCACGGCAATCCCATGTGCCCCATTTCCGGATGCACCAGCCCGTGGAGCAGCCGCCCGCGCGCCATCCCTCCACCGCCGATGCCGGTGCCGGCGGTCACGTAAACGAAGTCCTCCAGCCCCTGCGCCGCGCCCCAGGTCGCCTCGCCGAGCGCCGCGCCGTTCACGTCGGTGTCGAAGCCCGTCGGGATACCCGGAAAGGCGTGCTTCAGCGGCCCCAGGATGTCCGCCCCCTGCCAGCCGGGCTTCGGCGTGGTGGTGACGCGGCCATGGCTTGGCGAAGCTTCATCAAGGTCGACCGGCCCGAACGACGCGACGCCCAGCGCCGCCAGCGGACCGTGTTCCTTTTGCCGCTCTAACAGCCACGCCGTCACCTCGTACATCACGCGGATGGGATCGTTGCCGGTTTCGAAGCGCGCGCGGTCGAGGATGCCCTCAGCGGGACCACGGCCGACGGCGCAGACGAACTTGGTTCCGCCAGCCTCGATGGCCCCGACGAGCGGTCGTTTTTGAAGAATCATCAGACCACCGGAGCGCCGGAGGCCCCGGATGCCAAGTTTTTGCTGCTGTTCTTGCCGGTTGGGATCGCCAGCGGCCCCATCCGGTTCCGCACTCACCCTGCGCCAGCCAGCCATTTTTTTACCCGGAGCCTGTCCAAGCACCCGTAGCGCCCTTCCAGAGCAGGCTCATTTGCTGTTAGTAATTGGGAGTGAAAGGAGGATTCGCCTCGCCGCTTGTCATGGAGAGGTTTCACCGATGTGAACCACGCCAAGTTGCTAGGGGCGATGCCTGCGACCGCAATGCCTCGGCCACGGCGATTCTCGCCCGGCCCCTGAATTCGGATGCTTCTTTCGGCCCTGCGGGCTGCCGGAAGAAGCTACGAAGATCGCGGTCAAGGCCGATGCTCGGTTCTAAAGAACTTCATGCAGCGCGTCTGGCACCAACCACTGATGGGAAAAAAATGATTCGCCCCACCTTTGGGTTTGAGGGGGGCTGGCCGGACGCCGTGCCGCTTTCCGGTTCTGAATTCATATTTTCATTAATTAAACTTTTATTTGAAAGGGAAGCCAACCCTATTCCAAATCCCGCACATTATTCAATGTATTCACCACAATCAAATATATTATAACGATTTATTATTTTAATAATTGGCTAACTTCAATTAAAAACAAATTCAGGAAGAATGGAATAATCTTGCCCCGCCTGATTTTTCTTAACCTTATCTCACTGCACCATGCAATTTCAAAACCTCCGTCGGAGAGTCCCACTTAAGTTCACGATCCCGGGAATGATCGTCCTTCTGGCCTCTCCCCTCGCCGCCTTTCCGCCCGCTCCATTTTTCACGCTTTTCGGAATGGTGCGGGATGAAAACGGCCAGAGCCTGCGGGTTGATGGGGCCGAGGTTGTGTTTTACAAAGGCTCAAGCGAGATCCTCCGCACCTCGATTCTGGAAGCCGGCAGGTTCGAACAAAACTACCAGATCCGCCTCCCGATGGACATGCTCCGGCCGGGCACCAAGGGTTACACCGAACGGGCCGTGGCCGCCGGAAGCGGCTTCACTCTGGGGGTGGCCGTGTCCAACGCCGTATACTACCCGATTGAGATGTCCACCTCACGCCTGGTGGGCAAGCCCGGGCAGCGGGTGCGGCTGGATCTCAATCTCGGCATCGATTCGGACGGAGACGGAATCCCCGATGCCTGGGAGCAGAGCCAACTCTACGCCGGTGGCATCGCTCCGGTGGACGGGGACTGGGATTTGACCCTCATCACCCGCGACGGCGACTTCGACGGGGATGGTACCAGCAACTGGGATGAATACGTGGCCGGGACTTACTCGACCGATTCCACGAGTTACCTCGACCTGCAGATTACCGAAACCCTGACAAGCCATGTGAGGCTGAAATTCTTCGGGATCTACGGCAAAGTCTATTCGATCGAAGGCTCGTCCGACCTCAAGACCTGGAAACCCGTCGGCATCTTCCTTCGCAATCCCGAGTCGACCGATTCGGACGATCTCGCCGATCCGCCGGTAGCCGTTGAGTTCCTTGATGCCGCGGCCACCGACTTCGTCAATTTCTACGCCCCGACCGAAGCCGCCACCTCGAAGTATTTCCGCCTCAAAGTCCGATGAATCGACCCTTCCTCCGCAACTCGCTGGCCGCCCTGATGCTCGCCCCGGCGGCCCACGCCCAGTGGAAAACCGAGACCTACGCCCTCAAGGGAGGGTGGAACGCGATCTATCTTCATGGCGATGCTTCCCACACCACGCCCGCCGAGCTGTTCAAAAACTACCCGCAGGTGCTCGAAGTCTGGCGCTGGAACCCCAATCCGGACCAGGTCCAGTTCAGCGAGTCCCCGTCCGAGCCGGACGCCTCCAGCAGCGAGTGGACGATCTGGAACCGCAACGATCCGGCCGAGCAGCAGCTCAGCGCGATGCTCGGCCAATCGGCCTACCTCGTGAACTGCAGCGGTTCCTCGACCAGCACGAGCAATGTGGCGATTCTCCAGAAGCCGCGGCCGCCCGCCGCCACCTGGCTGATCTCCGGTGCCAACTTCCTCGGCTTTCCAGCCGCCGCATCCCAGCCAACGTTTTCGAACTACTTCGCCACCTTCCCGACGGCCGTCACCAGTCCTTCCAAGATTTACAAGTACACCGGCGGCGATCTGGGCGCCGCCAACCCCCTCCAGGTCGCTCCCGCTTCGGAGAAACTCAACCGGAACAGCGCTTACTGGTTCGAAGCGAGCGCGGTGAGCGATTTCACCGCCGTGGTCGAATACGAACTGCCCGGCACCGACGGCATCGCCTTCGGACGCAGCGGCACCCTGGTCACCGTCGGGTTGATGAACCGCGGAACCAGCGCGATCACCCTGACCTTCTCGACCGAGACTTCGGAGTCCGCCCCCGCCGGACAAACCGGCGTCACCGGCCCGGCTCCGCTCACCCGGCGGCTCTACGACAGCGCGACCGGAACCTACAGCGAGACCCCGGTCACCGGCAGTTTCACCGTCACCGTACCCGCCTCGGGCCGTCTCAATCTCGAGTTCGGTATCGACCGCGACCAGATGAACGGATCCTCCAGTTCCTACTATGCCTCCTTCCTGCGGGTCAAAGACTCCGCCAACTTCAGCGACGTGTTGCTGCCGGTGAGCGCCCAGGTCGCCTCGCCCGCCGGCCTCTGGATCGGCCAGGCGGATGTGTCCGCGGTCACCAGCACCGTCGCCGGCAGCCCCGGCACCACCACCGCGCGCTCGTTCCCGGTCCGGATCAATCTCCACGTCGATGCCGACGGCGTGGCCCGCCTCCTTTCACAAGCCTTCGTGGGCACCCTCGTCAGCGCAGGCAATCCGCTGGGGATCTGCATCCGTGAATCTTCGCTGCTGGCCGATAAGAAATCCGAGGCGCTGCGCCTGGTTTCCAGCCAGATGCCGCTCGACCGGGCCATCGCCGGAACCGGCTCCTTCGCCACGGGTTCCTCGCTTTCCCATACGGTGACGATTCCCTTCGACGATCCCACCAATCCCTTCGTCCACGCCTATCATCCGGACCACGACAACCGCGACGCGCGCTTCAAGGCCCTCAAAGCCGGGGTCGAAAGCTACGACATCACCCGCCGCATGACCTTCCAGTTCACCAGCTCCCCGCCCGACGGATCCACCGTGTCCGGCTGGGGCACCAACGTCTACGGAGGCAACTTCAGCGAGACCATTGAAGGTCTCAACAAGGTTCCGCTCAGCGTCGGTGGCACCTTCACCCTGCGGCGCATCTCCGAGATCGCCGACATCAACTTGAACTAAGTCCCTTACCGTCCCGAGTCCCCACTCCCGCACCCATCCAACCATGAAAGCATTGCCCGCCGTCCTCATGCTGCTCGCCGGCTCCCTCGCCGCCCTGGCCGAAGTCCCCTCCCTGATGAGCTATCAGGCCAGGGTCAGCGACGCCTCCGGCACCCTGATCGGTGCCACCACGCCCGCCAACCGCACCGTCACCTTCAAGTTCTACAGCGCCAGCACCGGCGGCACGCCGGTTTACACGGAAGCCCAGACCGTCACCATTTCCGGCGGCGAGTTCAGCGTGCTGCTCGGCAACGGCACCGGCGTTTCCGGATTCAAGGGGCCCTCCGCTCCCGCCACCACGCCCTACATCACCTTGCAGTCGGTCATGAACGGCAACCTCTACCTCGGGATCACCGTCGACGACGGAACCGCCGCGGCCGATGTCGAAATCACGCCGCGCCAGCAGATCGTCAGCGCCGCCTACGCCTTCCGTGCCAAGATCGCCGAAGGCCTGCCCGACGGACAACTTGCCACCTCGATGCTGGCCAACTCCTCGGTCACCGCCGACAAGCTCGGCGGCAATGCCGTCACCACCGCCAAACTGGCGCCCGACGCGGTCGATCAAAGCAAGATCCTCAACGGCAGCGTCGCCACCAGCAAGCTCGCGGACGGCTCCGTCACCAACCCCAAGCTCGCCGCCAACAGCGTCACCAGCGACAAAGTCACCGACGGCACTTTGGCCGGGGCCGACCTCGCCGACGGCCAGATCAACAGCGCCAAACTCACCGATGGCGGCATCATGAGCATCGATATCGCCGACGGACAGGTGCAGACCGCCGATCTCGCGGGCAGCGCCATCACCAGCGACAAGGTCGCGAGCAACGCGATCGACTACGCCAAGCTCGCCGCGGCGGTCCAGCAGTCGCTCTGCCCGGCCGGAACCATCCTGCCCTTCGCCGGCGACACCGCGCCCGCGGGCTGGCTGCTCTGCAACGGCGCCTCGGTCAACCGCACCACTTACGCCACTCTCTACGCGGTGGTCGCCAACCGCTTCGGTTCCGCCGACAGCAGCAATTTCAACGTGCCGGATTTCCGTGGCCGCTTCCTGCGTGGCCGCGACGGCGGAGCGGCCCGCGACCCGGACCGCAACGCCCGCACCGCGATGAATACCGGCGGCTCCATTGGCGACCTCGTCGGCTCCCTCCAAGGAGACGACACCCGCAGCCACAGCCACGGCTACAACGACATCTACCACTCGGAAGGCGGTGGCACGGTGACCGTGCCTAGCAATCGGGGCTCCGGCGACACCGACAGCGACAACAAGGGCTTTGATTTGGCACGCACGTCTTCCAATACCGGCGGCAATGAAACCCGGCCGCTGAACGCCAACGTGAACTACATCATCAAGTTCTGACCGGCACCCCGCCGCTTGCGCGACCCGCCTCCCTTGCCTTTCCCGCCGTCCGGCCCCCTGACATCCCGCCCATGAGCCTTTTCCGTTATTTCCGCGCCCTATCGCTGATGGGCGCGTTCGCCCTCGTGCTGCCTTCGGCCATCCACGCCCAGTACGAGATCAAGGGCGGGGTGTTCAACCGCATCAGCAACCGCGCCGGCGGCATTCCGGTCGGCCCCACCGGCATCCCCAGCGGCGAGCCGACCATTCTCCCCCAGTTCTCCAACCTGCTGGAAACTTCCGCCAGCGCCGGGCCGATTTCCAACTCCGCGACTCTCAGCGCCCGCTATCCGGCCTCGCCGGCCGTCGTGCTCCAGCGCGCGAGCCTCGGCAACGCCTTCGCTTCCGGCGTTCCCCGCTATTTCCTAGGCGACCGGATCACTCCCCCCGCGACCTATGTCAACACCGCCGGTACCGTGGTCACCACCGGCACGGACTTCTGGCGCTCCGAGCCGGTCCGCCCCTCCGAAATCGTCACCAATCCGTCCGCCGCCGCCCTCAAGGATTCGACCGGTGCCGCGATCCCCAATACCAATGGCGTCATCGTGCCCGCGTTGGAGGAAGGCGTCTATGAAACCTTCTACTACAGCCCCCACGCCAAGTCGGTCTTCGCCAACCAGTCCGGACAGGTCCAGATCTGGTGGCGCTCTCGCTCGCCGGACAGCGCGGGAAATTACATTCTGGTCAAAGAGACCTTCTCCGTATCCTCGGCGACCACCGCGCCGGTGCGAACCTTCTACTGGACCGAAAAAAGCTTCAACGGCCCCCGCGTGACCATCCCCGGCGGACGCATCGATACTGTCAACGTTGTCTACAGCAACGTCTTTCCCGCCACCGTGGCTGAGGAATACAAGGTGGTCGGCTCCACTCCGCCCGCCGATCCCGACGCCCAGCCGGCTTCCGAGCTCCGGACGGTCTGGTTCGAGAAGATCAATGGCATCGGCGAACTCCACGCCTACAACGTCTCCGGCCGCCTGCTTGTCGAGTATCTCGGTAAGACCATGGAAGACGGCTCCCGCGAATTCCTCGGCGCGGACGTCGTGGAGGTCGCCCAGTCCGCCGACTTCACCACCCTCACCGTGAATCTCGGCGACGAGATCCGCCCGGCGATCGAAGACCGCAAGCTTTCCGCCCTGCCGGTCGACAGCAGCGGCGGGAGCGAAGCCGTCGCCTACTACGGCAGCAATGTCCGCGCCGACGGCTCCCTCGCCTATTATGCCGAACGCGAGAACAATCTTGAGGACCGGGTTACCTTTTATTGGCTCGAAACGCTCGACGCCTCGATCCTGCCGGCCTCCGGCTTGACCGCGGGTCTCGAACTCGACTGGCCGAAGTATCTCCACAAGTATCTCCAGGTTTGGCCGGCCGGGGTTGCGGATTTCGCCCACTATACGGTCGCAAGCGGCGGCAGCAGCGCCGACACCGGCACCGGCCTCAAATTCGAGGGCGGCGAAATCCCCACGCTCGTTTACCAGGACGACCTCGAACAGGACGAGGCGGTCCTCGACGCCCTCAGCCAGAGGATCTTCGTCGGCCTCGGCGGCGACCAGCTCAGCCGCACCCTGCTCAAGTTCAGCGGCGACAACGGCGGCGTTTGGTACGTGCGGCTGATGACCCAGGCGGAAGGCCGTGAAGGATTTCTCGAGAGCGACGGGGGCAGCGCCCTGACCGGCAATGCTTACGTCGGGGACCGGATCGAACCGCCGTCCGGCGACTACAGCGTCGCCGGCTACGTCGCCGGCGGAGCCGGCTTCTCGCCAGGTGCCTACAAGGATCCTTTCCAAGCCGGTATCGCCGCTGCGGAAGGTGCTGCCATCATCCCGGTCAACGCCTTGCCCGGCAGCTCCAACAGCATCACCGTCTGGTGGTTCAAGCGCATTGCCGCACCGTCTTCCGAGTTCACCGACTTCTACTCCCCGGCCAAGATCGGCACCTACTCGGTCGCCTACCGCGGCGATGATCCGAAGATCGTCCTCGCCTCGAACTCCGGCAGCGGCGACCTCCCGACCGACCAGATCGCCGGCAGCCTCTACGTCCAGAACGACGCCGCCAAGCCGGGCTTCAATCCGAACGAGGAACACGCCCTGATGCTCGGCGGCCGGGCTTACGCGCTGCGCGACGACCTCAACGTCACCAGCGAGAGCGGCTTCACCTCGCTCCCCCGAGTGCTCGTCCAATACACCGACAGCGCCGACGGGCGGCCCGCCATCGCCGCTTACGAAGTGCTTCGTGAGGACGCCGCCCACAGCTTCACCTATCCGGTCACCGCCGGCACCATCCTCAACTCGCCGATGCCGCTGCCCAAGCTGCCGCTGCCGGTCGACGCGCCGGGCATGCCCTCGCGGAACACCGAGGTGCTGCCCGATCCCAATCTCTACCCGCCCGAAACCCTCGCCGCCGGAGTGCCCGCGGCCTACTCGAAGTTCACCCTCAAGGATCGCAAAGGCTACGACTGGGTCTATCGCGGCCCGCACCAGGACAGCGACGGCAGCCTCACCACCGTCCCCGGCCCGCTTGCCAACAGCGAATTCAACGTCGCCGGCTACTTCGGCTACTGGACTTTGCCCTTCAATATCGCCACTCCGGCCGTGGCCAATGGTTCCTACACCGGCACCGGGAGCAACAACGGCGACGCTCAGTTCCAAACATCCGGCCTGCCCGCCTTCTCCGGCAGCAGCGTGCCGACCTTGCAAGTCCGCATGAAGGCCTCCGCCAACGTCACCACCCTGCTCTTCTGGGCCAACGAGAACGGCGGCTTCGGCACCGACAGCTTCGGCGGCATTCGCATGATGAGCGCCAGCTACACCGGATCCGGCGCGTGGCAGACCCTCAGCTTCGCACTGTCCGGCTCCCCGGACTGGAACGGCAAGACCATCAACGCCCTGCGCTTCGACCCCGTCACCGCCGTCGGCCAGACCTTCGAGATCGACTGGATCCGCGCCTACGATCCACGGCCGGCGCTGGGCATGCAGTGGTACTACACCATGCGCGACGGATTCTTCATCCCGGGCCTCGCCAGCCAGCCCGCCGAGGGCACCGTGCTGCCCTACCTGCGGCCGAAAAACGCCAACGGCAGCTATCAGGGCGACCCTGTCACCGGCACGCCGCTGACCGTCACCTACCAGCCGACCTGGCCGGCCGACGCCCCGTCGATGAGCGTCGGTGAAACACTGGCCCTGCCGAACCACGGCCTGCCCGCCGTCCGCGGCCAGTCGAGCGCCCATGTCTTCTACCAGCAGTCGGTCGCACGCACCGGCACCGGCACGGCCAGCGTCACGCTTCACGACCCGACCCGCGCGAAGTCGATCCTCCTCGATGATGCGAAGGTCGGACTCACCGAGCTGCCCGCCTCCGCCGCCACCACCATGGAAGGTGGGAAAACCTACTTCCAATTGCTCCCGCCCCACCTCCAGCAGCGCTTCTACTTCGACGCCAATCTTGGCGACGTCGGCGGACTCATGCTCATCGGCGAGTTCATCGACGAGATCTCCGGCGAAGACTACATCCACCTCAACACCCTCAGTGCCGACGATCTCGCGTCGCTCAAGGGCATCGTCAGCGAAACGGACAAGGACGCCGTGGCCTGGAGCAATGCGATCGACAACCTGTCAACCCGCGTCGAGACCTTCATCGAGGATCCGGCCAAGGCGGGCACCTACATCCCGGACTCCGCCCGCACCGTTACCGTCGACGCGACCCATCTCGCCGCGATCACCGACTCCGACACCGCGGTCGACAGCTACGCGCTGACCGCCGGCGGTGCCGGCAGCGGTTTTGTTTCGCTGCTCTTTGGCAACGGCAAGGCCTTCACCCCCGATGGCGAGCCGGTCTCGGTGTCGATCGTCAAGGTCGCCCCCCAGCTCTACACCGGCGACCTGAAGTCGCTGGTCGCCTCGAACCCGCTCGACGAGCAGACCGCCCTCCGCCACAGCGGCGACTTCGCGGCCCGGCCCGGCGACTTCGAGTTCGAATGGCGCTACGCCCCGCCACAGGACGGCGTGCAACCGCCGGTCTACACCTACGACATGTCACCGGTGCTCGCGGCCTCCGGCACCAGCAAATGGCAACTCGCCACCAATCCGGCCGCCCCCCTGCCTTCCTCCTATCCGGCCAGCGAGTACGAGTTCCCTCGTACCTTCGCGATCAACAACTCTTCTTACAACGCCGCCTCAGGACTTCCCGGCACCGTCGCGAAATCCGTCAGCCCGGTCCAGTTCAGCGGGATCATTCCCGACCAGGTCGTCTTCAGTGCCGAGCTCGGGAGCTACGACGGCTTCATCCTCTACGTCAACGGCAGCGCCGCCCTCGCCTCGCGCGTTCCCGCCGGCGTGACCATTCCCGGCGGGCTGGCCGCGACGGATGCCCGCACCGGTCTCGCTCCCGGCGCGCTGCGCTTCCAGTACTACGTGCCCTCGACCTACTTCGTCGTCGGCGACAACCGCATCGAGGTCGCCCTCTACAGCACGGCCAGCGCCAATGCCACGTCCTCGCTGAACTTCCGGATCGACGCCTCGGTCGAGACCGACCAGGTGGTCCCCGCCGGATCGCCGTGGACCAAGCCGAATGGCAGCTTGCCGAACCTGGTCATCGTCGGCGGCTCCGCCGACGCCCCGCTCGGCAACCCGCTGCTGGTCTTCAGCGACAACTACTTCACCGTCCGCTACCGCCCGAAAACCGGCGTTTCGAACGTCGCGGGCACCGGCTGGAGCCGCTGGATGACTCCCAAGCTCGTCGAAAGCTGGATCAAGCGCGCCCTCGACGGCATCAACCCCTTCACCCAGCGCACCGACGACCTCTTCAACAATCCGGTCTCCACCGACGTGTCGATCCTCACCCAGGCCGGCACCCGCTGGGAGGGCGACGTTTCCCTCACGCTCGACAACATCGACGACTTCGGCCTGATCGAGATCTACGAGACCCTGCTCAACCGCTCCAAGAACCTCTCGATCGACGCCGGCTACGACGATCCGGGCACCAACGACACGCTGCTGCTCACCGCCGGCTACCTCAACGACCTCTACATGATCCTCGGCAACGAGGCCTCCGACGACTCCGACAACCCGACCATCGCGATCGACGGCTCGGACGGGGCCGCCGAGGTGAATACCTCGCGCTTCTCCTTCGAGGGACAAGTGCCGAGCCTGCTCGATGAGGAACTCTCCCTGCTCCGCGGACGGGATGATTTCCTCAGCCCGGGCGTCACCGGCGCCCCCTCCTACAACCGGCTCTACTGGAACTACATCAACGGGATCGATTCCGGCGAGTCGATCTACGCGCTCAATTACGACATCAAGGAAAAGGCCGGCGCGGACACCGCCGACGGCACCCTGGACTCGGCCGACGCCCAGCATATGTTCCCGCAGGGCCACGGCGATGCCTATGGCCACTACCTGACCGCGCTCGGCGGCTACTACAAGCTGCTGACCTCTCCCTACTTCACCTGGACCCCGCGCAGCGAGGGCGTCGATGTCCTCGGCCAGACCGTGCAGGTCGACTACCAGGACGAGCGCAAGTTCGCCGCCGCCGCCGCCAGCGTCGCACGGACCGCGGCACGCGTCGTCGACCTGAGCGCCCGCGATTCCTACCGCGACGACCCCTCCGTCGGCTGGGAGCACCAGCGGGACGGAAAGACGAACAAAAACACCGGGGTCACCCGCCACTGGGGGACCGACGAATGGGCCTCCCGCGCCGGCCAGGGCAGCTACTACCATTGGGTGAGCGGCAACGCCATGCTGCCGGACAAGGATACCAATCCCGACCACAGCGGCATCCAGATCATCGACCGTACCACGGTTCCGGAACTCAGCGAGATCGTCTCCAGCGCGATCGAGATCCAAGGCAAGCTCGACGGCCAATGCGCCCACCTCAACCCGCTCGGCCTGGCCAAGGGCGCGATCGCCTTCGACATCTCGCCCACCGCGCTCAAGGCGGGACAATCCCACTACGAGCAGATCTACCAACGGGCCCTCCAGGCCAGTCTCAACGCCCAGGCCGCCTTCGACCAGGCGAGCGGCATGAATCGCCGCCTGCGCGACCAGAACAGCTCGATCGACGATTACAACAACGCCGTCGAAGACCAGGAGCGGGCCTATGAATACCAGCTCATCAACCTGCTAGGCACCGCCTATCCCGGCGATGTCGGTCCGGGAAAACTCTACGAGCAGGGTTACACCGGCCCCGACCTCTACCACTACTACCTCATCGACAAGCCCTCGTCGCTGGTCGACACGACGGGCGAGGTCACCATTTCCTTCCGCGAGCCGGTCGAGATGAATCCCTTCGAGACCTGGTCCCTCGACAATGTTTACAACAAGATCCAGGACCCGCTCCAATACACCACCCGCACCCAGAAGATCGCGCCGGACCGCTTGATGCAGTTCGCCGCCGCCGGGGCGGGCAGGCGCTACAATCCGGGTGCCATCCAGAGTGCCCTGCTGGAGGCCTACCAGGCCCAGGTGAATGCCCGCGAAGCCGCCGACACGCTGGATGGACTGATGAAACAGTTCGACCGCGACTACCAGCTCTTCAACGAGTTCCGCACCGCCTACCAGGGCGCGAACGACGAGGCGAACGCTTCCCTGGCCAAGGCCGCCGACAATCTCAAGGCGGCCACCACCTATTCCGCCAGCGGCGCCCTGCTCGCGGCCAATGCCGAATTCACCGCCACCATCGCGGAGGCCACCGCGGAAGCCTTCCCGACGGTCGCCGGCCTGGCCATCGACGCCACCTCGGTCGCCCGCGGACTCAGCGTCTACGGCGGTGCCATCGCCTCCTACTCCCAGGTCCTCGCCGGGCTCGCGCTCGACACCAAGGCCGCCTTCCTCGAACTCGAAGCCGACCAGCTTTCCTCCGACGCCGACGACACGCTGGCCGCCTACGAATGGGAGAATGAGGACAAGCAGCACGTCGCGGAATTCGAACTCCTCCTCGACGAGGTGCTCGGCACCGGCTTCGAGCTTTCCCGCCGCCTCGCCGAACTGCAGGGAGCCAATGAGAAGATCTCACGCTTGATCGCCGAGACCGACCGGATCCTCGCCGACCGCGAGATCTTCCGCCAGCGGGCCGCCGCGGTAATCCAGGGCTACCGCACCCGCGATATGGCCTACCGGGCCTTCCGCAACGAGGAGCTGTCGCAGTACCAGGCGCTCTACGATCTGGCCGCGCAGTACACCTACCTCGCGACCCAGAGCTACGATTACGAAACCGGCCTGCTCGGCACCAGCGCCGGGCAGTCGCTGATCGACGGCGTGGTCTCGACCCGCTCGCTCGGCACCTTCAAGAACGGCCAGCCGGTCGCCTCCACCGGGACCAGCGGCGATGGCGGACTGGCCAGCCTGATGGCAGGCTTGCAGAGCGATTGGTCGGTGGTCGAGTCCCGCCTCGGCATCAACAATCCGGACAACAACGGCACCTTGTTCTCGCTGCGCCAGGAACTCTTCCGGGTCCGCAGCGATGCCGCCTCCACCGAGGATGACAAGGCCTGGCAGCAGGTCATCGAGCAGCACATCATGAGCAACCTGCTCAACGATCCCGACGTCGCCGCAAGCTGCCGCAATCTGCGCAAGCCCGACGGATCCTCGGTGCCCGGCATCATGATCCCCTTCGCCAGCAGCGTGGAGCACGGTCTGAACTTCTTCGGCCTGCCCCTGGCGGCGGGCGACCATGCCTTCAGCGCCACCAACTTCAGCACCAAGATCCACTCCTCCGGGGTGGTGCTCAAGGGCTACATCGGCATGGATCCGTACGCCATCGGCTCGCCCGGGGCAGGCAGTCCGTCGAGCTCGGACCCGAACGCGCTGAGCGCCACGCCTTATGTCTACCTGATCCCCGCCGGCCTCGACAGCATGCTGGCACCCCCGCTGGGCGATGGCGGCTCCGTCCGGTCGTGGGCGGTCAAGGACCAGGCGATCCCGCTTCCTTTCAACCTCGGGCAGAACAGTTTCTCCAGCGTCCAGTTCTTCACCCCGCAAGGCACGGTGAACGAGGCGCTGTGGATCAACCGCACCCACCAGGCCTTCCGCCCGGTCAATGATCCCGCCTACTTCTACAGCACCCTGCCCGGCGAATTCACCAACAGCCGCCTGATCGGGCGCAGCGTCTGGAACAGCCAGTGGAAGCTGGTCATCCCGGCCTACACGTTGCTTAACAAGGAGCAGGACGGCCTCGACCGCTTCGTGCGCTCGATCCAGGACATCCAACTCTTCCTCCGCACCTACTCCCACTCCGGGAACTGATGAGACGCCCCCCGGCACGCTTCGTTTGGATCGGCGGGCTGGCCGTGCTCACCCTCCTCCTCGTCCTGCGCCCGGGATGGAAAGCAGCGCCGGCGGATCGCCCCATCCCGCCTTCGCCGCCGCCGGGACTGGGGGCCGCCGATCAGAATTGGGACCCCTCGGAAATCTTCCGCCGCGCCTTCTGGCGCCATCCGGCGACCTCCGACCGGATCGTCCATGGCGAGCGTTTCGAATGGAAGGCCGCCGACGGCAGCCTCGAGCGCTGGCAATGGTTCCTCGAACTCAACCCCGGTCCCGATCTGCTCGGGTTTCTCCGCGACCCGGAAAACTTCGGGTTGATCCCCGCCGGCACCGCGACCCGCGGCGGGGCGGAAGCTCCCGGCTCGGCACCCGCATGGTTCACTCCCGCGCAAGCGCCCGCCGGTTTCGAAGTCCTGCAAAACCCGCAGGGCGGGCTCACCCTCCACTACCGGGCGGCCGACAACACCCTGTTCGCCACGGACGCCGGCCATGGCTTCGCCCCTCCGGCACCCCGCTGAGCAGCGTGGCCCGCACCAAGCCAGTCCGGGTGAATCGCCCTGCGGACGGGTTCGCTCTGGCTCATCCGCCCGCACCAAGGGCATCCACGGTGCCATCGCGCCGTGCCCCCAGCCATTCCAACACGGTCGCGAAGAGCAGCGACGGTTCGACTGGCTTGCCAAGATGGGCGTTCATTCCCGCCTCCAGGCAGCGCCGGCGGTCCTCCTCGAAAACATCGGCCGTCAGGGCGATGATCGGCATCCCCCGATGTTCCGGCAAAGCGCGAATCTCCCGGGTTGCCTGAAACCCGTCCATTTCCGGCATCCGCAGGTCCATCAGGATCAGTTCGTAGCCTACCGAGCGCACGGCAAGCAAAGCCTGCGCCCCCGTACTGGCGACATCGACCCGCAATCCGGACCTCTCCAGCAATACCCTCAGGAGCTCCTGATTGATGAGATCATCCTCCACCACCAGGACCCGGCTCCCCGCGTGCCCGGCCCGGATCGCTTCTTCCGAATCCACGCCGCCAGGATGCCCGGCGGGCTCAAGGAGTTCCGCACCCATCGTCAGCGGGATCTCGAACCAGAACAGGCTGCCCTTGCCAGCTTCACTCTCCACCCCGATCGATCCACCCATCACCGTCACCAGCTCCTTGCTGATCGCCAGGCCCAGACCACTTCCCCCTTGAACCCGCGTGATCGAACCGTCGAGCTGCTCGAAGGGGAGGAAGAGGCGCTTCTGATCCTCCGCTCCGATGCCGGCCCCCGTGTCCTCGATCTCGAAGCGGAACCGCAGCTCGCGCTCACCCCGCCCGGCGGGCATGCAGCGCACATGGATCGATCCCTGCTCGGTGAATTTGGCGGCATTCCCGACCAGATTCATCAGGACCTGCCTCAATCGGAGCTCGTCTCCCATCAGCGGCAGGCGCGCGAATTCCGACGGCAGATCGAACACCAGTTGCAGGCCTTTCTCGGAAGCCATGGATCCCATCAGGCTTTCCACGCTTTCAAAAATGACATCGAGCGTGAGATGCGCCGGCCTCAGGCAAACCCTTCCCGCTTCAATTCTGGAGACGTCGAGGATGTCGTTGAGAATCCTCTGGAGATCATGCAATGAACGGTCGACGATCCCGAGGTATCTCTTCTGTTCGGAATCGGTCGCCAAGCGCGAGGCGAGGCGGGTCATCCCCATGATCGCGCTGAGCGGGGTCCGCAGCTCATGGCTCATGGTGGACAGGAATCGGCTCTTCTCGCGGCTGTTTTGTTCCGCCTTTCGAAAGGCCGACTCCAGTTGCTC
>JBIPNO010000003.1:0-185879 GCA_044372775.1 Haloferula sp.
GGCGGCGGTGCTGCGGTTGGTCGGACGCCCGTGGCTGCTGGATCAAGCAAACGCTACGCGTCCAAGATTAAAGTCACATTAGTTTGAAGAACTGGTATAAGAAGGCGCTTTGGCGTCAACAAAAGCCGAAAACGCCCCGGTCGCTGCGAGTCGCCAAGTCCGCAGGATCCGATTCAAACCCAAGTTACCTCCTAATCACCACGACTCATTGCGTCCGGCCAAGCAACGATGCTTGGGTCGCCATTTTCGTTGTTCCGCAAGTCATCCCAAGCGTCCTGTCCCTTTCTCCTCCGTGACTTTCACGGTCTCCCGGTCCCTCGATTTCAGTCTTCGCGGCCAGTCTCCATCCTCCAGCCATCATGAAACCCCGCCGCATCTTTTTCGCCGCCCGTCTCTCCCTGCCCCTCGCGACCGCTCTCGTCGCGCTTCTCTCCGCGCGTGCCGCCCACGCGGGCTCGGCAACCTGGAATCAGACCGTGGCAGCCACCTACACCTGGGGCACGAACGCCAACTGGAGCCCGAATACGACGTTCCCGAACGCCACGACGGACGTTGCCAGCATCAACAATAACATTGCCGGCAACATCATCATCAGTCTGGCATCGGGTACTGCCGCCAACCGCACGGTCGGCGACCTCAATCTGGGGGATTCCACGGGCACCAGCACCTTCACCATCCAGCCGGGCGTCACCGGATCGCTGCTCATTTTCGGTGGAGCGCGCACCATGGACGTCACCGGGGCCGGGGCGAACACGATTTCGGCCGGCATCCGGGCGTCCGGTGGAAACCTGACCTTCCGTTCCACCGCCGCGGCGGAGACCACGATTTCCGGGGGGATCAGCACCACCGATACGACGAACCGAAGCATCACCTTCAACAACGACATCAATGGCACCGCGACCGCCGCGGCGACCGCTCAGGGCCAGTTTGGCATCACGGCGGCCACGACCCTGAGAGGCACGACGGGCACCCTCGGAACGACGACCGTCAACGACGTTCGCGTCCGGGGGACGGTCGCCAATGCTTTCGGCAGTGTCGCGGGCAACACGGTGACGGTGGCCGGCGCGGGGCAGGTCTATCTGACCGGCGGTACCCACGTGAACAATCTGGTCCTGAACTCCACCGGTTGGGGGGAAACGGCGGGCAACTTCGGCGCGCTGCGGATTGAGAACGCCACGGTCAGTGGCACCGTTACCCTGCAGCAAAACACGATCATCGGGGTTCACGCCAACAACACCGGCACCCTCAGCGGCGTGGTTTCCGGCAATTTCGGCATCACCAAGGTGGGTGGCACGAGCACCAGCGGCCAGGGCGAACTCCTGCTTTCCAACGCGAACACCTTTACCGGGCCGGTGACGGTCGATCGTGGAACCGTCCGGGCCAGCAATGCGGCGGCCCTGGGCACGAATGCGGACGTGACGGTCAATGCCTCGCCCACCGCGGGAGGGGATGGCAACCGGCTGGCCCTTTCGGGCACGATCACCATCGGTGCGGGCAAGACGCTGACGCTGAATTCCACCGGCACCGGCGATTTCCGCAGCATGCTCATCAACACCGCGAACAACAACACCTGGGCCGGCGACATCGTCGCCTCCGGGAACGGTCTCACGCAGGCCAGTGCCGCCAGCAACACCACTCTCACGATCAGCGGAGACGTCACCTCCACCGGCGGGAGCGGCACCGGCACGCTCTTCTCGCGCGGCGCCGGCACGGTCGTTTACGACGGTGTGATCAACCTCGGGACGGACCGCTTGTTCACAAGGACGGATGCGGGCACGGCGATCGTCAACTCGACCGGCAATTCGTGGGTGAGCACCCGGGTGGCCAACGGACAGATTCAAATTGGAGCCAACAATGCCTTGGCGAGCGTGCCTTTCGCATTCGGGGAAGGTAATGGGAACAATGGAAGGCTGGAACTGAATGGATTCAACCAGACGGTGACCTCGCTGAGCACCTTCGCGACCTCCACCGGCACCAACCACATCATCCGCAATTCCAATCCAACCAGTCCATCCACTCTCACGTTCGCCACGCCGGATGCCACGACGGATCTCTTGAAAAACGTGCAAATCCAAGGCACGGCTTCCGGTTTCGGCACGCTGAATCTGGTCAAGAACGGGCTGGGCCGCACCGAGTTTGAGGGCGGCCTCGTCGCCGCGGACTCGTGGACGGTGAATGACGGCACCGTGGCCTTCACCGGTGCCAACAACCAGGCTCTCCCCGGCGATTTGACGGGAGCCGTCACCGCCACCATCGAAAAGGCCGGCGCTACCACTCTTGTTTCCACCGGCACCTGGAACCATGCGGGCACGACCAACATTGCAGGCGGAACGCTGGTTCTGGGCGGCGGCAGCGCGGGTGCCATCAATCTGTCTGATACCGCCACCTTGACCACCGGCCTCGGAGGCGGAGCGCTCAGCAGCACGGCGGTGACCCTCGGCACGGCGGGTGCCACCGCCTACGTGCCCTTGCTCACCACGGCTGGTGCTCCCGCGCCACTGGATGCGGCGAGCCTTACCGCCAATGGCACCGTCACGGTGACTCCGCAGGCTGGAGTCTTTTCCACTGGAACCTACCGTCTGCTCGATTATGACGGCACGATTGGTGGCGCCGGGTCCGGTGCCTTCGCCCTCAGTGGCGTGGCGACGTATCCCCACATGACCGCCGCGCTGGATTTCACCACCGCCGGCTAGGTCAATCTCGTGGTCAGTGCGGTGGATTCCCTGGTTTGGGCCGGCCAGACCAGCGGGGTATGGGATGTCGATACCACGGCAAACTTCGCGCTGGCTTCCGCTCCGTCGAGTGGGGCCACCTTCTACCAAGGGGATGCGGTGACCTTCGGCGACACCCATGACGTGGGTGGTCCTGCCACGCCCGTGACCAACGCCACGATCACGGGCGGTGCCGTGACCATCGGCGACCTGACCTTCAACAACAGCGCGGTCAATTACAGCGTGGCGAACGCCCTTGCCGGGGCGGGCGGAATCACCAAGAGCGGCACCGGAGATCTCACGCTTTCAGGGGCCAATACCTACGCCGGAATCACCACCCTGAATGCGGGCACCCTGACCCTCAGCGGCACCAACTCGCTCGGTGGCGGTGCCATCAATGTCACCGCGGGCACCCTGAAGATCGGCAATGCCAACGCCCTGCGCGGCGCGGGGCTTGTCACCGTCTCCAGCGGGGCGACCTTTGACGGCAATGGATCCGCGCCCGGCACCCGCGCTTCCGAACTTATCGTTTCCGGGACGGGCGTCGGCGGCAACGGTGCCATCGTCAACAATGGTGCCAATCTCGTTAACAACAGCCATTTCGCGACGATCACCCTCGCCGGGGATACGACATGGGGTGGTTCGGGACGCTACGATCTGGTCGCAGGCCAGATCTTCGACGGCGGGGCCTTCACGCTGACCAAGACGGGCACCGGCGATTTTTGGTACAATCCCTCCGCCGGCTCGATCTTGGAAACCGTGATCGTCAATGGCGGGGTCTTCGGATCCCAGCAGCCCAATCCGCTGTCGGCGACCGCGGTCGTGACGGTGAACACCGGTGGCCAGCACCAGATTTGGAATGCCACCGCCCAGCAGCACAACGTGGTGCTCAACGACGGCGGCATTCTCCGCCAAGGAAATGGCGCCGGAGGCATCATCAACGGACAGGTGACCCTCAATGGCAGCACGGCTGACCGCAACATCCAGGCGGCGAGCGGCGGCACCCTGAACATCGCCGGGAAGATCACCGGCACCGGCGGCTTCACCGTGAACGAGGCTGGAGCGGTGCAACTCCGGAACGCGGCCAACGACTACGCCGGCGACACCGTGATCACCCTCGGTACGCTGAATTTCGACGCCACCGGCATCATCCCGGCCACGACGAACCTCATCATCGACGGCGGCACCTTCGCTACCGGCAATCTTCCCCGCACCGTGGGAAGCCTCTCCGGCGCAGGCGGGGCGATCAGCGGCGGCAATGTGGTGACGAGCAACCAGTCCGCCTCCACCGTGTGGAACGGCTCGTTGGCCAACACGACGCTCCAGATGAGCGGCAACGGTGTTCTCACCCTCGGCGGCACGGTCGATAACAGCGCCGGCACCCTGGTCATCAACAGCGGCACTGTGATCGGTGCCAAGGGCAACACCGCCGCGGTGACCCAGGCGATCCACCTCTCCGGATCCAATGGCGTGACGATGAACGGTGGCACCATGCAACTCGCAGGCACCTACGACAACACGACTCCGGGCACGGCCATCAATACGCCGCCCGCCGGAATCAACCCGGCGACCTACGGGGACCTGCTCTATAACAACGGACCGCTGAACCTCAACGCCGGAACGTTCGACTTGAACGGCCGCCAGGAGGCGATCAACGGCTTGGCGAATCCGGCCGGCGCGGGCGGCACGGTGACCAACACGGCCGCTGCGACGGCGGCGAAGCTCTACGTCGGGCACCAGAATGCGACTTCGAGCTTCGGCGGCGCCATCAATGACGGAGCCGGAGCCGCAACCGTGGCGGTCGAGAAGATCGGAACCGGAACATTGACCCTGACCGGAACCAGTAATTTCACCGGCGGACTCACCCAAACCCTTGGGGCGATCATCGTTCCGTCCGGGGCCGTGTTGGGGAATACGCCGATCACGGTGACTGCCAACACCTTCACTTTTGATGGAGTCCATGGCACCGGTGCGGTCGGCGTGAACGGCACCTCCGTCTTTGCGGGTGCCGGCACCTCCGGCGGCACGCTGGCCGCCGCCACCGGCACCACCGTGCAGGTGGGCCCTGCATCGGGCGGGACCACGGCCACCACGCTCACCCTGGGGGGATTGACATTGTCCGGTGGCGCGAATCTCAACCTGGACTTCAACGAAGCCGGAACCGTTGTCGATAAAGTGGCGACGACCGCATCAGGCGGTTTGACGCTGGATGGAGTGAACAATGTCAACGTGGTTCTTGGTGCTGAAGGTTGGGTGACCGGCACTTATCCCATCATTACTTATGCAGGGGCCGTGACGGGCACCGGGGCAGCGGCATTGAATCTCACCACGCCGGTGGGGCACAGCACCGTGACCATCGCGGATGACTCCGCGGGAAACATCAGCCTGGAAGTTGTATCCGCCGGCGACAACAAATGGGTGGGTGGCGCAAGCAGTGTATGGGACATCAACACGTCTTTGAATTGGACGCTCGCCGGGAACGTGTTCCTCAATGGCGATACGGCTTTCTTCGACGATACGGCCACGAGTTTCACGCCTGCCATTGCCGCGAACGTGACGCCCGCGGCGGTCATCTTTGACAACACCACGGCCTACACATTGACCGGCACGGGTGCTTTCGGGATCACCGGATCGGCCGGCTTGATCAAGATGGGCGCGGGAACGGTCACAGTCTCCAGCGCCAACACTCACAGCGGACCCACCGATGTGCAGGCCGGCACCTTGCAAGTGACGAGAGACGTGGTGTCCAGTGTCAACGCTCTGGGCACGGGCGCTGCCGCCGTCGCCGGAGGCTCCTCACTGGTGATCGACAACCTCAAGACCACCAATGTGACCGATACGATCGCCAACAGTTTCACCGGCTCCGGTCTGCTGAAGCTGCAATTCGCCGCCGGCACCACAGCCCGAGGCACCAACATGCCCAATGTGACCGGATTCGGCGGCACCATCCAGCTTTCCAACCTGGGTGCCACGGGCGACAAGTGGAGCATCGGCAGCCTGGGAACGCTTGCCAGTTCCATGGTGGTGGATTCGGGATCGACAATCTATGCGAGCGTTGGACTCACGTCTTTCACGGGTGGCATCACTCTGAATGGCGGCGGCAACGACGAAGGTCGCGGAGCGCTTCGAGTCGGCGGCGCCACCACGGTCGTGGGCGGCAATATCAGCCTCGCCAGCACCAGCACCATCAGCATGGAGAATGCCGCGGCGCAGGTCACCGGCAACATCAGCAGCAGCATCGCCGGGACCCACACCCTCACACTCGGAGGCACCGGCTCCACCGCCGGCATCCTGAGCGGAAACATCAGTGACGGCACCGGCACCATCGCGGTGACCCAAGCCGTGGGTTCCTACACCCTTTCCGGCGAGCTCTCCCACTCCGGTGGTGTCACCGTCAACGCTGGCACGCTCACGCTCAGCAACGCGAACAACACCTACACCGGTGTCACGACCCTCAATGCGGGTGACGGCAGGGCATTGGTGGTCACCGCCAACGGCGGGCTCGGTGCCACCGGCACCGGCAACGAAACCCTTGTGGCGGGCACAGCTGGGGCCACCGGTCCGCGGCTTGCAGTCACGGGCGGCGTCAACTACACCGCCACTGAGAAAGTCATCGGCGTGGGGGCCGGCGACAACCGCGGCTTCATCCAGGCGAACGGTACCGGCAACGCCACGTTCGCCGGGGAGATCGAGGTGACCGGAGCCTCCCGCATCGGGACGCAGAACGGCGCGCAATTGACCCTCACCGGTGCGATCAGCCAGACCACGGGCAACATCCTGTTCCGCACGGGCGACAGCGGCGGTGACTTCGTCACGCTCTCGAACGCGGGCAACTCCTTCGGTGGCGATTCGACGGTCTTCACCGGCGCGACCGGAGTTGGCGGAAACTACGCCGGCGTCCGTCTCGGGGTCAGCAACGCCCTGCCGACCGGTCTGACCATTTCCGGATTCAGTGGCACGGGGGGCGGGACCGCGCTCGATCTCAACGGCAAGAACCAGTCGCTGAACGGCCTGATCAACGGCGCCCAGTTGAAAATCATCAATCTGGACACCGTGACGGCCTCGACGCTCACGCTCAACCCGACCGCGGACAAGGCCACCACCAACACCACGATCCTCGGTGGTGATGGTCTGGGAGTCATCAACCTCTTCAAGGACGGGGCCTTCACCCAGACGCTCTCGGGTGCGAACACCTACACCGGAACCACCACGGTCGCGAACGGCACCCTGGCTCTGGTCGGCGGCAGTCACGCTTCACCCATCTCGGTGGACAGCGGGGCCTCCCTGGGATTCACCCTGGGCTCTTCCACGACCTCGACCAGCACCTTTGACCTCACGGATGGCACGATCAAGATCACCGGCACTCCGACCCTGCCGAGCTACACGCTGATCAGTTCCTCCACGGGCATTACCGGCACGCCTGTTCTTGACGCGCCGATCAGCGGATATGTGCTCAAGAAGGTGGGCAACACCCTGGTGTTGGAAAGTCCTTATGAGATCTGGGCCGATGACACCGGCGCTACCGGCGGCCCGAACGGGGATGGTCCCGATGGCGATGGTATCGTGAATCTTTTGGAATACGCCTTCGGCACAGATCCGACGGTGAGCTCGACCGGTCCGCTCGTCCACTCCGGCGGTGTTCTGACCACTCCCGGCCAGCCGATCCTTGAGGAGGATGGTGGGGTTTATTACGCGGTGTTCGGCCGTCGTGCCGACTACCTCGATTCGGGGCTGACCTACACGGTCGAGTTCTCCAGCGCGCTGAGCGCATGGACGGCGACCGCGGCGGTGCCGACGGTGATTGCCACCGACGGCGAGATCGATGTCGTCCGGGTGCCCTTCCTGAACCTGGTGCCCAGCGACAGTGGCCCGCAGAAGCCGACCTTCTTCCGCGTCGAAGTCTCACAATAAGCAGATCCGATCCTCCCGTTCGCCATCTTCAAAACCCATGAAGCCCATCCTCATCTCCAGCACGAGCGCGGTGACTCTTGTACTGGCATTGCCCGCCGCCGCCGATGTCATCTACAGCAACCTGAAGGACATCTCGATCCCCGCGAACTTCGCGGGGGTCTACCTCGACGTCGAGACGGGCAACTGGAACAACGACATCAACGCTGCCCAAACCGGTTGGGACATCAATCCCTTCTTCGGCGGTTCCGTGTTGTGGAACAGCCCGGGCTTCCAGCCGGTGCGCAGCGGCACCGGTGCGACGGATGCGGTGCTGAACCTGGCGACGGGCACGATGGTGGACGGCGGCAGCACCTTTTCCACCTTCGTCCAAGGGCCTGGTGGTCAGAATCCGGGCGGCCCCGGCTACGGTTCCTCCGAGAATCACCTCGGGGGCGGTCCCGGGCAGTTTGTCGCCGGCAGCGAGGGATACTTCGGTTTCCGGCTGAGCGGCGGCAACTACGGCTGGATGCGGGTGGTCCTGACCGACAACGCCGGCGGCGCCCTGATCAAGGAGTGGGCTTATGACAACAGCGGCAGCGCCATCGGGGTCGGGAACATCCGCCACAGCGGTTCGACCGTCACCCTGGATTCCAGCACCGGGCCGTTCACGGTTGCCTCGGCGATCACCGACAGCGGTGGCGCGACCAACCTCGTGAAGGCTGAAAGCGGGACGGTCACCTTGACCGGCACCAACAGCTTCACCGGCACCACCACGGTTGCCGAGGGCACCCTGCTGGTGAATGGTTCCAACACCGGCAGCGGCACGGTCACGGTGGATTCCGGTGCCACTCTCGGCGGCACCGGAAGCATCGCCGGATCGGTCAATGTGACCGGCGTGCTCGCTCCGGGAGCCTCGGTCGGCACCTTTTCCTCCGGTGCCCTGACCATGGACTCCGGATCGACCTTCGCCTACGAGGCCACCGGCAACGGAGCTTCCGGTGCGGATCTGATGATCGTGAATGGCGCGCTGTCGCTCACGGATGTCTCGCTCGATCTGAGCGCGGCGGACCTGGGCCTGAACATCTGGGATGTGGGCGACAAGGTCACGCTGATCAGCTACACGGGAACAGGCATCACGGGCGGCTTCACCGGCTTTGATGACGATACCGTCTACACCTTCGGATCCAACCAGTGGCTCTTCAATTACGACGACGCGTTCGCGGGAGACAACTTCAGCCTGGAGTCGACCGGTTCGAGCTTCGTCACGTTGACGGTGGTCCCCGAGCCGGGTGTCGCTCTCTTGGGCGGACTCGGCGCGCTGCTCCTGTTGCGCCGCCGCAGGGACTGAGGGATGCTCCGCCCCCACGCGCTTGGCTTGGATTGGTTGAAGCGCACGGGTCGGCCGTTGCAAATCGAAGGGGTCAGGGAGTTGGACTCCCGCCCGGATTCACCAGTATTTGAGCGGGAGGACGACCGTGTCGCCTTCCTTGATCTCGATGGCGGCCTTTTCGAAGGTCGGCTTTTCGCGGCGGATGCCATTGCTGATGGCGACGCCCTCCTTGGGAATGCCGAAGAAGTTGCGGTCGAGCAGGGCGTTCTGGTTGGTGTCGTGGATCACGCAGACCGCATAGCGGCCGGGCTTGAGGCCGGTCAGCTTGATCTCGGTGGTACCCGGCTTCGCATCGACCTGGATTTTGCGGACCGCCTTCGCGGTTTCGTTGGGGAAACCGGCGGCGTCGGAAAAGAGCAGGGCGGCCACTTTGCCGACATTGTCCTTCACCCCCTCGACCTTGATGGTCACCTCGGTGGCCCGGGTGAAAGAGGTGGCGAGAGCCATCGCGAACAACATTTTCCAGCGCATGGATCCGACCATCCGCCAAATTGGTGGAGGGGCAAGGCAGATCGCACGGGAATTTTCGCTCTGTTGAACGGGTGCGACGCTAGCCGCGTAGATTTGTTTTGTGCCCGGAATTCGAAACTGACGGAGATCGTGTTGTAGGACGAAGTGCGGACTCTTTCTCGCTGGCATCTGGGTTGGCTTTCAAGCCAGGCGGTAATTAAGTGCGAGGCTGCGCAAATGCGCCGTGTTAAAGTCGCCAGCCCGCCTCATGAGAAGGCAAGGCGATACACTCACCCTGCCTTGCTCGGCTCAATCCAGTGGATGATTGAGCGGCGGCATCAAGCCGGCGTGTAAACCTCCGCGCCCTTCTCCACGAACTCCTTGCTCTTCTCCTCCATCCCCTTGGCGATGGCTTCTTCTTCCGCGATGCCTTGCTCGGCGGCGTATTGCCTCACGTCTTCGCTGATCTTCATCGAGCAGAAGTGCGGGCCGCACATGGAGCAGAAGTGGGCGGTCTTGGCGCCGTCCTGTGGAAGCGTTTCATCGTGGAACTCGCGGGCGGTGAGGGGGTCCAGACCGAGGTTGAACTGGTCTTCCCAGCGGAACTCGAAGCGGGCCTTGCTGAGGGCGTTGTCGCGGTACTGGGCACCGGGGTGGCCCTTGGCGAGGTCGGCGGCGTGGGCGGCGAGCTTGTAGGTGATGACGCCGACCTTGACGTCCTGCTTGTTCGGCAGGCCGAGGTGTTCCTTCGGGGTGACGTAGCAGAGCATGGCGCAGCCGTACCAGCCGATCATGGCGGCACCGATGCCGCTGGTGATGTGGTCGTAGCCGGGGGCGATGTCGGTGGTCAAAGGCCCGAGGGTGTAGAAGGGGGCCTCGTGGCACCACTCGAGCTGCTTGGCCATGTTTTCCTCGATCATGTGCATGGGGACGTGGCCGGGGCCTTCGTTCATGACCTGGCAACCCTTGGCCCAGGCACGGGTGGTGAGTTCGCCCTGCACTTCGAGTTCGCCGAACTGGGCCTTGTCATTCGCATCCGCGATCGAGCCGGGGCGCAGGCCGTCGCCGATCGAGAAGGAGACGTCGTAGGCGGCGCAGATGTCGCAGATCTCGTCCCAATGGGTGTAGAGGAAGTTCTCCTTGTGGTGGGCGAGGCACCACTTGGCCATGATCGAGCCGCCGCGGCTGACGATGCCGGTCATCCGGCTGGCGGTCATTGGGACGAAGCGCAGCAGCACGCCGGCGTGGATGGTGAAGTAGTCGACGCCTTGTTCGGCCTGCTCGATGAGGGTGTCGCGGTAGAGTTCCCAGGTGAGGTCCTCGGCCTTGCCGTTGACCTTTTCGAGCGCCTGATAGATCGGCACGGTGCCGATCGGCACGGGGGAGTTGCGCAGGATCCATTCGCGGGTGGCGTGGATGTTCTTGCCGGTGGACAGGTCCATCACGGTGTCGGCGCCCCACTTGGTGGCCCAGCGCATTTTTTCAACTTCCTCCTCGATCGACGAGGCGACGGCGGAGTTGCCGATGTTGGCGTTGATCTTCACCAGGAAATTGCGGCCGATGATCATCGGCTCGCACTCCGGGTGGTTCACGTTGAGCGGGATGATCGCGCGGCCGGCGGCGACTTCGGAGCGGACGAACTCCGGGGTGATCTCGGCCGGGATGCGCTGCGGGAAGCGCTTGAACACGCTGGGCGTGTAGGGATTGTCGATTGCCGATTGTTGATTGCCGATTGCCGATTGATGGGAGCCCGCGTGCTGCTTGTTGAGGTCGTTGCGGACGATGTCCTCCTTCATGTCCGCGATCTTCGCGCGGCGCATGTTTTCGCGGATGGCGATGAATTCCATCTCGGGGGTGATGATGCCCTGGTCGGCATAGTGCTTTTGAGTCACAGGCGAGCCGCCTGTGCCCCTCTTGATGGCGCGCAACGGCTGGCGGCGGTCGGCGGTGAGGCCGGGGAATTCGACGAACTTGTTGGCGCGCTCCGACTTGGAGGCGAACTCGACGTGCTTCTCGGTGAGGTAGCCGTTGTCCTGCGGCTGGACCTCGCGGCCGTCGTAGGCTTCGACATCGCCGCGGGCGAGGATCCAGTCGCGGCGGAGCGGCGGCAGGCCTTCGTCGGAGTTGCCGGTGAAGGTGGGATCGCCCCAGGGTCCGGAGCAGTCGTAGACGCGGACCGGCTCGTTCTTCTCGATCCGGCCGTTGAAGGACTTGGTGTCGGAGAGGGCGATCTCACGCATCGGGACGCGGACTTCCGGGAAGAGCTCGCCCTCGACGTAAACGCGGGTGGAGGCGGGGAGCTGGGCGCGGGATTCGTCGTGATTGTCAGTCGCGGTGCCGGTGGCTTCTTCGGGGCGGATCATGATGCTGGATGGAAGATGGTGGATGGAAGATGGTGGATGATAGATGGCTGATGAAAACGAAAAGGCCGCGCTGGGGTGGAGCGCGGCCGGAGGGAGACAGTTCGGTTTTGACGAGCTTCCTACGGCGGTGCGACCCGCTTCAGGTTCGGAGGATTTTCGCCGCGTGCGCCGGCCGTTCTCAGTTCCGCGATCGGGGAACTCTCCTGTCGTGTGAGGGGAGTTTAGCGGGGAGGAGGAAGGTGCCAAGGGGGAAATGGGGTGGAGATGGAGTGATTGGCGAAATGAGGGAACTAGGGGATCGGGGATTTGGGGAACGAACCGCGGAGGCGCGGAGGCGCGGAGGTCGCGGAGAGAGCGCGGGGGGACGACTGGGGGGACGACTGGGGGGACGACTGGGGGGGCGGCGCGCTGACCATGCTGACGTCACTGACCTTACTGACTTCGCCGACTCACCGACTCACCGGCCTGATCGCCGGGTTGACGGGATTTCATACCCATTTCGCTTCCCCCGCGGCGGAGTTTCGGCGACACCCGGCCCGCCTATGACGAACCCGTTCCGCGAAGACCTCGTCTCCCGCTCGCGCCCGGAGCCCTGCACCGTGGTGATCTTCGGTGCCACCGGGGATCTCACGCACCGCAAGCTGGTGCCGGCGATCTACAATCTGGCGATCGACGGCGAGCTGCCGCCGGGAGTGAAAATCCTCGGCTTCGCCCGCCGCGAGAAGTCGGACGCGGAGTTCCGCAAGGGCCTGGAAGAGCTGAACCGCAAGGTCTCGCGTTCCGGCCATGACGACGCGATCTGGTCGACGTTCCAGGAAAGCATCCACTACCACCAGAGCGAGTTCACCGATGCGGACGGCTACCAGCGTTTGGCCGAGCGGCTGGACGCGATCGACCGCGAGCGGGGCGGCAAGGGAAACCGGCTGTTCTACATCGCGAGCGCGCCGGAGTTCTTCGACGACATTCTGACCCAGCTCAAGGGCGCCGGATTGAACCAGGCGAAGAACGGTTGCTGGTCGCGGGTCATCGTCGAGAAGCCGTTCGGCACCGATCTCAAGACCGCGCAGCATTTGAACCAGGTGGTGAACCGGACCTTCCAGGAGAAGGACACCTACCGGATCGACCACTACCTCGGGAAAGAGACCGCGCAGAATCTGATGGTGCTGCGCTTCGCCAACGCGATTTTCGAGCCGCTGTGGAACAGCCGTTACATCGACCAGGTGCAGATCACCTGCTCCGAGAACCTCGGGATGGAAGGCGGGCGCGGCGGGTACTACGACAAGTCCGGCGCGCTGCGTGACATGGTGCAGAACCATCTGCTCCAACTGCTCAGTCTGGTGGCGATGGAGCCGCCGACCGATCTCAGCGCCGATGGCGTGCGCGACGAGAAGGTGAAGGTGATCCGCTCGCTGCGGCAGTGGGACACTCCGGAAAAGGTCGCCGCCAACGTGGTCCGCGCCCAGTACGCGGCCGGCCATGTCGATGGCAAGCCGGTGCCCGGCTACCGCGAGGAAGACCGGGTGGATCCGGAAAGCATGACCGAATCGTATGTCGCGCTGCGGCTGATGATCGATACCTGGCGCTGGAGCGGCGTGCCGTTCTACATCCGGATGGGCAAGCAACTGCCGAAGAAGGCGACCGAGATTTCCGTGCATTTCAAGGCTCCGCCGGGGGTGCTCTTCAACGCGCTGGCCGGCGGTGTTCCCGGCGGCAACGTGCTGGTGATCCGGATCCAGCCCGACGAGGGGATTTCGCTGCGGATGGTCTCGAAGATCCCCGGCACCAGCCTGCGGCTGGAGCCGGTGAAGATGGACTTCCACTACGCCACCAGCTTCGGCAAGAGCAGCCCGGAGGCCTACGAGCGGCTGCTGCTCGACGCAATGGCCGGCGATGCGACTTTGTTCGCGCGGCGCGATGAGGTGGAGGAGGCTTGGCGCTTCATCGACCACATCGAGCACGCCTGGCACCAGAGCCAGAACCCGCCGCCGATGGCCAGCTACGTCGCCGGCACCTGGGGGCCGAAAGAGGCCGATGAACTGGTGCAGGCGGACGGCTTCGTCTGGCGGAGACTTTAGAACAGCCGATGGTAGATGGTGGATGGTAGATGAAACAGCCCCCGTTCCCTGCCTTGGATCTACCATCTCCCATCTACAACCTACCATCTAACCTCCATGGCCACCCTTGAAATGCATCCCGAACTCGGTCGCGAGGTTCCGGTCGGCTCGATCGACAAGGAACTGCGCAAGCTGTGGGCCGAGGACGAGGCGCGGACGAATGCCTCGCTGATGAACCTGGCGGTTTACTCCGAAGCGCCGGGCGCGCTGGAGCGGAACTCCGAGGCGGTGCGTGAGCTGACGGCGGAGCATGCCTGCCGCGCGATTCTGATCGGGATCGACCGCCATGCGCCGGAAGCTTCGATCCGCGCGTGGATCACGGCGCATTGCCATCTTTCGCACGGCCAGAAGTCGATCTGCTGCGAGCAGATCGCGTTCGCTCTAACAGGCAAGGCGACCGGGCGCTTGCGGAACACGGTGTTCGCGCATCTGGCGTCCGATTTGCCGCTGATCTTCTGGTGGCAGGGCGAGTTGTCACCGATTTTTGAGGACCGGCTGTATAGCTTGGTGGATCGCTTCGTGTTCGACAGTTCGAGCTGGGCGGATCCGAAGGCATCGTTCGCGACGATTTCGGACGCGGTGACGAATGCCACGCGGCCGCTGGTGGTGCAGGATCTGGCGTGGACGCGGAGCTTCCAGTTCCGGGTGTCGGTGGCGTCGCTGTTCGACGATCCGCTGGTGCTCAAGGCACTGCCGAAGATCGACACGGTGGAGATTGTCCATCATCCGGAAGACCGCGTGACCGCGTTGCAAATGCTGGCCTGGCTGGCGGTGCAGAGCGGCTGGCGGGACGGGATGGAGCTGGATCTCGCGGTGGTGCGCCAAAGCGGGGGCAAGCAGGGCTTTTCGTTCGAGAGCGCGGCGGGCAAGGCGATCTCGGCGACCCTGGTGACCGATGAGAGTTCGGCGGCGTTGGGCCTGGTGAAGCTGGGCGGAGGCGGGGTGACGGTGTCGGTGTCGAGGGATGCCGGGGCACCGCACCTGATGCGCCGGATCGAGGCACCAGGACACTTCGTCGAAGCGCCGGGACCGGTGGATCCGGATGACTGTGCCGGCCTGATCGGCGAGCAACTGGCGCGCGGCGGGAAGAACTCGCTGTTCCGGAAGGTGCTGCCGCGGTTCCGGGAGTTGCTGGAGAAATGACCGGCGGTTAGAGCGGCGCGAAGACCATGGCGGTGCGGGCCGGGGTGTAGATGGAGAGCGTGCCGTCTTCCGCCACGGGATACTCCAGGGTCGCATCGACGCGGTCTTGGCCGCCGAAGAAGGACGCGTCGGTGTCGAGCACGAGACGGTAAGCTCCCTTGCCGGGGACCGGGAACTTGTAGTCGGGGATCGAGCGGTCGGTGGAGAGGTTGAAGACGAACACCAGGTCACCGCGACGGGCGCAAAGGACCTTGTTGACGGGGTCGAGGTTGAGCAATTCGGCGGGTTCGTGGCCGGGCAGGCCGTGTTCCTTGCCGGTCTCCAACATCGCGCGGTCGAAAGCGCCGAGATAGGGATACTTGAGCGCGGGATTGTCGGCGAGCGACCATTGGCGGCGGCAGAAGTGGTAGGACCAGCCGTTGCCTTCGCGGGGGAAATCGAGCCATTCGGGGTGGCCGAACTCGTTGCCCATGAAATTCAGCCAGCCTTCGCCGCCGAGGGTGAAGGTGAGCAGGCGGATGATCTTGTGGAGGGCGATGCCGCGCCCGACGATCACGTCTGGATCGTCCTTGCCCATGTTCCAGTACATCTTCTCGTCCATCAGCCAGAAGGCGAGGGTCTTGTCGCCGACGAGGGCCTGGTCGTGGCTTTCGGCGTAGGCGATGTTCGCCTCGTGGCGGCGGCGGTTGGTCAGGGTGCCCCAGATTTCGCCGACGTCCCACTGCTCGTCGGGAACGTGCTTGAGCAGCTTGATCCAGAAGTCCGGGATGCCCATCGCGAGGCGGGCGGTGAAGCCGACGCCGCCTTCCGCGACCGGGCGGCAGAGGCCGGGCATGCCGGACATGTCCTCGGCGATGAGGAGCGCGCCGGGCTTGAGCTGGTTCGCCAGCGTGGTGGCGAGCTGGAGGTAGAGGATGGCGTCCTCATCGACATCGGGGCCGAAGTACTTCGAGTAGTCATCGAAGGAGGTCGCGCCGCGGTGCCAGTAGAGCATCGAGGTCACGCCATCGAAGCGAAAGCCGTCGAAGCGGAACTCCTCGAGCCAGTGACGGACGTTCGAAAGGAGGAACTGGCGGACTTCCGGGCGGCCGTAGTCGAAGACCTTGGAGTCCCACTGCGGGTGATCGCCGCGTTGGTCGGCGTGGAAGTAAAGATTGCCGGAGCCATCGAGGTCGTTGAGGCCTTCGGCGATGTTCTTCACCGCGTGGGAGTGGACGATGTCCAACAGCACCGCCAGACCGAGGCCGTGGGCGGTGTCGACGAGATACTTCAGGTCTTCCGGCGTGCCGAAGCGCGACGAGGGCGCGAAGAACGACGAGACGTGGTAGCCGAAGGAGCCGTAGTAGGGGTGCTCCTGGACGGCCATCAGCTGGACCACGTTGTAGCCGCCGCGGGCGATGCGCGGGAGGACGGTGTTGGCGAATTCGCGGTAGGAATGGACGCGGCCTTCCTCGCCGGACATGCCGACGTGGGCTTCGTAGATCCGCGGGACTTTGACCGAGGCGGGGTCGAACTCGTTTCTCCAAACGTAGTCCTCCGCGGGTTCCCAGATCTGGCCGGAGTAGTCGTGGGTCGCCGGGTCCTGGACGGCGCGCAGGATGCAGGCGGGAATGCGGTCGCGGCGGGAGTCGTCGGCGCCGTGGATGTGGAGTTTCACCCGCTGGCCGTGGACGAGGGTGTCGGGCGGCAGGCGGAGTTGCCAAACACCGCCGCGGGCGGGGGCGAGCGGGTGGCTTTCGCGGTTCCAGCCGTTGAAGTCACCGATCAGCGAGACCGCTTTCGCCTTCGGCAGCCATTCGCGGACCATCCAGTGGCCGTCGGGCTGGCGGTGGATGCCGGTCAGCTTGTGGCCGTTGGCGTAGGCGGCGAGCGAGCCGCTGCGGGCCTCGATGTCTCCCTGCGTGAAATGGAAGCGGTGGAGGCGGTGCGCGATGGCTCCGGCGTGGGATTCCAGCCAGGGATCATCGCGGACGAGTTGAGGGGTTTCGCTCACTGGACCGAGCATGAGCGGGGATCGTGCCAGAGGGAAGACGGGAGATTGTCGATTGATGATTGTCGATTGATGATTTTTGATTGTCGACTTTGGGAAGCGTGTGTCCGGGCAGGTAGCGGGTGGAGTTCCAGATCGTTTTGATTGCGGTGGCCGCCGAAACGGGGGTGTGATCGCTCATGCGCCTTTTCCTTCCGGTATCGATGGCCCTGACTTTTTCGATCATGCCGCTGCTGGCGAAGGAGCAGCCGGATGTTGCGGGGGCGGGAGATGGCTGGAGCGTTCCGGTGGAACTCGGTGCCGACGGCTGGCTGACTTACCGGAACGCGCGGTTTGGATTCATCCTTCCAATTCCGCCTGGCATGAAGGCGCTGCGACCGCCCGACAACGGGGGCGGGCAGGCATTTGAAGCGCTGGATGGGAAGGTCCGGCTTGTGAGCTGGGCGAGCTTCAATGTCGACGGGTGGGGCGATGTGGAGCGCCGCTGGGCGGACGAGTTGGCGGAAGGGAAGCGGACGATCACTTACAAGCGGAAGACGGCTTCCTGGTATGTGGTCTCAGGCGTGAACGAGGATGGGACCGGATTCTACACCCGCTACACGGCGGACAAGTCCCATGCCTGCGGTTGGTCGATCACGTATCCCCAGAAGGAGGAGAAGAAGTATCAGGCGTGGATCGAGCGCATCGCCAAAGACCATGAAGCGCGGCTGGGAGAAGGCGCGGATGGCGCAGGAGATGACCGATGAATGGGGGGATGGTGGAGAGAGCAAAAAGCAGCCCATGCCTTTGCCTGCTGCTTGGAACCCTTCCGCCAGGGATAAAGACCGCCGCTGCTATTCTTCGCCGCTTGGCTCGCCGAGATGTTCGCGGACGAAGCCCTGGAGATAGCCGGCGGTCAGGATGGTGTTGGTGATGAGGGGCTTCGCGTCGCCTTTGGCGTAGAGCACGTTGACCGGGATCGCGACCTGGCCGAGGCGCTTGAGCTCGGCGTCGATCGCGGGGTTGTCGGTGGTCTTGTCGGCCTTGAGGGCGACGATGCCGTGCTGCTTGAAGAGAAGCGCGGTGGCTTCGGTGTAGGCGGCGGCCTTGTTGGTCTGGCAGGTGATGCACCAGCGGGCGGTGAAGTCGATATAGACCGACTTGCCTTCCTCGAGCAGGGCTTCCTGCCTTTCCGGGGTCCAGGTTTCCCACTCGATGACCGGGGTGTTGGCGAGGACGGCGGGGGCGGGGGCGGGCTTGGAGAGGACGAAACCGGTGCCGATGAAGAGGGCGGCGAGAACGCGGCCGATCGTGCGGGCCCGTGGCGAGCGGTAGGGGAGCACCCAGCGGCCGTAGATCCAGAACCCGGCGGAGATCACGGTGAGTCCGATGAGCACGTGCAGGCTTTTCTGGCCGGCGAGTTGTTCGCCGACCTGTTGGAGATAGACCCAGGTCAGGAAGCCGACGGTGCCGAACAGCAGGAAGGACATGCCTTGCTTGAACGACTCCATCCACGGGCCGGGACGGGGGAGCTTGTCGACCAGCGAGGGGAAGAAGGAGAGCAGCAGGTAGGGCAGGCTCAGGCCGAGCGCCATGAAGGTGAAGCTGGTGATGAAGAGCGGCGTGGGCAGAGCGACGGTGGCGCTGAGGCCGGTGCCGAGGAAGGGCGCGGAGCAGGGGGTGGCGACGACGGTCGCGAGCACCCCGGAGAAGAAGGTGCCGGAAAGGCCGTCCTTGTTGGCGAGCTTGCCGCCGACGCCGGTGGCCGAACTGCCGATCTCGAACACGCCGAACATGCTCAGCCCGAAGACCAGCATGACCAGCAGCAGGGAAAGCACGACCCAGGGATTCTGCAATTGGCCCCCCCAGTTCCGGATGCCGCCGGCCAGCAGCAGGGCGCAGAGGATCCAGAACGAAACAAGAACGCCCGAAGTGAAGACGAAGCCGTGCTTGACCACCTTCGAACGCTCATGGCCGGACTGCTGGACGAAGCCCATGATCTTGAGGCCGATCACCGGGAAGACGCAGGGCATGAGGTTGAGGATCAGGCCGCCGATGAACATCAGGCCGAAGGTCAGCAGAAGGCCCGGGGCTTTTGGTGCGGCTTGCGCGGAGGTGGCGGAAGCGCCGCCCGGCGAGGTGATGGCCAGCTTGTCGAGGGTGAGCCCTTTCGATGGATTGCCTGCGAGCCAGCCGCTTTCAGAGCGGAGGATGCCGCTGAGCGTGGAGGGCTTCGGGTCGGTCTCCGAATTCCGGGAGAAGACGAGCTTCCAAGCATCGCCTTCCTTGGTGAGGGCCTGGGGCTTGGCCGCGTCCTCGATGGCATCGCTGCTGAAGAAGTGGACTTTCTCAGGGGCGGCGACCGCGCCCGCGCCGGGGCTGAGGGTCAGGGTGATCTGGTTGTCGCTTTCAGCGGCCTCGATCTTCCATGCGCCGGGAAGCTGGGGCATCGCGGCATCGGCGGTGGCGAAGTCCGCGGCCGCGTCCGGATTCGGGCTGGCGGAGGCGGCGACGGAAAGCTTCAGCTCGAGCGGCGCGTCGCCCGGAACGCACTTGGTTTCGCAGGCCAGCCAGGAGGCCTCGCCGGAGAGGGTGATGGTTTCGCCCGGCTTCAGGCTGGCGGGTGGGGTGATGGTCTGCAGGAACCAGGTTTCGCCTTCGTAGCCGTAGAAAGGGGCACCTTCGAAGGTGCCGAGGATGGGCACCGGGAACTGCAAGTCGGAGGCGGCGAAGCCGTCGGGCAAGTCCCACTCGATCGACGGCGGGAAGCCCACCTGGCCGGGGTTCAGGTAATAGGTGTGCCAGTGGGGGGCATGGTCGATCTTCAGCGCGACCCGGAACGGCTCGCCCGGAGCGATCTCCTTCACCTCCGCGACAATCGAAGCGGTGGCGGGTGGCTGCTCGAAACCACCGAGAAGATTCTCTTCCTGAGCATGGACCTTGGTGAGGAAGACGCCGGCGAGCAGCGCGGCCGGGAAGAGTTTGGAAAATCGCATGATGAGGAAGACTTGCTGGGTGGATAGAGGTGCCGGGACGGGAAATCATCCGACAAAAATGCCGGGCGAGACCGTGACGGCCTGCCCGGCATGGAAAAACGGAGGGAAACTCAGTAGCCGCGCTGCTCCTGGTCCTTGGAATTGCCGTAGGCTCCGCCGATCAAGGCACCGCCACCTGCGCCGATCGCAGCACCTTCGAGAGGCCGGCCCGACTGGTTGCCGATGATGGCACCGGCACCCGCGCCGATCAGCGCACCGGTGGCGGCTCCGCGGTTGGCGTTCGGGCCGTAGTTCTGGCAGCTGGTGCCGAGGAATGCGGTCGCAAGGGCGAGCAGGGTCAGGGATTTCTTCATGGTTCGATTGGTTCGGATTCATGAACAAGGTTCGACATTCCGGGGCGGATGCAAGTGGGAAAACTTCAAGATAAGTCCGCCATTGATGCCCTGATCGGCACGAGCGGATCGCATGGAAGTAAAAGCAGCCTGACATGGAAGCGAAGAGTAGGTGGGCGAGCCGGCCGGCGACAAACCGGGCCGCGTAACCATCCGGACAGATGGAGGTTGCACCTGCCCGCCGGAGCTTACACCGCGAGCCGGTCGAGGGCATCGACGCACTGCCGGACCAGCCGCGGGCCTTGGAAAATGAAGGCGGAATAGATCTGCACCAGGCTGGCACCGGCACGGATCTTGTCGATGGCATCCTGCGCGCAGGAGATCCCGCCGACCCCGATGATGGGGACGCGGCCACCGAACTCGCCGGCGAAGGCGCGGATGATTTCCGTGCTGCGTTGCGTCAGCGGCTTGCCGGAAAGTCCGCCGGCTTCATTGGCGCGCGGATGGCCGGCGACCGGGGCGCGGTCGAGGGTGGTGTTGGTCGCGATCAGGCCGTCGAGGCCGCCGTCGAGGAAGACTTTCGCGAGATCGGCGACGTGCGGCGGATCGAGGTCCGGCGCGACTTTGAACAGCAGCGGGACCTGCTTGCCATGTTCCTTGGCGAGGAGGGCCTGCTCTTTCTTCAGCCGCTCTAACAGGCGGGCCGAGGCTTCCGCACCCTGGAGGTCGCGGAGGCCCGGCGTGTTGGGCGAGGAAAGGTTGACCGCGATGTAGTCGGCGACCGGATAGGCGGCCTTGAGGCAGGCGAGGTAGTCGTCGGCGGCGTTCTCGTTCGGCGTGTCCTTGTTCTTTCCGATGTTGAAGCCGATCACCCCGTCGAAGTGTTTCGAGTGGCGGACGTTTTCCACGCCGGCGGCGATGCCGGGATTGTTGAAGCCCATGCGGTTGATGATCGCCTCGTGCTCGACCAGCCGGAACAGGCGCGGCTTGGGATTTCCGGCCTGGGGCCGCGGGGTGATGGTGCCGATCTCGACGAAGCCGAAGCCGAGGCGGCCGAGGGCGTCGATGGTGTTGCCTTCCTTGTCGAGCCCCGCGGCGAGGCCGACGCGGTTGGGGAAGCGCAGGCCCATCAGCTCGACCGGGGCGAGGCATTCGGCGGCGGGGAAGAGCAGGGGAAGCAGGCCGGATTTCTCGGCAAGGCGCAGCCCGCGCAGGCTCAGATGGTGGGCGGATTCGGCATCGAGGCGGAACAGGAGCGAACGGGCGAGGTCGTAGGCGTCGGGCACGGCGCGGAGCGTGAACGGCGGAGCGCGAGGGTCCAATCCTGAAGTTCGGTAAGCCTAAAAACCGAAATGAATTTGAACAGGAGGCAGCAGAGATAGCAGAGAATCAATCCATGGGACCCTATCATGGAGTGATTCCGTTCAATCCTCGCGGGTGAATCCGAGAATCGTTGCAAGTCTCTCTTCCTCTGCTCTCTCCGCTTCCTCCTGTTGATTCATTTTCCTTTCAAGTAGGGTGACCGGTCTGGAGATAACGGTGGGATCCCGTGGAACTGGATCCCACGGTTAGCGCTGGCGGCGATCGGCTACTGATTCAGGATGATCGCGGCGGTGCGGAAGCTGCCTTTGGAGCCGGCGACCGGGACCTTGATCAGGCCGCAGCCGGTCACGCTGCCCCAGGCGTCGGCTTGCAGCAGGACACCGCTGGTCGCGGCGGGGCCGGCGATGCCGTCGGGGACGAAGGCGGCGGGAAGGGCGAGGCTGCCGCTGAAGGTGCCTGCTGTGGCGCTGACCTTGCCGGTCCAGGGGACGACCGAGGGCGACACCGGGGCGACGAGGTTGAACGAGGCGTCGAGGGTGAAGCCGGTCGGCAGGGTCGGGGTGGTGGACTGCGGGGCGGCGCTGGAGAGTCCCGCGCCGTCGATCTCCACGACGGGGCTGCTGTTGTTCAGCCAGCCGAGCGAGGCGCCGAGGGCGCTGGCGGTGGCGGGGACGGTCCAGGTGCTGCTGCCGACGGTGACTTCCATCGCGGGGAAGCCGGCGGGGTAGCTGAGGGACTTGGTGTCGGGGCCCTTGAACCACCCCACCTTGTCGGCGAGCGGGGCATCGTCGGACGGGTTCTGGCCGAGGTCGGGCAGGGTGACGATGCCGCCGAAGTAGGAGCTGGTGTTGGAGTAGGGCTGCGACCAGAGGAGGGCCTGGCCGGTGGCGGAGAGGCGTACGGGGAGGTTGACCGCGGTGCCGTCGCCGAGCATGCCGCTGAAGGTGGCGGTGCCGGAAGTGCCGATGATGCCGTTCGCCCAACCGATGCCGGCGGGGGCCGTGATGCCATCGTGGACACCGGCTTCGAAGACGAGGCTGAGCGCCTTGCCGGCGGCGGGGAGTTCGTCGTTTCCGGCGAGGCGGAAGCCGCGGACGGTGCCGCCGTTGTAGGTGCCGGAAACGATCGCGCTTTCGAGGTCGAGCGTGGCGTTGATCGTGACCGCCGGGGCGCTGCCGCTGGCGGGGAAGCTGGCGGTCAAAGTCGCGGTGGAGGAGCCTTGCAACACGGTGATCTTGCCGGAAGCCTTGCGGGTCTTGGCTCCGGGGGACTCGAGGGTGGCGCCCCAGGAGTTGGCTTTCTTGAAAAGGAGCTTGAAGGCTCCGGCGGGGATGCCGGCGTTGCTTTCGAGCAGGGCTTCATACTTGCCGGTGAAATAGGCCGAGCCGGCGATGATGATCGGGAAGTCGACGGTCCGCAGGAGGGTCTTGCCTTGGAGGACGTTGAACTTGATCGGGTAGGTGCCGGCGAGTCCGGTGACGGTGCCGGTGATCTGCCCGGCGGCGAGGTTGAGCTTCAGGCCTTTCGGCAGCTTGCCGACGAGCTTGAGGGATTCGCCGGTTCCGTAGAGCGGGTCGAGGTCGAGGGTCACCGTTTCGCCGATCCTAAAAGGTCCGGCGCCCTGAGGAACGGGCGGGTTGACGGGTGGCGAGACGATGAAGAGGAATTCCTGGGAGAAGGACGAACCGGTCTGGTTGGCGGCTTCCCAGGCGGTGATGATGACGGTGGTTGCACCGACTTCGGTCGGGATGCCGCTGATCTGATGGGTCGACGGGGTGGAGAGGTCGCTGTGGGTGAGCCCGGGCGGCAGGCCTTCGACCGACCAGCTCACCTGGTCGTTGCTCGGGGTTCCGGTGACCTGGACGATGAAATTGAGGAACTCTCCCGCCGTCGCGGGCACTTCGTTGGCGCCGCTGAGGGGGAGGATCTGCGATATTTCCGTGGCTCCCGCGACCGAGTCGAAGGCGCCGAGTCCGACGACCGCCTTCACGGTCCACTTGACGGCTTCTCCCATGCCGGATCCGCCGAGCAAGCGCGCCTCCGGGAAGAGCATCTGCACAAGCGGCGAGCGCTGGAAGAGCAGCAGCAGCGAGCCGAGCTTGGAGGTCAGCCCTCGCAGGAAGGAGAGACGGCGGAGAGTCCGCAATGGTTGGACGCGATTCATGGGGATCAGTTGCAACCGCAGCCACCGCCTCCCACGCCGCCGCCACCGAAGCTGGCTTCGCGGGAAAAATACGCGTGGTCGGTCATCGCGGTGCCGAGCGGGTCGAGGCTGTCGGCCATCACCGGGCGGGCCAGGGTGCCGCGTTCGTAGGGCTTGACCCGGACCAGCGCCGGGGAACAGGCGGGGAGCAGGAAGGCGGCGGCGAGCAGGGTGGCGATGGTTTTCACGGGCGTTCGTTCAGGCGGCTTTGACAAGGAACTGGCCGAAGGCGCGGCTGCCTTCGATCCCGGATTCGGACTGGGCACATACTTCGACGCCGCGGGCGAGCGACGCAAGGTGAAGTCCGTCACGCGGACCTAGGACAAATACGGTGGTGCTGTAAATCCCGGCGTCGAGGCAGGTCGGGGCGACGACGGTGACGGCGCGCATGCCGTTGGCCACCGGCCAGCCGGTCCGGGGATCGAGGATGTGGCCGTAGCGGACGCCGTCGTGGATGAAAAAGCGGGCATAGTCGCCGGAGGCGGAGACGGCCTGGTCGCTGACGGCCAAGCCGCCCCAGCATTTCCCGGGGTGGCAACCGTCCTCGATGCCGACGTGCCAGAAGGGATGCGTGCCGTTGCCGCCGAGCGCGTGCAGGTCGCGGCCGAGGTCGACCAGCGCGTCGCGGATGCCGTGCTGCCGGGCCAGTCGGGCGATGAAATCGACGGCGTATTCCTTGCCGAAGCCGCCGAAGTCGAGGCCCATCCCGACCAGCGGCAGGCGGACGGCCCCGGGGCGGCGCTCCACCTTGCCCCAACCGGTGAGATCCAGTGCCGAGCGGACGCGGGCGGTCGATGGAAGCTCGCGATGCGCTTCCTTCCAATCCCAGACCTGCTCCAGGGGCAGCAGGGTCGCGTCGAGGATGCCGTCGCTCCGCCGGTGGACCTCGTCGGCGAGATCGAGCATGGCGTCCATCTCGGGATCGGTCGCGACCCAGCCGCCGCCGGCCTCGCGGTTGATGCGGGAAATCAGCGAGTCGGGCCGGTAACGGGAGAACTTCGCTTCGAAGTCGCCCAGCCAGCCGAGCGCCTGGGCGGCGAACTCAAGGGCACTGCGATCCTCTTCGAGCCGGAATTTGATCGCGCAGTTCGTCCCCAGTGCCCGGAACTCCACCTTGCGGACGCCTTGGGCGTCCGGTGGCAGGGTGAAGTGCCCCGGTTCGGGAGCACGTGGTTGTGGAGAGCTGGGCATTGGGGCCGGAGTCTCAGGCGTGATCGAAGAGAGTTCTTCACCTGACCGCTGCCGAATACCACGGCCGGGGCGATGTGAAAACCTTCTTCCGCGGGTGCCCCGGCGCCAACTTGTCCGAAAAAGGTTCCCCGTGACCGTGGGCGTTCCAGCGGCCGGATTCAAAGCGGCACGGATTTCCCGCTTGAGCCTGACGAAAATCGGTGGGTGCGGTGATCAAGATGGAGTGGATATCAAGGGACCATTCGTCCGGCTGAAGACCGGGACTACGTACGACGAGGTTCGGACTCGCTCGGGAGAGCGGGTCTCCCTGCCGGAACTCTGGCGGATCCTCGTCCTCGCGAACGGAAAAAGCATGGCCAGCCGCTGCGGGCATCCGCTGCGAGCACGGAGCGGCGAGGAGCCGGGACTTGACCCCGGGTAAGTCCCCGCGTTTCCTCCGCGGCGCGTGGAGAAGATCGACATCCCGAAGAAGGCGATTTACCGCCTTTCGATCTACCACCGTTGCCTCCAGCGTCTGCAGGACAATGGCCAGGAAACGGTGAGTTCGACCGCGCTTGCCAAGGCGGCAGGGGTCAAACCGGCCCAGCTCCGGAAGGACCTGGCGTATTTCGGCCAATTCGGCACCCGCGGGCTGGGCTACCCGGTGGAGACGCTGGGTTCGATGATCCGCGACCTGCTGGGGCGCGAGCGCTTGCAGCCGGTGGTGCTGATCGGTGCGGGGAACCTCGGCTCGGCGCTGCTGCGCTACCAAGGCTTCCAGAAGGAAGGCTTCGAGGTCATCTGCGCCTTCGACGCCGACCCGGAAGCGGCCAAGCGGCGGGGGATCGGCATTCCGGTGAAGCATGACCAGGAGATCGAGGAGTTCGTGAAAGCCGAGGGAGTGAAACTGGCCATCCTGTGCGTGCCCGCCGGATTCGCGCAGGCGGTGGCGAACCGGCTGGTGTCCGCCGGGGTCCAGGGGATCCTGAATTTCTCACCGGTGGTGCTGGAAGTGCCGGAGGACGTCATCGTCAACAACGTCGACCTCGCGCTGGAACTGGAGCACCTCAGCTTCTTCATCCGATAGGTCCGGCCGCTCCGGAATCCGGAAGATGCCGAAAAATCCCCAAGAAACCCCGGATCCGCCCGTTTCAGCCCCGGACACGACGCCGCAGGGCGATCCGAACATGGTCGAAACCCGGGAACAATTCGTCGAAAGGGCACTCGCGGAATACGAGTCGCCGCTCGTCGGATACGCCTACGGCTTCGTCAAGGACATCGAACGCGCCCGGGACATCGTGCAGGACACCTTCATCCGGCTTTGCCAGCAGGATGTGTCGAAGGTGCGCGACGGTCTGAAAACCTGGCTTTACACCGTCTGCCGGAACCGTGCGCTGGACATCCTGCGCAAGGAATCCCGGCTGACGCCGATGGATGAGAAGAAACTGCTGGCCCGGGAGGGGAACGAGCCCGTCCCGGACCGGGCGCTCGACCAGTCCGAGCGGATGGCCGAGCTGATGCGCTACCTCGACCGGCTGTCCGAGAACCAGCGCAACGTGATCCTGATGAAATTCCGAGACGGCATGAGCTACCACGAGATCTGCGAGAAGACCGGCCTGAGCAGCGGCAATGTCGGCTTCCTGATCCACACCGGCCTCAAGCGGATGCGCGAGATGCTGCCGGCCGACCTCCTTGATTCCAACCCCGGTTCCCGATGAAGATTTCCCACGATGATCCCCGGCTGAGCGCTTATTTGCTCGGCGAGCTCCCGGCGGCCGAGGCCGCAGCGGTGGAACATGCCGTGGCGGCCGATCCGGCCCTGCGGCTGTCGCTCGACGAACTCCGGAAAGTGGCCTCGCTGCTCGAGGGGACGCTTTCGACCGCGGCTCCGGCGCTGCGACCCGGCCAGCGCGAAGCGGTGCTGCGGGCGGTCCGCCATGCCGATTCCGAAGGCAAGGTGATCGAACTCGCCTCGGCCCGACGCGGCCTGCGGCCTTGGCTGACGGTGATCGGCGCGGCCGCCGCGGTGGTGCTGGCGGTCACTTTGGCCTCGCGGTTTTCCGGGCCCAACAAGCCGGGCGGGCAAGGTGGGGGCACGGCGACCGAACTGGCCATGCTGCCGATGCCGGCTCCGGCGGAAGGCACCGGCGAAGCCGCGGCTCCGGGCGGTGGCTCGTCGACGGGACCGGCTCGCACCACCCAGCAGGAGGAACTTCAGAAGAATCCGGGCGATTTCCTCGACAAGGTCTCGCGCCAGTTGACCCGCGACCCGCTGCCGGATCCGGCCCGCTTGCCGGCGCTCAAGCCGCTGCCGCCGCTGCGGACCGTCGGGGAGACCCCGCTGCCGGTGATCGTCGGTCACGCCAGCTACGGCTGGGTCCGCGGCTGGGTGCGGGATCGCGCCGCGCTGCCGCCGAAGGACGCCGTGCGGCTGGAGGAGCTGGTGAACACTTTTCCCCTGGAGTCCGATGAGAAGAACCCGGCCGCGCCGCGGATCGAGACCGCGCCCTGCCCGTGGAATGCCGGCTCGGTGCTGGTGGCCGCGACGCTGCGCAGCCCGGCCGACCGTGACACGGCGGTGACCTGGTCCTTCGAAGCGGCGGAAGGCACGCAGGTGCGGCTGATCGCATCCCCCGGTTCCTCGGCGGGGCGGCTGCCGGACCGCTTGCCCGCCGGACGGACGGTCACCGTGCTGCTGGAAGTCGTGCCGGCTCCCGGGTCGGACCGCCTGGGTGTCTTCAAGATGGACATCGACGGCGAGTTCACCGGCAGGATCATCGAGAAGCCCTCGGCGCCCGCCTCGCCCGCACTCCGCCAGCTCGGGCTGATGGCCGCCTTCGGCATTTGGCTGCGTGGCGAGGGCATGGATGCCGCCGGCATGGAGTCCATCCTGACGGCCGCGGGCTCGGATTCCGATCCCGGCCGGGCCGATTCCCGCCGTCTGGTGCGGCAGGCGCTCGACATCGCCGCGGGCGGGCGTTGACGTGCCGCCTGCGGGCCGATTGATTCACCGCGTGTCCCGTCTCAGCATTCCCGAATACGCGATGGCGCTGGCGCATGTCGCCAGCATGCGGTCGGAGGATCCTTACCGGAAGGTCGGGGCTGCGGCGCTGGATTTCGACAACCGGGTGATCGGCACCGCTTACAACGGCCTGGCTCCGGGCTTCAACGCGCCGCCGGAGTTCTGGGACGACCGCGAAGCTCGGCAGAAGTTCATGCTGCACGCCGAAGTCAACCTTTGCAGCCTGTTCCGTCGCGGGGAGGCGAAGATCGTGGCGACCACCACCATGCCGTGCACCGCCTGCATGCAGACGCTTTGCGCCTACGGGATCCGGGAAATCTACTACCGGGACATCTACCATGCGTCCGATGCGCTGGAGATCGCCCGGCTCTACGGGGTGAAGCTGGAGCAGGTCGACTTCAGCCCCTTCGACGGGGGCATCGGTTCTTATTGACCGCCGCCGGCAGCGGCCTCGTCGAGGTCACCGCCGAAGAAGCCCTTGATGTAGCCGAACTCGATCATCGTGTCCTGCCACGGGGCGAGGATGGCGGGATCCTGGAAGATCCGTCCGCCGCGGGCCATCGCGGTCTCCGCCTCGACCGTGCGGTCCTTGGAGAAGTGGATCGCGGCCTCGGCGTAGTAGGGGAACGGGGAGTCGTCGAGATAGTCGTATTTCTCAGCCAGCGATGTCGCCTCGGCTTCTTTGCCGAGCTTGATCTTGCAGAGCAGGATCTTGAACTCGACCAGGCGGGCGAGCTGGAGATCGCGCGGCGCGGGATTTTCACCCACCAGCGACAGCACCCGGGTGAAGGTCTCTTCCGCGGCTTCCCACTTTTTGGTGACGAAGTTCAATTCGCCGATGTTGAAGATGACCAGAGGCTGTCCCGGCGTGAGCTGGTCGGCCTTCTTGAAGGACTCCATGGCCTTGTCGAAGCTCCGGAACTCCACTTCGCAGGCACCGCGGAGATTGAGGAGGTCGGGATTGTCGCCGAAGATCGCCTGGGCTTCGTTCACCTTCTCCAGCGCTTCGAAGACCCGCTTGCCGGCGAAAAGGCGCTGGGCTTCGGCGAGCTTGGCGTTGAACTCGTCGCGCTTTTCCTGCGGGAGGTTCGAAAACGCCTGCTCGTGGGGCAGGGCGGGCTTTGCCGGAGTTTCCGCGTCCTGGGCGTGCAGCAAGGCGAACGGCAGGAGACACAGGAGGATGGAGCGGGAAATCGTTTTCATGGCTGGCGGTTCAAGGGGGACGCTAGAGGGTGCCGCAAGATCCTGCAAGCCACGGTTCACGCTTTGTAGAGACCGTGCTGCAGGATGTGGGAAGCGACCGCGGGGTCCAGCCATTCCAACGCCTTTCCGCCGGTGGTGAGGTCGCGGCGGATCGCGGTGGCCGAGGCGGGATGGGTGCCGGAGAGCGCCTTCATCCGGAATCCCGCGCGGGGCTCCGGTCGGCCGTCGCGGGAGAAAACGAGGAATTCCACCAGCGCGGCGAGACGCTCCGGCTCCTTCCAATCCGGCAGCGCCCGCCATTGGTCGGCTCCCATGATCCAGAACAGCCGGGCTCCGGGAAAACGCCGCGCCATTTCCCCGGCGGTGAGGTAGGAGTAGGAGGGAGGCGGGCTGACGAGGTCGAAGTCGTCGACTTCCGCCCACGGCAGGCCGCGGGTCGCGAGGCGGGCCATTTGGAGCCGGTCGTCCGGCGGCGCGCTGGCGATCCCGATCTTGTGTGGCGAGACGCGGCAGGGCAGGAAGATCACTTGATCGAGGTTCATCGACTCCTTCGCCCGGGTCGCGATCTCGAGGTGACCCTGGTGGATCGGATCGAAGGTGCCCCCGAACAGGGCGATCCGGCGCGGCGGGGCCTCGCTCATGGCTGCTGCTCGCGTTTCCGAACGTGGTCGCGATAGGCGGCGGGCGGCATGCCCACCGTGCTGCGGAACTGGCGGGTCAGCGCCGTCTGGTCGCCGTAGCCACATTCCAGGGCGACGTCGGCGATGGCCATCGGCGTGTCACGCAGCAGGCGGGCGGCGTTTTCGATCCGCGACTTCCGGACGAACTGGGTGGTGCTCAGTTGGAAAACCCGGCGCATCCGTCGTTCGAGCTGGGTCGGCGTGAGCCGGGCGATCGCCGCCAGTTCGGCGGCCCGCAGCGGTTCGTCGAGGTGGTCGCGGACGTGCTCGGCCACCTTGGCGATTCCCGCCAGCTCGGCGTCGCCCTCGCGCGGGGCCCGCAGGTCGCGCGAGACCGAGGCCAGGCCGATGATCTTGCCGTTGCGGTCGTGCAGCGGGACCTTGGTCGCGAGATACCAGCCTTGGGAGGCGTCGCGGTTGGTTGAAAGTTCGAGCTGGTCCACGATCTCGTTGCCGCCGCCGAGAACCTGCTCGTCCTGGTCGAGGTAGGCCTCGGCGAGTGCCGGCGGGAAGAAGTCCTCCGCCCGCCGCCCGATCAGGCGGCGCGGGTCCTTGATGCCCGTGCGCTCCGCGAAGGCCTGGTTGACGGCCCGGTAGCGGCGTTCGGTGTCCTTGAGGCAGAACATCACGTCGGGCAGGACGGCGAACAGGCGCTCGCAGAAGCGCGGTGAGTCGATGCGCGCGATGAAATCCCCGTCAATGGCCATGGGTGGCGATTAAATCGTGACCGGCGGCGGGTTCAAGGGCGATCAAGGGGGCGGGGCCGGCGCCTCAAGCCACGTCCCGGTAGAACTCGGCCAGCGGGAGGGAAATGCCGGCTTCCGGGAGATCGAGGATGGCGTCGGGGCCGGACAGGGTTTCCCGGCGGAAGCCGGCGCCGTCCCGGCGGTGAAGCGTGAGGAAGGGAGACTCGGTTTCCGCGAGGATGTAGGTTTCCAAGGTCGGGATGGTGAGGTAGTCGCGGAACTTCTGCACCTCGTCGTTGCGGCGGGTGGTCGGGCTGAGGACTTCGAGAATGACGCTCGGGGATTCGGTGAAGAGGGCGTCGCCCGGGAGAGGGACGCAGATGATCATACCATCGGGATAGTAGAACGCCTCCTCGCCCCGGCCCAGTGGCACCTGGAGCTTGAAGCCAATGCCGATGGGAAAGGAAGCTTTCCCGGCAAGTTGGCCCTTTGACAGGCGGACGAAATTCCCGGCGATACGCTGATGGTTGAGGGTCCCGCCGGACATGGCGTAAACATTTCCGGCGACGTATTCGTGCCGGATTTCCGAGCCGAGTTCGCCTTGGAGATACTCGTCCCGGGAGATGCGAAGGCGAGCGAGTGCCATGCGGGGAGAGATAACGGAAAACTCATCCGCCCGCAACCTCTCTGGAATGGACGGAAGGGGGCTGTCGAAACAGATGCGTGGAGGAATCCGCTGCCGGGAACGGTCACGAGGCGGCGAACAGCGCCGACTTGCGGTAGGCAAGCCAGGCGCAGGAGGCGGCGGTGATGAGGAAGAGCGCGGCGAGGGCGGTGATCCAGCCGAGGGTGACGAGCAGGCCGGTCTTGGGCAGGGCGGGGAGGATCGAGACGATTGCGGCGACGAGGCCGATGCCGACGGCCCAGAGGATGAACTGGCGGGTCTCGCGGAAGACCAGCGAGCGGATGATCTTGCGGGAAATGCCGAGCTGGTGGAGCTGGGTGAACTCGTTCCGGCGCTCGGCGAGGTTGCGGGCGGTGACGAGGCCGAGGCCGGCGGCACCGAGGATGACACCGAGGCCGCCGAGGACGTTGAAGATGGAGATGTAGGTGTTCTCGACGCTGTGGAAGGCGGCGAGTCGGTCGGAGGTGGTGGTGACGGTGGCTCCGAGGTCGGTGAGCGATTTCTGCAGAATGCCGCGCGTTGCTGTTAGATCGCCGGGGGTGTCGGCGAGGAAGAGCTGGTAGCCGCCGGTGGAAGGGTAGCGCTCGAGGAAGCGCTGCTCGTCGACGATGAAGCTGCCTTGGAACACGGTGCCGTCGAGGGTGCCGGCGATCTCGACGGGGAAGGTGTTGCCCTGCTCGTCGGTGTAGTCGATGCGGTCGCCGGGCTTCTTCTTGAGAACCCACAGCAGGGTGGTCTCGTCGATGAAGGCGCGGAGGGCCTCGCCTTCGCGGAGGGACTTCCACGAAGGCTCGATGCCGGGTGGGGTGGTCTTGATCGTGAAGGAGCCGCGCTGTTCGAGGGCGGCGGTGTCGGTGGCGAGGAGGCGCGGGCGGGCGACCGAGTTGAGGTTGAAGCAGGAGGCATCGTCGCCGGTGCCGACTCTGAAGGGGAGGATGTCGCCGAGCTGGCCTCGCTGCTCGCCGAGTTGGAGGATGTCCTCGGTGGAATCGCTGTTAGATCCGCGGTGGACGGCGGTGGTGGTTTCGATCCAGAACGCGAAGCCGCCGGAGCCGCCGGGGCGCTTCTGCCATTCGCCGCCGCCGTGTTTTTGGAACGCGGTGACCGAGACGACGAGGAAGAGCCCGGCGGCGAGGCTGCCGACGACGACCAGCGAGCGGGTCGGGCGGCGGGCGCCGTTGAGGGTGGCGAGGCGGGCGGGGGAGAGGCTGTTAGACGGGCTGTTCCGCGAACGGTTGAGCACCGCGAGGAAGGTGGCGAGGCCGGCGACGAGGAAGGAGAAGCCGGCGAGGAAGAAGGCGCCTTGGGGACCCATGGCTTTGGATCCGGCGAGGGCGGCGAGGCCGACCAAGGTGGCGGCGGGGGCGATCCAGCGGGCGCGGGATTTGCCGTGGCGGATGACTTCCTCGGTACCGGACTCGAGGCGCAGGCTGGCGGAGCGCTTGGCCTGGCGGCGGGTGACGAACCAGATGGTGATCATCATCAGCACGATGAAGCCGAACAGGCCGCCGGCGATCGAGGCGGGGGCGGCGTGGAAGTTGAAAAGGCGGTCGCCGCCACGGTTCCAGATCGACTCGAGGAACAGCAGCAGGCCCCGGGTGTAGGCGAAGGCGAGAAGTGTGCCGAGGGCGCTGCCGAGAGTGACGACGATGAGGCCTTCTAACAAACGCCAGCGGAGGATCTTCTTCGGTGGGATGCCGAGGGCAGAGAGCAGGCCGGACTCGTGGTTGCGCTGCTCGACATTGAAGCGGAACAGCATCGCGGTGAGGGCGACGGCGGCGAGGATGAGGAAGAACGACATGCTCAGAAACAGGCTGGCGATATCGACGGGTGAGGCGGCGGCGGTTTGGCTCTCGCGGCCGAGGTCGCGGACCAGGAGGCCGGCGTCGGCGGGGGTGAGGGTGTCGAGGATCTGGCGTTCGAGGCTGGGGACAGGAGTGTCCCCGCTCCTCAGGCGGAGCGAGGTCGCGTTGCCCCAGCGGTTGCTCCACATGGTGCGGGCGCTTTCGTAGGGAATGAAGGCTTTCGGGGTGCCGCGGTGCTCGTCCCAGTAGGTCTCGTCCTTCGGGCGGATGCGGGTCAGGTCGAGCGGCAGGCCGGGGGTCCAGTCGGCGGAGTTGTCGGCCTCGGCGATGCCGGGGAAATCGGGCATCCACAGCTTGTCGGCGGCGGCCCCTTCGAGCGGGACGATGCCGTGGACGGTGAAGTCGGTGGATTTTTCGACGAGGCGGTTGCCAGTACCAAGGGTGTAGTAGCTCAGGGTGACCTTGTCGCCGGGCTTCGCGGCGAGGTCCTCGGCTTCCCAGGAGTTGAGCAGGATATGGTCGGGCGCGAGGTCGTCGGGGATGAAGTCCACCGCGGCGGGGTCGATGCCGGTGACCATCGAGTAGGGCGTTTCCTTGCCGTTGGCGGCGATGGTGTTGGCGAGGTAGGTGACGACCGGGCGCGCCGCGGGGAGAAGGGCGCGGAGTTTCTCCTCGATCAGGCTGGGCAGGAAGATCCGGTCGGTGCGGATCTCGGTGGCGGCGGAGAGGGGGATGTCCTGGAGCGAAAGGCCGTAGTCGGCGAGTTGGGCGGACTGACGGACGAGCGCGGTGGCCTCGTCGGCGGAGAGCGGGTCGCGGAAGAGCAGCAGGTTGGCGCGGTCGCTTCGCTCGATGGCTTCGGCGAGGGCTTCGATCGGGAGGAAAACGGCAGGGGCGGGGAGTTGGGTGGCTTCGAGGTTGAAGCGGCCCATGGCGTCGTCCTCGCGGATCTGCGCGACGGTGCCGCGGACGGTGATCAGTTCCTCGGGTTCGCCGGAAAGCGGGGCGTCGCGCGAGGCAAGACCGGGCTTGCCGAGGCGGAGCACGATCGAGTCGCCGGGCTTGAGGTCGAGAGTGCGGGCGAGTTCGCGGTTGATGGCCCAGGATTTCGCGTCGAGGGCGGGCGGGGTGGTGTCGCCGGGGGCGAAGGACCAGAAGGCGGGGGAGATGCCGAAGAGATTCACCTGGCCGGTCGAGCGGCCGGACGGGGTGTCGACCTGGCTGCGGAGCTGGAGGACCGGGGCGGTGTTCGGGATGCTGTTGGAAAGGCTGGCGCGGAAGAAGTTCTCGCCGCCGGCGAGAACCACGGTGGTCTTGCCGGTCCGCTGTTCGGCGATCTGGCGGAGGGTGGACTTGACGGAGTCGCCGGAGAACAAGGCGCCGAGCAGGACCATCGCGCCGAGGGCGGAGCCGAGGAGGACGCCGAGGTAGGCACCGCGGTAGTGGCGGAGGCCGCGGGTGATGAAGGTGAATGCCGTCATGATGAATGGAACGAACCGCGGAGGCGCGGAGGTCGCGGAGGGATCGCGAAGGATGGATGCAGCTCGGTTGTGGCTGGTGGGGAGTGCGGCGAGGCTTGCCACGGAGCGCTGACTTTAGTCGGCGAGTCAGGGTGTGCCGGGCTTGCTTGCCGACTAAAGTCAGCGCTCCCATGCGCTTGGGCGCATGATTTTTTGCCAATCCGGTTAGCGATCATGGCTGGGCTGGAGTTTTCCGGCGCGCAGCTCGAAGGTCTTCGACATGCGGCGGGCGAGGTCGGCGTTGTGGGTGACGACGATGAGGGTGACGCCCTGGTCGCGGTTGAGGTCGAGGAGGAGGTCGGCGACGGTGTCGGTGGAGGCGGGGTCGAGGGAGCCGGTGGGTTCGTCGGCGAGGATGAGCTTGGGGCGGTTGATCAAGGCGCGGGCGACGGCGGTGCGGAGTTTCTCGCCACCGGAGAGTTGCCAAGGGAGGTGGTTGAGCCGCTGGCCGAGGCCGACTTTTTCAAGGAGCTGGCGGGCGCGTTGTTCGGTCTCGGCGGCGGGTTCCTGCCAGTCGCCGGCGAGGCGCGGGACGAGGACGTTCTCGAGCACGGTGAGCTGGGGGAGCAGGTGCTGCTGCTGGAAGATGAAGCCGAGCGAGTGGTTGCGGAAGGTGGCGGCTTGTTCCTCCGTGAGCGTGGAGATGTCCTGGTCGCCGATCTTGATCGAGCCGGAAGTCGGGCGGTCGAGGGCGCCGAGGAGATTGAGCAGGGTCGACTTCCCGCAGCCGGAAGGGCCGATGATCGAGGCGGTTTCGCCGGCGGCGACGCTCAAGTCGAGGCCGTCGAGGACCCGGATGTTCTCGCCGGGGGTTTCGTAGGTTTTGGAGAGCTGGCGGACTTCGATCATGAGCAGATGGGGAACAACGAAAGGGACGAAATTGGCGAAAATTGAAGAAGGCTTAGCGGAGGATGTTCCAGCGTTTGGCTTTCACTTCGAAGGTGGGCAGGGTGCCGGGGGCGGCGGCGGTGACGGGGATGCGGAGGCTGAAGGTGGAGCGGAGTTTCTGGGCGAGGGCGGCGGAGGATTCGGCAGTGGCTTCGACCGTGAGGCGGAGTTCGGCGAGGGCGGTGCGCTGGTCGATCTCCACCTGATACTCGCCGATTTCCGGAAAAGCGCGAACGATCGCGTCGATCGAGCTCGGGTGGATGTTGATGCCGCGGATCACCACCATGTCGTCGGTGCGGCTGAGGACGCCGCCTTGCAGCGCGAAGTGGTCGCCGTGGGGGACAGGGCGGACGAGGTCGCCGGTGCGGTAGCGGAGCAGCGGGGAGCCGTGGCGGCCGAGGGTGGTGAGGACGAGTTCGCCGGTTTCTCCATGGGCGACGGGTCTGCCGGTGGCGGGATCGATGACCTCGCAGAAGTACGATTCGTGCCGTAGCAGGAGGAGGTCGGGATCGGACTCCGAGCTGACGGAGACCGGGCCGATCTCGGTCATGCCGTGGTGGTCGTAAACGCGGGCGGACCAGGCGGACTCGATGCGGCGGCGGATTTCCGGGATGCTGCCGCCGGGCTCGCCGCAGACGATGATCTTGGTGATGCCGAGCGAGCCGACCGGGAGGCCGATTTTCTCGCCGACCTCGGCAAGCCGCAGGGCATAGGTGGGGGTGCAGCAGAGGATGGTGGACTGGCTGCGGCGGAGCAGGTGGAGGCGGTCTTCGGACGAGAGCCCGCCGCCGGGGACGGCGCGGACGCCCATCCGGGTGGCGGCTTCAAAGCCGGCCCAGAAGCCGAGGAAGGGGCCGAAGGAGAAGGGGAAGAAGGCGGTGTCGCCGGGCTTCACACCGGCACCGCGCCAGACCCATTCCCAGTTGTCGAGGATCCAGGTCCAGTTGGCGGGGTCGTCGAGCCAGATCAACGGCTTGCCGCGGGTGCCGCTGGTCTGGTGGAAGCGGTGGTAGGTCTCGAGCGGAAAGGTGTGGGTGCTGCCGTAGGGCGGGTGCTGTTCGTGGTCGGCGGCAAGGTCCTCCTTGGTGGTGAAGGCTACGGTCGCGGAGAATTCGGCGAGGCTGGTGACCTCCGGAAGGCTGCCAAGTTTGCGCTGATAGAAAGCATTCGCCGGAAGGATGGCGCGGAGGAGGTCGTTGAGTTTCTGGAGCTGCTGAGACATAGGTCCTATAAGTCCCATACCACCTATCTCAGGGTTTCTCAGGGCTGCTGGCGATCTTCGCCGGCGGCGGAGCGTCGGTGGGCTTGAACTTGGTGACGAGGAAGCCACCGAAGGCCGCAAGGATGATTCCGAGGATGAACTCCCAGCGGATCGAGGACAGGCCAGCCTTTGGCGGGTGCATGACGGTGGCGACGATCGCGTTCACGATCGGGGCTCCGGCGAAGATGGTGGACATGACCAGGACGGCGACAACGTTCGGGTTCATGCCCGACTTGGAACCGGAGGCCATGGCCAGGAGCACGAAGAAGGCCCCGATCGCGCCGAGGATGCCGGCAAAGAGCGAGAGCCACATGCCTTGCGGTGGCATCGACCAGTTGGCTCCCTTGACTACCAGAAGACCCAGCGGGGCGAGGACGGCGGTGAGGAAGTACGCGATGCCGACGAAGAGGAAGGCCTTGTAGCGACCGAATTGCGGGTCGCCCATCGCCATCGATCCCTTGTGGAGGTAGATGCCGTAGAGGCCCCAGCAGGCGACGGTGACGAGGGCGAGGTAGAACCAGTTCATGGATTTCATTGGGGAAGAGTGCCAAGCGATTTGAGCCAGGAGTGCGGAGCAACGTGTGGCTCCATCTCGCTACGCTCGGTTGTGATCAGTGATCAGTGTTAAGAGTTTTTGGCGGAGTTGTTCGGGGAGGGGAACGGCTTTGATGCCATCGGGAGTGATGGCGACGTGGGCGGCGGCGATGGAGCCTTCGGCGACGAGGGTTTCGCCGCGGACGATCTCGAAGCGGTAGCGGACGGAGCGGGTGCGGACTTCGGCGATGTGGAGGCGGATGGTGAGGAGGTCGCCGAAGCGGGCCGGGGCGCGGTAGTCGCAGGAGGCGTTGACGCGCGGCCAGCCGGTTTCGAGGCCGTCGAGCATGCCGTGGAGCTCGTGGTCAAGGCTGCGGACGAAGGCGTGCTCGCAGGTCTCCATGTAGCGGAAGAAATTTGAGAAGTGGACGATGCCCGCCATGTCGGTTTCGTAGAACTCGACGTGGCGCTGGATCTCGAAGGCGGGCTGGCTCATGGGACGAGGGAATGTGCGAGGGCGAGGAAGCGGTCGCGCATGGCAGCGACGCTATAAGATTGCTCCGCGGCGCGGCGACCGTTTTCCCCGAGTTCTTTCAGGCGGTCAGGATGGGAAAGGAGATCGTGCCAGGCGGCGGCGAGGGCGGCGGGATCGCCGGGCGGGACGAGGACGCCGGCTTGGCTGATGGCGAGGATTTCTTGGAACGAGGAGGCATCGGGCTGGACGAGGGGGACGCCGCTGGCGAGGGCTTCGACGGTGTAGAGGCCGAAGGCTTCGGGGTAGGTGGCGGGGACGCTGAAGATCGTGAGCGAAGCGAGCAGGTCGGCTTTCTCCTCACGGGAGATGTTCGGTGACCAGGTGACCTGGTCCGCGAGGCCGGCGGCGGTCAGTTTCTGTTGGAGTTCGGCGATCAGCTTCTGGTCGCCGGCGGTGGCGGCACCGGCGATGTGGAGGCGGGCGTCGGGGTGCTTGAGCTTGGTCCGAAGGTGGATGAAGGCCTCGACGAGGTGGTGGACCCCCTTTTCACGGATCATCCGGGCGAGGTAGCCGATGACCGGCGGAGCGGTGGGGAGCTTGCTGACGCCGTAGCCTTCGAGGTCGATGCCATTGGGCATGACTTCGATCCGGAGATCGGGTGAGCCGAGGCGGCGGCGCATCAGGTCGGCGTAGAATTGGCTGGGGGCGACGAGCACGTCGGCATCGGCCAGGCGGATGCGGAGTTCGTTCCAGCAGTCGGTTTTGAAGGGCTCCGGGAGGCCGTCGAGAAAGCTGTCCTCGCCCTGGAAGGTGCAGATGATTTTCACGCCGAGGCGGCGCTTCAGTTCGCGGATCATGCCGGCCTGGAGGGCGGTGCCGAGGCAGAGGACGTCGGGCTCTTCGGTGGCGAGGAAGTCGATCAGCTTGTCCAGTTCCTTGCCGAAGGGGCTGCTTTCGATGCGGAGCATTTCAAGCGCCATCTCGCCGTGCTCGCGGGCGGAAGTCATGTGGCTGCGCTTGGCGGCGGAGCGGAGCAGGCCGGAGTGGTTGAGGAGCTTGTGGAACCAGTCCGGGAGGTGGCGGAAGATCGGGAGCTTCTGCTGGAGGAAGACGTTGATCCCGCCGAAGAAGATCGGGTTGCCGGCCTGGGCGTGCTTTTCCTCGTCGAGCTGCAGGGGGAGATACATCGGCAGCAGCGAGACCTGGTGGCCGGCGGCATGCAGCGACTTCGCGAGGGCGTTGTCGCGCATGCAGGCCCCGCAGTAGTAGGAGCCGGTGCCGGGGGTGAGGAAGGCGAGGTTCATCCGTTCACGGGTTGCGATGACGAATGAACCGCCAAGACGTCAAGGACGCCAAGTTGAAATGGCGGAGCTTCCCGTCCTACACCGTCGCCGGGACCCGACCGTAGGCGAGGGGCTCGGGGAGTTCGGCGAGTTCGGAGATGGCGCGCATGAGTTCGCTGTAGTCCTTGCCGTCCACATTGCCGATCAGCACGTCGGTCAGGCGGCCGCGGAGATCGGGGTGTTGGCGGATGAGCTTGGCGAAGCTGAATTCGGGGTCGTAGAAGGCGTAGACGATGCGACGCATGGTCTCGATGTGGCCGCAGAGTTCCTCGCCGTAGGTGGCGAAGGCCGCAGCGGAGGTGTCGCCTTTTTCAAGGGCGGCATCGACGGCATCGGCGGCCATCTCGGCGGACTTGAGGGCGAGGAAGACGCCGGACGAGAAGACGGGGTCGAGGAAGGCGAAGGCATCGCCGACCAGCAGGAGACCGTCGGTGGCGCAGTGTTCGGCGCGGTAGGAATACTCGCCGGTGACCCAGTATTCGCCGAACTGCCGGCCTTGGGAGAGGTGGTCCTTGATCCAGGCGTTGTTCTCGATCTCACGGGCGTAGATCTCGGCGGGATCGCGGGTTTCGCCGGGGCGGTAGAGGTAGTCGCGTTCGGCGACGATGCCGGAGCTGACGACGCCGTTGCGCAGCGGGATGTTCCAGAACCAGCCGCCTCCCGGGAGGTAGGCGATGGTGGTGGCCCCTTCGTCGAGGCCGGTGTCGCGCTTGGCGTCCTGATAGAGCGTCCAGATGGAGACCTTGTTGAGCATCGGGTCGCGTTTGCGGGTGCCGTGCTTGCGCTGGTAGAGGGCGTCGCGGCCGGTGCAGTCGAGGGTGACCGGGGCTTGGACCTCGAAAGGTTCGCCGTCGCCGGTTTGGGCGCGGACGCCGGAGATGCGGTCGCCGGTGCGGAGGAAACCGAGGACGGTGGTGTTCTCGCGGACCTCGACGCCCTTCGAACGGGCGTTGTCGAGGAGCATGAGATCGAAGTCCTTGCGTTCGACCTGCCAGGTGGTGGCGGCGGGGTGGTCGAAGTGCTGGAAGAAGTAAAACGGAGCAGAGATGCGGCCGTCGGTGGTGGCGAACTGGACCGAGCTTTTGCGGACGAACCCGATCTCGTTCATGCGGTCGATCACGCCGAGGCGGTTGAGCGTGAACCAGCAGAAGGGCATGAGGGACTCGCCGACGTGGTAGCGCGGAAAGACTTCCTTTTCGAGCAGCAGCACGCGGTGGCCCTTCATGGCGAGGAGGGCGGCGGCGGTGGAGCCAGCGGGGCCGCCGCCGATGATGATGGCGTCGTAGTCGGTCATGGTGGTGGGAAAGTGCCGAGTGATCAGTGATCAGTGATCAGTGATTTTGAGGTGGGCAGGATTTCTAGGATTCTGGCGAGGCAGGTGCTTTCGCCGCAAACCAAGTGATTGTAGCGCCCGAATAGAACCGCGCCACCTGGAGATGGAGAAAAAATGCGGTCCAGGGTCCCGGCGGGGACGGTGAAAAAGCCCTGGGGTTCGCTGCGGTAGGCGAGACCGGAGGCGTTGAGGATGGCCCCGAGCGGGGTCCGGCCGGCGAGGATCAACGGGCGGAGATTGGCGGGGAAGGCGGCGAGTTGGATTTCGATCAGGCCGTATTCGACCGGGGTGCCGGCGGTGGCGGTGTGGAGGACGACCTCGCGGAGGTAGGTGTCGCCGGATTGGCGGGAATGGAGGACTTCCAGGGTGATCTCGTCGCGGTGGAAGCCGGCGAGCTCCGAGGTCATGTCGTGGTCGTGGACCAGGAGCTGATGGTAGGGAGCGGGGACCTCCGTGGCGGGGACCCACGCGAGCGGGGTCTCGCCGAGAGGGGAGACGGCGAGGATCGGGGCGAGTTCCGCGGGGAGCGTGGGTGGCGTCAGATCCATTTAGACGATCTTGTCCGTGTGGTGGTGCGGCAGGAAGAAGTCGTGGAGGAGGTTGTCGACGCAGAGCAGGCCGTCGCGGGTGAGGACGATGGCGGAGTCTTCGATGTCGAGGAGGCCTTCGCTCTGGATCTGGGCGAGCGGGGCGGCGAAGCGTTCGAGGACGTCGATGCCGAACTTGTCGCGGAAGTAGGCGGCCTTCACGCGGCCGAGCTTCATCTGGAGGATGAACTCGCGGATCATACGCTCTTCCTCGGTGGTTTTCAGCGCGCGCTTGATCGGCATCCGGCCGGCGGCGATGGCGGCGTCGTAGTCGTCGATCTCGGTGAGATTCTGGTAATGGACGCCCTTCGCGTGGGAGAAGGAAGCCACGCCGAGGCCGAGCAGGTCGGCACCACCCCAGAGCGAGTCGCGGTAGAGGAACTTGGTGCGCTCGGGGTTCTTCACCGCGGTGTAGCCGGAGCTGATGGTGTAGCCGTTGGCTTCGAGCTCGGCAAAGGCTTCCTTGACCCAGCGGCGCTTGGTTTCCCAGTCGGCGATCGGCGCGACGAGGCTGCCGCTGGCCTTCATGTCCTTGTAGATGCCCGTGTTGTAGGGGACCTCCATCTGGTAGATGGTGACGCTGTCGGGTGCCAGTTCGAGGGTCTTGGCGATGTTGACCTGCCAGTTCTCCTCGGTTTCCTCGAGCATGCCGGCGATCAGGTCGATGTTCACCTGGTCGAAGCCTTCGGCGCGGATGCGTTCGTAGGCGCGGTAGACTTCCTTGGTGCGATGGGCGCGGCCGTTGATTTCCAGGATGCGGTCGTCGAAGTTCTCGATGCCGAGCGACAGGCGGGTGACGCCGATGTCCTTGATCGCCTTGACCTTGTTGGGATTGAGCGTGCCGGGCTCGGCTTCGAAGGCGATTTCCTCGGCGGCGTCCCAGGGAAGCAGCGCCTTCATGCGGTCGGTGAGATCGACGAGCTGGTCGGGGGATAGGTAGGACGGGGTGCCGCCGCCGAAGTAGATGAAGTGGGGCTTGCGGCCGGCGATGAGCGGCTTGCGGGCCATCATTTCCAGCTCGCGGATCGTGCAGTCGAGGTAGTGCTTGATCTGCTCCGCGTTCTTGTCGGTGTAAACGCGGAAGTAGCAGAAGTGGCAGCGCTTCCGGCAGAACGGGATGTGGTGGTAGAGGCCGAGCGCGGGCGGGGTGCCGGCGTGCGGGCTGGCGTAGGCTTCCTCGACCGCGGCGGCGTTGTCCTCCGACCAGAACGAGAAGGGCGGGTAGTTCGAGATGAAGTAGTTGCCGGCCCGGGTGGCGTGCGACGGGGTCGGAGTGGCGGTGGTGTCGGACATGATGGGAAAAGGGGTCGGGGGTCGATGGATCAGTTCGCGGCAGGCTTTCCCTTCGATATCACGAAAAGGGTGCCCTTGCCACCGCCGATGATCAGCCGGCCCTGGGCATATACGGGGGAGGCGGTGAGATCTTCGCCGAGATCGAGGCGCCAGAGTTCGGTGCCGTCGGCGGGATTCGCGGCGTAGAGGCGGCCGTCGCTGGAGCCGAAGACGATGGCGTCGTCGAAGGCGAGCGGCGAGCTTTCGACGCGGCCACCGGTTTTGAAGGTCCAAGCGGGCTTGCCATCGGCGCGCCGGATGGCGTGGAGGGATTTGTCGCGGGAGCCGATGTAAACGTGGGCGTCGTCGACGGCGGGGGCGGTGAAGAAGGGGAAGTCGCCGGGTTGGTAGATCCACTTGAGGGCATCCGACTCGGCTTCGGTGGCGATGACCTGGTTGGCGTGGTTGCCGCAGTAGATCATGGTGCCGGAGGTGGCGACGGAGTTGGTGATCTGGGCGTCGGTGACGACCTCGTTGACGAGTTTGCCGTCGGCGAGGTTGATGACGTGGATGACCTTGTCGCAGCCGCCGAAGGCGACCAGGCGGCCGTCGATGACGGCGGGGGTGCCGTTGATGTAGTCGTCGGTCTTGTAGGTCCAGACTTCGGAGCCGTCGCTGGCGAGCAGGCAGCGGGTGATTCCGTCGTAGCCGTTGACGAGGACCCATTCGGCGGAGCGGTCGGGAGCGGTGACAAGGCTGGCGGCGGAGGAGAATTTCTCGCCTCCCTGGACCGACCAGATCTTGTCGCCGGTCTTCAGGTCGAGGGCGAGGAAGTTCTCGTCACCGGAGCCGACGAAGACGCGGCCGTTCGAGATGGCGGGAGCGGCTTGGATGGTATCGTCGGTCTCGTGGGTCCAGCGCGGCTTGCGGGTGTCGAGGTCGATGCAGTGGATGTTTCCCATCACGTCGCCGACGACGATCGCGCCTTCGGCCACGGCGGCTTCGGCGACGCAGGGGGCACCGAGGTCGTGGGTCCACTCGATGACCGGGGAGCGGAACAGGGTGGTGGCGATGCGGCCCTGAAGCTGCGGGCCGCCGCGGGTGACGGGCCAGTCGGTGAGGGCGGCGGGGGCTTTCTCGGCAGGGGGCGCGGTGGTGGCGGCGGGTTGAGGTTTGTCGCAGGCGGCGAGGAGGAGGGTGATGAAAGGCAGGACGGGGAACATCGAACGCCGAACATCGAACATCGAAGGGTATGAAGTTCTCAGCGACATGGCGGGATGGCGGCGGTGTAGAGTTGGGCGAAGCCGGCGGCATCGAGAGGCACCGGATTGAAGCGGCCGGTCCATTGGTGGGTGGCGGCTTCGGCGAGTTCGGGCATGGCGGCGTGGTCGATCGCGGGCGTGGGGAGATGGGCGCGGGCGATGGTTTCCTCGAGCCAGGGAAGGAGCGGTTGCCCGAGTTGGCTACTAAGTTCCTCGTAGATGGCAGCGATGGCGGGGTCGGTGGCGTTGAGGCGGACCACATGGGGCAGCATCAGGGCGACGGCGTGGCCGTGGGCGAGGTCGAAGCGGGCGGTGAGCGGGTTGGCGGTGGCGTGGGCGGCGCCGAGCATGCTGTTCTCGATCGCGGAGCCGGCGAGGGCGGCGCCGAGGAGCATGCGGCCGCGGGTGTCGAGGTCCGCGGAGCCGTCGAGGACCGGGCGGATGGCGGAGGCGATGAGGCGGAAGGCTTCGCCGGAGTAGGCGCTGGAGACCGGGTTGCGCTTGGTGCAGACGGCGGACTCGAGGGCGTGGGACAGGGCGTCGAGGGCGGTCAGGGTGGCGACGGCGCGGGGCTGGGAGAGGGTCAGTTCGGGATCGAGGATGGCGGCGCGGGCAAGGGCCTTCGGGTCGCCGCAGGCCATTTTCTCATGGGTACCGTCTTGGGAGACCACGGCGTAGGACTGGCACTCGCTGCCGGTGCCGGCGGTGGTGGGGATGGCGATGAAGGGAAGCATCGGCTGCTTCGCGAGGCCGTAGCCACGGTAGTCGGACATCCGGCCGCCACTGTGGAGGAGGAAATTGCAGCCCTTCGCGGTGTCCATGCTGCTTCCGCCGCCGAGACCGATCAGGGCGTCGGGCTTGAGGTCGGCGGCGAAGGCGCGGCAGGCCTCGATGTCGGATTCGGTCGGGTTGACGTGGGAGCCTTGGTAGATGGTGACCGCGATTCCGGCGGCTTCGAGCGAGGCGGTCGCGCGGGCGACATGGCCGGCGGCGACGATGCCGGGGTCGGTGACCAGGAGGACGTTCTTCGCGCCGAGGGCGGAGACGCATTCCGGCAGCTCGGCGAGCCGTCCGGGGCCGAAGACGAGGCGGGGGCTGGGTCGGGCGTCGAAGGGTGTCATGAGAGAAAGGGGAACCGCCAAGACGCCAAGGACGCCAAGTTTAAAAGCAGTGGGCGAGATGCGCTGGAGAGCGTAAAATTCCCTGAAAACTTGGCGAACTTGGCGTCTTGGCGGTTCAATCGATTCATGCCCCGACCGCCACATTCCCTTGGATCGCGCGGCGGTGGTAGAGGAACTCGAAGAGGTTGCCTTCGTGGGGTTGTTCCCACTGGACGCGGTTGGTGGGGAAGGTGCCGAGGTTGAGGCGCTCGATGTCGGGGCTGAGGAGGAGCTGCTCGATGAAGCGTTGGTCCTCGGTGAAGGCGGAGACGACGAGGGTCTGGCCGATGTTGGCGAGCATCTCGTCCTGGGGGATCTCGACGATGCTGGCGTAGGGAAACATGAACTCGGTGTTGGCGAGCGCGTGGTCCTTGTCGGCGCAGTCGATGAGGGTGGGCTGGAGGTAGGTCTGGCCGAAGGCTTCGACCTTGCGCGGGGTGTCGCGGTGGCGGGCGGTGAGGTCGGTCGCGCCGGGGTCCTTGAGATGGGCGGTGATCAGGTCGTCGATGCCGTCGGCCATCGCGGGGTTGGCGAAGCCGCAGAGGAGGGCATCGGGGTGGTCGCGGGGGTGCGGTTGGATTTTCGCAAGCTCGGTGGCGACGGCGTTCGCGAGTTCGTCGCGGTGGCTGGGAACGAGGATGGCGGATGTGTTGATGCAGGAGCGCCCGCCGTTGGCGGAGATCGACTGCACGATGACGTCGAGGTATTCCGGCCAGCGGGCGATCATGTCTTCGCCGATCAGGATCTTGCTGCGGCCGGTGCCGTGGACCTGGATGCTGGGGAAGGCGGAGTATTTCTTCACCGTGGCATCGCTGCCGAACGAAATGCCGCGGCCGCAGGTGGTGAGGAGGGTGTCGCCGCCTTCGTGGGTGGTCGGGTAGTAGCCGAAGGCCTCCTTCGGGAAGCCGGCGTGGATCATCGCCTGGACGATGCGCAGCGGCGTAAAGGGGTCTTCGCGGCCGGGCTTGAGGAGGACCGGGATCTTCATCACCGGGGCGGGGATCCACAGCGAGTTGACGGCGGGCGCGTTGCTGGGGAGCGAGACGCCGAGCGATGAGGCGGCGGGGAAATAGTTGATCGTGAGGCCGTCGAGGCGGGTCAGGCCCTTGTCGAAAATTTCCAGCGGCATGTTGCGGGTCAGGCCGTCGATGACCATGCGGACCTTGGACATCGCTGCGTGGATCTTGCCCATGTTCATCCGGACCAGGGTGTGTGGGAGCCGGGTCAGGGCGGAGAGGGCTTCGACATACTGCTGCGGCGAGTGGACGGCATCTCCGCAGGGGAGATCGGCGTGGAGGAAGAGCTCGGCGGCCTGCTCGCAATAGGTCGCGAGGGTGTCGGCCGGGATCGCGTCGAGGGCGGCCTTGGCTTTCGCGATCTGGAGCAGGTCTCGGCGGATGAGGCCGGGGTTCGCGGTGTGGGTGGTCAACGTCTCGCCGCCGCCGAGGTCGAGCTCGACCAGGTCGTAGGAGGTGTATTCGCGGCCGAGGCGGAGGATGGGGATGTTCATGGCGTGGAGAAGTGCCGAGTGATCAGTGAGCAGTGTCTTGAATCAATACACCCCCTCGATCACCGTTTTCGTGCCGCTCTGGAACGGCCGGACATCGCCGACGCCATCCCACGGGAACTCGTCGCAAGGCGCGCGGCGGATGGCTTCGTCGCGTTCGAGGAATCTCGGCATGAAGAATTCCTTGGTCATGGTGGTCAGCTCGACGCGGCCGTATTCGCCGTAGGGCATGACCTGGGTGATGTCGTCGGGGTTGACGATGCGGAGCACGGCGCGCGGTTGCGGGGCGTGGTAGGTGAGGCTGTATTCGCCGGGGGCGCGCTTCTTGCTGATGGCGAGGCCCATCAGGGTGTTGCCGTAGGTGGGGGCGAAGTTGATTTTCCCTTCGAGCACTTCCTCCTCGATGAAGCGGACATACTGCGGGGTCATCGTGGTGCCACCGGCGAAGACGCCACGGATGCCGGCGTTCACGAGCGACATGCGTTCGGCGAGGCTTTCGAGGAGCTTCGGGGTGGTGAAGAGGCAGCCGATGTCGCGGTGGCGGATGATGGTGGCGGCCTGGTCGATGACGTGTTCCTGATAGAGCTTGGCCATGCGCATCTCGCCCATGCCGATGAGGCGCTTCACCCAGCGTGGGTCGAGGTCGATGAAGTAGCAGGCGCCGCCGCGGATGTTCGCAAGGTGCTCGATCGCCAGGCGCAGCCGGCGCGGGCCGGTCGGGCCGACCATCAGCCAGTTGGCGCCCTGCGGGAAGAAGTCGGGGCCGTAGTGCTCGGAGAACTCGGTGTAGTCGGTCTGGTAGTCGTCCCAGCCGATGCGCTGCTTCGGCATTCCGGTGGTGCCGCCGGTTTCGAAGACGTTGTAGGGGCGCTTGCCGAAGGCTTTCGGGATGAAAAGCGAAGGGTCCTCCTTGCGCAGGACCTCGTCGTCGAAGGGCTCGAACTGGAGGACGTCGTTGAAGCAGGTGATGTCCTTGAGGGGGTCGAAGGGGAGGGACTTCGCCTGTTCGAGCCAGTAGGGGCAGCCGGTTTCCGGGGAGAAGTGCCACTTCACCATCTCGCGGGTGTGGGCGTCGAGTTGGGCGGCGGCTTCGGCGGGTGTGAGGGTCGAGGACATTCGGGGAAAAGGGACCGGGATGGATAGGATGGATGGGATTCCGGGCAAGGAGAGTTTTAGGGCTTGGACTGGAGAAGGTCGGTTCCGATCCCGGGCAAAAAGCTACGGTTTGCGGCAGCCGAACCAATCGTGAAATGTGACACGGTCCTTCAACAACCATGAGGAGGCCGATGAATGGATGTGGAAGATGATCAGCCGGAGGAAGGGTTGGAGGCCAGCGGCAGTGATTTCGCGGCGGCGGAGAGCGGAATCGTGGTCCGCGAGGTCGGCGGGGTGCCAATTCCTTTCGCGTCGCCGGAGCTACGGTGGCGGATGAAGCGCACGACGCACCGGGAGAAGGACAAACTGGACCTGGTCTTCTTGCGGCGGGTGATCGAGGCGGGGGGCAGGACGGTGTCGGACTGATCAAATCAGGCGAAGAATTTCTTCAGCGTGGCGTCGGACGGCTTGGCGGTGAGAAGGGAAACGACGACCAGGGTGACAGTGGAAGCGGCGATGATCAGGGTGACCGGCATCATGCCGGCGATAAGGAGTTCCTCGTCGGCACCGGGTGGCTTGACCGCGATGATGTCCCGGTAGAACAGGACGCACCAGGTGGCGGCGGTGACCAAGATGCAGGAAATCGCTCCGGCGGCGGTGGTTCGTTTCCAATAGACCGCGCCGACGACCAGCGGGAACAGTCCGGCGAAGCCGCTGAAGCACCAGACGCCGAGGGCGAAGACCTGGGCGGTGTTCATGAGGGCGACGGCGAGGCCGTAGGTGGCGGCGACGATGGCGAGGATGAAGCCGCGGGCGATCAGGACTTTCTGCGAATCGGTGAAGCGGTTCTCGCCGAACTTCCGCAGGACGATGTCGCGGGTGAACATGGTGCCGAGGCACATGAACTGGGAGTCGAGCGAGGACATGATCGCGGCGAGGACGCCGGCGGCGACGAGGCCGGAGAGGACGGGCGAGTGGACGAGGCCTTCGACCATGCGGCCGAGGATCGAGTTCGGGCTCTGGCCGGGTCCGAGCGGGCCGATGTAGGCGGCGGCCCAGATGCCGATGAGGATGCAGGGGACCCAGACGATCATGATGAAGACCGGAAACGCGGAGACCGTGAGCTTGAAGGCCTTCGCGCTCTTGGCGGTGAGCCAGTGCTGGAAGAGGTGGGGGAACATCCCGACGGAGAGCGGGATGAAGCAGTAGGTGAAGAACTGGGCGTGGCCGATGAGTCCTTCGCGGGCGGCGCGGGGCTTGGCGAACTCGCTGCCGAGGACGGCCTCGCTGGCGGCGGAGAGGCCACCGAGCTTCTGCGAAATCATCCAGAAAGCGATGACCCCGGTGATCATGAAGACGCAGGTCTGGAAGACATTCGCCCAGACCGCGCCGCGCAGGCCGCCGAAAAAGACGTAGAAGAGCACGATGCCGCAGATGACCGCGCCGCCGAGTTCGGGCGGGATGCCGCCGCTAAGGGGATGCGGTGCGCCGGTGGGCAGGGAGAGGGCGAACTGCTCGGGGAACATCCCCTTGGTCGCTGCCTGGATGAATTTCCCCGATGAGATCACCCCGACGAGTAGGTAGGGGATGAGCAGGATGATCAGGATGGGGAACAGCAGGTAGCCGATCGAGGGTGAGTCGAAGCGGTTCCGGAAGTACTCGCACTGGGTCAGGTAGCCGTGGCGCTTGCCGATGGCCCAGAGGCGGATGCCGACGAGGAAGAAGACGGCGGAGTGAATCAGGCCGGACCAGGAGGCCATCAGGCCGTAGGTGCCGATGCCGGAGGTGAAGGCCTTGCCGGTGGAGCCGACGAGGGCGAAGCCGGTCATGGTCGTGCCGAAGATCGACATCAGCAGGAGGAAGGGGCCGATGTTGCGGTCGACGATGAAGAAATCGGCGCTGGTGCCCTTCGAGAAGCGGTTGCTGACGAGGCCGAGGATGACCAGCAGGCCGAGGTAGGCGATGATGATGTAGAGACTGGTCATGGAATTGCCGGGAGAACAGTGCCGAGTGATCAGTGATCAGTGTTGAGGAGAGGAGTCATTCGGTTCGTTGGCCCATTTCTCCACCGAGTGGGGCCAGGCGAAGCGGGTGACGAGGTACCAGAAGAGCCCGGCGACTACGGAGTAGCCGGCGTGGTAGGCGAGACCGACCGGCATGAAGCCGAGGACCAGGTCCGTCTTGTTCCAGTTCCAGAAGTCGTGGTGGAGGACGAACAGCGCGACGAACGCGAGGATGGAGACGAGGACGGGCTTCTTCATGGGAGATCTTGTGTTTCTCCGGCAAGTGATCGAGGCGGGAAGGTGCCGGAGGAGGCGGAGGGAGGGCTGGGAGCGGGGGAGGAGTCGCGCCGACTCAAGTCGGCGCTCCCGCTTCCGGCGTTACTTGGTCCCGATGGCGTAGAGGTGGGTCATCGTCGCGATGTAGAGGACGTTGTTGGCGACGATGGGGCTGGAGTAGATCGGCGCGCCGAAGGAGGCGGTGCCAAGGACCTTTTTCTCCCGGGTGGCGGCGAGGATGTGGAGTTCGCCGTCCTCGGTGGGGAGGAAGACCTTGCCGTCGGCGACGAGAGTCGAGCCCCAGACGCGGGACTGGGTTTCGTGGACCCAGAGCTGCTTGCCGGTCTTGGCATCGATGCAGTGGAGATCGCCGTCGTATTCGGCCTGGAAGACCAGGCCGTTGGCGATGCTCGGGGTGGAGATCGAACGGCCGATGTCCTTGAAGGTCCACACGGGCTTGCCGGTCTGGTCGCCGGTTTTGGAGGGATCGATGCAGGTCAGCATGCCGATGCCGTCGCCGTGTTCGGGATCCTGGCCGATGACGGCGTAGACCATGTCCTCGTGGAGGACCGTGGTGCCGATGACCTCGGAGGGGCCGCGGAAGGTGGCGTATTTGATCGGTTCGTCCTCCTTGAAGCGGTATTCGGGCGGGTTGCAGTCGTAGCGCCAGAGTTCCTTGAGGATCGGGATGCCTTCTTCCTCGTCCATCACCGGCTTGGGATCGAAGCCGTAGGCGAGGCCGTCGCCGCCGCCCCACAGGATCATGCCCTTGCCCTTGACCTTGCCGAAAGCGGGGGAGGACCAACTGGCGTGGAGGACGCGCTCGGAGACGCCGGAGATTTCCTCGCCGAGCAGCGTGCCTTTCTCGGCATCGACCGCGATGAGGGAGGGGGCGAGCGGGGCGGGGATGTTGGTGTGGGACCAGTCGACGCCGTTGGAAGTGGCGGTGTAGAGGACACCATCGACGACCATCGGCGAGCAGGAGGAGACGTTGTGCGGGAAGATCCCGACCTCCTTGCGCATGTCGAAGCTCCAGATGATGTCGGCGTGCTGGTCGCCGATGACGACCGGGTTGGCGGGATCGGCCGACATGTATTTGGCCTCGTCCTTGAACGGGCCGTCGTTGCCGTTGGTCATGCCCTTGGCGTCGAGGCACATGATCTCGCCGCGGTTGGTGACGACCCAGACCTTGTCGCCGACGACGCAGGGCGAGGAGCAGAGGCCGACGTATTCCCAGTCGCTGACCTTGCCGGCACCGAGCTTGGGGATGATGAGCTGCCAGAGGAAGGAGCCGGTTTTCTCGTCGAAGACCATCAGGTTGCCGCGGTCGCCTTTTTGATTCGGGTCGCGGGGCGATTCGTTGTTGGTGCCGACGTAGACGCGTCCTCCGGCGACCACCGGGTTGCCATAACTCTGGGAGCCGAGCTTGGCGGCCCAGAGGATGTTCTTGGCTTTCGAGAGGTCGGGTTGCTCGTTTTCATCAAGTTCCCCGGGGACGATGTCGGACGGGAGCTTGGTGGCGGTGCCGACCATGTTGCGGGACGGGGTGCCGCCCCACATCGGCCAATCGGCGGCGAGGATCGGGGTGGCGAGTGCGAGCAGGAGCAGGGATGATTTCATGAGCTGTTGGGGAAAGTCGGAAACTTGATGCCGGAGTCGTGACGACAGGAGTGTCGTCACTCCTTAACCGCGCTGAGCTTGAGGTTGTCGATGTAGACGCGCTTCTGGGACTGCGGGCTGAAGGCGAAGACGCCGGGGGCACCCTTCGGGTGGGCCTTGGTCAGCGGGACTTCGATGGTCCAGGCCTCGGGCTCCTTATCGGCGCGCGGCCAGGCCTTGGCGAAGACGGTGCCGGTGCCGTCGGGGTTGGCTTTGACGCGGGTCTTGAGGCTGTACCAGGTGTTCGGCTTGACCGGGAACTTGACCGACTGCTTGACGCGTTCGTGGTTGCTGGAGACCTCGAGCACCTGGGCGTTGCCGATGAGGGCGATGAGGTAGCGCTGGTTGATGAAGCCGACCGAAGACATGATGCGGCGGGTGCCATCGGTCATCACGTCGCCTTCGAGCACGTAGTCGTGCAGCTCGGTGCTGCCGAAGAAGTTCATGGTCCGCTGGAACAGGATGTTGTCGAGGCGGTTGGCGAGGACCTTCGAGCCGTCCTTTTCGAGGACATACCACTTCATGCGGGCACCGAGCCAGGGAAGCGGGGGAAAGGTGACCTTTTCCCCCTCTGGCGAGGCTTGATCGAGGGTGAAGGATTCGAAGTCCTCGGCGTAAGGCGCGGAGGCGATGACGCGGCCGCGGGTGGTCGCGCCGAGCTTGCCGACGGTGGCCTTGAAGGCACCGGCGGAGAGTTTGGCTTCGGGCCCGGCGGTGAGGGTGGAGCCTTTGAAAGTGGCGTCGACGGTCGACTTCACCAGCGCGGTTGGCGGGATGAAGGCTTCCCATTTCTCGGGGGTGACTTCCTTGACCCGGTGGCCGAGGGCGTCGAGGCCGTAGACTTTGAAATCCTGCGAGGCACCGCGGGTGAGGAAGAACTCGGCGGGGACGACCTGGAGGGAGGAAATCGGCCAGTTTTCGCCCACATGGACCTCGCCCAAGGGGCTCAGCCCCACGAACTTGCCGTCTTTTTCGCCCCAGCAGTGAATGGCGGTCTTGGAGAATAGGTAAATCTTGCCGGCCCAGATGGCGGGGGCTCCAAGCAGGTTCTCCTCGAGCTTGAACTTGCTCAGCACGCGGTCCGTCTCCTTCGATGGATCGACGATGGCAAAGGTGCCGTCGAAGATCGGGACGTAGAGCTTGCCGTCGCCGTAGGTCGGGGAGGCGTGGATCTGGTCGGGGCCGAGTTTTTCGCGCCACAGGGTCTTGCCGGAGGTGGCGTCGATGCAAAGGAGCTCGCCGGTGTTGATGGTGGAGTACACCTTGCCATCGGCGAGGACGGGGGAGGAGGTGAAGGCGGTGATGTCGTCGTTGCGCCAAGCCTCGGCGGACTTGTCGAGGATCATGATTTCCTTGGTGTCCTTCGGGTAGGTCGTCGGAATCTTGAGGCTGACCATGCGACCGGAGGTGGAGGCGTCGGTGTTCTCCACGCCGTGGGAGGCGATCAGGCGGTCGGGGCCGGCGAGGATCATCTGGCCGTTGACGCCGCCTTGGGAAAGGTGGAAGCGCCAGAGCGGGGTGCCGAGGTTGGCGTCGATGCAGACGACGTGGCCGCAGCCGGTGCCGGCGTAGAAGACATCCCGGCCTTCAAGGGTGCCGAAGACCGGCATGCCGAAGGACGAGTCAACCGGCACGACGCCGGGGGTGGAGGTCCAGACGAGCTGGCCGGTGAGCTTGTCGAAGGCGTAGAAGCGGTCGGCGGCGGGGCCGGTGGCACCCCAGTTCGCGGTGACGCAGTGGAAGATGACAAGGTGCTTGAAGACGGCGGGCGCGCCGGTGCGGCCGTTCGGGAAGGTGAGGCGGCCGTAGTCTTCGATCAGCGAGATTTCCCACAGCTTCTTTCCGTCGCGGGTGTAGCCCACGCAGCGGCCGTTGGCGGTCTGCAGGTAAACGTTGCCGGTCTCCGCATCGACGGTCGGCGCGCCGATGGCGTAGCGGTTGTAGACGGTGTCCGAGATGTAGTCGGAGAAGCGCTCCTCCCACTTTTTCTCGCCGGTGACGGCATCGAGGCAGATCAGCGCCTCCTGGGTCTCCTCGCCCTTTTCCCCGTAGTAGCCGTAGGCGTAGAGCAGGCCGTCGGCGATGACCGGGGTGCCGGCACCCTGGATGTTGTAGATCCAGAGCGGCTTCTCGGGATCGAGTGCGGCGGGCAGGCCCTTCTCGAGGGATGCTCCGGTCTGGATGGGGCCGCGCCAGTCGAGCCAGCCGGTGACATCGGCGAACAAGGGGGCGGTGAGGAGCAGGGAAAGGAGGATCGGGCGCATGGTAGAGGCGGTTTGGGGAAACTCGGGGACCGGTCGCGACAGGCTCGCGGTCTCCGTTTGATGTCGGACTGAATCAGAATGTGGTGCGAACGCGAACGCCGAAAACCTGGGGGTCTCCGGGCGAACCGGCGAAAATCTGCGGATTGATGAAGGTGTAATACTCCTCGTCGAGCAAGTTGCGTCCGTAAAGAGCGACGCTGAACCTTTCCGTGGCGTAACCAATTTCGGCATCCCAGAGAACGTAGGCGTCCTGGGTGAAGGTGGTGGTGTTGGCGGCGTCGAATTTGGTCGGACCGGCGACCCGGACCGAAGTCTGGGCGTAGAAGCCGCTCTCGAAGTCGTAGCGGATGCCGGTGCTGCCGGTGTATTCGGGGACGAAGGGCACCTCATTCCCGTTGTAGAAGACTCCGGGGGTGAAGGGATCGGCGTAGTCGTCGAACTCCGCATTCACGTATCCGAAGCTGGCCCGGACGGTGACCGGTTCCACGGGAGCCCAGGCCACATCCAGTTCCACGCCGCGCGAGGTGACCTCGTCCGCATTGACGACGACGAAGTTGGTGGAATTCGGGACCGACTGGTCGAACTGGTAGTCTTCGATCTGGTCCCAGAAGGCCCGCAGGCCGACGCGAAGGTCGTAAGCCGGGCAGTCATACTGGAGGCCGATCTCGTTCGACCAGTTCTGCTCGCTGTCAAACCGGGCGAGCGCCAGGGTGTCACCATAGGCGGAAAATCCGGCGGGCTTGTTGCCGATGCTGGAGCGGACGAAGGCATCGACCGCGTCCGTCACCTCGTAGGTAAGACCCAGCGAGGGCGAGACGAACCACTCGTCACGGTCGCCGCGGACGGTGGTGTCGGGAATTCCGAAGTTGGGAACGGAGGTGGTGCGCATCGTCCGGTCGATTTCGGACTCATGATAGTCCACCCGCAGGCCGCCATCCACGGCGAGGCGGTCGGTGGCGTGCCAGGTCAGGTTGCCGTAGGCGGCGAGGTTGAGCTGGTCGATGGAGAAGCGGGTGTCCTGGACGAAGTTCGCGAAGACGGGGACGAACACGGGGAACTGGCGCGAGGCGAGGCCCTCGTTCTCCGTCCACATCTGGAAGAGACCGGCACGCCAGGTAAAGGGGCTGGCGTCGTCGTTGGAGGAAAAGCGCAGCTCGTTGGAGATGAGGTCCTGCTGCTGGGTGATGGTCGAGCGGGAGTCCGCGAAGCCGTTGGCAGGTTGGGCGAAATTGAGGTCCAGATCGACCGTGGATGGATCGAGGTCCCAGGTCTGGTAGCTGGTGATGGTTTCGATTTTCCCCCAGGACAGGTTTTTCCGCGAGTGGAGGGAGGTCTGGTAGCGCTCGAGGTCGGTGGCACCCCGGAAATCCGAGGCATCCGTGAAGGAATCCGGAGCGAACAGCGAGGAGAGCCGCTGGGAGCCATCGTCGACATTCTCCGCGTAGAAGCGCAGGCGGAGTTCGAAGTCGTCGCTGGGGTTCCAGAACAGGTTCAGCAGGCCGCCGTTGGACTCGCGGTCGTCGGTCTCGGTGCCGAGGAAGGCGTTGCGGACGTAGCCGTCGCGCTGGTCGTGGAAAAGCTGGAGGCTGTAGGAGAAGTCACCGCCGAGCGGGCCGGAGGTATTCAAGCCGAGGCCGATGTGGTTGTAAGACCCGTATTCGGCGGTCAGGCTGGTCATCATTTCATCGCCGGGACGCGGGGTGAACATCTCGACCATGCCGGCGGCGCCGTTGCGGCCGAAGTAGGGACCCTGCGGGCCGCGGTAAACGCGGACCTCCGAGAGCTCCAGCAGATCGGAAGGATAGCTGTAGGCGTCGCCGAGCGGGACGTCGTCGATGGTCAGCCCGAGCGCCGGCGGGCCGAAGAACAGGGTGTTGGTGGAGCCGCGCATGTTGACCACCTGGCCGTAGCCGCGGGAGTCGGCGGAGACGATGTTGAAGCCGGGGACGATTCCGGAGAGCCCGGAGAAGGTGGAGGTCTGGAAAAGATCGAGCGAGTCCTTCGAAATCACGCTGACCGCGGATGGCTCGTCCTCGATCCGCTCGGCCTCAACGATGGTCGGCGCGAGCTGGGAGGTTTCCTGGGCGAAGAGGCTGCCGGTGAAAGCGAGGGCGAAGGATGCGGTGCGGAGGCTCAGGTGGTGCGGGTGCATTCGGCGGGTGTGAAATAGTGGGCGGATTCTGGGAATCGGAGCGGGCGGGTCAACCTCAAGCGAGGGGCCGCTTGTCATCGGCAGTACCCGGGCAACTTTTATTTTTCTATCAGGTTTTTTCGATTCCGGACGGACGCGTTCGGGCGGATTTTGTTCCCATTAATTCCATGAAAACGACGATATTTCCGATCTCCCTGCTGGCGGCCCTGGCCTGCCAGGTCACTCCGGCCCGTGCCGGCGATGTCCTTTCCTGGCGCCTCGACGGCAACGGCCTCTACCCCGATGCCCGGGCGGCGACCGACTGGACCGCGGCATCCGCCATCGCCTGGGAGACCGCGTTGCCGGCCCGCAGCAACGGTTGCCCGATCCTGGTCGGCGGGAAGCTGTTTTTCACCGCGGAGCCGTCCACCTTGGTCTGCGCCGATGCCAAGAGCGGCAAGATCCTGTGGGAGAAGCCGAACGACTACGCGGACCTGGCCGAGATCACGCCAGAGAAGGTCGGGAAGATGGCCGCGGCCCAGGCGAAGGCCAAGGAGATCGCGGACAAGGTCGCTCCGCTGGAGCGCGAGCTTTACCGCGCGGAGCGACGCTTGCGGCGGGACCGGGACAACGCGGAACTCAAGGCGCGGGCGGAAGAGCTGAAGAAAGAGATCGCCGCCTTGAAACAGCAGGCCGGCCCGGAGGCGGCGATGATGACCAGGCCGCCGACCCACGACGTCAACGGCTACGCGTCCTACACGCCGGTCTCCGACGGCAAGCACGTCTGGGCCAGCTTTGGGACCGGGGTGGTGGTCTGCTACGACCTCGAGGGCAAGCGCGTCTGGCACCAACGGACGGATTCGCCCGACCACGACTGGGGCGGCGCGAGTTCGCCGACCCTGGTGGACGGCAAGCTGATCGTCCGCTTCAAGGACTACCTGGCTCTGGATCCGGCGAGCGGGAAGGAGCTGTGGAAAACTCCGTCGGGCGGGGTGGTCTTCAACTGCCCGGCGAACTTCGAGCTCGATGGCCGCCATTATCTCTACACCGGCCGCGGCGAGCTGCTCCGGGTGAGCGATGGCAAAAAACTGCCGTCCCAGGATTTCGTCGGCATCGCCAAGCCATGGTGCTTCTTCAACACGCCGTCGGTCATTGGAAAGCGGATCTACTGCGCCCACGGCAGTGAAGGGGAGCAGGGCGAGGCCTACGCGCTGGAGATCCCGGCCAGCGCGGACCAGTTGGAAAAAGAAGGGTTGAAGGTCGTCTGGCACCAGCAGGTCGACAAGAACCGCTACTACTCCTCGCCGCTGGTGCACGAAGGCATCGTTTACCTGATTTCCCGCGAGTATCAGATGCAGGCGCTGGACGCCGCGACCGGCGACGAGATCTGGTCGGAGAAGATCAAAGGCTTCACCGGCACGGCCTATCCGAGCCTCACCCTGGCCGGAAAGCTGATTTTCGTCGGTGCGGAGGACGGGAATGCCGCCTTCGTGCGGCCCGGCCGGCAGTTCGTGGAGGTCTCCCGGACCAAGGTGGATCCGTTCCGCAGCACGCCGATCTTCGACGGCGAGTGGACCTACCTGCGAAGCCAGGAGAAGCTGTCGGCCTTCCGTGGCGAATGAGTGGCGACAGGAAACTTGCCCCGTCCCGAAGTTGATCTACGCTCGCCGATCATGAAAGTCCCCATCCTGCTTCTCGCCGCCTCGCTGCTTCCCGGTTCCGTTTCCGCCCAGGACTGGCCACGCTACCTCGGGCCGGACGGCGCGGGGAAGGTGGAAGGCAAGTTCCGCAGCGACTGGGGCAAGCAGAGGCCGAAGGAGGTCTGGCGGAAGCAACTCGGCCAGGGCTGCGGCAGCTTCGCCATCTCCGGCGACAAGGTCGTGGTGATGGGCAACCAGAACAACACCGACATCGTCTGGTGCTTTGATGCGGCGACCGGGAAGGAAATCTGGACGCACAAGTATCCGGAGAAGCTGGACCCGAAGATGTATGACGGCGGTCCGAATGCGACGCCGACCATCGATGGCGGGCTGGTTTACACCTTGAGCAAGACGGGCAACCTCTTCTGCCTCTCGCTCGCCGACGGCAAGCCGAAGTGGCACAAGCACTACCAGAGCGACTTCGGCGGCAAGTCCCCGAGCTGGGGCTTCTCGTCATCGCCGGTGGTCAAGGGCGACCTGCTCTACTGCCTGCCCTGCGGCAGGGACGGCGGGCTTTACGCGCTGGACAAGACCACCGGCGCGACCAAGTGGAGTTCGGGCGACAGCACCAAGCCGGGATACGCGGCTCCGGTGTTCTTCAACTACAAGGGCCGCGGCGTGGTGGCGGCTTTCCATGGCCGGGAACTGGTGACCTACAGCCTCGACGGCAAGCCGGTCTTCAACTTCCAGTGGCGGACCTCCTACGACGTGAACGCCAGCAATCCGCAGTATCACGACGGCGCCATGTTCCTCGCCTCGGGTTATGGCATGGGATATGTGGTGGTCGACGTAACCGGCGCTGAGCCGAAGATCCTCCACAAGAACGAGGACACGCGGATGATCTTCCAGAACAGCATCCTCGTCGATGGCGACATCGTGGGCGTGTTCGGCGATAAGAACATCGACGCCGAGCTGATCCGGATGGAGATGAAAAGCGGCAAGGTGCTGTGGAAAGAGAAGATGCCCGGCACCCGCGGCAGCTCGCTGATGGTCGGCGAGCAGATGGTGATCATCTCTGAAACCGGCGACATCCTCTGCGGCACGCCGGCGAAGAGCGGCTGGACCGAGCATGGCCGGGTCAAAGCGCTCACCGGCACCTGCTGGGCTCCCGTCGCCTATGCCAACGGCCGGATTTTCGCCCGCAGCAACAAGGGCGAGGCGGTTTGTCTGGAGGTCAAGTGACCGCTTGCGCTTCGTGAAAGCTTGCCGGGACGATGCGTGCGGAATAGCCGTGGTGGCTTGATTGAGTCTGAACCATCCCGCTCCGCCTATCTGATCCGCTTGTTGCTGGCCTTGGCATCCGGCGGGCTCTACTCGCTGGCCTACCCGCCGGTCGGCTGGGGCTGGCTGGTGTTTCCGGCGGTGGCAGGGCTGCTGGTCGCGCTGAAGGACCTGCGCGGGGCAAGGGCGCGGGCGGTCGGGTTTCTCCACGGGCTGGCGGCCTTCGGGACCGGGCTGTCGTGGTTGTATGAACTGTTCGGGCCGCTGGCGATCGTGCTGTGGTTCGTGCTCGCCTTCTTCCCGGCGATGTTCGCGCAATCCCAGGGGCTCGCCGCCGCGCGCGGCGTGACGGGGTGGAAGCTCGCGGTTTTCACGGCGCTCAACTGGGGTGCCTGGGAATTCATCCGCGCGGAGCTGTTCCCGCTGAAGTTCCCGTGGATGACCGCTGGCCTGGCGCTCGGACCGAACCAGTTTTTGCCGTGGATCGGGGTTTACGGGGTGGGGTTGATCGTGGTGCTGCTCGTCATGCTGGCGGTGCTGAGGCTCTGGACCTATTCCCTGGTGCCGGTCCTTTTGGTGGCGGCGCTGCTTTCCGTATCCAAACATCCGGAACAGGGCGCCGGCGACAGCGCCACCCTGAAGGTCGCCGGGATCCAGAAAGAGAGCGTGCCGCTGGACGATTTCCTGTCGGCGACCCGTGAGCTGCCGGCGGACATCCCCTTCGTGGTCTGGCCGGAGTATGCGGTGCCTTACGATATCCGGGCCGACCAGGACGATTGGGAACTGGTCCGGCAACTCTGCCGCGACCGCGGGCTCACGCTGACCTTCGGCACGCAGGCTCATGCGGCGGACGGCACGACTTGGCGGAACATCGCGCTGACGGTGGACCCCTCCGGCGTCCGCGGGGAGCACAACAAGGTCCACCCCGTGCACTTCTTCAATGACGGCCTCGCCGGGACCTCCGCGCTGCCGATCGAGACCGCGCACGGGAAAATCGGCACGCCGGTCTGCTTCGATTGCGACTACGAAGGGGTGGTCCGGCGGATGACGGCGGCCGGGGCCGAGCTGTTCATCGTCCCGATCATGGACGCCGAGGCATGGACCGCCCGCCAGCACGATCAACACGCGGAGCTCTTCCGCATCCGGGCCTGCGAGAACGGGCGCTGGATGTTTGTCTGCGCGACTTCCGGCGTGTCCCAGGTGATCGATCCCAGCGGTCAGCTCCACGGCAGGCTGGGGGCGATGGTCAGCGGGACGCTGGTGGGAAGCCTGAGGAAAGAGACCCGGCTGACCTTCTACACCCGCTTCGGCTGGCTGACGCCGTGGGCGGTGCTGGTCGCGGCGGCGGGGTGGTGGACCGCCTTGCTGATTCCGGGGCTTCGCGGCACTGGACGACCGCGGGCCGGGATGGCATGAAGCGGCCATGTCCGACGTGCTTTTCATCCGCCAGGTCCGTGTGGTTTCCGAAGATTCGCCCGCCTTTACCGAGGCCGATGTGCGGGTGGAGGATGGAATCATCACCGCCGTGGCCCCGGGGCTGCCGGTGCCGGAGGGCGCGAAGGTGATCGACGGCCGCGGCCGTCTGCTGATGCCCGCGATGTTCGACGCCCACGTGCATTTCCGCGAGCCGGGCTTCGAGGCGAAGGAGGACATCGCCAGCGGCACCGAGGCGGCGATCAACGGCGGGATCACCGGCGTGGTCATGATGCCGAACACCTCGCCGGCCATCGACTCCGCCACGGTGGTCAAGATGGTCCTCGACAAGGCCAAGGCGGTCGCGCGGATCCCGGTTTACACCTCCGGCTGCATCACGAAAGGCCGCGAGGGCAAGGAGCTGGCGGCGATCGACGGCATGCGCGGGCTCGGCGTGAAGATGCTGACCGACGACGGCGACGGGGTGGGGGACGCGGCGGTGCTTTACCGGGCCATGCAGTATGCCAGCGAGTTCGGGATGTTCTTCGCCAGCCACTGCGAGGTCCACGAACTGGCCGGCCCGCGGGCGCTCAACGACGGGCCGGTGGCCTACCGGCTCGGCATCAAGGGCAGCCCGGCTTGCGCGGAGGAAATCATGATCGACCGCGACATCCGGCTGGCCCACGCCACCGGCGCGCACATCCACATCCAGCACGTGTCGAGCAAGCTCGGCATGGAGACCATCCGCTGGTGGAAGGAGCGCGGCGATGTGAAGGTCACCTGCGAGGTCGCGCCGCACCACCTGATGTTCCGCGACGAGGACATTGGCAACTACGACACCCACTACAAGATGAACCCGCCGCTGCGCACGGCGGAGGACAACGCGGCGCTGCTCGACGCGTTCAAGGCCGGCGTCTTCGACCTGCTGGCCACCGACCACGCGCCGCACACGCCTTTCGAAAAAGCCCAGGACTTCACCAGCGCGCCGAACGGGATCACCGGCATGGACACCGCGCTGGTCTCCATGTTCGACCGCTTCATCTCCCGCGGCGAGCTTTCCTGGGACATCCTCGTCAAGCGCTACTCCGCCGAACCCCGACGCCTGATGGGCCTGGAGCCGGTGCCGGTGGCCGAGGGGAAGCCGGCCGAGTTCCTGCTCTTCGATCCCGAAGGCAGCACGACCTTCACGGCGGATTTCATGAAGTCGAAAAGCCGCAACACGCCCTTCCTCGACCGGACGCTCAAGGGCTCGGTCGACCTGGTGGTGCGGGGGACGGAAGTGCTGCTGGAACGGTGAATGACCTCATGAGTGCCCACCCATCGACGCACGGGTTTCCAATTCGGTGGGTCGTTCCGTGTCGCAAGCGGACCCAAAGCAGCGAGCGGGAGCGGGTGTGAAGCGCGTTCGAAGCGAGCGCGCTCGTCGCAGTCTGGCAAGCCGGAGGCAAATGGTGCGCGCTGCAGGTTTCGAACCTGCGACCCCATCCGTGTGAAGGATGTGCTCTACCACTGAGCTAAGCGCGCTTTGCCGTGCGACGGGGCCGAGGTTTTGGGGAAAAGGGCGGGGCTTGGCAAGCATTTCCAAGGGGGATTTCCCGACTCCGTCGCGCGGCCCCGGCGGGCGGGATGGTCGGACGGGAACAAAAAAGGCCCCGGGGTGAACCGGGGCCTTGGGGAATGGAGTCGGGGCAGCTACCGCGGCTCAGCGCATGCGGTAGTAGCCGTCGGGATTGTAGAGGAAATAAACGTCCTTCGGGGTGAGCCGCGGGAGGTAGGCGAAAGGCTTGCCGTCGGCATCCAGTTCTTCCTTGACCTCGGCGGCGACCACAGGGGCGGCCGGGGTGGGCTTCGCATCGGGGTTCTTGGTGAGCGAGGTCTCCTCGACGCCCTGGATGACGTGGTTCACCCACTTGAGCTTCTGGGCTTCCTCGCCGAACTCGGTCCAGTCACCGCTGGTGGAGTGGGCATACATCCGCTTGATGAACTCGTCGGTGGTGATGCCCATCTTGTCGGCGACCGGGGTGGCGAGGCGGGTCCACCAGCGCTGGCTTTCCTTCACGATCTCGGCCTGTTGGGTCAGGTTGATCTGGCCGAAGAGGGTGGAGCTGATCTGGTGGTGGAGGATGACCGCGTTCGGGTAGGCGTAGGATTCCTTGGCGAGCGTGGCGATCCCTGCGGCCATCGAGGCGGCGAAGGATTTCACCACGACGTGGACCGGCGCGTCGCTGGATTCCATCGCCTTGAGGATCTGGTAGCCGGCCATGACCGAGCCGCCGGGGGACTGGTCGATGACGATGAAGATCGGCAGCTTCTTGTCGGCGTTGTTGTAGAAGTCGATGCGCTCCGTGATATTCTCCGCGGTGGACATGCTGATCGGCCCGTTCAGCGGGATGCGGCGGTCGGAAATGACCAGCGTGCCGTCCGGCTTGAGCGGGTTCTCCAGATAGACCGGCTTGGCGTCGGCGTAGGAGCGGCGCTTGGAGTCCATCTCGATCGCGGCGATCTGATTCTGGAGCTTGCTGACCTCGATCCCGGCCTCGGTCTGGACGACCTTGAGCTGGTTGGTGAGGTAGTCGGCGCGGACCTTGGCCAATTCGGCATCGCGCATCAGCTTGGCCTTTTCGGCCTCCATCTTGGCGACTTCGTTCTCCTGTTCGACCTGGCGTTTCACGGCGGACAGCGAGAGTCGCTCGGCGAGGAGTTCCTTCTCCATCTTGAGCTTGGTCACCTCGGCGCGGAGGGCGTTGGTGTCGGCCTTGAGGCGGGCTTCGGCGAGGTTGTTGTCGGTGGTGAGCTTCTCGGTCTCTTCCTTGACGGGGTCCTTTTCGGCGGGCTTTTGGGCCTCGGCGGGCTTTTCAGCGGCGGGCGGGACGGCGATCGGCGGGCTGACGGCGGCTTCCTGGGCGAACAGGGCGGTCGCCGTGCCAAGCAGGACGAGGGCGGAACGGGTGGTGGCTTTCATGGAGGTGATCTCAGGTGGGAAGGGAGGAACCGCCTACGCGGGCCGACCCGGCACGGCTTTCAAGCGATGTCGCGGGGCGGGCTTGTCTGGGGGATTTCCGGGGGGCGGCTCTCAGGCATCCCCGCCGTCCGGGCCTGCCAAGGCGGCTTCGCGCTCGGCCTTTTTCTGTCGGCGGATGCCGTAGAAGACCATGAGGGCGGCGAAGACGAGGAAGATGCAGGCGGCGACGCCGAACCATTGGATGAGGCGGCCGCCGCCTTTCTTGAAGTCGGCGTCGCTGACGACGTCGGGCGGGACTTCGCCGGGGATGCGGGCGAGGATCATCTTGCCGTCTTCGAGGGTGGCGCGGGTCATGGCGGCCATGGACGGGCCGATGAGAGGGTCCTTGAGGGACGCTTCGAAGATCCGGAGGGTGGAGAAATGGTTCATGAAGCCTTCCGGGACGGCGTGGCCGGGGACTTCGAGGGCATCGACCTTCAGCACCAGCTCGTGGCGCATGAGTTGCGGGCGGCCCTGGATGGTGCCGATGAGGTAGCGGGGGTCCGAGGCGAGCGGGCCGTCCTCGTCGTCCCGGGCGAGGCGGGGCCTGCCGTTGAGCTTGTAGCAGATGTCGATGACCAGCGCATCGGCGGTGATCTCGCGGACGCGGAAGCTTTCCCGGAGCTGCTCGACCGGGGTGAAGGCGGCGATGGCGAGGTTGAGGTCGTCCGGGGTGAGTTCGATCCGGGCGATCTCCGCGGCATCGCCCTGGAGATCATTGCGAAAGGTTTCGAGGCGGGCGACGAGGTCGTTGACCTTGGTTTCATTGCCGTCGATCGGATCGACCGCGAGCGGCGCAGGGGCGGTGGCGGTGAATTTCTCGATCTCCGCGGCCTGGCGGAAGGGCATCCAGGCGGTAAAACCGATCAGGAAGACCATCATCAGCAGGGCCAGGATCAGGATCAGGCAGCCGGCGAAGGGCGAGCGGGCGGTGGCTTGCGGTGGCTCTGTGGAAAGCATGGGCGGCGCTTCTTAAACACGGACGCCGGGAAAGTCGAAAGGAATGGAGATCCGAGGAATTGGGAATTAGGGGATGGCGGCGCGGAGGCGGGCGAAGAGTTTTCCGGCGGGGCTTTGAATCGTTGCGACGACCTTGAGGAGTCCGCCGGGTGCGCCGGGATCGGTGACGGTGAACTGGATGCCGCCGGCGGTGGTGGTTCCGACTTCGCCGGGAACCGGGGCACCGAACCAGGGGTGGGGAAGACCGAGATCATTGCTGTGCTGGACTTCCAGGGTGGCGGTTCCGCGCTCGGCGGCGGGGAGGCAGTCGAAGGTCAGGACGAGTGCGTCCTCATTCCGGGTGGCGGTGGGGAGCAGGCCGAGGGCGTTCGTTGCGGGGGAAACGGCGCCGAGGAGGAAGGCGATGCCGTTGTCGATGCCGTCGGCATTGGCATCGTCCCCGAAGGCCGCGCCGCCGGACCATGTGGTGTAGGGATCGACGCCGCCGAGGCCGGTGACGACCAGTTCGAGGGTGCTGCCGGTGATCTGCAGCCTGCCATTCGCGCTGCCGCCGCTGCCGAGAGGGCCGGTGAGGTTGGCGGGGACGGAGGAGAGCGTGCCGCTGATGCCGCCGCTGGTGATGAGCGGGTAGGTGCCGTTTTCGAGGCCGTCGAGGGCGGTGAAGATGAAGTCGGAGAAGCCGAGGACGCCGGAGCCGATGGTGAGAGTGCCGGCGACGGCGATGCGGTCGCTGGCGGCGAGGGGGCCGAGTTCGAAGCGCAGCTTGCCGGAGCCTCCGTTGGCCGGGGCGGAGATGTTGAGGCCGCCGGTGGTCGATAGGGTGCCGACCGGCTGGGCGGGGAGCGTGTCGCCGGGAGAAAGGTTGCCGGAAGCGCTGACGGTGACGGTGCCGCCGAGCGTGCCGATGCCGGCGAGGGTGCCGCCATTGACCGACACGGCGCCGGTGGCGTCCGACTGGTTGCCGTTGACGACCAGGGTGCCGGGGCTGGCGATGGTGGTGGCGCCGGAATAAGTGTTAGGTCCTGTTAGACGGAGGATGCCTCCCTGCGACTGGACATTGACACTGGCGGCACCGCTGATGATCCCGCTGACGGTGGCGTCGGTGCCGGCGTTGTTGGCATTGAGGGAAGCGATGCCGGAGATCGGGCCGGCGAGGATGGCGTTGGTGCCGGTGTTGAGGTTGATGACGCCGGTGCCGTCGCCGGTGATGGGGCCGTTGTGAACCCAGCTGACGGTGTTGCGGATGGTCAGGCCGCCGTTGATCTCGATGCCGCCTGAAGGCGGCAGGGTGCCGGTCGGGCCGAGGCGCAGGAAGGAGTTGTCGCCGACGAGGGTGGATCCGCCGTAGGTGGCGGTGCCGTTGATCACCAGGGTGGCGTTGTTGCCGGCGGTGATGAGATTTCCGGCGGCACCGGTGATCGGACCGGCGAGGGTGTTGAGGTTGTTGTTGCCGGTCGAGGTGAAGGTGGCGGCGGCGATGTCGAGGCTGCCCTCGAGGCTGACGCCGGTGGTGCTGCCGTCGGCGCTGATGCCCGAGTTTCCGGTGGCGGTCACCGGGCCGCTCCAGACGAGGGTGCGGCTGTTGGCCCCGCCGACGCGGAGGATGGCGCCGTTCAGCGTGAGGGGATTGGTGAAGGTGTAATTGGCGGCGGTCGCGTAGATCGTGGCTCCGTTCATCACCACCGGGCCGCTGCCGAAAGCGGCGTTGTTCTGGGGGATGATGTTGCCGCTGCCGTGGTTGGTGAAGCCACCGGAGTGGGTGTGGGCGAGCGGCAGGACGAGGTTGGCGGAGCCGTTCTTGACGAGGATGAGCGGGCCGCCGGAGTTCTGGAGCAGGGTGTTGAACGTGCCGCCGGCGTTGTTGTTGCCGAAGGCGATTGAGGCGGGGCCGGGGGCGCTGTTGTCGATGATGCCGCTGCCGGTGATGAAGTTCAGGGACTGCGAGGTCCCGGCGAGGTCGAGGGTGCCCTCCAGGGTGGGGCTGCTGGCGAGGATCCCTGAAGTGGTGGTCCTGAGAGTGGATCCCGATGCGACGGTTAGAGAAATCAAGGGATCGAGCGTGCCGCCGAGCGAAGTGATGCCCGGGCCTTGAAGGGAAAGGGCGGAGGCTCCGGTCAGGCCGCCGTTGACGGCCAGGGTCCGGCCCGCGGCGACGTTCCAGGACTGGGGCGCGCCGAGGATGGCGGGGGCGGTGATCGTGAGGTCGCGGGTGGCGACGGAGAGGTCGATGCCGGCCGAGCCGAGGGTCAGCGATTGCGTGCCACCGATCGACACGGGGCCGGCCGGATTTCCGACGGCGATGCCTTCGATGCCGAAGTTCGCGTCGAGCATCGTGGCGAGGTTCAGGGCGGAGCTTTCATTGAAGCTCACCACGTCGGCGGCGGTTGGGGTGATGCCGGGTGTCCAGGAGCTGGGGGTGGTCCAGCTGTTGTCGGCGGCACCGGACCAGACCGGGGAGCTTGGCGGGACGATGAAGCGCCACTGGACGGCATCGTCGGTGGCGGTGCCTGCCGCCATGGTGTAGGTGGCGACGGAGTTCGAGTTGTTATAGGAAAGATGAAGGCGCTTGGAGCTGGCGGGGTGGCCGAGATAATACCAGCCGTGCTGGCTTTGGGTGAGCGACCACTCGACGGCACCGCCGGTGGTGCCGGCGGGGGAGAGGCTGACGGTGGTGCCGTCCGTCCCGAGGCGGCGGCCGTCGAGCTCCGAGACGATGTGGTAGCGGTTGTTGTCTCCCGCGGGGGCAAGCGTCCATTTCACCAGGTCGCCATCGGTCCGGATGTTCCGGCCGGCGGGGTTGGACTGGGTGGTGAGGTTGGCGATCCGTTTGCGGGAGCTTTTGTGGTGGAGGTGGTAGGGCTTGTGGGTGCGGACGGTAGCGTCGTTGTCCCAGGCGGTGTAGAGCTTGCCGAAGGCGGTGAGGTTGCCGTTGATGTCGTAGGAATTGGAGCGCGGGGCCGGGGTGAAGTCCTGCCAAGGATTCGCCGGTTGCGGGTTGTTCGCGTCCTCGGTGAAGACGAACAGCGCGTATTTGCGGAGCTCCGGGACGCTCTCGGCGCGCCAGAGGAACTCGGCGAGGCAGTTGTAGTTGTCTTCCTCGCTCCACGACTGGTTGCCGCCCCAATCGACGAACGAGAACTCGGTGAGCCAGACCGGGCGGTCCCAGTCGTTGTAGGCATCGACGATGGAGTTGATCAGGTTGTTCGACGATCCGCCGCTCGGGCCGGGGTAGTTGTGGATCGCGGTGTAATCGACCCGGTAGCCGAGGCTTTCGGCCTGGGTGTAGAAACCGGCGAGCCAACTCGCGGTGCCGGGGGCGGGGCTGACCAGCGGCTGGTCCATTTCCATCAGACGCGGCCAGAGGGCGATCACGCTGGCCAAGGTCATGTTCGACTGGTCGGTGCGGTCCGGTTCGTTGAAGCCGAGCAGGTGGATGCCGTCCGCCCTGCGGCGCCAGTTCGAGTAATCCTGGCGCAGGGGCCCTTGGTTGCTGCCGATGTCCCAGTTGAAATTGCCCCACTGCATCGGGAAGTACGACGCGTCCGCCGGGATGGGCTGCGAGTAGTTCCTGCCCCAGTTGTAGGCCCAGTCGGGGCCGGTGGCCATGGCGAAGCTGGTGCCGCCGATGCCCTTCTTGGGATAGCCGGCGAACTTCTCGAACCGCCAGCGCTGGGTGGGGGCGCCGTTGGTGGTGTTCTGGACCAGGGGGGTGCCGGCGGCGGTGAGCGCGCCGTCGGTGTCGATGACGAGGCCGCTCCACTGGTTGACGAGTTGGAAATCGCCGCTGCCGAGGGGATCGAGGATCCAGTCCTGGTGGGGGAGGGCGGAGTAGGGGGCATCGATGAGGGGCAGGCCGGGAGTCTTCGACAACTGCGCGCCGGAGAGGCAGTGGCCGGAAGCGCGGTTACGGAGTCGGTAGGTGCCGGTGGAGTGGTTGAGGAGGATCTGGTAGTGGCCTTGTCCGGTGCTCAGGCCGGGTCCGTCGAGGGCCGGTTGGTCGTCGGTCGGCACGGCGATGTGGCGGCCGGAAGCGGGGTTGGTGACGAGGTAAAAAGAGTCGTTGTAGGTTTCGTAGGACGCGATGGCACCGGACGGGATGATATCGGTGCCGAGCGGATAGCCGGTGTTGCCGGTGTTGGCGGGGAAGAGGCAGAGTTCGCGGATGGCGGTGGTGCCGGGATTGGTGAATTCGAGGCGGATCCTCGAAGTGGTGACGGGCGTGGCGAAGGGGACGACGAGATCCGCGGCGGCGTTCCCGGCGACGGTGGCACCGGGGATGTTTTGCCAGGTGGTGCCGTCCCAGGATTGGAGGGTGAAGTCTGTTAGAGGCGCGAGGTCGGAGGTGCCGGAGTAAAGGTGGGCGCTGCCGATCTTCGTGGTGACCCGGAGGTCGATTTCCAGCGTGTTGATGCCGGCGGTGGAGGTCTGCCATTTCGAGCCGGGATGGGCGCGTCCGTCGACGGCCTCGAGGGCGAAATCTCCGGCGGTGTGGGCCGAAGCGACGACCGGGCGCTGGTAGGCGAGGTTCAGGGTGAGATCCGTGCCGAGCGGAAAGCCGGCGGGGCCGTTCGGCGGATAGAGGGCGAACTCGCGGACGTGGAGCGGGCTGTCCTGACCGAGGAGCCGGAACGACGACGCGGTGACGGGATCGGTGAAGACGAGGTTGCGTTCGACATTCGTGTTTCCGCTGGCCGATCCGCCGGGGATGGTGACCCAGGTCTGGCCGGCGAGGTATTGGACGCTGAAGTTGGCGACGGGAAGGGTGTCGTCCACGCCGGTGAAGACCTGCGCGCTGCCGACTTCCACGGGAAAGGGGAAGTCCACGCGGGCGTTGTTCCAGGCCCAGTTCTGGCTTTGCCAGCGGTTGTCGTTTCCGGTCACGCCGTCGGTGAAGTAGGTGGCGGCGCGCTGGCCGTTGGTCGAGCTGACGGTGACGGGTTGGAACTTCGCGAGATTGACGCGGCGCGGAGCGATGCGCGGCGTGGTGAAGCCGGCGACGCTGAGCTTGGTGCCGGTGACGGTTTCGTGGGCGAGTGTGCCGGTCTTGAGCTTGAGCGAGCCGTTGCCTGTGGTGTTAGAGGGGGCGACGCGGATGCGGAAGCGTGTGCCGGTGATGTCGAGGTCGGCGGTCAGGGGCGAGTCGAAGACGAAGACGTATTCCGCATTCGGATTCGATGCGGGGTCGACGAAGGCGAAGCTGCCGGTGGCGGTGCCGATTGAGACGTCGTCGGCGGTGCCTGGCAATTCGTCATCGCCGAGATAAGTGAACGAGACCGCCACGGAGGTGGCATCGTTGGCCGCGGCGCTGGTGTGGGTGGCGAAGCCGAAGCCGGTGAGGGTGATGCGGGTGGGGCCCTGGTCGCGGGTCAGCAGCCCGTTGAAATTGCGGTCGAAGGCGGGGTTGGCCGGTTGGTTGATGTCGGTGTCGGAGCCGCCGTTCGAGGTGTCGTCGACGAAGAAGGTGGGGCCGAGGGCGGTGGTCACGTTGCCGGACTGGATGGCGGCGGCCCGGACGGATGCCGGCATTCCGAGCGCGAGCCACGACAGGGCCAGCGCGGCCATGGGACCGCGCGCGGGGAGGTGTTTTGGAGGTCGGGGAGGAGACATCTGAGGCTCAAGGTTGCGGGGCTCGGTTTCCTGCCAAGAGCTTTCATGCAGGCCGGGCTTTCCTGGATCAGGAAAGCCCGGCGGAGGGGAGGCGGCGGATGCCCGCCAAGTGATCGGAATCAAGGCAGGCCGGACTTTACGGGCCGGTGACCTTGAGGCGGGCGAAGTTCTTGGTGCCGGCGGGGAAGGTGTATTTCACCTCGCCGGGGACGGTGGTGAGGTCGGCCTGGTTGGCGCCGGTCCCCGGGGCGGCCTGGGTCCAGGTGCCGGTGAGGGTGTCGGACGTTTCCACCCAGTAGTCGGTGCCATAGGTGCCGCTGTAGTCACTGGACCGGATCCAGGTGACGCTGAGCGTGCCGCCATCATCGTCCACGCCGGGCAGCGCGGTGAAGCCGGTGGTGTCGGCAGTGCCGCCGAGGAAGAACTCGACGCCGTTGCTCACACCGTCGAGGTCATGATCCGCACCCAGTCCGCCGGCGGTGTCGTTGGCCGACTGCCAGGCAGCGAAGCCGAGCTGCTCGGAGGCGGTGAGGAAGCCGTTCGAATCGAGATCAAAGGCCGTGTAGCCGGTCGCGGAGATCAGCAGGAGCTGGTCATCGGTAAGGCCGCCGGCGGTGGTGCCGAAGCGGAGCGAGGAGCCGGAAACGAAGGTGCCGGTGATTTCCAGCGAGCCGCCGGTCCAGTCCACCGCGCTGCTGTCGGCGAAGGCGAGAGCGGCACCCGCGCCGAGGTTGATCTTCGCGCCGCTGGTCACGTCCAGCGTGCCGGCGCTGTCGGTGAAGGTGGCGGCATCAAGGGTGCCGTTGCCGATGGTCACCGGGGAGGCGTCGGGCAGCACGTTGCCGGCGCCCAGGACGAGGGTACCGCCGCCGACGGTGGTGGCGCCCGTGTAATGGTTCGCGCCGGACAGGGTGAGGATGCTTCCACCCTGCGCGTTCACCGTGGCGGTCCCGCTGATGATTCCGCTGATGGTGGTGTCGGTGCCGGTGGTGTTGGCATTGATGGCCGCGACGCCGGAGATGCTGCCGGCGAGTTCCGCATCGGTGCCGCTGTTGAGGTTGATGGAGCCGGTGCCCTCGCCGGTGATGGTGCCCGAGTAGATCCAGCCGACGGTGTTGCGGATATTGAGGTTGCCGGTGCCGTTGATGACGATGTTGCTGGAACTCGAGATCGTTCCGGCGGGTTGCAGGCGGAGGGTGCTTGATCCGCCGAGGGTCGTGGTCCCGTCGTAGGTGCCGGTGCCCGAGAGTTGCAGGGTGCCGCTGGTCACGCTGAGGGTGCCGCCGGTGCCGCTGATGTTGCCGGCGATGTTGTTGGTTGTTCCGTTGGCGAAGGAGGTGAAGGTGGCACCCGCGATGTCGAGGGTGCTGCCCAGGGTGATCCCGCCGGTGCCGCCGTCCGCGTTGATGCCCGAGGGACCGGTGGCGGTGACGGCGCCGCTCCAGGTGATGGAATTTCCGCCGCCGCCGCCGACGCGCAGGGTGGAATTGTTCAGTGCCAGCGTGTTGCTGAAGTTCCGGGTGGAAGTCGGGTAGATGGTCCCCGCGTTGGATACCACCGGGCCGCTGCCGAAGGCATTGTTGTTGTTCGCGATCACGTTGCCCGTTCCGTCGTTCGTGAAGCCGCCGGCATAGTTGCTGGGGCCGGTCAGGGTCATGGCGCCACTGCCGACTTTCTGCAGGGCGAGCGTGCCGCTGCCGGTGTTGAGCAGGACGCCGGAAAAGGTAACGGCGGCGTTGTTGTTGCCGACGGTCAGGACGCTGTCGCCGCTGCCCGAGTTGTCGATGACGCCGGCGCCGGTCAAGCCGTTGACGGAGTGCGAGGTGTCGTTGAGGTCGAGGGTGCCTTCCACGGTCAGGTTGCCGGCACCGGCACCGTTCGGGAGCATGCCCGACGCGCCCAGCGACACGGTGCCGTCGCCAATGACGGTCAGGCTTCCGCTGCCGGTGATCGCACCGCTGACGTTGAGGGTCCGGTCGTTGGCGACGGTCCAGATTGGGGTCGCATCCAGCACCAGCGGAGTGGTGACGGTAAGGTCCGCGGTGGCGGTGGAGAGGTCGAAGCCACCTGCACCCAGCGTGAGGCTGTTGGCACCGCCGATGGACACCGGGCCGGCCGGATTGATCAAGGAAATCCCGGCGAGGGTGAAGTCCTGGTTGAGGACGGTGGCGAGGTTGGCGGTGGAGGAGCTGTTGAAGCGCACTGCGGCTCCGGCGGCCGGGGGGGTGGTCCAGTTGCCAGCGTCGGCCCAGGAACTGCCGGCGGCACCGGTCCAGTCGGAGAGCGAGTTCACCGAGAGGGTGACGACCAGCTCCGGACGGTCATTCACGGTGGTGGCGCTGCCGGTGTGGATGTTCACGCGACCGTCGGCGTTGCCGAGCGGGCGGGCGGCCATGAGGTGGAGCTTCTTGTCGGGCTGGGCGAGGGCGGTGTTGAGGGCGGCGATGAAGTTCGCGCTCGAGGTCCATTCAAGGAGCGAGCCCACGACCTTCGAGCCGGTGGTGGGACTGGTGCCGCCGAGGTTCAGGGTGAGTGCCGAGCCACCGCCGGTGAAGCGGAACTGGGTTTCGGCCAGGCCGCTTTGAAAGGGAGTGGTCCAGGGATTGGTGCCGTCGAAGTTCGCCCAGGTGGAAGCCGTGGTGAACGGGTCCGTCCGGTAAAGGCTGATGCCGCCGTGAAAGGTGCCGCTGGAGCTGGCACCGGCGGCCACGAGCTTGAACGAGACGTCGGTGATCGCGACGGAGCTCGCTGCCGAGGTGTTGGCGGTGATGAAGCTGGCGAGCTCCGTCAGGTCGTAGGAGAAGAGACCGACGAAATTTCGTCCGTTGGTGCCGGTGGGAGAGGAGACGAACTGGTTGCCAATGGTGGCCGCCGCGGTGGTGGTCAGCACGGCGGTCGTGTTGGCATCGACAAGGTGTCCGGAGACGGCTCCGGCGTAGGAGGTGCCCGGTCCGTGGGCGATGCCGTCCTTTTGGAGATCGCCTTGTTGGAAGCTGAAGGTGACCGTTTCCGCATCAGCGGCCGAGGCGCAGAAGGCGAAGGCTGCAATGGCGAGCTGGACTCGCGAGTGGTGACGAGGGCTGGATTTCATGGGTTTCAAGGATGGTTGTCTGGCGGTCGGGTGTCGGATGAGCTTTGGGCACGACGCTTTGGACGAGAATTCGTCGAGCGCCGGGTGGTCGTGGGTTTCACCGTGGCCGGCGGGACTGGGTTGGATCGGTGCGCGGAGGGGCTTGGGGATCACCCGCCGGGCGCGGCCTTGGAAGATCGCGGGGAATCGCCCGGTGCAAAGGAATTTTGCGTTCTCGACTTACCCCCCTGAGGAGGCTAGATGCGGCCATGCCCTTGATTCGGATCCTTTCAGCGGTGGAGCAGGTGGCGAACTACCTGCACGAGGAGCTGAAGCGCGGGCAGTGGAGCGGCCATCTGCCGGGGGTGGACCGCTTGGCACCGGAGCTGGGGGTGAGCCGCAAGACGCTGGAGGCCGCCTTGCGGCAGTTGGAGGGCGAAGGCGTGATCGCGAGGAACGGCCCGCGCCGGCGGCGGAGCATCGAGCCGCAGGGAGTGCGGCCTTCTCCGGCGCTGCGGGTGTCGATCCTGCTGAGCGAGGTCGCCGACCGGCAGCTCGACTACCTGGTGGACCTCCAGCACGAGCTGGCCCGGATCGGTCATAAGACGAGCGTCGCCCCCCACACCATGGCCGAGTGCGGGATGGATGTGCGGCGGATCGCGCGGATGGTGGAGAAGGATCCGGCGGACGCCTGGGTGGTCGCCGGCGGTCCGCGTGACTTGTTGCGTTGGTTTCACGAGCGGGGCTTGCCGGTTTGCGCCTTGTTCGGCCGTCGACGGGGCCTGCCGATCGCGGGGGTGGGGCCGGACAAGCCGCCGGCGTATGCCCTGGCGACGCGGAAATTGATCGCGCTGGGGCACCGGCGGATCGTGCTGATCGCCCGGCGGATGAGGCGTTTGCCGGAGCCGGGGTCATCGGAGCAGGCCTTTCTCGACGAACTCGCGGCGCACGGCATTCCGCGCGGGCACTACCATTTGCCGGACTGGGAAGAGAGCCTCGATGGCTTCCATGCGGGCTTGGAGGCCTTGTTCCAGGTGACGCCGCCGACCGCGCTGATCATCCAGGAGGCGGTGCTGTTCACCGCGGCGCGGCAGTTTTTGGCGAACCGCGGGCTGCGGGTGCCGGAGGACGTTTCATTGGTCTGCACCGACGCCGATCCGACCTTCGCCTGGTGCAAGCCGTCGGTGGCCCACATCCGCTGGGACAGCCGGCCGGTGGTGCGGCGGATCGTCCGGTGGGCGGCCAACCTGAGCAGCGGCAAGCCGGATGTGCGGCAGGTGCTGACCGCCGCGGAGTTCGTTTCCGGCGGGACGATCGGGCCGGTGGCGAAGGGCGGCGGGGCTTAGCCTGGGAACCGAAACGCATTTCCACAGGAGGTCGCAGAGACAGCAGAGGCCAGCTTACGGGCCGAAGAAGTCGATCGCGGCTGGCACGAGGAAGAGCGAGAGAAGGAACAAGAGCGGATCGCCGAAGCGGATCACCTCCAGGTCGAGCCTGGTCATTCGACCAACGGTCCCACGAGAGAGGAAAGCAGAAGCAAAGTGATCCACAAGGCGAGGTAGCTGAACCGGACCACCTTGAGGTCGAGCGGTGTCGGCTCGGTGGGACGGCGCAGGACGATCAGGAGGATGAGGGCCCAGGTCGGTGCGAGGGTGAAGAGGCTGTAGCGGAACATCCTGCCGTGATCGAGGGCCAGCCAGGACACGAAAAGGAAGAAGGCCTGCAGGATCAGGGAATCGCGGAGCGGGCTCCCATACTTCGCGGAAAGCCGACGATCTGCGTTCACGGCGTTTCCTCGTCCGGTTCGGGATTCTCTTCAAAGCGCTCCCCCGGATCGATGGCGGCGAGCTTCTCGCGGTAGCTCTTCTCATCGAAGCCGGACTTGCGTCGGTACATCGCGTCGGTCTCCTCGCCGAGGATGGCGGCGATGCGCTCCTTGGCGTCGGAGATGCTCATGCCCTTCGCGGTCAGGCGTTCGAAGGTCTTGACGACGTAGCGGGTCTGCGGCGCGACGAGTTGCTGCTCCACGGCGGCGAGCAGGTCTTGGAAAAAGGCGTCTTCGTCCATGGGAGGTCAGGGCAGGGGTCGCTCCAGCATCTGGAGCCACGGGGTGTATTCCGGCGGGATCGGCGCTTCGAATTTGATCCGCGCGCCGGTGGCCGGGTGATCGAAGGCGAGCCGCCAGGCGTGGAGCATCAGGCGGCCGGTGCGGGCTTTCTGGCGCTCGGGCTTGGCGTAGATGGGATCGCCGACCAGCGGGCAGCCGAGGTGTAAAAGGTGGACGCGGATCTGGTGGGTGCGGCCGGTGTGGAGGTGGCAGAGGACCAGCGAAGAGCCGGTCGAGCGGTCGATCGAAAGCACCTCGTAGTCGGTGATCGCGGTCTTGCCGCCGGGCGGGTTCACCACGGCCATTTTCTGCCGGTTCACCGGGTGGCGGCCGATGTGGGTGAAGACGGTGCCGCGGTCGGGCGAGGGGATGCCCTGGGCGACGGCAAGGTAGAGCTTTTCCATGGTGCGCCCGGCAAATTGTTCGCTGAGCGACTGGTGGGCGGCGTCGTTTTTCGCGACGACCAGGCAGCCGGAGGTGTCCTTGTCGAGGCGGTGGACGATACCCGGGCGCTCGACCCCGCCGATCCCGGAAAGCTGGCCTTTGCAATGGTGGAGCAGGGCGTTGACCAGGGTGCCGTCGGGATTTCCGGCGGCGGGGTGGACGACGATGCCGGATTCCTTGTCGAGGACCACGAGATGCTCGTCTTCAAAGAGAATGTTGAGGGGAATGTCCTGCGGCAGGGCCTGGTCGGGCACGGCTTCGGGGATCGCGATGCTGAGGACGTCGCCGAGGGCCACCGCGTCGCGGGGTTTGGCGGGCTCGCCGTTGCGGAGCACGAACTGCTCGCGGATCAACTCCTGGAGCCGGGAGCGCGAAAGATCGGCGATCTTCGAGGCCAGGAAGGCGTCGAGGCGGGTCCCGGCATCGCTTTCCACGCGGATTTCCATTCGGCGGCGAGCGTCGCGGGCGGGCGGGGCGGCTGTCAATGTCCGGAAGATGTTTCGTTAAAATGAAGTTTCCAGCCGGGGGCCGCGTAAGCTACCCTTCGCCATGCCGGAGGGGGAAATCGAGATCGCGTATTGTCACGCCTGTGGGAATTCCATGGACGTGGGCGCGGTGGCCCCTTTTTCCAACGTGGAGTGCCCGGGCTGCGGCAAGCACACCCGGGTGAAGCGGGAATTCGGTCCCTACACGCTGCTGCGCCGCCATGCGATCGGCGGGATGAGCGTGGTCTTCATCGCCCAGGACAACACGCTCGGCCGGGAGGTTGTGGTGAAGATCCTCAACGAGGAATACGGCAGCGATGAGAAGAGGATCAGCGCCTTCGAGGAGGAAGCCCGGATCACGGCTTCCTTCAGCCATCCTCATGTCGTCCGGGTGTTCACCACCGGCCGCGCGTTCAGCCGCTTCTACATCGCCATGGAGCTGGTGCCCGGCGGGCATTTCGAGCACCACATCCGCGAGCGGGGGTCGATCCCTGAAAAGGAGGTCCTGCCGCTGGCCCACCAGGTCGGTGCCGGTCTCAAGGCCGCCCATGCCGCCGGCCTGATCCACCGCGACATCAAGCCGGGCAACATTCTGCTGGATGCCGGCGGCAACGCGAAGATCGTCGACTTCGGCTTGGCGCTGGTGACCAAGGGCGGCAAGGCGCAGGCCACCGAGATCTGGGCGACGCCGTACTACGTCCCGCCCGAGACGATCGAGGGACTGCCGGAAGATTTCCGCTCCGATGTCTATGCGTTCGGGGCGACCCTTTACCACGCGCTGGCCGGTAAGCCGCCGTGCAACGAGGAGTCGATGGACACCAACCGTCTGCGCGACGCGAAAAAGAAGATCCCGCCGCTGGCGAAAGCGGCGCCGTGGGTCAACGCGGACACCTGCGCGGTGGTGGACCGGGCGATGGCGCATGATCCCCAGCAGCGATTCCGATCTTACGACGATCTCCTGTCCGCTTTGGAAACCGCCCGCCAGCGGCTGGCCAGCCAACCCGCGAACCCGGACCCGGCGAAGAAAGGGGCTGCGAAGGTGGCGGCCCGGACGTCTTCGAATGCCGGCGAGAAGCTGGCCTTGGCAGGCGCTTCGCTGTTGGTCGTCGGGGCGTTGGTCTTCGGCGGCTGGTGGGTGATGCAGCCGGTCCAGCCGGTGGTGCCGCAGGGCGGATTGCCGGTGGTGGGGCCGCCGCCGCAGATTCCGGCGACATCGGGCGGCGACAGCGAGCGGGCCGGTCCGGTCTATCGCGAGGCGGGGGAAGCCCTGCGCACCGGGGATTTCGAAAAAGCGCGGCGCCTGTTCGTGGAAGTCCGCGACCTGCCGGGAGTCTTGCAGCCGACCGGTTCGTGGGCGGCTTGCGAGGCGGTCATCTGTTCCTATCTGGATGGCAAGCCGGGCGAGGCGAGGAAAGACGCGCGGGCGGCATCGCAGCACGTCCAGGCCGCGACTGGCGTCGATGGCGGCCTGCGGTCGGTGCTGTTAGATGGCTTGGAGAAGCTTTCGGAGTTCAAATCGCACCCGCTTCCGGACGACGCCGCGCCCGCCTCCGGTCCCGGGCTGCTGGCCGCCTTGCTGGGCGGGCTGAAGCACTGGGAGCAAGGGCTGCCGGAGGTGGCGCAGGGTTATTTCGCCGCGGTCCTGGCCAACGGTGCGCAAGGAGCCGACGCGTGGGTTGCGACCTATCAGCCCATCGTCCGCAACTACCAGGAGGATGCCCGCAAGCTCGCCGCCCTCGATCCCGGCAAGCTGCCTGACAGCGCCGCGGCCTGTCGCGATCTGGTGAAGCAACTCGCCGATGCGGAGGGCGGGCTGAAGACCAAGGGCCGTGCCCGTTTCAACGTGCAGTCGCTGCGGCGCGATCTCGAAACCCGGGCCCGGATGCTGGATTCGCAGAAGACGCCCGAACCGGTCCCGGCAAATGAGGGGGACATCCTGGCGACGGTGCGCAAACAAGCGGCTTCCTGCCAATTCTCCGAAGCCTCGGCGCTGATCAAGTCCCCCGGTTTTCTCGAGAAGTCGGGCAAGGAGATGACCTCGGCGATCCTCCTGCTGACCGAGGCCGCCGCGGCATTCCTGGGCGACCTGGAAGACGATCTGGTGAAGACTCCGGCCAATCTGATCCTGCAACTCCGCGACAAAACCCCGACCGGCACCATCACCGGCTCCCGCAGCGGCGGTGTCACGGTGCTGGACCCCAGCGGATCGCCCCGCGTGATCCTGTGGGCCGAGCTTTCGCCCGACAGCCTGATCGAACTGCACCGCCAGCTCGTGAAGGACGAAGCGAGCGAGACCGAGCGGCTCCGGCGCCACGAACAGGCGATCGCGTTCGACCTGCTGGCCGGCGATCCTTCGCGGGCCAAGGAGGCGGCGAACGTCCTCGCCGCGCGCTACCCGGCCTTCAAACGCCGCTGGGACCTTGTCCAACCGGCGCTGGAGTGACCGGCGCTTGCCAGCGGGGCGGGGATTCCTCAGGATTCCCGAAACAATTTCCCCATGGCCGCTGAATACACCGAAGCCGACATCAAGTCCCTCGACTGGCGCGAACACATCCGGATGCGTCCCGGCATGTATATCGGGAAGCTCGGCGACGGGTCGTCGCCCGACGATGGCATCTACATCCTGCTCAAGGAAGTCATCGATAACTCGATCGACGAGCACATCATGGGCTACGGCAAGGAGATCAAGGTGGACATCGACGAGGAAGGCCGCGTCGAAGTCCGCGACTTCGGCCGCGGCATCCCGCTCGGCAAGCTTTTCGACTGCGCCGCCCAGATCAACACGGGCGCCAAGTACGACAGCGAGGCCTTCAAGAAATCCGTCGGCCTGAACGGCGTCGGCATCAAAGCGGTGAACGCGCTCGCCAGCTTCTTCGAGATCCAGGCGTGGCGAGACGGGCAGACCAAGGCGATCGAGTTCTCGAAGGGCATGGTCACCGAGGACATGAAGTATCCTCGCAAGGAAGAAGCCCAGTCGGGCACGCGGCTGGCCTTCGAGATCGACCGCACGATCTTCCCGCCGAAGTCGAAGTTCAAGGACGCGACGGTCGAGCGGATGTGCCGCTACTACTCGTACCTGAATCCCGGGCTGACGATCAATTTCAACGGCAAGAAGTTCAAATCGAAGGACGGCCTGCTCGACCTGCTGCGCGAGGAAATGGAGAGCGAGGCGCTCTACGATCCGATCCACCTCAAGGGCGAGGACATCGAGATCGCCTTCACCCACACCGCGGAGAGCGGGGAGGAATACTACACCTTCGTCAACGGCCAGAACACGACGCAGGGCGGCACCCACTTGCAGGCCTTCCGCGAGGGGCTGGTGAATGCGGTTCGAGGCTTTTACAAGAAGCAATACGACCCCGCCGACATCCGCGCGGGGATCGAGGCGGCGGTCTGCGTGCGGATCATCGAGCCGGTCTTCGAATCGCAGACCAAGACGAAGCTCGGCTCCGCGACCATCGCGCCGGAAGGCGAGTCGCTGCGCACCTTCGTCGGGAATTTCCTCAAGCAGCACCTCGACAACTACCTGCACAAGCACACCAAGGTGGCCGAGGCGATCCAGAAGCGGATCCAGGCGGCGGAGCGCGAGCGCAAGGACATGAAGGGCATCCAGAAGATGGCCCGCGAACGCGCCAAGCAGGCGAAGGTCCACAACAAGAAGCTCCGCGACTGCCGCGCCCACCTCGACTCCAAGCACAAGCAGCGGCTCGACAGCACGCTGTTCATCACCGAGGGCGACTCCGCTTCGGGCTCGATCACCAAGAGCCGGGACGTCGAAACGCAGGCCGTCTTCTCGCTCCGCGGCAAGCCGCTGAACACTTTCGGGCTGGCGAAGAAGATCGTGTATGAGAACGAGGAGTTCGCCCTCTTGCAGGCGGCGCTCGGGATTGAAGACGGGATCGAGGAACTGCGCTACAACCGCGTCGTCGTCGCCACCGATGCCGACGTCGACGGCATGCACATCCGTCTTTTGCTGCTCACGTTCTTCCTCCAGTTCTTCCCCGAGGTGATCCGGGAAGGCCATCTCTTCATCCTCCAGACGCCGCTGTTCCGGGTGCGCAACAAGAAGGAGACGATCTACTGCTACGACGAGGATTCGCGGGTCAAAGCCATCAACAAGCTCGGCAAGAACGCCGAGATCACGCGCTTCAAGGGCCTCGGTGAAATCTCGCCGGACGAGTTCAAGTTCATGATCGGCCCCGACATGCGGCTGGATCCCGTGACCTTCGAGGAGGGGAAGGGGACCAAGGAGTTGCTCGCCTTCTATATGGGCAAGAACACGCCGGACCGGCAGGAATACATCATCGAGCACCTTCGGGTGGATGTGGACCGGCAGGTGGCGTGATTTTTCAAGGAGTGGCGGACTCCGATCCGCCTGTCTTTCGACAGGCCCGGGATGGGATACCGGCGGATCGGAGTCCGCCACTCCTTGTCACGGCGTGCTTGCCCCTCACCGTGGATCCGCTTCAATTCCGGCAGCCAAGAAACCACAATTTATGGGACGCGCCTTTGAATGCCGACGCCGAGCCAAGGAAGCCCGCTGGGACACGATGTCCCGGGTTTTCCCCAAGCTCGCAAAAGCCATCACCATGGCCGCCAAGAACGGCGGCCCGGACCCCGCTGCCAACGCTCCACTGCGGCTGGCGATCGCCAACGCCAAGGGCCAGAACTTGCAGAAGGACCGGATCGACGCCGCGATCAAGCGCGCTGCCGGCAAGGACGCCGCGGACATCGTGGAAGTGGTCTATGAAGGCAAGGGGCCGCACGGCTCGCTGTTCTACATCGAGTGCGCCACCGACAACACGAACCGCTCGGTGGTCAACATGAAGACCATCTTCAACAAGAACGGCGGCCAGATCGTCAACAGCGGGCAGCTCGACTTCATGTTCACCCGCAAGGCCGTGGTGGAGTTCGAGATGACGCCGGAGATGAGCGCGGAGGAGATCGAGCTGGAGCTCATCGACGCCGGTCTGGAAGAGCTGGAAGTCGAGGACGGCATCGGCCGGGCCATCGCTGACTACCACGACTTCGCCAGTCTAACAGCCGGCTTTGAAAAGCTGGGCATCACCCCGAAGAAGGCGGCCCTGGAGCGGATCCCGACCCAGCCGATCGAGCTGACTGAGGAGCAGATGGCCGAGGTGGAGGTGATCCTGGAGAAGGTCGAGGAAGACGACGACGTCCAGGTGGTGTTTACGAATCTGGCTTAACCCGGGACCGCGCGCCACCGGCTCGCAGAGCGGTCCCTTGATCTGCCTGTTATCCAGATCTTTTGATGGATCGATGTCCCAACGGGACTCCAATACCGGAGCCCGGGGTTGCGAGGGACGAGCTACCCCGGGTGAGTTGGGCAGAAAACCCTACCTCGAAGAGGTTGTGGACGATGGGGTTCCGCAACTCTCTGGGAACCGCTCCTGCACAACACCTTCGGCGTAGGAAGAAAGGATGCAGCAACCCGGGGTAGCTCGTCCCTCGCAACCCCGGGCTTTGAAACGCAGTCCCTTCGGGACAAGCGAGTTCACCCTGACAGGCAACTTGTGGGTAACGGGCAGGCCTTGATCCCGCCGCCCATTCAGCCCCGCACCGCCGAAGTCAGCAGTCCCCGTGCTTCTGCGGGCCGGTGGCTCCGCGGTCCCGGGCGAAGATCCGTTCGAAATGCGGCACGAAGGCCCGGGCGAATTCATCCACACTGACCGGCCTGCCCGCCTCCTGCTCGACGCAGCTCATGACCACGCCCTCGATCCCGCAGGGGGTGATGGCGAAGAAGGGCAGCAGGCAGTTCGCGGTGACGTTCATCGCGAAGCCGTGCATCGAGATCCACTTCCGCACACCGACGCCGATCGAGGCCAGCTTGCGGTTCTCCACCCAGACGCCGGTCAGGCCGTCGCGGCGGGTGGCGGGAATGCCGAAGTCGTGGCAGGTGAGGATGAGGGCTTCCTCAAGGCCTCGGAGATGGGCGTGGAGGTCGCGGTTCCGCTCGCGGAGATCGAGGATCGGGTAGCCGACGAGTTGGCCGGGACCGTGGTAGGTCGCCTGGCCGCCGCGGTTGGTTTCGACGACGGGGGCGGGCAGGGCGGAGGGGTCACGGAGGGAGGATTGGTCGCGTTGGCGGCCGATGGTGTAAACCGGGGCGTGTTCTAACAGGAAGAGCGTCTCGCCGCCGGTGCCGTCGAGGATGGCTTCGACGGCGGCGTCCTGGTGCTGGAGGCCGTCGGCGTAGGAAATGCCGGAGCCGAGGTGGATCGTGGTCATCTTACCTTGTGGGATCGACTTGCGGGGTACGTAGTCCCGGCTTCAGCCGGACCGAAGCACGGGCGATGCGGGCGGTTCCCTGGTGCGGAGTGGGAGGGACCACTCGTTCCGGCTGAAGCCGGGACTACGTACCACTGGGGGCGGACAATGGCGGGTGGATTCATACCTGGCGGCGTTCGAGCATCTTCGCCTTGAGCGGATCGGAGGCCTGGAGATGGGCGAGGCCGATCGCGAGGGCGTCGGCGGCATCGTGCGGCGGGGTTTCGGAGAGACCTAACAGCGCACGCACCATGAAGGCGACCTGCTGCTTGTCGGCGGTGCCTTTGCCAACCACGGCCATCTTGATCTTGCGCGGCGCGTATTCGAAGACGTTCAAACCGGCATCGGCGGCGGCGATCAGCGCGGCGGCGCGGGCGGCGCCCATCGAGATGGCGGTCTTGTGGGACTGGACGAAGATGATGCCTTCCACCGCGACCTCGTCCGGTTGGAACTTGTCGATCACGTTCTTCAAGTGGGTCCGGACGGCGGCCAAAGCCGCGGACTGCGGCAGCTTGGCCGGGATGCTGATCACATCGAAAGCCAGCGCACGGGCCGTCCGGCCGTCACCTTCCACCACGGCATAGCCCGTGTTGCGGATCGCGGGATCGATGGCGAGGACCTTCATCCTACATCTGGGAGGTCGGCTTGTTGCGATCAAACGATCTCCAGTTGGTTCGGCGGAGAATCCGGATCGAAATCCAGAACAACAAGAGACTCACGGCGAGCCCACCGGCAGTGCATGAAACCCAAAGTGGAAGCATGCCTTCCGGGCGCTTGTTTTCGGGCAAGGAATACCAAGTTGCCCAGCCGTAGATTCCAATCCCGCTGAGACCGAGGGGAAAGAGTGCTATCACCCCGACGACGCAACCCAAAGGCGAACCGTATTTGGGGCTCCACATGACGCGAGATCCTACCTCCGCTTTTTCTTCCCGCCCTGCGGCTTCTTGCGGATCGGCTTCCCGGGGGAATCGTCGAGCAGGGCCGTGTAGATGTAGGGGAAGTTGTCCAGCTTGCGGCGCGGGATCTTCTGGTCGACGAAGATCTCGACGGACTTCGCATACTCCAGCTCGTCGGCGGTGAGCAGCGTGAAGGCATCGCCCTCGGCTTCCGCGCGGCCGGTGCGGCCGATGCGGTGGACGTAGTCCTCGGCGTTCTCGGGGACGCGGTAGTTGATGACGTGGGAGACGCCGGAGATGTCGATCCCGCGGGCGGCGACGTCGGTGGCGACGAGGACCTCGAACTCGCCGCTCTTGAAACCGGCGAGCGCCTTCATGCGGTCGACCTGGCCGATGTCGGAGTGCATCGCGGCGACCTTTTCCTGGCCCTCGCGCTTGATCAGCGCGCAGACCTGGTCGGCCTCCTTGCGGGTGCGGGTGAAGATCATCACCGAGTGGTATTCCGTCTGGTCGAGCAGGGCGAGCAGCAGCTCGTCGCGCTGGTCCATGGAGACCGGGTAGAAGGCGTGGGTGACGGTGGACGCCACGGCGCGGCGGGCGATTTCCACGCTGACCGGCTCGAACAGGCACCACTGGGCGAAGGTCTGGATCGCCGGCGGCATGGTGGCCGAGAAGAAGAGGGTCTGGCGGCCTTCCCAGGGGCAGAGGTTGACGATCTTGCGGACCTGCGGGAGGAAGCCCATGTCGAGCATCCGGTCGACCTCGTCGAGGATCAGGATCTTGACCTCGTTGAAGCGCATGGTGCCGCGGTAGAAGTGGTCGACCAGGCGGCCGGGGGTGGCGACGACGATGTCGGCACCGGCTTCCAGGGCCTTCAACTGCTCGCCGAGCCCGACGCCACCGTAAAGCAGGGCGACTTTCAGGCCGGTGTGCTTGCCGTAGTGCTCGAACTGCTCGGCGACCTGGTGGGCCAGCTCGCGGGTCGGCTCCAGCACCAGGATCTGCGGCTTGCCCATCGGGGTGAGCTTGCTGAGGGAGGGCAGCGCGAAGGCGGCGGTCTTGCCGGTGCCGGTCTGGGACGCACCGATCACGTCCTTACCCTCGAGGATCAGGGGAATGGCCTGAGCCTGGATCGGGGTCGGGTTTTCGTAACCGGACTCCGTCACGGCGGCGAGAACGGGGGCGGAGAGTCCTAATGTGTCAAATCCCATGCGTGGGGGGATGCGTAGTGACCGCAACCCTTGTGGTCAAGGGATGAGTGGCCCGCTTGTGGAACTCAGGCGGCGGGCGGGGCGGCGGGCGAGTGGATCAGCAGGCACTCCTCGAGCAGCGGTTGCAACTCCTTGAGCAGGGGCTGGCCGTGGGCGAAGGGCTCGCGGAAGCGGGTCTCGATGCGGCGCAGGGCGAAATCAAGGTCGGCTTTCACGAGGTCGTTGATCTCGCCGCGGATGACGGCCACGAGGTGGCAGAAGGTGCCCGGGCGGACGAAGGTGCGGCGGCTTTCTCCCAGTTCGAAGCCGAGCAGCAGGGCCCCGCTTTCGTCGCGGACCCGCAGGGCGAGCTGGCGGGCGAAGGAGCCGACCTTGCGAGGATTCGAGTGGCGGACGGGGTCGCAGCTGGCGAAGGAAACCAGCGACAGCGTGTCGCGATCCAGCAGGTAAACTTCCTCCACGCTGAAGCGGCGGATCTTGTCGGCGAGCACCTCGTCGTAGCTGCGGCTGGTGAACAGCGCCTGGGCGCGCCACAGGATGCGGTGGGTGAAGCCGGGGTCCTGGAAGGGGCCGGAGTGCTGCTCGGCGAGGGCGCGGCGGAAGGTGGCGCGGAGGACGGCCTCAAAGGAGGCGTCGTCCTGGAAATTGATCCCGGAGGAAGCGCTGCCGACCAGCGGCCGCAGGGCATCGAAAAGGTCGGCATCGGTGAAGTCCGGCGGCGGCGGCTCTGCGTCGGGGCCGGCGGGTTCGTCCACCGGGGCGGGCCGGGGTTCGACCGGCCAGGCGGCGGGAGTGGGAACGGCGGGCTTTTCGAAAGGCCGGGACGTGAAATCGCCCAAGGCCGGCAACGGGGCGCGGCCGGTCTCGCGCTCCGGCAGACTACCGGGCACGGGGAAGCTCTGGACGGAGAAGCCGCGGGATTCCCCGGTCCGCACGGCGGGGGCGGGGGAGGTGGGCAAGGGGGGGAGGACTCCGGTCATGGCCGTGCTTCGGATGGAATGACGTGGAGTGCGGCGGCGTCGGCGATCGCCCGGGCGGCGCTCGCCAACTGCTCGAAGGACGCGTGCATGCGCCGCTGGTCGGCCTTCACCTGGTCGTCGGCCACGACCTTCGACTTCACCCACTCGCGGGTTTGTTCGAGTTCGGAGCGGAGTTCGTTGACGAGGTGCTGTTCCCGTTGGTGCAAGTACTGGCGGAAGCCCTGGTTCCAATGCTCGAGCCAGCGGGTGAACTTCTGTTCAAGCTCGACCTGGGCTTCCAAGCCGGAATCCGCGCGGCTGCGGGCGGCGGCCTGGATCTGGCTGGCGAGGCGGTGGGTTTCCTCCACCCGGCGCGCCTTTTCGGCATCGATCTCGTCCCGGAGCTCCTGCAACTGCCGGTCGTGGCGCTGCTCGAAAGTGGCGAGGCGGATCTGGAACACGTCGTCGACCGCGGCGCTCGGCATCGGGCGGACGCCGGCTTCCAGCCGTTCGAGACGACGCTCGACGCCTTTCATCTGGCGGCCCACGAGGATCTCGCGGATCCGTTCGACCTGGCGCGACGGATTGATATCAGGGGGATTGGGGGGCATGGGGGGTGCTCGCTCCTTGGGTGATCCGGCGGGGTGTTCCGGAAGGGGAGAAAGTAACAAACAGCAGCAGAGGCTATGCCGCTCAGGGCTGGGCTGTAAATCCGAAGATTGATGCTTCGCATCTCCGAATCATTCGGGACCTTGAAATAATTTTCCTGCTGCCACGGTGGTCCGCGAACTCCGTGAAAGACAGGCTTGCGCGGGTATGGTAAGGGGGTGCCGATGTCCGACCAAGAGTACGACAAGCAGCGGGACCAAGTCCTCGCCGCCGCCTATGAAAAGACCCGCAAGAGCCTGATCGCGCGCTTGGACAACTGGGAAGACCAGAAGACCTGGGACGAGTTCTACCAGACCTACTGGCGCCTGATTTACGCGGTGGCGATCAAGGCCGGGCTGCGTCCGGACGAGGCCCACGACTGCGTCCAGGAGACGGTGCTTTCGATCGCCAAGCAGAGCAAAAAGAAGCTCTACGACCCCGAGCAGGGCTCCTTCAAGACCTGGCTGATGAACATGACGCGCTGGCGGATCAACGACCAGTTCCGCAAGCGCAAGAAGGACACGGCGATGGCCGGTGGCGAGTGGGAGGACGACCGCAAGACGGCGGTGATCGACCGCTTCGAGGACCCGAAGGGCGACCTGCTCGGCCGGCTGTGGGAGGTGGAATGGAAGAAGAACATCGCCGATGCCGCCCTTTCCCGGGTGAAGGCGCAGGTGTCGCCGAAGCAATACCAGATTTTCGACTGCTACGTGGTCCGCCAGTGGGACGCGAAGAAGGTGCAGGATCACCTCAATGTCAGCATGGCCCAGGTTTATCTGGCCAAGCATCGCGTCGGAGCCGTTTTGAAGAAGGAACTCGCCCGCCTGGAGGAGGATGCCGACGAATAGCCGTCGCCCGGATCCGGTCATTCCTGACCACGAGGTCCTGCGGAAGGTCGGCGGCGGGGCCTACGGCGAGGTGTGGCTGGCGCGCGGGGTGACCGGCGCGCTGCGGGCGGTCAAGGTGCTGTGGCGCGAGGATTTCGAGGATGAACGGAGCTTCGAGCGGGAGTTCGAGGGCATCCAGAAATACGAGCCGATTTCGCGCGACCACCCGGGGATGGTCAACATCCTGCACGTCGGCCGCAGCGTCGATGGCAACGCGTTCTATTACTACGTGATGGAGCTGGGTGACGACGTGCTCACCGGGCGCGAGATCAATCCGATCGAGTACGAGGCGCGGACCTTGCGCAGCGATACCAAGCGGGCGATGGGCAAACGGCTGGACACCAGCCATTGCATCGACGTCGGCGTGCGGCTGGCGGAGGCGCTGCGCCACCTGCACGACCACGGCCTGGCGCACCGCGACGTGAAGCCGGCCAACGTGATTTTCGTCGGCGGCAAGGCCAAGCTGGCGGACATCGGGCTGGTGGCGGTCCGCGGCCAGCGGACTTTTGTCGGGACCGAAGGCTTCGTCCCGCCGGAAGGGCCGGGGTCGGCGCAGGCGGACGTCTACAGCCTGGGCAAGGTGCTTTACGAGATTGCCACCGGGAAGGACCGGATGGATTTCCCGGAGCTGCCGGACGAGATGCCGGTGAAGTCCGAGCGGAAGCGCTGGCTGGCGCTGAACCAGATCATCTGCGAGACCTGCGAGCCGCAGCTTTCCAAGCGCCGGATCTCGACCGCCGGCGAGCTGGCCGACGCGCTCCGCCGTTTGCAAGATGGCAAACGCCGCCGCCGCCGCCGGCCGGCCGGGGCCTTCATCGCCACGCTGCTGGCCGCCGGTGTGCTGGGGCTGGGCGGGTGGGAGGCCTTCAAGGGCAGCCCCTGGGGCCGCTTCGCCGAGCTGCCGCAGGACCCGCCGGAGGTCGTGCCGGTCAAGCCGGTGCCGGCCTTGATCAAAGTGAGCAGCCAGCCGGAAGGGGCGGACGTGTTCGATGATTCCGGCGAGCTGGTCGGCACGACGCCGACCGATCTGATCGAGGCCGTGGTGGGCGAGCAGGTGTCGTTCCTGGTCAAGAAGGATGGATTCACGCCCGAGCCGATCCAGGCCGAGGTGCCGGCGTCGGCGGCGGAGGAGCCGCTGCTGCTGGAGGCGCAGTTGAAGATCTATTCGCCGCCGCTGCAGAACGAGCCGTGGACGGATCATCTGGGGCAGAGCTATTCGCCGCGGGACGACGGCCACCAGAGCGTGCGTCCGGTCGGCCAGGCGGAGTGGGAGCGCTACCGTGCGGCCAAGGAGCGGCCGGTCGATGTGGCCGAGTTCGTGGAGATCGACGAAGGCGGCCGGAAGCGGAAAATCGCGCTGACCAGCAAGGGCGAGGCCGAGGCGTTCTGCTGGTGGCTGGCGATGTCGGGGATGGAGGCGGGGTATCTGACGCAGAACCACGAGTCGCTGCCGCTGATGGAGCTGAATTTCAACGCCGACGGGATGAGCGAGCGGGCCCGCAAGGAAGGGCTGAGGCCGTTCCGCTGCCGGGTGCAGCCGATCGCTTTCGGCCGCATCATGCTCACCACCGAGCCGGCCGGGGCGCAGGTGTTCGTGGGGTCGACCGATGCCAACTTCTCCGACGAGGTCGGCCGGACCAACGGGCCGCTGGCGATCGAGTCGCTGCGTCCCGGCGAGATCCACCTGCTGATCCTGCTGGAGGGTTACAAGCCGCTGAACCACAAGGTGAGTTTGAAGCCGAGCGAGTCGCTCGACCTTTTCCTCAAGCTGGAACTCAACAACAGCGTGGTGATGGACAAGCCGTGGGTGAACGGACTGGGCATGAAGTTCGTCCCGGTGGGCAGGGAGCTGATGGCCTGCGTCTGGGAGACCCGCGGTCAGGATTTCGACGCCTTCCTGCGGGCGACGGGCAAGCCGCCGGCCGACCTGCGGAAGGGGCCGGACCATCCGGTGGTGTTCGTTTCCCGGACCGATGCCGAGGAGTTCTGCACGTGGCTGACCGAGGTCGAGCGGCAGCAGGAGCGGCTGACCCGGGTCCACGAATACCGGCTGCCGACCGACTTCGAATGGAGCATGATGGCGGGGATCCCGGAAACGCCCGACGTTTCGCCCGCCAGGCGCGAGCCCTTCAAGGCGGCGATCTTCCCCTGGGGCAAGGACTGGCCACCGCCGGCCGGTGCCGGCAACCTGGCCGACGACGCGGCGGCGCAGGTCCCGGGAATCGCCCCGCACGAGGTGATCGCCGGCTACAACGACGGCTTCGAGACGACCTCTCCGGTCGGTTCCTTCCCGGCGAACGAGCTCGGGCTCTTCGACTTTTGCGGCAACGTCCACGAGTGGGTGGCCGACAACTACAGCCCGATCTCGACCTCCGGCGTGCTGCGCGGCGGCGGCTGGAACAGCCACCGGGAGAAGAACCTCTACATCGGGGCGCGCAATCCGGTGGCGCCCGATTTCCGCGACAAGTATTACGGCTTCCGGGTCATGCTTGCCAAGGTGCCGCCGAAACCGGAAACCCCTCCTGCCGAAGAAGGCATTGAAGACGATGGTTGAAATCAAGATCGACTACCAGGGAGACCTCCACTGCCGCGCGGTCCACGGACCGTCCGGCTGCGTGCTCGAGACCGACGCGCCGGTGGACAACAACGGGCGCGGCGAATCCTTTTCCCCGACCGACCTGGTCGCCACGGCCCTGGGCGCCTGCATGACCACGGTCATGGGCATCGTGGCCAAGCGGAAGGAGATCGACCTCGCGGGGATGAAGGTCACCGTCCGCAAGCACATGTCGGCGGACACCCCGCGGCGGATTTCCAAGCTGGAGGTGGACCTCGACGTCCCGCTGCCGGCCGATCATCCGGAGCGGCGTTTGTTCGAGAGCGCCGGCAACGGCTGCCCGGTGCATCACAGCCTGCATCCGGAGATTGAGGTGGTGCTGAACTGGCGCTGGCAATAGCGCGTCGCCGGGCCGTCTGGCGGCCATGCGTCTCCGTCATCGGCCATCGCGCCCCGGTTTCTGCCGGTTCGTTCGCTACTTCGCTCCCCACTCCGCGAAGCCGAGAGCGGCGAGCCTGGCGAGGAGGGCGTCGACTTGTTCGGTGCCGGGATTTCCCAAGGGCAGGCGGGCGGGGCCGACGGGGACGCCGAGGCGGGTCATGAGCGCTTTGGCGGTGCCGAGGAAGCCGGTGGCAGCGATAGCGTCGATCATGGCGATCGAGATCGATTGCAGGCGACGGGCTTCGGCGAGGTCGCCGCGGTCGAAGGCGGCGATGAGGTCGCGGTAGAGTTGCGGGCACCAGTTGTAGGTCGACCCGACGCCGCCGCGGGCGCCGGTGGCGAGGGCGGCGACCAGCATTTCATCGACGCCCCAAGGAAGGTCGAGTCGGTCGCCGGCGACGTCGAGGCTGCGGCGATAGGAGACGAGGTCGGGATTGGTGAACTTGATGCCGGCGAGGTTCGGGATGCGGGCAGGGGCTTCGGCGAGGAATTTCTCCATCGGGAAGGCGACGCCGGTGAGCACCGGGATGTCGTAGTAGTAGAAGGGGGTCGCTGGCGCGGCGGCGGCGATGGCCGCGCAAGTGTCGATCAGGGCGGAGAGGCTGGCCGGCTTGAAATAGGACGGGGCGAGCGCGCTGATGGCGGTGAAGCCGAGGTCCTGGGCGCGGCGGGCGAGGGTCTTGGAGTCATCCAGGCAATTGCTGCCGACATGGCCGATGACCGACAGCCCGTGCGCCGGCGCGGCGGCGGCCCAGGCGTCGTAGAGGGCGAGGCGCTCGGCGCAGGTGAGAGAGTGCGACTCGCCGGTGGAGCCGGTGATGAAGACGGTGCGGATGCCGTTGGCGGCGAGGAAGGCGGCTTGGGTGGGCACGACCTCGGGGGCCAGCGAGCCATCCGCGTGGAAGGGCGAATGGGCGGCCGCGACGAGTTCGTGGAGAGGGAGAAGTTGGGGCATGGAAGGGTGATTGGGTGATTGGGTGATTGGGAAATTGGGAAATTGGGGTTGGGGCGAGGGTCAATGCCCGATCGGAGCGGGCCCGCCTTCGGTGTGGCGCGGGCGGATCATCAGGACCAGCACGACGGACAGGATGGCGGTGCTGGCGAAGATGCTGAAGATGGCGAAGAGCGGCACGTGAAGATCCCGCAGCACGCCGAAGCCGTAGTCGGCGAAGCCGCCGAAGCTGATGCTAACCAGGTTCATCAGGCCGTAGCCGGTGGCCCGGATCTCGGGCCGGGCGATCTGGCAGAGGATCGGCATGTTGTTGGAATCGAAGAAGCCCCAGCCGAGGCCGAACAGCATGAGGAAGGCGATGGCGACCCAGAGTTGGCCGGTTTGCGGGGAATAGCCGACGCCGAACATGGCGGGCACGATGAGGCACATCCCGATCGCGCTGATGTAAATCCGGCCGCGCTGGGTTTTCCTCATCCAGCGGTCGGCGAGGTAGCCGCCGACCAGGGCGCCGATGATCGCGGCGACCTGCCAGTAGAGCGTGGCCGAGACGCCGGCCTTGCCCTGGCCGATGTTGAACTCCGCTTTGAGGATGGCGGGCATCCAGTCCCGGACGACCCAACCGGCGAGGGCGGGCAGGGTGAAGTAGAGCACCAGCAGGATGAAGGAGCGGTTGCCTAACAACTCCTTCAGGGCGCCGAGCGGTGAGGTGCGGGGGACGAGTTCTTCCGCGGCGGAGCGTGGGGCATTCCGCAGCAGGAAGAAGAGCGGCACGGCGTAGAGCAGGCCGATGATCCCGCAGGTGTCGAAGGCCCAGCGCCAGCCGAGGTTCGGGTGGTCCGCGGCGTAGCCGCTGAAGCCGCCGATGATGACGCCGACGTAAATGCCCATCTGGTGGAAGCCGACGGCTCTCGAGCGGGTGCTGCCGCGGTGGAAGTCGGCGATCAGCGCGAGCGCGGCGGGGATGTAGAAGGCCTCGCTGATGCCCATGATGGCGCGGGTCCACAGCAACTGTTCGTAGGTGGTGACGTGGCCGGTCGCCCAGGTGATGAAGGACCAGGCGAAGAGGCTGCCGGCGATGACGTGGCGCCGGCTGAAGCGGTCCGCGATGTAGCCGCCGATGGGGCTGAGGATGGCGTAGGTCCACTTGAAGTAGGCGAGGACCTTGCCCCAGTTCGCCTCCTGCTCGATGCCCGGGATTTCCTGCATCACGGAGAACTTCATCGCCGCCAGCATCTGGCGGTCGAGGTAGTTCAGCAGCGCGACGGGGACGAGCAGCGCGACGATCAGCCAGGCGCGATGGGGAAGCTTGGAGTCGTTCACGGCGTTTCGGCGGGCGGGGTGAAGAGGAAGACCTGAGGGGTGCGGACGCCGGGTTTCACCTCGCCGTTGAAGAGGACGAAGCCGTCCTGCCACGGGGCGGTCGGCAGGGTGACGGGCGCGGGAAGATCAAGCTGGCCGGCGGTGGACCAGGCGTCGCGGTCGAGGTCGTAGCGGAGGATTTCCTTCGTGAAACCTTGGTGCGCGGCGGGCGAGGGGAGTCCGGTTTGCAGGCCATCGTCGCCGGACACCACGAACAGCGAACGGCCGCGGACCGGGGCGGGCAAGGCGGCGGCGACGGCGGCGCGCGGGAGGTTGGCGAGGCGGGTCCATGTGCCGTCGCGGAACTTCCAGGCTTCGCGGAGGTAGGTCCGGACGGGCTTGCCGGCGGCATCGGGAGCCAGCGAGCAGCCGCCGGCGATCACGAAGGCGTCGCCGATCGCCGCGGCGGTGGCGAGCATGCGGCCGGCGGCGGGGAGGGCGGGTGCGATTTGCCAGCCCTGGTCGCGGGCTGTTAGATCGAGCGTCCAGTGGCCGGCGGTGGCGCTGGTGGAGTCCGGCTTCTCGATGCCGCCGCAGAGATGGATGCGCTGGCCGACCAGCGCACCGGCCATCTGGGCGAGCGGGACGGGGAGCTCGGGCAGGGTTTTGAAAGCGGGCTTGCCGTCGGCGAGGGTGAGCAGGGTGACGCGGCGGGAGTGTTCCATCGCATCGCTGCCGCCGATCAGGATCACGCCATCGGGAAGGGTCAGCGAGAGGCCGTAGCCGAGGGGTGATGGCAGCTTGCCGATCTCTTTCCACGCTGAGTCCGGGGTGGCGAGGTCGATGGCGAAAAGGCGGTCGTGCCAGACCTTCCTGCCGCCGTCCCAGGGCATCGTGCCATCCGGGAAATTCGCCCCGCCGCCGGCGATCAGGTGCTGATGGTGGACCCCGGCGAAGGCCCCGGCAAAGCCCACGGCATCGGGCACCGGAGGCAGCGGTCGGACCATCGCCGGGTCCGCGTGAAGCGGGGTGGTCGCGGCAAGAGCGGCGGCAGCGACGAGCGGGCGGGCAAGGGTGGGTGACACTGGGTTCATTCCGACAGAAGCCGCCCTCGGGTGGCAAGCGGCATGTTCGTTGCCCGAAAGCAACCGCCGTGACAGCTTGGCGGGCTGGTCTTGCGAGCCAACCAGTCGCAGGAGGGTCGCATCCCCATGAACAAGAGTCACGGTTGCAGAATGAGGCTCCGACCTTGTTTTCTGGTTCGCAAAGTCCGCATTGAATGGCAAACGTTCCGACCGTGAAACGCACCCTCCTTCTTCTCGCGTGCCTCTTCGCCGGATCCGGCATCGGCGCGGCCTCGTTGAACACCGAGATCCGTCCGGGGCGGCCGTGGCTGGACAGCAGCGGCGAGCTGATCAATGCGCACGGGTTCTGCATCCTGCATCACGAGGGGACCTACTACTGGTACGGGGCGCACAAGATCCCGGGCAAGACGGAGGAGGAGAAGAACGAAGCGGGGGTCCGCTGCTATGTGAGCGAGGATCTGCTGAACTGGAAGAACGCGGGAATGGTGCTCGATGTGTTCGCGCCGGGGATGCCGCCCGAGCTGCGGGATGCCTACATCCTGGACCGGCCGAAGGTGATCTATCAGGCCGCGACGAAGAAGTTCGTGCTGTATTTCAAGCTCTACCCGCCGAAGGAACAGGGCGGCAAGACGGGCAAGGATTTCGCCTACGTGGGAGCGGCGACGTCGGCGACGCCGACCGGGCCGTTCGAGTACCATGGCCGGTTCCTCGGCGGCGACAGCGAGACGGGATCGGGGGACTTCGCGATTTTTCAGGACGAGGACGGAACGGCGTATCACATCGCGGTGCGCAAGCCGGACAAGGGGCGGACGGACAAGCCGCTGGTCTGCGGTCGCCTGGAGGCGGACGGCTGGAAGCCGGTGGGACCGTACGTGGTGATGGAGGGCGTGGAGAACGCGACGGAGGCGCCGGCCTTGTTCCGGCGTGGGGGGAAATACTATTTGTTAGGATCGGCCAGCACCGGCTGGGCTCCGAATCCGGCGCGGATGCTGGTGGCCGACCGGTTGACGGGGCCTTATCGCTCGCTGGGCAATCCGTGTCGCGGGACGAATCCGCACAACCGGCTGGGGCCGGAGAAGACTTTCGGCGGGCAGAGCACCTTCGTGTTTCCGGTGCCGGGCGGGAAGGACGCGTGGATCGCGATGTTCGACATCAACAAGCCGAAGGATCCGGTGAACTCGGGCTACGTTTGGTTGCCGCTGGAGTTCGATGCGGAGGGGAAGCCGGTGATCGAGTGGAGGAACTCTTGGGTGCCGGAGCTGGGTTCTTGAGGGGCGGGGAGGGGGGGCGATGATGCTTTCAAAGCTTCGAAAGGCTTCTGTTGCGCATCAGGTCGGGTTGGGTTGAAGCTCCGTGCGAGATCGTATGGAGAAGCCGCGTACCTTGACCGATATCCGCATCGCCTTTCCGTGTCCGTCGTGCTCGGGCTTGGGGAGGACGGGGTCGACGGATTGCGCGTACTGCCAGGCGACGGGGTGGGAGATCCGGGATGCGTCGCGGTTGAAGCCACAGGAGTTGAAGCGCTTGATGCTGAAGCTGCCGAAGGTGGAGGAGGGGTGATTTTTTTTGGGGGGGGCTGCGGCCCGGAGAAGGGGCGGGGACGGCTGGGTGGGTGATGTGGGCTGGGAGGGGGGCGGGCTTTTGGGGACCGCTCTGCGGACTGAAGTCCGCGGTCCCGGTGGCACCCGGTGAGTCGAGCGGTAGGGGATGGTCCGGGGTTCCGGTGGTGCCCGGTGGGGCTCAGCGGAGCGGGATGAGGGTCACGGGGCCGAGGAGGCCGGAGGGGAGGGCGGGCCAGACGGAGGCGTCGAAGGGCTTGTAGTCGATGTTGACGAAGTTGATCTCGTGGAAGGCCTTCCACTCGACCTTGCGGCGGTCGAGGTCGGCGATGCGGTTGGCGGCGAGGTTGGTGACTTCGACTTCGAGGACGTTCCTGCCTTTCTCTAACAGGCCGGTGAGGCTGACGCGGTGCGGCGGGGCCCAGCAGGTGCCGGCGGGCTTGCCGTTGAGGCGGACCTTGGCGGTGTGGGCGATCTCGCCGAGGTCGAGCAAGGCACGGGTGAGGTCTTTCGCGTCGAACTCGAGTCGGTAAACCGCGGTGCCGGAGAAGTTGCGGTAGGCGTCGCCGGGCTGGGTGGTCCAGGAGGCGAGGGTGGGGGTTTCGAAGGGTGGCGGGATGGCGGGGCCGCCGTCGAGGAAGCGGACCTGCCAGGTGCCTGTGAGAGGGATGGCGTCGCCGGCGGGTTCGAGGTCGATCCAGAGCGGGCCGGTGGCTTGCTTGTCCGAATACGTGCGGATGATGCGGGATTCGCCGGGGGCGAGGACGAGGCGGATACCGCCCTTGGTATCGGCTACGCCGCTCTTGCCGGACATCGGGTCGAGCAGGACGGCGGACTGGTGGGGGCGGGAGAGCTTGACGGTGGCGTCGATGGCTTTGCCGGACGAGTTGACGAGGAAGTAGGCGTGGCCGTCGTCCGTGGCGCGGCGGACGTGGCGGATGCCGAGGCGGGCGAGGTCGTTCTCGGCGGCGGGTTGGCCGGATTTCCGGAAGACGCGCAAGGCGTCGGAGTTTCCGGCGTGAGGGATCGCTGCTTCGGATGCGGCCAGTTGCTTGCGGCGGGCATCGAGGTCGTGGTGGCCGGGGACATCGCGGCCGGGCTTGCCGAGGGCGATGATGTTCGCGCCTTGCTCGCGAAGTTGGGCCAAGCGGGCGGCGGTTTTTTCGGGCAGGTAGCGGGATGCGGGGACGATGAGCAGGGGGTAGCGGTTGCCGCCGGAGACGAGTTGGCGATCCTTCACCTCCAGTGCATCGAGCAGGCGGTCCGAAACGAAGTCGGTGCTCACGCCGGCATCGCGGAGCTCCATCGCGGCGCGGTGGAAGGGCGAGCCGTGCAGCCACTGGTCCTGGTTGTGCATCGTGAAGAGCGGCAGTTTCTCTTCGCCGGAATGCCAGAGGTCGTGGATGGGGAAATAGAGCAGAACGTCGGCATCCGGCTTGCCCGACTGGAGGACGGACTGGACGCGGGTGATGTAGGCGTTGAAGTGCGGCAAGTCTTTCCACAGGCCGCCGTTCGGGCCCATATGGGTGGATGCGTAGAAGAGCCAGCCGGGCCAGGGCGCGTCCTGCGGCGAGTAGGGGATGCCGTGGAAGAGGATGTGGTTCACGCCGCCGAGCCAGACGAAGTCGGCGGCCTTTTTCAGCGCGGCGGGGGTGACCTGGAAATGCTCGTCGAGCCAGGTGAAGGTTTCCGCGGAGACGAGCTTCTTGCCGGTGAGATGGGCGGCGGAAGCGGCGAATTGGAGCATCGGGATCTGGGCCTCGTCGACGTGGCGGAAGATCTCGGTTTCGGGGATGTCGGCGACGGCGTAGTGGTCGAGCAGATTGCCGGGCGAGCCGTGGGCCTGGTTGCGGGTGAGGCTGCCGCGCTGCTTCGCCCAGTCGTGCCACTTGGCGAGGTAGTCGCGGTGGAGATCGCTCATCGTCTCGCGGTAGTCGGCGCGGACGCGGGCGACGCTGTCGGGCTCGCCTTCGCCGTGGAAGGCGGGGAGCTGCGTGCGGAGGTCGTAGCCGCGGAGCTGTTGGAATTTCGAGAAGAAGCCGTCGGTCCAGCCGGCGAGGTAGTATTCGAAGGAGTCGTGGAAATGGGCGCGCGGCTCGGGGACCTCGGGGCGGTCGAGGGCGGGGTCGAAGGACTTGAGGTAGCGGTCGATGGAGTCGGTCGAAAAGGGATCGAGCACCCAGCCGGCCCCGCCGGGAGCGGCGCGCTTCACTTTCTGAATGCCGCGTTTGGAGACGAGGCCGTGGATGCGCCAGTTGCCGGCAGGGGCGGTCCATTCGAGGCGGCCGGATTGGACGTGGGGGAGCAGGTCGATGGGCTCGCCTTGGTCGGGCCAGGCGGAGAGGACTTCGAGTTTCCCCTTGGGCAGGGCGAGCTCGACGGCTTTGCCGCCTTCGGCATTCGCCTTGATGCTTTCAAGCGAGGCCGAAGCGTCCGCGTCCTTCACCTGCGGGCCGCCGAAAGGCCAGCCGGTGCCGGTGGTGAGGTCCACGCCCATGCCGAGGCGGGCGGTCTCCTTGGCGGTGTGGGCATACGCGGCGGTCCACTTTTCGGAGAGGAAGGGCAGATCGCGGGTCTCGTAGCCCTTCGCGCCGTAGATCGGGCAGATCTCGACGCCGCCGAGGCCGGCTTTGGAAAAGGCTTCGAGCTCGCGGGTCAGGTTCGCCGCGTCGACGCCGCTGCCGAGCCACCACCAGCGGGTCCACGGCTTGGCCTCGCGGGTGACCGGCGGCCAGGCGGTGTCGTCGGCGTGGGCCAGCGGGGTGAGGGCGAGGAGGGAAAGGGCGAGGGTTTTCATGGGCGATGGGCAATAGAAGTCGAAACAGGGCAAGAAAACAGTCACCCGAAAGGGGAGCGGCAGGAAGGCGGGATAGCGTCAGGATTCGGGCGATCTTGCTCTGAGACCATCGGCAAATGAGGCTTCTACCGAGGGCGAATCCCACCCCGTAAGTAGTCCCGGCTTGAGCCGGGCCGGGTGGTTCCTCCGACTCCGCCTCAGGGGGGGAAGTCCGCATTGCCCGTGCTGCGTCCGCCTGAAGGCGGGACTACGTAGCACTGGAGGCGGCAACGCACGTGGCAAGGCGGCGGGAGGGTGGGAGCGTCCGGATTGTTTCAGGCTTCCGAAACTCCGTCTTGCACCCTTCGCGCTGAGCGCCAAGCATCCGCCCGCCATGACCCACGATCCGGACCAGCACGCCTCCCTCGGGGCGATGTATTCCGACTACTTCCTCGATTACGCCTCCTACGTCATCCTGGAGCGCGCCGTGCCGCACCTCAACGACGGCCTCAAGCCGGTCCAGCGGCGCATTTTGCACTCGCTCAAGGAGCTCGACGACGGCCGCTACAACAAGGTGGCGAACGTGGTGGGGAACACGATGAAGTATCACCCCCACGGTGACCAGTCGATCGGCGACGCCATGGTGCAGCTCGGTCAAAAGGAGCTGCTGATCGACACCCAGGGCAACTGGGGCAACACCCTGACCGGCGACGGCGCGGCCGCCCCGCGCTATATCGAGGCCCGGCTGACGAAGTTCGCGCTCGATATCACCTTCAATCCGAAGACGACCGAGTGGACCCCGTCCTACGACGGCCGCAACAAGGAGCCGGTGACTTTCCCGGTGAAGTTCCCGCTGCTGCTGGCGCAAGGGGTGGAGGGCATCGCCGTCGGCCTCGCGTGCAAGATGCTGCCGCACAATTTCATCGAGCTGATCGACGCCTCGATCGCCGTGCTGCGCAAGGAGCCCTTCGAGCTGCTGCCCGATTTCCCGACCGGCGGCATCATGGATGCGACCGACTACAAGGACGGCCTGCGCGGCGGCAAGGTGCGGGTCCGGGCGCGGATCTCGACCGAGAAGAAGGGCATCCTGCGGATCACGCAGATTCCTTTCGGCACGACCACCGGCAACCTGATGGATTCCATCGTCGCGGCGGCCGACAAGGGGAAGATCAAGATCGCGAAGATCGAGGACAACACCGCGGCGGAAGTCGACATCCTGGTCCACCTGCCGTCCGGCGTGGATGCGGAGAACCTGCGCGACGCCCTGTATGCCTTCACCGACTGCGAGCTGAGCATTTCGCCGAACGCCTGCGTCATCGCCGATGACAAGCCGCAGTTCCTCGGCGTGTCGGAGATCCTCCGCCGCAATACCGAGCAGACCCGCGAGCTGCTGCGGATGGAGCTGGAGATCCGCCTCGGGGAACTGGCCGAGAAGTGGCACTTCAGCTCGCTTGAGAAGATTTTCATCGAGAACCGCATCTACCGCGACATCGAGGAGTGCACGACCTGGGAAGCGGTGCTGAAGGCGATCGACGACGGCCTGAAGCCTTTCAAGAAGCTGCTCAAGCGCGAGGTCACCGAGGAGGACCTGGTCCGCCTGACCGAGATCAAGATCAAGCGCATCTCCAAGTTCGACTCCTTCAAAGCGGACGAGGAGATCAAGGGGCTGGAGAACGATATCGCGGAGACCGAGAAGAACCTCAAGCAACTCACCAAGTACACGATCCGCTGGTTCGAGGACCTGAAGAAGAAATACGGCAAGGGTCGCGAGCGGCGGACCGAGATCACCACCTTCGACCGCGTCGACCGCAGCCAGGTGATCCTGGCGACCGAGATGCTCTATCTCGATGACAAGAACGGCTTCGCGGGCTACGGGCTGAAGAAGGAGACGCCGATCGAGAAATGTTCGACGCTCGATGACATCGTGATCTTCGGCCAGGACGGCAAGATGCGGATCGTCAAAGTGGCGGACAAGTTCTTCGTCGGTCCGCGCCCGATGCGGGTGGCGGTGTTCCGCAAGGACGAAGATCTGATTTACTCGCTGATCTACCGCGACGGGAAGGAAGGCGCGATCCTGGCCAAGCGCTTCCGCGTCGGCGGCATCACCCGCGACAAGGAGTATGAACTGACCAAGGGCACGCCGGGCAGCCGGATCTTCTACTTCGCGGTGCACAAGAGCGAGGCGGAGAGCTCGGACCAGATGCTCATCGTGCACATCAAGCCGGCGCTGCGCCTGCGCAACGTCAGCCGTCCCTTCAACTTCGGCGAGGTCCAGATCAAGGGCCGCAGCAGCGGCGGGAACATCGTCACCAAACTGCCGATCGACCGGATCGTACGGGCGCCGAAGGATTTCGATCCCGAGGTGGGGGCGTGAGTTTCAATTCCCCGACTTGCTGGTCTGGGGGTAGGTGACGACCCGTGCTTCGAGGTGGTCGAGGGCGAGGTCGCCGCCGCCGATGTTCGAGACGGTGAGGGAGCGCGGGGTGGCGCTGCTGCGGACCTGCATCTCGTCGAGCAGGGTGCCGCGCGGGGAGGGGCCCTGATAGAGGCGGACCAGGCCGGTGTCGTGCTCGTAGCAGAGGGTCAGGGTGTTGGCCTCCAGGGCGGAGATGCCGGTGCCGGTGGAAACGGCGCCGGTGGCTTCGTCCTTGAGCTGCCAGTGGTGGTCGCGGGACTTGTGGGCGACGATGCTGAACAGCGCTTTCCCGCCCGAGTCCCAGAGGGTGATGCTTTCCGAGGCATCGACGTAGCCTTCCTTGTCGTCGACGTTCTCGGGGACCGCGGTGGCGAAGGTCATCATGTAAACGCGGCGGCGGCCGTTGGAGGGGTCGACGCGGAAGCCGGCGCTCAGATTGCGGGGACCGAACGAGGTGTCCAGCAGGCCGCGCCGGATCTGGGTCGGGTTGGTTTCCATCAGCACCATCCAAGGCTGGCCGAAGCCGGGTTCCTTGCCGGAGACCGGAGTGCCGTCCTCGTCGCTGAAGTCGTCCTTGAAGACGACGGTCTGCCACGGGAGGTTCTGGACGAAGCGGTCGGCGTCGATCTTGGCCGGCCGGAAGTCGCTGCCGGCGGCCCAGCGGACGGCATTTCCGGCATCGACGCGGTGGCGCGGCCCGCCTCCCGGGGGCTCGATCTCGACGGCACCGGCGGTGACGTGGGTCTCGATCTGGCCGTCCGGCAGGGCGTGGACGCCGAACTTGGTGCCGATGTCGTAGATGGTTCCGGCGGGGGTGCGGACCCTGAAGTCCTTGCCGCCGGGGGAGACCTGGAAGAAGGCGGCTCCCTGCTGGAGTTCGAAGCCACCGTCTTCCTCGTGCAGGCGGACGCGGGCGGGGCCCTCCACGCAGGCTTCGACAAAGGGGCCGAGGGCGAGGGAGACGACGCCGTGGCTGATCTCGAGGGTGTCGCCCCGTGCCAGCAGGCCGTCGGTGCGGACGTGGCCATTGATGGAGAAGTGGGAGTCGCCGGAAGCGTTCAGGGTGACTTCCAGAGGCCGGGTGCGGAGGAAGAAGAAGGTGGCGAGGGTGATCATCAGCACGGTGGCCGCGCCGGCCAGCGACCAGGCGACCATCCCGCGGCGCGCCCGGCGGACCGCCCAACTGTTGTCCATGGCCTGGGAGTGGACGGTGATGTAGTCCGGCGTCTCGTAGCGCTCGGCCAGCATCATGTCGACGCCCAGCAGGTCGTAGTAAGCCTGTCGGGCCTCGGGGTCCGCTTTGAGCACTTCCTGGAGACGTGCAAAGTCGTCCGCCTCGATCGTGCCAGCGATCAGGCGGTTCAACTGGCGGTTGAGATCGTTGGCTTCCATCAGGATTGTTTCAAACGGAGCTGTCCTCGAATGCACTGCCGGAGGGAGCTGCGCAATTGGAAAAGACGGGCCTTGAGGGTGCCGACGCTGCGCTCGGTGGCGCGGGCGAGGGTGGCGAGGGTGCCGCCGGACCAGTAGTGATGGCGGATGAGCTCGTCGTCCTTCGGGGTGAGTTTCTTGAGGCACTCCGCGAGGGCGAGGCGGCGCTCGGGCAGTTCGTCGATGGTGGCGGGGAGTTCCTCGGCGAAGCACTCGATCAGCTCGGCGTCGAAGGTCACCACGCGGCTGTTCTTGCGCTGGCGGAGGTAGCTTTTCACCTCGAGCTGGGCGATTCGGAAGGCCCAGTTCTTGAAGCTGGACCCCGGGCGGAACTTCTCGCGCTTCCGCCAGAGGATCATGTTCACCGCCTGCCGGATATCGGCGGCGGCGTGGGCATCCCCGCAGAGCGCCCGGATGAAAAAGAACAGGTCGTTCTGCGAGCGGGTGAGCTCGTGAACGAATTCCTCGGTGCTGTCTTCCTGCGGGTTCATCAATCGACGCGCCTGAACGGCGGGAAGTGAAGCGGAGGTTTAGTCCGATCCTGAAAATCAAGATAAGTCGCGAGCCGGTGGGCGACACTCACGGTCCCGGCCGGGTGATCCGGGATTGCTGGCTGGCGCGGGTGTAGAGGGCGGTGGCCTGCGAGCGGGAGTGGACGTGGAGCTTTTCGTAGATGCGACGCAGATAGGTGTCCACGGTGTGGTTGCTGATGCCGAGGGACTGGGAGATTTCCTTGCAAAGATAGCCTTGGGCGAGCAGGCCGAGCACCTCGTATTCGCGGGAGGAGAGCTGTTGGAGATCGCCATCGGCGGCTCCGACGGCGGGTTTCTGGAAGCACTGGACGACCTTGCGGGCGATGCCGCTGCTCATCGGCGAGCCGCCGCGCAGGACTTCCAGCAGGGCATCGAGCAATTCCTCGCGCGGGGTTTGTTTCAGCAGGTAGCCGGTGGCCCCGGCGGCGAGGGCGTCGAAGATGCGGTCGGAGTCGCTGTAAACGGTGATCATCACGAACTGGGTGGCGGGCATGTCCGGCTTGAGCCGGCGGACGACCTCGACGCCGTTGAGGTGCGGCAGGTTGATGTCGATGAGGACGACGTCCGGCTTTTCTCCGGGCAGCCGCTCGAAGGCGCTCTGGCCGTCGCCGTGCTCGCCGGCGAGGAGGAAGCCGTCGGCGTCGCGGATCCAGTCGGCGTAGATCGAGCGCAGCGATTCGTCGTCCTCGACGATGGCGACGTGGACGGGCGGATTCGGGGCAGCGGCGGGGCGGGTGTCGGAAGGGGCGGGCATGCGGGAGATCGGGCGGTTCAAAGGGCGGGCGGCTTGGCGGGCGGGGACGTTTTGGCGGGACGGTAGCCGGCCTTGAAGACGATCCGGCCGCCGCCGCCGGGGGCTTGGGAAATCTCGCAGGTCCCGCCGATCTCTGCCATGCGTTCGTGCATGTTTTCGAGGCCGTGGCCGCGACCCGAGGGGGCGGGGATGCCACGGCCGTCGTCCTCGACCCAGACCGCGAAGCCATCGGGGCCGGGGATGAAGCGGATCCGCACCTCGCCGGCGGCGGCGTGCTTGACCACGTTGTTGAGGCTTTCCTTGAAGGCAAGGAAGACATTGTGGCGGACCTTGGCGGAAAGCTGGCGGGCGGGGAGGTCGAGCGGCATGTCGAGGCGGCAGCGGATGCCGGCGAGGGCGAGGAATTCGCGGGAGTAGTCGCCGAGGTAGTTGGCGAGGGCGTCGAGCGAATCGTTGCGCGGGGTGACGGCCCAGATCACCTCGCCCATGGCGCGGACGAGCTGTTGGGAGATTTCGTGGATCCGGCCGAGGCTTTCCGCGCCGGCGGCGGGCGCGGCGGGTCCGCCGGGCGGGCGGCTCAGCAGGCTGATGCGGGTGAGGCTGGCGCCGAGTTCGTCGTGGATGTCGCGGGCGATCCGGGCGCGTTCCTGCTCGATCGCCTGGCGTGACCGGAGTTCGCGCATCTGGCGGCGGTGGCGGGTGCGGACGGCGACGAAGACCACGCCGGCGGTCAGCAGCACGGTGGCGACTCCGCCGCTGATGCGGAACCACCAGGTTTCCCAGAAGAAAGGATGAACGCGGACGAAGACCCGTGTGCCGGGGGCGCTCCAGAGGCCGTTGCTGTTGCTGGCGGCGACCTCGAACTCGTAGTTGCCGGCCGGCAGCCGCGGGTAGCGGACGCGGGTGTCGGCCTGGGTCCAGTTCCATTCGTTCTCGAGTCCCTTGAGCCGGTAGCGGAAGCCGACATTCTCCGGCGAGCCGTAGGTCAGCGCGGCGAAGCGGAACGCGAGTTGTTCGTGGGCGGGCGGGACCTCGAGCAGGAAATCGCCGCCGGCGAGTGAGGGCAGCAGTTGTGCTTCGTCGTCCCGCCGGAAGACCTCGCCGCCGTAGCGGGCCCGCGGCTTGCCATCGAGGCTGACTTCTTCCAGCACCACGGCCGGTGGCGGGATGATGTCGCCGGATTCGTCCGGGCTGACCATCAGCAGGCCGTTGAGCATGGCGAAGCAGAGCCTGCCGTCGGACAGCCGGCAGGCGGAAGGCGAATGGTTGCGGCTGGGCTGGAGGCTTGGCAGCGCCTCGCTGCGGCCGTAGGCGCGGCAGTGGACCCGCTCGGCGGTGCCGGCGGCGACGGCGAGCAGTTCCGGGATCTTCACCTGGAAGAGCCCGCGGTTGGCGGAGATCCACATCCGGCCGCGGTCGTCGGTGAGGAGCTGCGAAACGAAGTCGTCCCGCAGGCCGTGGGCGGTGGTGATGGTCCGGAAATGTCCGTCCTTAACCCAGCCGATGCCGTCCCCGGCGAAGGCGACCCACAGGCTTCCGTCGGGCGTGGCGTGGAGGTCCCGGACCGACAGCAGGGGGCGGGTGGCGTCCGGTCCGACCACCGGGATGAGCCGCTGGTCCTCGACGCGGAGGATTTCCCCGCTCGCCGTGCCCGCCCAGATCCGGCCGGCGGCGTCTTCCTCGATGGCCCGGACCGCGCCGAGCGATGCCGGGCCATCGAGCGTGACGAAAACCCCGTCCCGCAGCCGGCTGAGGCGGTTGGGGAAATTCGTGGCGATCCACAGGTCGCCGTTGCGGGCGAACATGATCGAGCGGACTGAAGCCGCCGGAAGCAGCCCGGCCGCGTCGAGGCGGCGGGATGCGCCGTCTTTCAGCTCCCAGATCCCGTCGGTCCGGGTGCCCACCACCACCTCGCCGCCGGGGCCGGCGCTGACGCAGGTGGCGCGGGCGGTGAAGCCGGACGGCGATCCCCAAGCGCCTTCAATGCGGGATGCCAGTTCGCCTTTCGAGCCGACCGCCCAGAGGTTGCCGGCGCTATCCTCGCAGACGGAGATGGCGGAGGGAAAGGGGAGCTGGTCGGGAAAGCCGAGCATGACCGCCACGCGGCGACGCACGAGGTTCAGTCCGCCGCCGGAGGTGCCGACCCAGAGGTTGCCCTCGCGGTCTTCGGAGAGCGATTCGATGGAGACATCGGAGGTGGGAATCCGCTCGAGCGACTCCTTGTCATGGCGCCAGAGCCCGGACTGGCGGGTGCCGATCCAGAGCGCGCCGGACGCGTCTTCGAACAGGACCTCCGGCTCGGTCCCTTCCGGCAGGGAGCCCACCGCCTCGGCCTCGCCGGAGCTTGCGGAGGGGGATTTCATCAGCCGGTGATCGACCGCGAGCCAGGGCCCGCCGGAAGCCGAGTCCCCGAGGACCAGGCGACCGGGGGCGGGGATGGCGCGCGGCTGGAAGCGCCCGCCGAGCATCACGCCGAAGTGGTCCTTGCCGGCCAGCCAGAGGTTTCCATCGCCATCGAGCGCGGCGGTGGGATCGAAGATCGACGGCAAGCCACCCGGCCGTGGCTCGAACTGGTCGCCGGTGACCTTCACGATGTGGCCCTGCATCACCAGCCAGACCGCGCCGTCGCGGTCCTCGACGATGCGCCGCATGAGCGACTTGAATTCGGGGAAGACGCGGCTTTCTCCGGTGCCGAGCCGGATCACCGGGCCGCGCTCGGTGGCGATCCATAGGGAGCCGCTGCGGTCGAGGGACATCGCGCGGACGGCGACGCTGCGCAGGTCCGGGAAACGGGTCATCGGCACGGTCTTGAATTCCCGGCCGTTGAAGCGCTGGAGGCCGCCCTTGGTGGCGACCCAGAGGTAGCCGTCGGGTGACTGGACCACCCCGGAGACCCCATTGTCCGGCAGTCCGTCCTCGGTTTGCCAGGTCCGGTAAACCCAGTCCGGGGCGTCGCTCTCCAGGGCCGGGGCGGCCCGGCAGGTCAGGACGAAGAAGGTCAGGAAATGGAGAATCGTCCTCATCCCGGGGTGCCGGGCATTTCGCCGGGGCTCATGGTCGCGTGCGGATCGGAAGGCGACGCTAGCGGAGCGGTCCGGCGGCAGGGAAGCATGGAAATTCCGCCGGGTCCGCCGCGGGTGGGCGAGTTTTCCGATCATCGGGCTTGGCCCGGGCGGCGGGTGTGTCATGAAAGCAGGAAACGATTCCCTCCCGCCGTTGATAGGTGGCCCTTCTTCAACCGTCATGATCCTCCGTTCCCTTCTTTCCATTCTCTGCGCCGGCCTGCTGGGCACGGCCGCGGCCGCGCCGGTCCACCTCGTCGATCAGGCACCCGAGCGGGTGGTCCGCGCCGATGGCGGCAAGCTGTTCATCGACTTCGGCCGCGTGGCCTTCGGCAACCTGCGGCTGGAGGCACCCGCCGGAGCCAGCGGCAAGATCACCGTCCATTTCGGCGAGGCGATCTCGAACGGAGCAATCAACCGCAAGCCGCCGGGCACCGTGCGCTATTCCAGGGTGGAGGTGGATTTGAAGGGCGGCCAGCCGATGGTCGTCCAGCCGCCGGTCGACAAGCGCAACACCGAGGTCGATTCCAAGGCGCATCCGCCGGCCATCCTGACGCCAAAGGAATGGGGCGTGGTGACGCCGTTCCGCTGGGTGGAGATCGAGGGCTGGCCCGCGGGTGTGGAGACCGGCAAGATCATCCGTCAAGCCGGCTTCGCCTCGACCTGGGACGACGCGGCGTCGGACTTCCGCTCGTCCGATGAAATGCTCAACCGCGTGTGGGACCTTTGTCGCTACTCGATCAAGGCGACGACCTTCGCCGGGGTCTATGTCGACGGGGACCGCGAGCGGATTCCCTACGAGGCGGATGCCTACCTGAACCAGCTCAGTCATTACACGACCGACAACGACGTGCTGATGGCGCGCGACACCTTCGACCACCTGATGAAGCACGGTACCTGGCCGACCGAGTGGGCGCCGCACATGGTCTTCATGGCCTATGCCGACTGGTGGCATACGGGCGACACGAAGTGGCTCGCGCCGCGCTACGATTCGCTCAAGGCGAAGCTGTTGATGGACCGCGTGCGTCCCGACGGGCTGGTCAAGAGCGAGCCGAAGCACGTCAAGAAGGAGGACATCGTCGATTGGCCGGCAGGGGAGCGGGATGGTTACGTCTTCACACCGCTCAACACCGTGGTGAACGCCTTCCACCTCCGCGCGCTGACGATGATGGCGGAGATGGGCCGGGCGCTCGGGCGGGACAAGGAGGCCGCGGAGTATGCGGCGCGCGAGGCGAAGACGCGGGTCCTTTTCAACGACAAGTTCTTCGATCCCAAGCTCGGCATCTATCGCGACGGGGCGGACACGCCCCACACCTCGCTGCATGCGAATTTGTTCCCGCTGGCCTTCGGGCTGGTGCCGCAGGAAAGGCGGCCGGCGGTCGCCGACTGGCTGGTGAAGCGCGGCATGAAGTGCTCGGTCTATCCGGCGCAGTATCTGATGGAAGCCTTGTTCGAGAACGGCCGCGGCGCGCAGGCGCTCGATATCATGCTCGCGCCCGGCGACCGGAGCTGGCGGCACATGGTGGAAAGCGGCACCACCATCTCGTGGGAAGCCTGGGACCAGAAGTATAAGCCGAACCAGGACTGGAACCACGCGTGGGGAGCGGCTCCGGCCAACCTGCTGCCTCGCTACGTCCTCGGTGTCCGCGCCCTTGAGGCTGGCTGGAGCCGGGCAGTGATTTCGCCGAGTCCCGGCAAGCTGAAGTTCGCCGCAGGCAAGGTGCCGACGCCGCGCGGACCGGTGCTGGTGGGCTGGAAGAACGAGGGGGCCTTCAAGGTGGACCTCGACATACCCGCCGGGATCAAGGCCAGGGTGGAGTTGCCGGCCGCGGCGGGCAGCAAGGGCGTCTTCGCCGGCGGCGCGGCCGTCCCCGCCAAGCTCGAAGGCGGGCGCTGGATTCTCGACGGGGAGGTGACCGGCAAGGTCTCCTTCGAAGTGAAATGAAACCTTTTTGAAATCAATCATGACATTGACCTATCTCGCCCGAAAGGGCTTCGCCTGCCTCGCGGCGCTGGTGCTCGGTGGCTTCGCCGCGGCGGCGGAGCGCACGAACATCGTGCTCATCATCTCCGACGACCACGCGTGGACCGACTACGGGTTCATGAAGCACCCGCTGGCGAAGACGCCGAACATCGACCGCCTGGCGAGCGAAGGCCTGTGCTTTCCGCGCGGCTACGTGCCGACCAGCGTCTGCTGTCCCAGCCTGGCGACGATCATCACCGGCAAGATGCCGCATGTTCACAAGATCTCCGGCAACGACCCGGCGGCGCCCGCCGGGATGCCCCGCGGGAAGTTCTACCAGTCGCCCGCCTTCAAGGAAGGCCGCGAGGTGATGAATGCGAACCTTGCGAAGCATCCGCTGCTGCCGAAGGTGCTCGGTGAGAAAGGTTATCTTTCCCTCCAGACCGGCAAGTGGTGGCAGGGGCATTTCCGCAACGGCGGCTTCACCCACGGCATGACCCAGGGCGGCCGCCACGGGGACGACGGGCTGAGCATCGGCCGCAAAGATATGAAACCGATCTCCGACTTCATCGATGAAGCCGGGAAAGAGGGGAAGCCCTTCTTCGTCTGGTACGCGCCGCTGCTGCCGCACGATCCCCACACGCCGCCGGAGCGGCTGCTGGCGAAGTACCGCGACAAGGTGCCGTCGATCCATGTCGCCCGCTACCTCGCGATGGTCGAGTGGTTCGACGAGTCGGTCGGCGAGCTCATGAAGATGCTCGATGACCGCGGACTCGCGAAGAACACGCTGATCGCCTACGTCGCCGACAACGGCTGGATCCAGAATCCGGACACGCCACGCTTCGCCCCGCGTTCGAAGCTTTCCCAATACGACGGCGGACTCCGCTCGCCGATCCTGCTGCGCCAGCCGGGCACCATTGAGGCCCGGCGCGACGAAACGCCGGTGTCATCGTCCGATCTTTTCCCGACGATCCTGCGTGCCGCGGGGATCGAGCCGGCGAAGGACCTGCCGGGGGTCGATCTCACGAGCAAGGAAGCGGTGGCCGGGCGGAAGGAAGTCTTCGGTTCGATCTACACGCACGACCTGATGGACCTCAACGATCCGGCGAAGAGCCTGCGCTGGCGGTGGATGGTGAAGGACGGCTGGAAGATCATCGTGCCCCATGCGTTGAACGAGCCCGACGCGCCGGTCGAACTCTATCAGATCGCCACCGACGAGCATGAGAAGACCAACCTGGCCGGCAGGGAAGCGGAGCGGGTGAAGACGATGACCGCGGTGCTCGACGCGTGGTGGAAGCCGTGAGGCGGTTTGCCCTCGGCGGCACCCATCGGACATTCAGGGCATCACCTTGAGACGGGCGAAGTTCCTGGAGCCGGGAGGGAAGGTGAATCGAACTTCGCTTGCCGAGGGGAAGGTGACGGTGAATCCGGGGTCGGGATCGGCCGCTTCGGCGGTCCACGGACCATCGAGGGTGGCGGAGGTTTCCACGACGAAGTCCGTGCCGTAGCTGCCGGTGTAGGTGGCGTGCCTGATCCAGGTGACGCTGAGTGTTCCGGCGGTGGGGACGACGCCGGGCAGCGGGGTGAAACCGGTGGTGTCGGTGGTGCCGCCGAGGAAGTGCTCGATGCCGTTGGGAACGCCGTCGTGGTCGTGGTCGAGGTCCTGTTCCTGCGTGGTGCCGTTGGCGGACTGCCAGGCGGAGTAGCTGGTGACGGCGGTGGCGATGAGGTAGCCGTCCTCGTCGAGATCGAATGCGGTGAAGCCGGCGGCGGTGATCTTGAGGAGTTGGTCGTCGGTGAGGCCGCTGCTGGTGGTGCCGAAGCGGAGGGAAGCGCCGGGGCCGCCGGGGATGAGGGTGCCGGTGAGATCGAGGGCACCGCCGGTCCAGTCGATGGCACTGCTGTCGGAGAAGGCGAGTTGTGCCTGGGTGCCGAGGTTCAGCGTGGCGCTGCCCGTGACGTCGAGGGTGGCGAGGGTGTGGGTGAAAGTGCCGGCGTTGAGGGTGGCGTTGCCTATGGTGAGATTCGTCGTGTTGGGAAGCACGTTGGTCGCACCGAGCGTGAGCGTGCCGGCGGTGAGGAGGGTGTCGCCGGTGTAGCTGTTGGCCCCGGCGAGGATCTGGGTGCCGGGGCCGGCTTTGACGAGGCTCATTCCGGCGGCCCCGTTGGTGATGGAGCCGGTGTATTCGTGGGTGTCGGACGCGCCCGGGTTGAGGGTGAGCGAGGTCAGGCCGGAGTAGCCGCCGGAAGCCGTGGTGAAGAGGGAGGCGAGGTTCTTGTCGCCGAGGAGTCCGCCGAGGGTGAGGGTCGTCACGGTGGTGCGGAGACCGTTGGCGGCGTCGCCGGTGATGCTGGCGGCGGTTTCCAGCGCGCTGTTCTGGAGGGCGAGGGTGTGGCCGAGGGCGAGGATGCCTTCGCTGACGGACGTGATGCCGGTGTGGGCGTTGGAGCCCGCGAGGGTCTGGGTGCCGGGGCCGGACTTGTCGAGGCTCAGGGCGGTGCCGTTCAGGTTGCCGGAGAAGCTGTGGTTGGCGGTATTGTGGATGCTCAGCGTGGCGGCTTGGCCGCCGGTATTGAAGATCCGCTGGCTGCGGAGGGTCAGGCCGGTGGCGTTGGCGAGGCCGGCGATGGTTTGATCGAAGCCGTTGAGATCGAAGCTGACGGTGCGTCCGCTGCCGGAGCCGTTGCCGCCGTTGAGGGTCAGCACGGTGGTGGCGGGCAGGACCGCGGCGGCGGTGGCGCGGACGGTGAGGGTGTTACCCGTATTGCCGGTGGTGATCAGGGTGCTGCCGCCGTAGGTGTTGGCCGCGCCGAGGAAGAGGGTTTGGAGGTTGTTCCCGCTGTTGTTGTTCGGCGTGGTGAAGGTGAGGTTCGCCGCGCCGTCGATCGTGCCGTTGAAGGTGATGGTGCCCCGGGCGGAGGAGCTGAGGCCGAAGGCGAGGGTGGAGGTGGTGCCGGCGGGACCGAGGGTGATCGGCACGGCGGTGGAGATCCCGCTCAGCTCGGACGACAGCATGGCGGATCCCGTGAAGGTGAGGGACGCGGCGCCGCCGAGGGCTTGGGTGGCGGCGAGGCGGAGGGTGCCGGCATTGAGGAGGACGGGGCCGGTGAAGGAGGAGTTGTCGCCGCCGAGGGTGAGGGTGCCGGAGCTGCTTTTCGAAAGCGTGCCGCCGCCGCCGAGCGCGCCGTTGAGGGATTGGGCGGCGGAGCTGTTCGACCGGAAGGTCGAGCCGCCGCCGATGTCGATGGCCGCGGTGTGGGTGCCGCCGCCCAGCCTGCCGGAGCCGCCGATCTCGAAGGTGCCGGAGTTTTCGGCGAGCGAGATATCGCCGGTGAAGGGATTGTTCGCGGTAAGCAGCGCGGTGCCGCCGCCTTCCTTGACGACGGGGAACGCGCCGGACAGCGCGCCGGCGAGGGTGAGGGTGCGGTTGGAGGCGATGCTCCAGGTGTTCTCGTCGCCGAGGACGAGCGGGCAGTTGAGGGTGAGGTTGGCGGTGGCGGCGCTCATGCCGATGTCGACGGAATTGGCACCGAGGGTGAGCGAGTGGCCGGCGTTGATGGTGACGTTGCCGCCGGGGTTGTCGACGGCGATGCCGCCCCAGGTGGTGTCGGCTCCGAGGACGGTGGTGTTGGCGGTGGTGACGATGTTGTTCCAGCGGGCGGTGGAGGTCGGGCCGGGGGCGGTGCCGCCGGTCCAGCTCGTGCCGAGATTGAGGTTGTTGGTGTTGTTGGCCTTGACGATGGAGGGGCTGGCGGAGACCAGGAGGTTGAGGGTGTTTCCCGAGATGACGAGGGTGGCGACGCTGCCGTCGGCGAGGCCCGGGGAGCCGTTGGACTTCACCACGGTGACGGCGGTGGGCGGAGTTCCGGAGGTGGAGCCCCAGGACATCAGCGGATAGGTGCCGGCCGGCGGGCTATTGTTGATGGCGACGCGGATGGCGGGAGTGGCGGTGAAGCTGGCGAGGCCGGTGACGGCGAGGGATTTCACGGTGCCGGGGAGGAGGGCGCCGTAGTCGAACTCGATCGTGCCGGCGGCTGCGGTCGTGAGGGCGGCGCAGGTCCAGGTCGTGGTGTTGTTGGTGATGGAGACGCCGAGCGTGGCGGCGGAGTTGGCGAGGGTGACGGCGGAGTTGGCGAAGTTGCCGCCGGTGACGCCGCGGAGCTTTCCGGCGTTGATGACGGTGGCGCCGCTGTAGCTGTTAGAACCGGCGAGGGTCTGGGTGCCGGTGCCGTTCTTGACCAGGCCGAGGTTGCTCCCGGTGATGCTGCCGGAGAAGGTGCGGGCGGCGGGATTGTTGATGGTGAGGGTGACGGGGGATCCGCCGGTGTTGGCGATCTGTTGGATCCGCAGGGAGGCGGCGGTGTTCTGGAGGCCGGCGATGGTCTGGCTGAAGCCGTTGAGATCGAGCACGGAGTCCCGGCCGGTGCCGCCGCCGGCCGTGCCATTGATCGAAAGCACGGTGGTGGCGGGCAGCGCGTTGGCGATGCCGAGTTTCACGAACAGGTTCGCATCGTTGTCCGAAGGCGCGAGGGTCGTGCTGCCGGTGTAGGTGCTTTGGGCGTTGAGGCGGATGGTCTGGTTGGAGTTGCTGGCGACGCTGGATTCGCTGCTGAAGGTGATGCCGCCCGATCCGGTGATCGGGCCGTTGAGGGTGAGCGTGGAGATGGTGCTGCCGGTGCCGAAATCCGGCGCGTGGATGACCGGAGTGCCGCTGATGGAAACGGCGGCCGCGAGGGTTGCGTTCTGGACGGAGGTCTTGAGGGCGGTGCCGTTGGCGAGGGTCAGCGCGGTGGCTCCGCCGAGTGCGTTGGCGTGGGCGAGGACGATGGTGCCGGTCTCGAGATGGACGCCTCCGGTGAAGGAGTTGTTGGACGCGCCGAGGATGAGTTCGCCGGTAGCGACGGTCTTGCGAAGCAGGCCGGTGCCGCTGAGCGGGCCGTTGAGCTGCTGGGCGGCGGAGCTGGCGTGGTCGAGGATGGAGCCGCTGCCGATGGCGATGGCGCCGGAGTAGGTGCCGCCGCCGAGCCTGCCGGTGCCGCCGATGGCGAGGGTGCCGGAATTGGCGGCGAGAGTGGTGCCGCCGGTGTAGGTGTGGGAGCCGGTGAGGGTTTGGGTGCCTCCGCCGGATTTGGTGAGGCTCATGCCGGAGGCTCCGTTGGCGATGATGCCGGAGTAGCTGGGAGCGGCTCCTGAGCCGGGGTTGAGGGTGAGATTGGTGATCGATCCGTAGCCGCCGGAAACGGTGGTGAAGAGGGACGCGAGGTTCTTGCTTCCGGAAAGGCCGCCGAGGGTGAGCGAGGTGAGGGAGGTCCTGAGGCCGGTGGTGGCGTCGCCGGTGGCGCTGGTGGTGGCGTCCAGGGTGCTGTTCTGGAGGGCGAGGCTGTTTCCAAGATCGAGGATGCCGGCGGTGATGGCGGTGTCGCCGGAATAGGTGTTGGCACCGGACAGGGTGAGGGTGAGGCCGACGCCCTCCTTGGTGAGGCCTTTGCCGCTGCCGGCGATGGTCCCGGCGATGTGCATCCCGGAAGCGGAGCTTCCTCCGGCGAGCCGGACGGTGAGCTTGTCGGCGAGGGTAATGCCGAGGTCGGCGGCGAAGGTGACGGTGCCCGTCCCGCCGGCGCTGCGGGTGAGGTAGGCGATGGCGTTCTCGACCTGGTCGAAGGTGAGGGCACCGGCCGCTCCCCGCTGGAGGGTGGTGGTTTGGCTGCCGCTGCTGTCGCCGACGACCAGCTCCCCGAGGGTCGCGGGGATGTCGAGGTTGACGACTTGATTTCCGGTTAGGTCGATGTCCTTCCGGGCGACGTGGCCGGTGCTGTTAGGGATGGTCGCGGGGTTCCAGCGGGCGGTGCTGTTCCAGGAGTAGGTGCCGCCGGCGGCGGGGACCCAGGTGCTGCCGGGGGGCGGGGGCGCGGCGATGGCATTGACGGCGGCATTCGCGGTGACGACCGGTGGCAGGCCGGGAGTGAAGCGGGCTTCCGCCTGCGAATTCGATCCGCTGACGGTGGCGAGCGAGTTCCCCTGGTAGGACAGGGACGAGCCTTCGCCGAGATAGAGGGTGGTCGTGCCGTCGCCGTTGTTCGAGGCGATGCCGAAGCGGCCCTTGAAGCTGAGTCCGGTTGCGGTGTCGGTGTACGTTTCGGTCGGGTTCGGATTGGAGAGGATGTAGTGGGCCAGGTTCTTCCCGGCGACGGTGCTTTCCACTTTCACGCCGACGACCGCGCCGCTGCGGAGCAACTGGGTGACATTCTCCACGGTGCCGCCGGCGCTGGCAAAGTGGGGTTCGTAGATGGTGGCGAAGGCCTTGTTCCATGCCTCGCCGATCTGGCGGACGACGATGGTGGGGGCCACCCGGCTGTCGTAAGGGGCCGGGGCATCGACGATGGCGGGGCTCTCGACCCTGGCATACTCGCGGCTGGCGACGGCGGGCATGTGCATCGACATGGAGCGGGTGACGCCGGAGACGGTGGCATCGAAGCGCGCCCGGACCGACTGGCCGGTCGGGTGGGAGACGCGGGTGTTGGTGAAGTATCTCCAGCCGGGCTGATCGTAGGCGTCGCCGATGTCGTTCTGGAAGCGGTTGGGCTGGCTGGTGAGCGGGAGCGGCGCTCCATCGGCGAGGAGGTCGACGGTGGTCTCGCCGATGTTCCGGTAGATGTAGTCGTGGTACTGGTTGGTGACCGGTCCGTCGAGGGTGGTGGCGGTGCGGTTGGTGACGGTGGACTTCGAGCGGAAGATGTCCACGTAGTAGCCGGTGGTCGGCGAGGTGCGGACGATGGCCAGGGTCCGCTGCTGGGTGCCTGCGGCGAGGGTTCCCTTGTTGTCGGCGAAGGAGCTGCACGTGAAGGAGAAGTCCGGCGAGACGGCGGGGGCGGCGGCCGCGGGTTCCATCGCGAGGGTCTGCACCTTGTTGATGGCGATGTCGGCCCAGCCGCCGTCGCCCTGGGAGGCACCGTTGACGATGACGGTGTTGTTGGAGGCGAAGAGGCGGTAGTAATTTTCGTGGATGGTGCTCTGGTAATCGTCGCGCCCGGACTTGGCCCCCATCACCTCGCCGAGGCCGAAGAGCTCCATGCTCATGCCGCTGGCGTGGCTGTGGACGTGGCCGGCACCGCCGACGAAGCCCATGAGGCCGTAGGTGGCGCTGTCGGCGGCGGGCAGGTTGCGCTGGAGGGCGATGCCGGCGAAGGGCAGGGTGTCGGTGCGCGGGAGTTCGGGCGTGACCGAGGGTTCGGAGATGACATCGCTTTGCCAGAGGAGCTGGAGGGGCTCGTCGCGCATCGAAAGGCTGCCGTAGGATGAGACGCTGGAGCGGTTGTACTGGCCGGCGGAGACGCCGCCGTTGATGAGCGAACCGAAGAAGGTGCCGAGGTCGGCGCGGCCGCGTGCCTTCGCGTGCTGATAGACCAGTTCGTAGCCGCCGAAAGGCTGGCCGCCGCCGGAGCGGTGGCCGTCGCCGGAGCGGTGGCCGTCGCCGAAGCTGATCTGTTCGTTGTTGCCGGGGTAGCGCAGGTAGCTGATGCGGGGGAGGCTGAGGGGGAGGTTCGGGTAACTGTCGAACAGGTTGAGCCCCGGATTCACCCGCTCCAGCAGGACCAAGTGGGTGGTTCGGATGTCGCCGACCGCGCCGGCATATTGGAGGGACTCCGGCCAGATGTTGCCGGCTTCCTGATAATGGCGGTAGTCGTAGTCCAGCGAGGCCTGGCGGGACGTGCCGGTGGTGAGGTAGACCTGAATGGCCGCGCTCCGCTCGGTCGCGTCGTCGAGGGCGAGCAGGTTGTTGAGCATGGTGGTGGCCATGAGGGCGGACCAGTTGGAGTCCTTCTGGCCGTGGTCGCGCACCAGTTGGTAGTACTTGCGGAAGTAGCTCTGGGCGCTGGTGAAATTGAAGTTCACCATGGCGGCGGTCTTGACGTCGTAGACCTGGTTGGTCTGGAGCCAGGGATGGAGGAGATCGTAAACGATGGCCATCTGGGGTCCGGTGACGCGGGCTTCCTTCAGGAGGTCGTCCTGGAAGATCCAGCCGCCGTTGCCGGTGCTGGTGGAGGCCGGGGTGGCCAGCATGGTCTTGACGACGTTGTGCAGGATGTCTCCGGCGCAGCGGGCGTAACTCTCGTCGCCGGTGAGATAGTAGAGGATGGCGCAGTCCTGGGCGTCGTTGAACTTCTGCTCGGCGGGGTAGCGGACGGAACTTTCCGAGTAGGCGGGGATGGTCTTGAACCTGGGGGTGGCCGCCGCCCAATCGACCACGGGCAGGGCGCGGAGGAAGGTGTCGCGGTTCGATTGATGGGCGGCGACGTCCGGCGCGACGCGGGAGACGATGCCGTTGTAAACGCCGGTGGCCCAGGGGTTGTTCGCGATCTTGTCAAGGATGCCGGTTTTCTCCGAACTCCGGACCCAGATGAAGGGACGGGTGAAGCCGGACGGGATGTTGTAAACGATTCTCGGACCTTCCGCTCCGGCGTTCGAAGATGTGATGGTATAACTCCTGGCCGAGGTCGAGGTGGCGTCGCTGCTGAGGCGGAGGAAGACATGTTGGCCGGCTCCCGCGCCTCCGGCGTATTGGGCGTTGAGGTAGTTGCGGAGGGCGGTGGCGCCGCTTGAGTTGGTGTAGACCGGACCGTTGGCGGTGGTGGAGACGAGGAAGTTGCCCTGGACAAGAGTGGCATCGGTCGGGTCGGTGGCCGCGTTCTGACCGTAGTAGTCGCTGGCGAGGACGGTGGCGGACGCGCGGCGGCCGAGGCCGTAGAGATCGAGATTGGGGGGCGTACCGGTCTTGCTGGCGAGACGGAGGCGGAGCGTGGCGGAGGTGAAAGGATTGGCCACCGCACCGAAGTCGGGGAGCTGGAAGACGAGGACGGAGGAGCGGTCGAACAGGGGGCTGCCCAAAGCGCCGGACACGAGGGTCGTGTTCGTGGTCGGGGACAGGACGCCATCGGAGCGGACGTCCGTGTCGCCGGTCCCGCCAATGATGGCCTCGGCAAACGCTCCTTGGGACGCGAGCATGGTGAGTGCTGCGAGTGCGGACCAAAGTGAGAGAGGGAACGTCATCGGCAATCGGGTGGTGTCAGCCTACATGGAGCAGAAATGATCCGCCAACGACCCTGCGCCGGGCATCGCAGCGGGAGAAGGGGACCAGATGTGCTGGAAAATCTCCTGCTTGAATCGATCATCGGCGGCGGCGCAGCAGGGCAAGCAGTCCGAGACCGCCGAGTAGCGCGGCTCCGGGCTCCGGAACGGTCATCGTCACGAAACGTGTTCCTGTCAGATCACCGGTGAAATTCGTGCCGGCGTCCGTATCGTTGTAGTTCAACAGCCACTGTTGGCCGTTGAGCGTGAAGTAGGAATCATCCAGCAACGCATTGCCAAGGTAGGTGAACAGGCCGCCATTCCAAGTGCCGGTGTAGGAGATGAGGGTCAGCTTGTCGGCGGGGGTGATTCCGAAGTGATCGCCCGCGGGAGTGCCGAGTTCCCATGATCCGGTGCCCGTTTCGAGCAGGTTCAAGGTGACGGTGCCGGTGAGGGTCAGATTGCCGGTGACCGCCGTGAGGTCGCCCGCGACTCCGGCGGCCGCATCCTTGTCCAGCTCGTATTCGAAGGTGGAGCCGGTGGTGAAACTGAGATCTCCAACCACGGCCAGGCTTTCGATGCTGGTGCCGGAAGCAAGGGTGCCCCCCGAACCGATCGTCAGGGTGCTGGCGATGGTGCCGCTGCCTTTCAAGGTGCCGGTGCCGGAAACGGTGGTCGAGGAGGTGTTGGCGAGCGAGCCGTTGACGGCGAGAACGCCGGCGGTGACCGAGGTGGCACCGGTGTGGGTGTTGGTGCCGGTGAGGACCTGGGTGCCGGCACCGATCTTGGCGAGGTTCATGCCGATAGCACCATCTCCGATGTCTCCGGCATAACTGTGGGTGACTCCGGTGCCCGGATTGAGGGTGAGGGCGGTGAGGTCGGTGTAGCCGCCGGTGGTGGAGGTGAAGCGGGTGGAGAAGTCATTGCCACCGGTCAGGCCGCCGATTCTCAGGCTGGTCACAGTGGTGCGGAGGCCGTTGGTGGAGTCCCCGCTGATGCTGCCGCCGGTGTCGAAGGCGCTGTTCTGGATCGAAAGGGTTTCACCCAGGACCAGAATACCTCCCAAGATCCGGGTGGTGCCGGTGTAGGTGTTGCCGCCCGCAACGGCGCCATTGGTCAAGGTGCCGCCCAAGGTAAAGGTGCCCGCTCCGTCCTTGACCAACGAGATGGCACCGGTGATCTGAGCTCTCGTTGTGGTGCCCGAGTTGGTGCCCGTATCGGGATCGATGGTGGAACCACCGAAAGTGAAGCTCGACGCGTTGTTGATGGTGAGGGTGGCGGCGGTGGCTGAAGTCACCCTTTGGTTTCGATCATTCGGCACCGCACCCGCGTTGCTGAGACCGGCGAGAGTCTGGTTCTGGCCGTTCAAGTCAAAGGTCGTGGCTCTGCCCGAGCCGTTTCCGGCTGTTGAGCCAAAGGTCAAGACGGTGGTGGTGGGCAGGACGTTGGCCGCTCCGGAGGAATTCCGGAGCGTCAGGGCGTTGTTGGCACTTCCGGCGTTGAGAGTGGTGGTGCCGGCATAGGTGCCCGCCGCGCCCAGATTGATGGTCTGAAGGTTTCCTGCGCTGTTGTTGTTGGGGGTGGTGAAGGACACGTTTCCATTTCCGCCGATCGCTCCGTTCAGGGTGATCGCACCCGCCGCGGCAGTGCTCCTTCCGAACGAAATGGTGGAGGTGATGCCGGTATTGGCGGTGGTGATCGGGGCGGAGATGGTGATGCCATCCAGGGTGCTTTGGAGGGTCGCGGCCGAAGCGCCACCGATGTTGATACCGCTGGTGCCGCCGAGAGCGCTGAGATTGCTCAGGTTCAACGTGCCGGTACTGATGATGGTCGTGCCGGTGTAGCTGTTCGCTCCGGAAAGGGTCAGCGTGTTTCCGGTCTTGGTAAGGCTGGTGCCTGCTCCGGAGATCGACGAGGCGATGTTGTGATTGGTGGTGCCGCCGGCACCGACGTGGATGGTAGTGACCGCTCCCAGATTGATCGTGCCGCCGGAGAGGGTGACGTTGCTGGTTGTTTGGCTGCCGAAGCGGAGGGACGCCGCATTGACCGTGCCGGAGACCGTGATGCTACCGCCACCGAGGCCGTTACCCGCCGAGTCCGTGCCGAAGTGGAGGGGGTCGTTGATGAGGGTGGTGATGCTGGCTCCCGGGACAGCCGTGCCGACATTGCTGGTGGTCCATTGACTGACGGTGGGATCCGCCCACGTGCCGCCCGCGCTGCCGAAGCCGGTGACGTTGCCGTTGTTGTCCCAGTAGCGGGTGGTTTGGGAATGCGCGGATTGACCGGCAAGCAGCGCGGCGATGGCGGAGGCAATGGGGACGGAGGGTCGTGTGGACATGAAGTGGCGGGGTTTTACGGGTTTGGCGGTAGCGGATGAAACTCAGGCGGGGCGGTCGTGCCGGGTTTTAAGGAACGGAAACAAAGGACGGGATCGGGCAGCAGGATTGGGTTCTCCAATCCTGCCACGCGGGAGCAGGTGAACTCATCGGTGGCCGGCTCAGGGTCCGGTGACCCGGAGGCGGACGAAGTTCCTGGTGCCGGCGGGGAAGGTGTATTTCACCTGGCCGGGCGTGGTGGTGGCATCCGCCTGGCCGGGTGCCGTGCCCGGGTCGGCGGTGATCCAGGTTCCGCTGAGCGTGGTGGAGGTTTCCACCGCGAAGTCGGTGCCGTAGGCACCCAGGTAGCCGGAACCCTTGATCCAGGTGACGCTGAGCGTGCCGGCGTTGTTGGCCACGCCGGGCAGCGGGGTGAAGCCGGTGGTGTTGCCGGTGGGCCCGCCGAGGAAGTATTCCACGCCGTTCTGTACACCGTCGCCGTCATGATCGAGGTCGATCGTCTGGCCCGTGCCGTTGGTGGAGGCCCAGGAGGCATAGCCGGGGGTCTCAAGCGTGAGGATGCCCGTGGCTTCATCGAAGGTGTAGACCTTGGTGGGGCCGTTCGCCTTGGTCCACTTGTTGCCGCCGGCATCGGTGAAGCCGACGACGCTGAAGGTGGCACCGTAGGCACCGGTGAGGCTGTTGACGTTTTCCAAGGTCCAGGTGCCCTCGGCGAGCGCGTCCGCCGCCGCGGTGTCGATGACGAAGTCGCCATCGAGGGTGACGGTGCCAGCACCGCTGAGGCTGTTGTTGGTGCCGGTTGTGGCTCCGAGCACGAACTTGAGCTGGGCGTTGTCGGCGAGGGCGAGCGTGCCGGCGTTGACCACGGTATTGCCGGTGTGGCTGTTGAGGCCGGAGAGGGTGAGGGTGTTCGCACCCTCCTTGGTCAGGCTCAGGTTCCCGGTCAAAACGACGCTGTTCGCGGGGGTGCCGCCGGTGGGAGAGAAATCCGCGGTGTTGTTCACGGTGAGCACGGCGGTGTTGACGGTGTCACTGTTGGTGATCGTCTTGGTGCCCGTTGAAGAGGCCCCGCCGCTGTAGGTGATCCCGCTGACCGTCTGGTTGAAGCCGTTGAGGTCGAAAACGCCGGTGGAGCCTCCGCTCGAGTTCCCCATGATCAATTCCGGTGCCGATGCCGTGATGTAGTCGGCCACGCCCATTTTGAGGATACCGTTGGCCGCGGCGATGCTGGGTGCCGTGTAGGTCTTTCCGACGGCTCCGAGCGTCCAGGTGTTAGCGTCGGTTTTCACCACGCCCGCGCCGGTCAGGGTGATGTTACCGGTGATCGAGTTGACGGCGGATACGCCGCTGCTGGTGGCACCGCGCAGCAGGAAGCCGGCCCCGTTGGTCAAGGCACCGGTGATGTCGCCGGAGATGGTAACGCCGCCGACCGTCGCGAGGTCGGTGCTGGCCGCGTTCACCGAGAATTGCACGATATTCGCGTCGCTGGTGACATCGATGTTGCCGGTAAGGGTGTGGAACCGGCTCAGGGCTTGATGACTCAGTTGCGAGCGGCCCACGGGACTGGCGGCGAAGTTGATGTTCTCGGCGATGGTCAGGTCGGTGGTGGCGGACGACAGGACGAGGGAATTGGCCGTCGTGCCCTGGCCGCCGTGGATGGTGGTGGCTCCCGCCGTGGTGCCCAGCGAGGAGTTGTCGGTGACCGAGAGGTTGCCATTGAGGACGTCGGTGGCGCCGCTGTAGCTGTTCGCCGTCGAAAGCGTGAGCGTGTTGGCACCCACCTTGGTCAGGGAGCGGGCCGCCGTAAGAGCGACCGACTGGTCGAAGTTCCCGGCGCTGGTGTCGATGGCGACCCCGGAGGCGGGATCAAGGCTGAAACCGGTCAGCGTGTTGGTGTTGAACAAGTCGCCGACTTCAACCTCGGAATAGAAGGCGGCGTCCGCGGCTTTCACGCCGAGGCCGATGGAACCGGCGGCTGCGGCGGTCGCGGTGGCACTCGCTTTCGCGGCTTTGGTCCGGAAGACCAGCATGCCGCCATCGATCTGGGTGGCACCGGTGTAGCTGTTGGCGCCGGAGAGGACCTGGATGCCCACGCCGGTTTTGGTGAGGGTCATTCCCGTGGCACCTTCGGTGATGGATCCTCCGTAGGTGAAGGCGGAACCCGCCACCGTGGCCGGCGTGTTGAGGTTGATGGCGGTGATGCCGTCGTAGCCGGAGGAGATGACGGAGGCCAGATTTCCCGTGGCACCGCTGAGGCCGGCCAGGTTGAGCGTGGTGACGCCACTGAGGACGAGGCTGCCCGCGCCGGTGGTGACGAGCACGCTGTTCTGGAGGGCGAGGGCATTGGTCAGGGTCAGCGTGCCGGCGGTGATGGTGGTTGCACCGGTGAAGGTGTTGGCCTGATCGAGGGTCAGGTCATTGGCACCCAGCTTGTTCAGTCCCAGGGTCGGGCCGAAGTTGGTGGTCGTGAAGGGGGTCCACTGGGTCTGGTTGCCGTTGGTGGTGTCGATGCCCAAGGCGCCGGAGGTCTTGGTCGCGTTGGACAGAAGGGTGTGGACATCCCCCGTGGTCCAGCCGGCACCGCCGACCTGGACGCCGATCGTTCCGCCGTTGAAGATCACCTTTCCGGCGACATTGGATCCCGGGAGTTCCGCCGTGGATGGGGCGACCAGCGTGCCGGCGGTGGCCGTGGTGGTCCCGGTGTGGCTTTGGGGAACGGTGAAGATTTGAGTGCCGGCCCCGGTCTTGATCAGGTTCATGCCGCCGGCCCCGTCGCCGATGTCAGCGGCGTAGCTGTGGGTGACGCCGGTGCCGGGGTTGAGCGTGAGGGCGGTGAGTCCGCCATAGCCGCCGGTGGTGGTGAAGCGGGTGGCGAAGTTGTTGCTGCCGGTGAGGCCGCCGAGGGTCAGGGTGGTGAGAGCGGTTTCCAAACCATTGGTCGCATCCCCCGCGATGCTGGCGGTCGTGTCGAAGACGCTGTTCTGGATCGAGTTGGGATGGCCCAGGCTCAGGATGCCGCCGAGAATCGTGGTGGTGCCGTTAAAGGCGTTGCCGGATCCCGCGGCCAGGGTGAACTTGCCGACTCCGTTCTTGGTCAGGGAGATGGTACCGGTGATTTGAGCGGTGGTGGTCGTGCTTCCGCTGACCGTCGATCCGCCGTAACTGAAGTCGGTGGCGTTGTTGATCGTAAGCGTGGCGGCAGCAGCCGAAGTGATCCTGTGGTTTCTGAGACCCGGCACCGGGGTGGTGTTCGTCAACCCGGCGAGTTCCTGGTTCTGTCCGTTCAAATCAAAGGTGACCGCCCGGCCCGTTCCCGCTCCGCCACCGCCCGCCATGGTCAGCACCGTGGTGATCGGCAAGACGTTGGCGGCTCCGCTCGCATTCCTGACCGATGTCGCGTTGTTGGCGTTCCCCGTTGTGATCGTGGTGTCGCCGGCGTAGGTGGCTGCCGCGCCGAGATTGACGGTCTGAACGTTGCCGCCGCTGTTGTTGTTGGGGGTGGTGAAGACAACGTTGCCATTGCCGCCGATCGCTCCATTGAGCGTGATGGAACCCGCAGCGGCGGTGGACCTGCCGAATGAAATGGAGGAATTGATCCCGGTGTTGGCCGTGGTGATGGGCGCGGCGATCGTGATGCCGGTCAAGGTGGAGGAGAGCGTCGCCGCGGAGGCACCGCCGATGGTGACGCCGCTGCTTCCCGCGACACCCGGATTGGAGCCGAGGGCACCCGTGCTGCCGAGGATCAGGTTGCCGGTGGGGATGATGGTGGAACCGGTGTAGCTGTTGGCACCGGAGAGATTGAGGGAATTGCCGGTCTTGGTGAGGCTGGTGCCCGCTCCGGTGATACTCGAGGAAATGGTTTGAACGGTGGTGCCGCCGGCCCCGACGTGGATGCTGGTCACCGCCGCAAGGTTGATCGTGCCGCCGGAGAGCGTGATGTTGCCGGTGGTCTGCGACCCGAACCTCAAGGAAGCGGCATCGACCGTGCCCGAGACCGTGATGGTGCCCCCGCCGAGGCCGGTGCCGGTCGTGTCCCTGCCGAAGTTGAGGGGGTCGTTGATCAGGGTGGTGATGCTGTTGCCGAGGACGACGGCGGTGCCGGCGGCCGACGTCGACCAACCGGCGGTGGCGGTTCCACTGGTGGGGGCCGCCCAGGTTCCGGAGGCACTGCCGAAGTTGGCGGTGCTGTTGTTTCCATCCCAATATCGCGTCGTCTGGGCCTTCGCGGAATGAGCGTTGAAGAGCGCGACCAGGGCGCATGCGAAGGGCAGGGAGAGGCGGGCGGCGGAGAAGATACGGCGAGGTTTCATGGATTTATTGGATGCGAGGCTAAAGTCAAGGGGCTGCGGCAGAGGCCGGAGACTGAACGGACGGTGTCGTCATTGGCCAGGAACCCCTGAGGCGTGGGTCGTCGCTCGGGTTCCAAGTGGCATGAAAAGGTTTTTTCCACACCGCTGCGGAATCCATCCGCGGGGATCGCGAGCGGCAAGAAACTTCCAATCCGCAAACTACCCTCCTAAAAGGGGTAGTGGGTTCTGCGGGGATGATTCGCCGCTGATCGGGCCCCGCGACCAACCCGAAGTGTGACAGGACACCATTCCGGCGGTGAACCTGATATGTGGGGGAAGCGGCCATGGCGAATGGAGGAAGGGGCGATGATCGGAAGGGGTGGAAGTCTCAATGTCGCACGCTTGATCAGTCTCCCAAGGCATCGAACACCGCCTGAAGGGCCTTCCTTGCGGCGGCTTCCTTCTCGGGGTCGTTTGTTTCGGGCGGCTTTTCGCCGAGGGTGACGACCGGGTTGAGGCGCCCCTTGTGGTCGAGCATGAAGTCGCGGTTCCTGACCTGGCGCTGGTCCTGGTGCTGGATGTGGATCCAGTCGCGGGGCTTGCCGGGCTTGCCGAGAAGTTGGGGGGCGAAGCTGCGGCCGTGGATGGCGTCGGCTGGCAGCGGGGCGTTGGCGATTTCGCAAAGGGTGGGGAGGAAGTCGGAGAAGTCGACCAGGTCGTCGCACACGGACCCTTCCTTGATGTGGCCGGGCCAGCGCACCAACAGGGGGACGTGGGTGCCGCGGTCGGTCAGACTACCTTTGCCGCCGTGGACCTTGATGCCATCACCCCAGAGGTGGACGAGGTCGCGGTCGGTGCCGTTGTCAGCGAGGAAGAAGACGATGGTGTCGTCTGCGATGCCCAGTTCGTCGAGGGTGCTCAGGATGCGGCCGACGTTCTTGTCGAGATAAGCGACCATGTCGGGGAAATACTTCGGGTCGCCCTTGTGCTCCGGATTTGGCTGCCGGTAGCCCTGCTCCTTGCTGTCCGGGGTGGGTTCCCAGGGGAAGTGGGGCAGGACGGTGGTGAGGTAGGCGAGGAAGGGCTGCTTCCTCGCGGCGTTCGACTTCATGAAATCGAGCAGGAACTCGAGATTCACCTCGGGGCCGTAGCGCTCCTTGATTTCGTCGGTGATGATCGTGCCGTTGCGGTTGAGATGAGGTTGATGATATCTCGTCGTTTTGCGGCCCTGTTCATCGAAGATCTGCCAGGACTGGTAATGGTCGAATCCGAAGGCGCGGATGGTGTTGTGCTTGTGCAGGAGCGAGACATGCCACTTGCCGGCGAGGCCGGTCGCATAGCCGGCTTGCTTGAGTTGGCGGGCGAAGCTGGGTTGGTCGGGGCGCAGGTAGGTTTCTTCCTGGCTGCGGCTGTGCAGGACGGTCTTCAGGCCGTTCTTGAACGGGTAGCGGCCGGTGAGGAGCGTCGCGCGCGAGGGGGAGCAGTAGGGGTTGGAAAAGCAGTGCGTGAACCTCATGCCCTGGCGGGCGAGAAGATCGATGTTCGGGGTTTTGTGGGAAAGCCCGCCGTAGGATTTCAGGCACTCGATCCCGAGGTCATCGGCCAGGATGATGACAATGTTGGGCTTGGCGGCCACCTCCCCGGCGCGGACATGAAGCGCCACCGCGAGGAGGGCCAGCGCGACGGCCAGGAGCGGGCGGTAGGTGTGAGGTTTCATGGTGGAAGCGGGGAAGGTTAGCGGTCGCCGGTTTCAGCGATCCATTGCCGGTGGGAGGCCGTCAGCTTGTCGGCGATGGCGCGTTGTTCCCCGAGGCGGTTGCTTTTCTCCGCGGGGTCGGCGTCGAGGTCGGCGAGGAAGCTCGCTTCGGCTCCTTTGCCGATCAGCTTCCAAGGGCCTTCGCGGACGGCCCAGGTGTCGCCAAAGAGCCAGTGGAGGGTGCGGCCCGTGCCGGGCTTGCCGCCCTCTAACAGGGGCATCAGGTCGATGCCGTCGAGGCGGGGAAGGGCCGACAGTTCCGCCCCGGCGAGTTTCGCGAAAGTCGGGAACAGGTCCATGGTCATCGCGATCAAGGAAGAGGTGGAACCGGCGGGAATGACCCCCGGCCATGCGGCGATGAAGGGCACGCGGTGGCCGCCTTCGTGCAGGCTGCCTTTCCTTCCCTTCAGCCGTCCGTTCGCGGCGACTCCGGGCGGCGGGGCGGCCCCGTTGTCGGAGCAGAAGACGAGCAGCGTGTTCTTTTCGAGGCCGTGTTCGCGCAGGGCGGCGGTGACGCTGTCGACCGATTCGTCGAGGACCTCGATCATCTCTTTGTAAGTCTCCGCGGGAGTCTTCTTCGCCGCCGGATCCCGGCCTTGCCAGGGATCGTGCGGAGCGGCGTGGGCGAGATAGAGGAAGAAGGGGCGGTCCTTGTGGCGGGCGATGAAATCGACGGCGTGCCGCGTGAGCAGGTCGGTGGTGTAGCCGGTCTCGTTGCGGATCGCCTTGCAGTCCCACCAGTCGAGTTCCTTCAGGCCGTGGGTGGCGACGTGCGTGTGGTAGTCGACGGCCCCGCCGGTGAAGCCGCGGAACTCGTCGAAGCCCTGGTTCATCGGATGAAAGCGGGTGTCGTAGCCGAGGTGCCACTTGCCGAACAGGGCGGTGCGGTAGCCCGCGTCGCGGAGGGTCTCGGCGAGGGTTTGCTCGGCGGGCGCGATGCCCCAGGCCCAGCGTTGCGCGGGGTTCTTGCGGCGCTGTTCGCGGAAGACGGGCGACAGGTCCTCATCGGGAACCCAGGCGCAGCGCTGCGGGTAGCGGCCGGTCATCAGGGCGGCGCGGGTGGGCGTGCACATCGGGCCGTTGCTGTGGAAGTCGGTGAGCCGGATGCCCGAAGCCGCGAGGCGGTCGAGATGCGGGGTGCGGATCTGCGTTGATCCGTAGCAAGCGAGCGAGCCGTAGCCGAGGTCGTCGGCAAGGATGAGCACGAGGTTGGGCTTGCCTTCCCGAGCGGTCGCGGCGGAGGCCATCGCGACGGCGATCAGGAAAAGGAATGCAAGCGGGCGGCTCATGGCGGTGTCGGGAGAAGGCGGCGCTCAGGGTTATTTCTTCGGGGCGGGGCTTTTCGGTTTGGCGGCCTTCGGCACGGCCGTGGGGTCGACGATCTGCTTGGCGGCGAGCAGCTTTTCCCGCAGGGCCGGGTAGGCGACCTCCTGCACGGCCACCTGCTGGTCGATCGCCACGCCGGCGGCGATGGCCGCGCTTTCGGAGAGCGCCATGAAGACGGGCTCCATCCGGATCGAGCCGTGGGCGACGTGGGAGGCGGCGAGGCAGATCGGGACGAACAGGTTGGCGCACTCGCCCTTGCGCGGGACGATGGAGCGGTAGGAGATGCCGTAGGGCTTCGGCGGGACGCGCCAGATCACGCCGTCGCTCTGGGCGTGTCCGCTTTCGGTGACGAAGTGCTGCACGACGTGGGAGTCCATGCCGAAAGAGCCGAGTGCGACGGGGTCGGGCGCGGTCTCCTTGCCTTCGCAGTGGTGCTGGGTGGTCACGTAGTCGGACACCATGCGGCGGGCTTCGCGGATGTAGATCATCCAGGGCCAGCCGCCGTTGTCGGTGAACTCGTCCTTGGCCAATCCGTACGCGGAGGCCTTCTTGCGGATGCCTTCGGGGACGCGCGGGTTGTTAGACAGGGTCCAGAGGAAGCCGCGGATGTAGGTCTCGTGTTCCTTCTCGATCTCGCGGCGCTTTTCATAGCTGGCTTCGGGATAGTCCCAGTTCCCCCCGGGATGGTCGGAGCCGACGGCGTGCATGTTGTTCCAGTCGACCTTGGAGCCGGTGCCGGCGAGCGGTTCGATCAGCGCGGGGAGGCGGGGATCGCCGGCTTCGAAATTGCGGAGCAGCAGCTCGTGGTCGATCTCGCGGTAGCCTTCCGGCTTGCCGATCGGGATGCGGAGCTTCGGATCGGTGGTCAGGCAGACGCGGTAGTTGTAAGCCTGGATCTTGCGGTCGCCCTGGCCGTTGGCGAGGCCTTCGATGCGGTGGATGCGCGGCAGCAGTCCGCTTGAGGGGTCGCCCGCTTTGATGTAGGGATCGACCTCGCGGATGAAGTGGTCCTTGTCGCGCTGGGTGTAGTGGACCCGCGGCTTGGTGTCGCCGCGGCGGACGCCGGCGAGGTCCTCGCCATACTGGGCCTCGGCCTCGCGGCCGACGGTGAAGCTGACGCCGGCCGCGGCCATCAGGTCGCCGACATAAGTCGCGTCGATGAACATCTTCCCGCGGTAGGTCTTGCCGCTGAGGGTGGTGATCGACTCGATGCGGCCGTCCTTCATCATCACGCCCTTGCCCGGCGTGCGGTCGAGCTTTTCGTCGAAGACCACGGTCAAGCCGGCGTCGGCCGCGATCTTGTCGAAGACTTTCAGGCCGACATGGGGCTCGAAACTGCGGACGAAGTCGGTGCCGTAGGCCGCGGCGACCGCGTCGTAGAACTCCGAGGCGATCCCGCCGAAGGTGGCGCGGCGGCCGAGGAAGTCGGTGGCGCCGAGGCCGCTGGAACTCATGCCGCCGAGGAAGCGGGTGGGGTTGACGAGGATGACCGTGCGGCCCTGGCGCTTCGCCGAGACGGCTGCGGTCACGGCGCCCGAGGAGTCGCCGTAGACCACGACGTCATGCAGCGGAGGCGCTTCGGAGCCCGCCGCCCGCGCGGCGGCGGGTAACAGCGAGGCGATGACCATGAAGCTGCCAGTGAGGCTTCGGAGGGTCGGGGAAGCGGGGTGTTTCATGGAGTTGAAATTCGGGTTGATGATGACCTTTCGAGCCTTGCCGATTCAGTTCGCGGCGGATTTCCCGATGCGGGTCAGCGCCTTGAAGCGCTCCCGGAGCGCTTTCAACTTGTCCGCTTGTCCGGCGGCGAGGTTGCGGCGCTGGGCGAGGTCGTTGGAAAGGTCGTAGAGTTGTTCCTGTGGCGCGCCCTCCTTGATGGCACCGCCGTCATCGACGTCGCTGTTAGAGGTTCCCATGCTGCGGTAGGGAATGGCCCAGGGCTTGGCGGGTTCGGGGACGGTTTTGCCGCCGGAGCCCTGCACCGGGATGTAGAGCCACGGCCCCTGGCGCAAGGCGAGGCTGCGGGTGCCGTGGAAGATGGCTTCCGTGCGGATCGCCGGGGTGGTGGCGGGGGCGAGGAAGGCGGCAAGTTCCGAGCGTCCGTCGGGCGAGGCCTCCGCGGGGAGTTTCACCGCGGCGGCGGCGGCGATGGTCGCCATCAGGTCGACCTGGTGGAAGAGTTCGCCCCGCGTGCTGCCGGCCGGGATTTTCCCGGGCCAGCGGGCGAGGAAAGGCACGCGGTGGCCGCCTTCCCAGACGTCGGTCTTCTGGCCTAACAGATTCCCGTTGGGCCGGTGGCCGGCTTTCACGGCGGCGTTCTCGTAGCGGCCGCCGTTGTCGCTGGTGAAGAGGACCAGCGTGTCGCGGGCGTGGCCGTGTGCTTCGAGCGAGTCGAGCACGCGGCCGACGGCGTGGTCGAGCTGCTGGATGAAGTCGCCGTAGCGACCGGCGCCGCTCTTGCCGCGGAAGCCGGTGGAGGGGCTGAGCGGGTGGTGGGGCGAGACCCAGGCGAGGTAGAGGAAGAAGGGCTTCTCCTGGGGCTGGCCGGCGATGAAACGCTCGGCCTCGTCCGCCAGCATGAGGTCGATGCGGTCGTCCGGGCGCAGGGCCAGTGCTTTCTTTCCGCCGACCTGCCTGCCGTGGGCGCCGGTGCCGGGGGAGCGGTCGACGGAGATGGGGTCGCTCTCTTCCCAGCCGAGGATCCGGTGGTCGCGCATGAAGACCAATGGCGGTTCCGAGTGAGTACGAGGAGTGCCGTAGAAGGACTCGAAGCCGAACTCCAGCGGGCCGGGTTTCAAGGGCGCGTTCCAGTCGACCTTCTGGCTGGTGCCGAATCCGTTGTGCCACTTGCCGATGGCGGCGGTGCGGTAGCCGGCGGAGCGGAGCAGCTCCGGGAGCAGGATCTGGCCGGGATCGAAACTGCATGCGTACTCCATCGATCGACGGAGGCGGAACGCGTATCTCCCTGTGAGAACGCTGTAGCGCGAGGGCATGCAGATCGCGCTGTAGGAGTGGGCGTCGGTAAAGCGGAGGCCTTCGCGGGCCAGCGAGTCGATCCGCGGCGTGGCGATCTTCGTCGCGCCCTGGCAGCCGAGGTCGCCGTAGCCGAGGTCGTCGGCGATCATCAGGACGACGTTCGGCGGCCTGCTTTCCGCGGCGGCGGGCGGCAGGAAAGCGGCGAGTCCGGCGAGCGCGAAGCGACGGATCGTCCGTTGGAGAAAGGTGGCTGGCATGACTTGGGTTTGGCGGCAGTTACCACCATCGGGTCCATGCTAGCCGGACGCGCGGTGCCCGTAACGTCGCGTCTTCACGCGACAGCCGCATGGCCGGTGCGACGGCGGTCGGGCCGTGGTGATCGATGCCGAATCATCAGTCGTGAGGCCGCGAAGGACGGTCGTCGCTCGGGCCGGACTCGCGCTTGAAGCCAGCGCTCCCGCCGGGCAGGACGCTGATCTCCGCGGCGCCGGCGTGGTTGGCGCCGTTGATTTCCTCCAGCGAGGTGAAGCGGAAGTAGCGGGCCTGGACGGCGGCGGGGAAGACGGTCTTTTGCAGGACGGGATTGTTGCGGATGTTGGCGAACTCGCCGGTGGCGGCCTCGGTCCACGCGCTGCCGTCGAGGCTGGTCTCGAAGCGGTAGCGTTTCACCGTGCCGTCCCCGCCGCCGGGCTTCGGCAGGTAGCTGAAGCCGCGGATCCAGCGGGCGGCCGTCATGTCGATGGTGATCTGGTGCGGCTGCGGGCCGGAGCTGGCGGCGGTCTGCCAGCAGGTGGCGGGGTCGTCGTCGATGGCGAGGTTGGCGGGATTCGCGGCTTGCTGGCTATCGGCGGAAACGACCCGCCAGCCGGTCGGCACGAGGCCGGGGAACTCCTTCGCGACCTCGAAGCTGGCGGAGCTGCCATTCAGCGCGATGGCCCGGATGGTGCCACCGAGCGGGAGCGGGAAGGGGGCGCTGTAGAGCGTGGAGTCCGGGCCGGGTGCGGAGCCATCGACGGTGTAGCGGATGGCCAGGCCGGAGCCGGCGGAAAGCGTGACGTTGCCGGAGGCGTCGCGGGCCCCGATGGCGGGCGGATTGACAAGCACGGCACCGCGGAAGACGGAGACTTCGGCGAGTGAAGGCTCCAGCCGGGACCGGGTGATGCGGATGCGGAGGCGGTCGCTGGTGACGGCGGTGGCGAAGCGGGCGATGCGCTTGTGGCCGACGGTGGTGGCGGTGGCGTGCTGGGTCCAGGCGCTGCCGTCCCAGGTGTCGATGGCGAAGGACTCGATGCGCTGGCCGCGGGTGGCGATGGCTTCCTGAAGCACGACGTGATCGAACTCGACGGAGGCCGGGAGCTGGACGGTGAAGGTCGGACTGCTTTCGCCCGGACCGGGTTCCCACCAGGTGTCGAGGTCGCCGTCGACGGCCAGGGCGGCGGGCTGGTGGGCGAGCGAGGACGTCGCGGAGGCGGTGGCGTTTTCGGCGAGGTTGGTGGCGAAGGTCTGGCGGATCACCTGGCTCATGCCGCGGAGCGGGGCGAGCTGGTTGTCGGGGATGAGGCCGCGGTTGTCCGGGGAGATGTTGAGCAGCAGGTTCGCATTGCGACCTACGGAGGCATAGTAGATGTCGATGAGCTGGGTGGTGGTGCGCACGGATTTCCCGGCGGCCCAGAACCAGCCGTGAAGGATGGGGACGTCGGCCTCGGCGGGATACCAGGTCAGGTAGGAGCCGCGGGTCAGGCGGGAACGGCTGCCGAGGTCGGTGGCGGTCATGTCCGCCCAATCATGGCTGTCGGGGTGGTTCGGGACGGGCAGCGGGCTCCATTCGGTCTCGCGGGCGATGCCGGCTTCGTTGCCGACCCAGCGGACGTCGGGGCCCTTGATGGCGATCATCGCTTCCGGCTGGAGCGTATGGATGAGCTGGAACCAGGCCTGGCGGTCGTACTGCTGCGGCGGGTTGGTTTGTTTCGGATGGGCACCGTCGAACCAGACCTCGCTGACGGGTCCGTATTCGGTGAGGAGTTCGTAGAGCTGGTTGAGGAAGTAGCGGTTGTAGTCGTCCACGGTGGCCGGGATCACCGGGCGGCCGGGTGGCGGGGTGCGGCCGGCGGCGGGCGCGCTGCTGAAGCCGGCGGGATCGGTGGGGATGACCGACGCCTGCGCGGCGCTGCCATTTCCGTAAAGCCCGGAGCCGAAGCCGGGGGCGGACTCGATCTGATAGAGATCGGCCGGCGAGAGATAGATGCCGAACTTGATGCCGCGGGCGGCGCAGGCATCGGCGACGGCGCGGACGAGGTCGCCTTGTCCCTCGAGCCAGGGCGAGGCGGCGACGTCGTGGTTCGTGTAGCGCGAGGGCCAGAGGCAGAAGCCGTCGTGGTGCTTGACCACGAGCATGAGGAGCTTGCCGCCGGCGTCGTCGATCTCGCGGACCCATTGCCCGGCATCGAGCGCGGTGGGGTTGAAGACGGCGGGCGACTCGGTGCCGGTGCCCCATTCGACGCCGTTGAACGCGTTCGGCCCGTAGTGGATGAAGTAGGTCGTTTCCAAGCGCTGCCATTCGACCTGGGCGGGCCGTGGCAGGAGCTTGGCGGCCTTTTCAACGATGCGATCGTCGGTATCGTCGGGCAGCAGGTGCTGGAGCGTGGCGTAGCCGATGGGAGCGGGCGGCTCAGGCGGGGTGATTCTGCCGCCGGACAAATGAATGCGGTCGAGGTGGAGGTCGCGGCCCAATCCCGTGGCGGCGGGCAGGATGAAGCGGAGGCGCAGGCGGGTGTTCGCGGTGGTGGCGGTGTGGGTGAAGGTCCGCGTGGTGAAGGTGGCCTGGGTGGTGGTGGCGAGGGTGCCGAGGGTCGCGTAGGGGGAGTTCGTGCCGGAATCCCAGAGGACGATCTGGGCGGTCGGCGTGGCCCCGCCTCCAGCGGTCTTGTAGTCGAGGCTGAGCTGGATTTCATCGCCGGGCGCGACGGTGAAGGTGGCGGTGGAGGTGAGGGTTTCACCGCCGTCGGCATGGATCTGGATGAAGCGGGAGTTCGCGGCGGAGTCGGCACCGAAGGGCGCGGAGCTGAGGGAGGAGTTGCCGCGGTCGATCCACACGCCGGACGCCGCGTTCCAGCCGTCCGGGCTGCCGTTGAAGTTGTTAGAGGCGCTGACAAAGCCGCCGTTCCCGCCAGCCGGGCCGATGATGACGTCCGCGTGCAGGGGCAGGCCGGAAATCAGGAGAGCGAAGAGGGCGGTGGGTTTCATGGGATCGGTGCCGGGAGATATCGCGGCCACCCCATGCATGAGGCGGCCGGGTTGGGTGAGCAAGACGCGCTGCTGGTCAGGGGGCGATCGTCACTTTCAGGCGAACGAAAAGTTTGTCGTCCATGGCGGGCGCCCGCGGGATGGTAACCGTGACGAGGTCGATGCCAGCCGGCACGGAATCATCGGCTGCGGAGATGACGATGCCGTTCACTCCGTCCTGCGCGACGGTCCAGCCGGCGGGATCCGATCCGCATTCAACGGCGAGAGTCGTGCCGGCATCGGAGGAGGCGAGGTCGCTGCGGGGGAACTGATCGAGCACGGGATCCGATCCGGTGACGGCGAGGGTTCCAGGCCCGGACTTGGTGAGCGAGCCGAGAGGTGTCCGAAACGGCGGTTGCGTCTGGTGGGAGCGAGCCACCTTGAAAAGCGCACGCCGAGCCGGACAAACCCAGCCGACCGTTCATGTTCGGTCATCTCACCCGACATGAAAGGGGAAGTCGGTGTAGCCTTCCGCGGTGGGCGCCGACCAGGTGGTCACTTCGGCCGGCGGGTTAAGCTCCCAGCCATGGGAGAAGCGCTCGACGAGGTCCGGATTGCTGAGGTAGGGACGGCCGAAGGCGATCAGATCGGCGTGGCGGGCGGCGATCGCTTCCTCGGCGCTGTCGCGGGTGTAGCCGCAATTGCCCATCAGCGGGCCGTCGAACACCGCGCGGAATTCCGCCAGCGTCATCGGCTCGCCTTGCTCGTGGAAGCCGAAGGCGAGGCCGTCGACCACGTGGAGGTAGGCCAGCCCGTAGCCATTCAGTTGCTCTGCCGCGTGGGTGTAGGTTTCGCGGAAATCGGGAGCGCCCATGTCGTTGAAGTTCCCGTTCGGCGAAAGCCGCACGCCGACGCGGTCGGCGGGCCAGACGGTGAGGATCGCGTCGGTGATCTCGCGGAGGAAGCGAAAGCGGTTTTCGACGCTGCCGCCGTAGCTGTCGGTCCGCAGGTTGGTCTTGGAGTCGAGGAACTGGTTGATCAGGTAGCCGTTGGCGGCGTGGATTTCGATGCCGTCGAAACCCGCCGCCTTGGCCCGCTCCGCCGCCCGCCGGTAGTCCTCGACCACGGCGGCGACTTCTTCGGTCTCCAGCGCCCGCGGCACCTCGTAGGGCTGCTTGCCGTCGGGGGTGTGGATGGTGTCGCCGTTGATCTTCACCGCCGAGGCCGAGACCGCGGGCCGGCCGCCGTGGAAGCTGCTGTGCGAGGCCCGGCCGCAGTGCCAGAGCTGGAGGAAGACCGGCGTGCCGCGCTCGCGGAGCGCCGAGGTGATCTTCGACCAGCCGGCGACCTGCGCGTCGTTGTAGATGCCCGGCGAATCGACCCAGCCGAAGCCTTGCTCCGAAATGGTCGTCGCCTCCGCGATGATCAGCCCGGCCGAAGCCCGCTGGAGGTAATACTCGACCATCAGGTCATTCGGGACGCGCTCGCGGCCGGCGCGGGCTCGGGTGAGGGGAGCCATGACCACCCGGTTGCGCAGCGGCAGGCCACGGAGGTCGAAGGGCGAAAGGAGGTGGGGCGAGGTCGTGCTGGCGGTCATGGTGAGAGAGCGATGACTGACGCCGAAGCGGGCGTTTCCGCAAGCCCCAATGACACGCGGTCGCCGCCGCCCCTCCCTGGCTCAGGGTGTCGCCTTCCCGCCGTCCGCGATCTCCACTTTCAAGACCTTCCACACCGTCTCCGCCACCTTGACCTGGCCTTCCGCGGTCGGGTGGATGCGGTCGTCCTGGTTCAGCTCCTCGCTGCCGCCGACGCCTTCAAGCAGGAAGGGGACCAGTGCGACTTTCTTCTCCTTCGCGATGGCGGGGTAGAGCTCCTTGAACTTCGTGGTGAATTCCGCGCCCATGTTGTCGGGCATCTGCATCCCGGCGACCACGACCTGGATCCGCGGGTTCTTGGTGCGGGCCTTGTCGATGATTCCCGCGAGGTTCTCACGCGTTTGCTCCGGCTGGATGCCCCGCAGGCCGTCATTTCCGCCGAGCGCGACCACCAGCACGTCCGCGCCTTGCTGGCCCAGCGCCCAGGCGACCCGCCGCAAGCCGCCGGCGGTGGTGTCGCCGCTGACCCCGGCATTGGTCACGGTGTAGGGCAGGCCGGCGGCATCGATCTTCTTTTGAAGCAAGGCCGGGTAGGCCTCCTCGGGATCGAGCCCGTAGCCGGCGGTGATGCTGTCGCCGAGGATAACGATCCGCTTCTTCGCGCCGTTTGCATTCGGCGCCTCTTCGGCCCATAGTCCGCCGCCCGTTGCGACCAGCAGCCCCAGCGCTAAGAATTTCCGACATGACATCCGCATCGCCCGCCAGCCTAGAAGCCGCCCCCCGAGCTGTCAAACGGACCCTCCTCGAGGTGCGCGACTTGAAAAAGGTCCACCGCACCGCCAGCCACGAGCTGACGGTGCTGCGCGACGTCTCGCTGACTTTGGAAGAGGGCGACACGATGGCGATCATCGGTCCTTCCGGCAGCGGCAAGACGACCTTGCTGGGGCTTTGCGCGGGTCTCGACGACGCGACCAGCGGCTCGGTGATGCTCGAGGGCCAGGCGATGGAATCGCTGAGCCAGGACGCCCGCGCGGCGCTGCGCAACCGGCTGGTCGGCTTCGTGTTCCAGAGCTTCCAGCTCATCCCGACCCTGACGGCGATCGAGAACGTGCTGGTCCCGCTGGAACTGCGCGGCGAGCGGGGGCGGGAGAAGGAGGCGGAGGCCTTGCTCAAGGAGGTGGGCCTTGGCGACCGGCTCGATCACTATCCCCTACAACTTTCCGGCGGCGAGCAGCAGCGCGTCGCGCTGGCCCGCGCCTTCATCCACCGGCCCAAGATCCTTTTCGCCGACGAACCCACCGGCAACCTCGATGCCGAGACCAGCGGACCGATCGTCGAGATGCTGTTCCGCCTCAACCGCGAGGCTGGCACCGCGCTGGTGCTGGTGACGCATGACCCGGCGCTGGCGGCGAAGGCGAGGCGGGTGGTGAAGATGAGCGGCGGGACGATCGTGAGCGAGGAAGAGCACGATCACCCGGCAGCCGCCCGGTGAGCCCGCTCTTGTTAGAGATCAGAAGGCCGCCCGGATGCCGAAGGTCCAGATGTCGGCGCTGATGTAGGCCTGGTCCGGCGATCGGCCGGATGCGCCACCGGTGGCGTCCATCACGTAGCGCTCGTAGGCGGCGGTGGCGGAGAAGTTTTCCGTGACCTGATAACTCAAGCGGAGCCCGCCGCTGAGCGAGTCGAACGACGAAAGCCGGTAGTCCGCGGAGTAATTCGGGCCGCTGCCGTTGGGATTTCCCGAGGGCGTGCCGGGGAAGGCGTCGAGGGTGTTGGTGAAGAAATCGGCCTCGTTCTGATGGTAGTAGCGGATGAAGGGCACGGCCTGGAGACTCTTCCCGACCTGCTGCCGCCACTCGAACTGCACGGTTTGGGAGAAGACGCCGAAGCTGTCGTGGGACAGCCGCAGGATGCCATCGAGCGCGGCGTCCACCGGCTCGAAGTAATGCCGCGCGCCGAACTGCAGCACCTGGCGGAAGCGCGAATCGGGGCGGTTCTCGCGGAAGACATTGACGATGGGCACGTCGATGGTGCCGCCCAGGCCGTCGGGCAGCGTGATGACATCGGTGCGCTGGACCAGCTTGTAGGGGTCGTTCAGGTAGCCTTCCGCATGGCCGAGGGTGAGGTTGGCGGAGATCACCGTGTTCTGGTCGAGGAGCTGGCTGACCCCGGCGAAGAAGTCGGTGGTCCGCTTGTCGCGGTCGCCGAGGCCGGGAACCAGCACGGTGTCGTCGAGGTAGTTGAGGCCGAAGCGCAGCGTGGTGTTCTTCTGGTTGAGCTCCAGGGTGTCGGTGATGGCGATGCCGCGGGAGACGTAGTCGTCTTCCTCGCTGCGGGAAAATTCGATCTCCGCGCGATGGTCGCCGAACTGCCGGGAAACCGCGCCCAGGATGCCGCGGCGGACGTCTTCGAGATTGGCCAGAAAGGGTTGGGCGCTGCCGGGCAGGACACCGGTGGGCGAGGCCCCGCTGATCGCGTCGCGGAGGTATTGAAAACGGACCGAGGTTTCGGGATTCAGCTCGATCTGTGCCCGGAGATACTCCGCCTCGACGCGGATCCGGTTGTCGTCCTCCTGATAGAGTTGGAAACCGTATTCATACTCCTGCGGCGGGAGTTCGCCATGGACCCGCAGGGCGGGTGCCAGGACCGAGGCGATGAGAAGCGGGCAACGGGTGATCATCGGTGGTGGTCTTTCCTGTCCGGAATCGCCAGCCGATCCCCATGGCCGACTTTCCTAACGGATGCTGCGGGGGAACGCAATCGTCCGGAACGAGGGTTCAAGGCGAAAGCCGCGCGATGCTCCAGCCGTCGCCGTCGCGATCGTATTGGAAGCGGTCGTGCAGCCGGGCGGATCCGCCTTGCCAGAACTCGATGCTTTCCGGGACGACGCGGAAGCCGCCCCAGAAGGAAGGCAGCGGGATCTCGCCGTGGCTGAACTTGTCGCGGATCTCGGCGAGCTTCTGGAGGAGCAGCTTGCGGGAGGAGATGACCGAGCTCTGGCTGGAGACCCAGGCCCCGAGCTGGGACTCGCGGGGGCGGGAGGTGAAGTATTTCAGCGACTCCGCGGCGGAGATCTTCTCGGCGCGGCCTTGCACGATGACCTGGCGCTCCAGGACGATCCACGGGAAGAGCAGCGAGACGTGCGGGTTCTCCTCGATGTGTCGGGCCTTGCGGCTTTCGTAGTTGGTGAAGAAGACGAAGCCGGAGGCATCGAAGTACTTCAGGAGGACCGTGCGCAGCAAAGGTCGGCCGGCGGCGTCGGCGGTGGCCAGGCTCATCGCGTTCGGTTCATGGAGCTTGAGCTTGATCGCCTGATGGAACCATTGCTCGAACTGGTGCATCGGGTCGGCGGCCAGATCCTCGCGGTGCAGGCCGCGGTCGGAGTATTCCTTGCGAAAGTCGGACAAATCCATGGCGGGGAATAGTCCGGTAGCGAGGTCGCCGCAAGGGCCGGGGTTTCTAAAATGAGGCCTCGATCACGTGGAACTTCGAGCCGAGGTGGCCGGGGTGGGTGAGGGTCTGGAAGGCGCGGAGGTCCTTGCGGGTGGCCTCGTCGGTGCGGCCTTCGAGTTCGAGCAGCCAGAGCCGGGCCACTCCGGTGAGGAAGCGGCCCTGGGGTTCGAAGCGGATCACTTTGCCGCCGGCTTGGGAAAGCGCGGTGGACAGGGCGGTGAAGTCGACGTGGGCGGTGATGTCGATCTCACCCGGCGACTCCAGCGGGTCCTCCGCGGCGCGGTGGCGGGAGAAGGTGCGCAGGGTGCCGGTAGTACGGGACTCATGGTAGTAGTCGTCGCGCTCGAAGCCGTAGTCGAGCCACAGCATCCGGCCGCCCTTCATCCCGGCGGCGAGCGGGGCGAGGAAGGCGGTCAGGCTGTCCCGGACTTCGGTGCGGTAGCCGGCGGGGCGGCGCGGGATCCCGGCGACAAGTTCGGGCGGGGCTTCGCCGAGGTCAGTCCAGGCGAAGCGCTCGTCCGGGGAAAGGGTCACGCCCTGGAGGCGCCAGGCCCGGCCATCGGACTCGATGAGGTGAAAGGGCAGCGCGTCGATCACCTCGTTGCCGAGGACGAAGGACGGCAGGGGATCGGCGGCGAGTTCTTCCGCCGCGGCGACGATGCGGGCGTCCGGCAGGCGTTCGCGCTGGGCGGCGGCGAGGAGTGGGAGCGGCTCGACGATGGCGTATTCGAGGCCGGGTGAATCGCCAAGGGCCGAAAGGATGTCGCCGGCGAGCGATCCGTCATTGGCCCCGCATTCCACGATCCTCCAGCGGTCGGGCGAGCCTGAGTCGCGGTGCCACGCCGCGATGTGGCGGGCGAGCAACCGGCCGAACAAGGATCCGGTGCTGACGCTGGTGAAGAAGTCGCCGCCGCGGCCGACCTGGCCGGCGGGCCGGGCGTAGTAGCCGTCCGCCGGGTCGTAGAGGGCGGCGGACATGAAACGGGGAAAGGTCAGGGGGCCGTCGCGACGGATTTCCTCCCTCAGTCGATCCGCCAAGGCCGGAGTTGCATCCTCCCCGTCCGGCAGGTATGCGGATGGGGCACCGGACGAATTCCGGGAGCTGTCACGAACGGATTCCTGCATGGCCACGAGCGAAAAAAACACGCGGAACAAGCTGAAGAAGCGCCGATTCTACAAGCGCAAACGCTTCTGGGGAAGCCTCGCGCTGCTGATGCTGGCATGCGCGGTGATCGGCTACGTGGTGGCGGAGCGTTACACCCGGCCGTATCGCGAGCGGGCTTACACCTACGATCTCGAGCGGATCAACGACCTCGAGATCCCGAGTCTGATCCTTGACCGCAACGGCAAGGAGATCGGACGCGTGTTCGTGCAGAACCGCAGCGTGATCCCGATCACGGGCGTGCCGCAGATCTTCATCGACGCGCTGCGGGCTGGGGAGGACCAGCGCTTCAATACCCACGACGGGGTGGACTACATCGGCGTGGCGCGGGCGGTCTGGCTGAACTACCAGGCTGGTGAGACGACCCAGGGGGCCAGCACGATCACCCAGCAGCTCGCCCGAAATGCCTACGACCTGGAAGCGGATCGCAAGAAGCGCGGCGAGACGGGCATGGAGCGCAAGATGGTGGAGGCCTTCCTCGCGCAGCGGATTGAGAAGCGCTACGAGAAGTCGCAGATCCTCGAGTTCTACCTGAACCGCATTTATTTCGGCAGCGGCTATTACGGCATCCGCTCGGCGTCGCTGGGCTATTTCGGCAAGGAGCCGAAGGACCTCGATGCGCTGGAGAGCGCGGCGATTGTCGGTTGCATCAAGAACCCGACGAACCTTTCGCCGATCAACAATCCGAACGGCAACCGGAACTCGCGCAACCTGGTGCTGGGCCGGATGGTGGATCTCAAGGCCCTGACCCGTGCCCAGTCGGCGGACCTGATGGTTTCGACGCTGAAGCTCGATCCACAGCCGCTGCAACGCGGGACGACCCACCTTTACGAGCGGGTGGCCGATGAGATCCGCCGGATGATGGGTGAGGACGCGCTCGCGGCCGGCGGCTTCCGGATCCACACCTCGATCGATTCGGACGTGCAGCAATCGCTGGAGCTTTCCCTCCAGCGGAGCCTCGAACGGGCGGAGCAGCACCCCGGTTATGCGAACCAGAAGCGCGCGGATTACCGCAAGTCGTCCGGCAAGGTCGCGGAGTATTTGCAAGGAGCCGGCCTGATGATCGATCACGGCAACGGCGAGGTCATCGCCCACGTCGGCGGTCGGGACTACGGGCAGGTGCCCTACGATGTGATCGAGCTGGGCCGGCGTCCACTCGGCACCGCCTTCCTGCCCTTCGTCTATGCGGCGGGATTCGAGCGGAACCTCACGCCGGCGACCATCCTGATGGACGAGTGGATGGACAACCGCTCGGTGATGATCGGCGGGCGGGACGGGGTGCTGGCGGAGTGGGGGATGGAAGTGGCGACGCCGCCGGTGGAAGGCGAAATCACCGCACGCCGGGCCTTGGAGGCTTCGAAGATCGCCGCATCGGTCAGTTTCGCGGTGAAGACGGGACTCGAGAACGTGGTGAAGACCGCGGGAAACTTCGGCTTGCCGACCAAGGACATTGAGCTGCTGCCGCGGATCGCGGCGGGCTGGGAAGCCGCATCACTGAAGGATGCGGTGCGCGCGATTTCGGCTTTCGCCCGGGGCGGCCAGACCGCGCCGCAGCTCCTGACCTATGTCAACCGGATCGAAGATGCCGACGGCATCACCCGCTACGAGCGGGCGATCCGGGTTCCGACGCGGCTGCAGGCGACGGACGAGGCGACCGCCTTCATGGTTCACAGCATGCTGCGCGGCAGCATGGACCGCGGCAGCGCGGCGGGGTTGGCGGACCGGATGGTCGAGAAGCCGTTTACCGGCGGCGCCAAGACCGGCACGACCCATGATTTCTCCGACAACTGGTTCCTCGGCTACAACGGCCGGGTGACCTGCGGGGTCTGGGTCGGATTCCTGCAGCCCGGCAAGTCGATCTATGCGGGGGCCTTTTCCAAGGACCTGGCGATGCCGGTGTGGGAAGAGGCGATGAATGCCGCCGCCCCGGCTTTCGGTGGCAAGGGGATCGCCCAGCCCGAGAGCGTGGTGGAAGCCAATATCTGCCGGGTCAGCGGCCAGCGCGCGACGCCGTATTGCTACGAGACGGTGGTGGATCCCTCGACCGGTCGTCCGCGGACCCGGGCCGCGGGTCAGATCGAGTTCTTCCGGAAGGGCACGGAGAGCCTGCCCTTCTGCCACCTCCATTCCGGGGCTTCGGGAGCGGAGGCCGGGGCGGACGCGATCGGGCTGGGGCAGTTGGCGGTGATCGATACCACACCGGTCCGGGCGAAGGCTCCGGCGCTGCTCGGGGAGGATCCTTATTTCACCGAGCAGGTGTTGATGGACGAGACCCAGCCGGTCTCCGGCCGGAACCGTGCGAGCGTGTTGGACAGCTTCGATCTCGGCGACGGGGAAGAACCGCTGAAGCTGCCGTGGCCGGAGCGCCTGGAGATTTCGCCCGAGTGATAAAAGGGCTGCCTGCGTCGGAATTCGCTCCGTCCTTGCGCCCGGCGGGGTGCCCGCCCACTGTCGTCGCGTGCCGGATACCTTGAACCCTGCCAAGCGCTGGAACAGCTTCGTTTGTCCCGGTTGCCGCTTCGTATTCCGGGTGTCCCAGGATCATGATGGCAAGGGCGTGGTGTGTCCGGCGTGCCGGATCATGCTGCGCTTGCCCGGGGCGGAGGACGAGACGCCGCCCTTGCTGGCCCCCGCGCTGGCAGCGGGTGCCCGCGAGTTGGAGGAAATCGAGCCCGGCGGCGAGGACGAGGAGCCTGCCGGCGGCGATTGGAAGTTCCTGTTGAGCCTGGCGGTGCCCGCGATCGCGCTGCTCGGCCTGTTCGCGTGGTGGATGGCTCCCGATGAACCGGTGCCTCCGTCGGTTTCGCTGGTTCCCGCCGTGATCCCCGAAAAGGCCGACGAGGAACCCGCGGCGAAGTCGATGCTGGTGGCGATCGAATCGGCGGTGAAGGCCTTCCTGGCCGCAGCCAGCGAAGAGGAGATGCTGCTCCACGTGCGGGACCCGGAGCGCACCGCGCCCAAGCTCAGGTCATGGCATGCCGGGAAGCCCTACGCGGCCCCCGGATTCCGCGAAATGCTCGGCGACAGTGTTGCGGCGTCAGACGAGAAGGATCTGATGACGGTCACGGTCCGGACGGGAGACTTCGAGCTGCGGCAGATCGTGCTGATCGAATCCGAAGGCGTCCTGAAGGTCGACTGGGAGAGCTGGGCGGGCTGGTCCGAGATGAGCTGGGAGGATTTCCTCGCGAAGCGGCCGGTCGACGGGAAATGGTTCCGGGTCGAACTTTCGGCCGTGGATTATTACAACTTCGATTTCACGGACGAAGGTCGCTGGGTCTCCTACCGGCTGGATTCTCCCGACGGGGCGATTTCCCTGTATGGCTATGTCCCGCGCAACGACGAACTCGATCAGAAAATCCGCCCCTTCGAAGACAACCTGAAGGTCAAACTGCTGCTCAAGCTCAAGTTCCCGGAGGGTGGCCGGTCGAAGAACCAGGTCCTGATCGAAGCCGTGACCGGCCAGGAATGGGTGGAGTTGCCCGGTGCCGCGGACCCGTGACCACCGCCCGATTTCCGTATGCCCACCACCTTTGACAAGTCCCAGGAATTGAACCTGGATCCCGCGATTTACGGAACCTTCGCCGAGATCGGCGCGGGGCAGGAGACCGCGAACTGGTTCTTCCGCGCCTCCGGATCGTCGGGCATGGTGGCCAAGACCATCTCGGCCTACGACATGACCATGAGCGACGCCATCTACGGCAAGTGCGACCGCTATGTCTCGCGCATGCGTTTGCGGCAGATGCTCGATCACGAGTTTTCCATCCTGCTGGAGCGCCTGGGCCCCAAGCGAGGGGAGACCACGACCTTCTTCTCGTTCTGCAACACCGTCCGCGCCCGCGGCTATCAGGACACCGGGGAGTGCCACGGCTGGCTGGGGCTGCGTTTCCAGCTCAAGCCGGGCGACGAGCCTTCGGACATCTTCGTGCATGTCCGTTTGCTCGATGCCGCCAACCACGACCAGATGGAAGCCCTCGGCGTGGTCGGGGTGAACCTGATCCACGCGGCGTTCCATCACCGCGGGCACCTGTCCCGCTTCGTCAACGCGCTGGTCGAGAACCTGCGGCCCGGCCGGGTGGAGATCGACATGTTGAAGTTCCACGGCCATGGCTACGGATTCTTCGACAACCGTCTTTGCTCGCTCGCTCTGGTCGAAGCCGGCTTGACCGAGGCCGCGATGTTTCTGCCCGATGGCGAGGTCGTTCAGGCGGCTGAGGCGCTCTACAAGAAGCCGATCCTCCTGCTTCGCGGCAGTTTCGACCCGGTCAGCAAGCTCCACCTCCAGATGATGGAGCAGGCGCGCACGGTCTTTTCGGAAACGCTGGAGCCGGGCGAGGAACAGAGGACCATCGAGCTGTGCGAGATCACCATGGCCAACCTGCTGCGGGGACGGGCGGTCGATCACGTGGACTTCATCGACCGCTGCGATGCCCTTCAGGCGCTCGACAAGACGGTGCTGGTCTCGCGCCATGCCGAGTTCCACCGCATCGCCGCCTACCTCAGCCGCTCGACCGAGCGCCCGGTGGGTATCGTGCTGAGCATCGGGCTGCTCAACGAACTCTTCAAAGCCAAGTGGTCCGAGAATCTCGCGGGCGGCCTGCTTGAGTCCTTCGGGCGGCTCTTCAAGAACCAGGTCACGCTCTACGTCTATCCGTGGAAGAACCGTCACACCGGGGAAATGGTCGACGCAACCACGTTCAAGCTGCCCGAGGATTGCCGCAGCCTCTACCGGCACTTTCTCGAAACCGGCCGGATCCGCGCGGTGCCGGCGGGGGATGAGAGCCTGATGCGCTACACCGGCCGGGATATCCGGACGATGATCGAGAAGGGCGACGCCTCGTGGCAGCGCTATGTGCCCGAGGTGGCGCACCGCTCCGCCTTGCACGCGGGTCACGATCCCGCGGCGGTCGAGATTCCTTGATTTTCAAGGTTACAAAGCTTCCCAAATCCCTCTTGCAGGGTCGCCCCGGCTCTATCAGTTTCGCCGCCCCATATGGAAACGATCCCGTCTGAAACCCTCTCCCGGATTCTTGAGTTGCGCCGGGCCAACGGCCTCGAGGCCACCGAAGCCGCGGTTTATGCCGACCTTGAGAAGTCGAAGTGCAAGTGGACCCTGAGCGACACCCCGCGCTACCGCCGTGCCGGTGCCTCTCCGCTCTGGATTTCCGGTAAATATCTTTCCTCCTACGGCACCTGCCCGGCCTCGGGCGAAGCCGATCAGGGCCGAGGCAAGGCCGCTCCGGCCAGGCCTGCCGCTCCGAAGCCGGCTGCCGCCCCCGTGCCGAGCAAGGTCGACGAGTCCGTGTTCTACAAGGTTCTCCACGGCAAGGGCTTCGCGGTGAAAATCACCCAAGACCTCCTGACCGGCGAAATTCAGACCCAGATCCCGGAGCCGATCCGCAAGCTGGAGCTCCAGTTTGGCGCGATCCCCGGCAATGCTTCGGGCATCCACGTCACCCAGACCTCCCCGCAGATCCAGGTCGCCATGCCGCTCGACAAGTTCCTGGAACTCGCCGGCATCCGCGCCTGATCCGTCCGTTTCCATTTGAATCTCCCGGCCGGGTCCGCCCTGCCGGGAGTTTTCGTTTTTATCGGACGTAGTAGGGCCTCCCACGTTTGCTTCCATCATGAAACCGCTCGCTTTTCCCCTCCTTCTTGCCGGCCTCCTGATGCGCCCGGCGGCCGCCGCCGACTTCGCCACTGAAGTGATGGAAGCGACCTTCAAGATCTTCCACCCGGACTCGACCTCCACCTGTTTCCTGGTGAAGCGCGACGCTCCCGATGAGGCGACCTATCTGGTGACCACCGCCCACACGGTCGAGCGGATGAAGGGCGAGACCGCGATCCTGGTGCTGCGGGAAGCGAAGGCCGATGGGTCGTATGGGCGGCATGACTACACCATCGACATCCGCGAAGGGGAGAAGCCGTTGTGGACGCGCCATGAGAAGCAGGATGTCGCGGTGTTGAAGTTGGTGAAACCTCTGCCGGTCACGGTGAAAGCCCTGGCTGAGGAAACTCTGGCGGACGAGACGGCTTTGAAAGCATCCGGCGTTCACATTTGCAGCCCGCTTTTCGTCCTGACTTATCCGCAACGCTTCGAGGCGAACGGAGCCGGTTTTCCGGTGGCGAGGCAGGGGATCTTCGCCAGTCCGCCGCTGCTGCCGGTGCCCACCCATCCGACCTATCTTGCCGATTTCACCACCTTTGCCGGCGATAGCGGCGGGCCGGTGTTCATCGAGACCGCCGAAAAGAAGCCGCGGATCACGGGCATCGTGATCTCGCAGCATCATCACGTGGACAAGTTGAAGAGCGAATACGAGGACCGGACCATCCGGCATCCGCTCGGGTTGGGGACCGTGCTCCATGCGTCGTTCGTCCGCGAGACCTTGGAGCAGGCAGCGGCGAAGTGAAACTTAGCGGATCAGGCGCGGGTCGGGGCGGAAGGGCCGGGATGGACCGGGCAGGATCTTCGGGAAATCCGGGTGCGCCGGGTTGAGCAGGAAGTTCCATTCGCCGGGCGTCACCACCGAGGGCACGGCGAGCGCGACGCTGCGCCGGGACCGGATCCAGCCATCGCCCGCGGTGCGCGAGGCCGGGCCGGGTTCGTCGTTCAGCCATTCCGGCGGCAAGCTGGCCGGGTCGAGCCATTCGACCAGGTCATCGGGGATCTTGAGCGGGATCCAAGAGAACAGGTGGGCGAGCAACTCGGGGTCTTCGAGGTGGACCAGCACCTCGAGCGTCGCCAGCGAAAGCGACGACGAGGCGTAAACCACCGGCAGCCCCGGCGAGTTCCAGCGGCCGCCGCTGAGCCGTGCGCCCTCGCCACTCAGAGCCGTGGCGAGGTGCCGGGTCTTGCAGATCCGGAACGCGGAAATCATGAGAACACGCCGTGCTCGATGCGGCCTAACAGGGCCTCGACCTCCCGGGCTCCCACGTCGGTGTCGCAGCAGCGGAGCGGGGTGATGCCGCCGAGCGCGCGCTTCGGTTGGCTCATCCAGCGCCGGACCGCCTCCGGATCTTCCAGGACGTCGAGGGCCTTCTTCAAGACCGAGCCGACCCGTAACAGGCGCTCGGATTCGTCCGGCTTGAAGCGCTCCGTGCGGCGGGCGAGGGTGCGGAGCGGAATCCCGACGATGTCCGCGAGTTCCTCCGTGGTCACGCCAAGGTCGGCCCGCAGCTTTTCAAAGGCATGACGCGGCAAGCCGGTCTGCAAGGCGGCGCGCACCTGGCCCAGCGCCCCGCCGAGCTTGGTGGAGGTCTTGATGCCGAACTGCTGCAAGACGGCGAGCCAATGATCCACAGTTTCAGCCAAAGGCACGCGAACCACGGCGCGATACTCCGCCACCGGCGACTCCAGGCGGGAAACAAGAGGGTCACCGGGCTTCTCAGCCGTGTAGCGGACGGGCTTTGCCATACGGCGGAAGATATCTGCCATTTGGCGGATGGCAAGTTCGATTTCGCACGAAGTGGATCGGGGCCAAAGGCATGGACCGCGAAACTGCGCGAAAGGACGCGAAATCTTAAAGGAAGGAAAATTGGATGGCTTTTGGCTGTTCCAGATTTGACCGATGAGATGAAGGATTCGTGTCGGCCCATCTCCGGCTTTGCCTCCGGTTCGCGTCGTTTCGCGGCTGAAATCCGACTTCCGCCTCCCGTCCTCGCTATGGATGCACCAGGTCAACGGCCTGGCCGAGCCGCTGCGACTCGAGGGCCGCCGTGAAAATCTCATGGCTCGCGAGGGCTTCCTCCGGGGTCGCGCAGCCGAAGCGGTCGCTGAGATTGCCCTCGCGTTCTTCGAGGTAGGCCGCCCACATCTGCTGGATGACATCGGGGAAGCCGGGCTCGAAGATCCCGCCGGTGACCGTCTTGAAACCGGTGCCGAATCCCAGCTCGGTGCGTTTCCACCACTGCTCCTTGCCGCGCTCGAAGACGTGCAGGGTCTTCGGCTCCGCGGTGCTGAAGCGCACGCCGCCGTCGGTGCCGAGGATCTCGAGGAACCAGGTGTTGGTCGCGCCGGGGGCGAGTCGTTTCATCTCGAGCCGCATCGGGACTTCCGCGCCGTCGTGGTCGATCCAGGTGTGGAGCATCGCGTTGTCCCAGGTGTCGCAGGCGGTCGTGCCGCCCTTGCCGTCGGGGCGGACCGGGTAGCCTTTCTGGAGCTGCGCGAACAGCGACTTCGGCTTCCAACCGAGGCGCAGCGGGACGTGGCAGGCGTGCATCCCGAGGTCGTTGAGCACGCCGCCTTCGCCGCAAATCGCGCTCAGGCGCTTCCAGTTGGCGGGCTTGGAGGGATCGAGGTCGCTCGAATGATGGAAGCCGCTGGTCACCTCCAACAGCCGGCCGAGGGTGCCGGAGCGGGCGAGATCGAAGGCGCGCAGCGCGCCGGGGAAAAAGGGCATCTCCGACGAGCAGCGGACGAAGCGGCCGGAGGTATTGGCGGCATCGACGATCCGGCGGGCGGCGGGGAGATCGATCCCGAACGGCTTCTCGGCCAGCAAGTCTTTGCCGGCGGCGAGGACGTCGAGATAGATTGCCTCGTGCAGGTGGTGGGGGACCGCGACGTAAACGACTTCGATTTTCGGGTTGGCCAGAAGTTCGCGGTAGTCGGCGACGAGCTGGGTGCAGCTCGGGATGCGCTGGAACCAAGACAGCGTGTCCGGATTGAGGTCGGCGACCGCGGTGAGGACCGGGCGGGCGCTGACGTCGGTTAGAGCGCACCAGCGGGCGAAGGCGCTGGCCATTTCGCGGCCCATGAGGCCGCCGCCGATGATGCCGACGGGGATGTTTTTCATGTGTGGGATTCGCGCCGGTAGGCCCGGGCGAGCAGGGTGACGGGTTGGATCAGTTCGACCGGCGAACCCGCTGCCGCGAGGCCGCGGGCGAGTTGCAGGTGGCAGCCGGGATTGGCGGTGGCGAGGTGGCTCGCGCCGGTGGCGATCACGTGGCCGACCTTGCGCTCCATCAGCGCGGCGGAGGTCTCCGGCCGGGTGATGTTGTAGATGCCGGCGCTGCCGCAGCACCACGAGGCTTCGGGCAAGGGCACCGTGGTGACGCCGGGGATCCGCTCTAACAGCTCGCGCGGCTGCCGGACGACTTTCTGGCCGTGGGCGAGGTGGCAGGAGTCGTGGTAAGTGACCGTCAGCGGCGCGTCCTTCGGTGCGGCAAGCGGCGGACGGCAGCCGGTTTCAATCAGCCACTCGTGGATGTCGCGCAGCTTGGTGTCCCACAGCCGGGCGCGGGCGGCGTAGGCGGGGTCGCCGGCGAGCAGCTTGCCGTAGTGGCGGAGGTGCGAGCCGCAGCCGCCGGAGTTGGTGACAATGGCGTCGTAGCGCTCGGGCGGGAGCAAATCGATCAAGCGGCGCGCGAGTTCGCGGGCCAGTTCGAGCGCGCCGTTGTGGGCGTGCAGCGAGCCGCAGCACGGTTGCAAAGGCGGGGTGTGGACCTCGCAACCGTTTGCGAGCAGGACATCGGCGGTGTCGCGGTTGATGTCGGAGAAGACGAGATCCTGGACGCAGCCGGTGAGCAGGGCGGCGCGGTATTTGGCGGGGCTGGTTTGGCTTTCGAATTCGTCGATCAACTCATTCGAAAAGGCCGGGGCGATCGTTGGTGTCTGCGGTTCCAATTCGCGCAGGCTCTTGGGAAGGAGGCGAGTGAGCCAAAAGCGCCGCGCTGCGCGGTCGAGACCGCTTTTCTGATAGATGCGGAGCATTCGTCCCGCGAGACGGAGTGCCCGGGGATTCATGAAGAGCTGTTCGAGGGCGAGCCAGCGCCAGAACGAACGGGAAGGTGAATCGTCGAGACCGCGGGTCTCGACTTCGGCGCGGGCGGTCTCGAGCAGCGACGCGTAGTCGACCCCGGCCGGGCAGGCGGTCTGGCAAGCCAGGCAGCCGAGGCAGTCGCCCATTTCCTGCGCGAAGGTCGCGCCCGGTTCCAGCTCACCCGACGCCACCGCTTTCATCAGCGAGATCCGGCCGCGCGGGCTGCTGCGCTCACGGCGGGTCATGTCGTAGGTCGGGCAGACCGGCAGGCAGAGCCCGCAGTGGATGCACTGCTGGAGCTCTTCCTGAAGCTGCTGGAGGGTGTCGGCCATGACTCTAACAGTCGAAGATCTTGCCGGGGTTGAGCAGGTTGGCGGGATCGAGCGAGCGCTTGATCGTCCGCATCAACCCGAGGCTGGCGGGATCGAACTGGCGCGGCAGCCAGGCCTTTTTCGCCAGGCCGACGCCGTGCTCGCCGGTGATGGTGCCGCCAAGCGCCAGGGCCTTGTCGACGATGGCGTCGAGCGCCCGGTGGACGCGCTGCATTTCCTCGGTGTCGCGCTCGTCGGTGAGGAAGGTCGGGTGGAGGTTGCCGTCGCCCATGTGGCCGAAGGTGCCGACTTGCAGGCGGTGTGCCGCCGCGGTCTCGGCGATGAAGGCAACCATCTCCGCCAGCTTGTCGCGCGGCACCGTGACGTCCTCGAGGATGGTCGTCGGCCGGACGCGGGCGAGGGCGGTGAAGGCGTTGCGGCGGGCGGAGGAAAGCGTGAGCGCTTCGGCGTCGTCGCGGGCGCTGCGGATGTCGCGGGCCCCGTGGGCCAGCGCGATCTTTTCCATTTCCGCGGCCTCGTCGGCGACCGCGGCGGGGTGGCCGTCGGTCTCCATTAGCAGCAGCGCCTCGCAGTCGAGGGGCAGGCCGATCTTGGAAAAATCCTCGACGCAGCGGATGGTCATGCGGTCGAGGAACTCCAGTGTGCAAGGGATGATCTTGGCGGCAATGATCGCCGACACGGTGCGCGCGGCGTCTTCCATCCGGTCGTAGCTGGCCAGCATGGTCCGCCTTGCGGCAGGGCGGGGGAGCAGCTTCAGGAGGACCTCGGTGATGATGCCCAGCGTGCCTTCCGAGCCGATGAACAGATCCTTCATCGAGTAGCCGGCGACGTCCTTGACGCAGGCGTTGCCGAGGCGGGTGATGGAGCCGTCGGGCAGCACGACCTCGAGTCCCATCACATAGTCGCGGGTGACGCCGTATTTCAATCCGCGCAGGCCGCCGGAGTTCTCGGCGACGTTGCCGCCGATGGTGCTAACGCGCATCGAGCCGGGGTCGGGTGGGTAGAACAGGCCATGCTTGCCAGCGGCGGCGTCGATGTCGGCGGTGATCGCTCCGGGCTGGGCGCGGAGTGTGAGATTGGCGGGATCGACCGCGAGGATGGCTTTCAGGTCGACCATGCAGATCACCACGCAGCCGGGCACCGGTACGCTGCCGCCGCTGAGTCCGGTGCCGGCGCCGCGGGTGACGATGGGAACGCCGTGATGAACCGCGGCCTTCACGCAGGCGGCGACCTCGGCGGTGCTGCGCGGGAAGACGACCGCGGCGGGCATCTGGCGCAGTTCCGCGGTGCCGTCGAAGCTGTAGGGGATGAGATCGGTCGGCTCGGACAGCACGCGGTCTGCGCCGCAGTGCTGCCGCAGGTCATCGAGGAGGGCGTTCATGCGGCGGGAAAGCGGGATTCGAGGGCGAGGCAATCGGCCACCGGCAGAAGTCCGGCCGAGGGCGAGGGATGGCGCAGGCAGGCGGCGGCGGTGCAGGTCGCGAGCTGCAAGCGGGGCTCCATCGGCCAGCCTTCGTGCAGGCCGTGGAGGTAGCCGGCGGCAAAGGCATCGCCGGCTCCGGTGGCGCCCTTGCTGAAGTCGGCGGGCAGCTTCAAGGAGGGGCGGACATAAGATGAGCCACTCTTTTCCATGGCGACCGCGCCGGCCGGGGAGTGGAGGACGACGGCTTCATTCACGCCGAGATCGAGCAGGCGCGCGGCCGCTTCCGCGAGGCCGGGCAGACTGCCGTCGAGCGGCCGATCGAGCATCAGGCCGGCTTCGATCTCGTTGCCGAACAGGTGATCGGCCTGCGGCAGCGCGGCCAGCACGAGTTCGCGGAAGCCGGGACGGCCGGCGCTGACCATGTCGACGCTGGTGACCAGCCCCGCCGCGCGGGCGCGGGCGAGGACCGAGGCGGCGGCGGTGCTTCCTGAAGCATCGAAGCGGTCGAGCCGGTCGAGCAGCATCAGGTAGGCGTAGTGGAAGAGCTTCGCGCTGCTGTTGGAGAAATCGAAGTGCGACGGTTCTAACAAGGCATTCGCCCCCGGCTGGTGGAAGAAGGTGCGGCGGCCGGTGGACTCGACCGAGAAGACGTCGGTGTAGGATGTCGCGGCTTCCGCAGTGACGTGGAGGTGGCCGATGTCGATGCCGCAAGCGCGCAGGTCGCCTTGGATCCAGCGGCCGTTCTCGTCGTCGCCGACCATGCCGATCGCCGCGAGCGGGAAGGGCGCGCCCATCGCGGCGAGGTCCTTGAGCACGTTGTAGGGCCCGCCGCCGTTGGTGCGGGACTGCGACGAGACGAAGGCGAGCCGGTCCTGCTCGGGGTAATGATCGACCAGCTTCAACTGGTCGACGATGAAGTTCCCGCCGGCCAGCAGTCCCGAACGCTCCGGCTTCATCATGGCACGAGGTGTTGCAGCGCTTCCTCGACCCCGATGTTCTCGTGGACCATGGCCATCAGCGCGCGGGTGATGCCGCGCGGGTTGGCGTGCTGGATGACGTTGCGGCCGTAAACGATGCCCGCGACGCCCTGGTCTAACAAGACGCGGGTGCGTTCGAGGATCTCACGGTCGCCGACCTTGCCGCCGCCGCGGACCAGGATGGGCACGTCGCCGGCGATCTGGACGACCTGGTGGTAGTCGGCGGGGTCGGTGGTCGGATCGGCTTTGATCACGTCCGCGCCGAGCTCGACCGCCTGGCGGACGAGGTGGGTGATCTTGGTCAGGTCGCCATCGACCATGTAGCCGCCGGCCTCGTGGTTCGGGCGGAAGCACAGCGGCTCGACCATCATCGGCATGCCGTAGTAGTCGGCCTGCGGCTTCAGGCGGAGGATGTTCTCGACGCACTGCGCGTGGACTTCCGGCGCGCCGGGGATTTGGAAGAGGTTCACGCAGACGCAGGCGGCGTCATGGCGGACGGCTTGCAGCATGGTGTCCTCGATCATCAGGCTGAAAGCGGTGGACGGCAGTTCGGTGCCGTAGACGTTGGCGACGTCGGTGCGCAGGACCAGCGAGGGCTTTTGGCGGCCGGGGATCGATTGCAAATGGCGGGCCTGGCCGACGGTGAGCTGGATCGCGTCCGGTCCGGCATCGACCAGGATTCGGATGGCCTCGCGGATGTCCTCGATGCCGCCGAGGAAGCCGGGCTGGTTGAAGAAGCCGTGGTCGACCGCGACGTCGAAGCAGCGGCCGGAAGCTGGATTGAAGAGGCGGTTGAGGCGGAAGGATTTCATGATGGGATGGGTTAGGCACCGAGCAGGTGGCGGACGAGGTAGCGTTCGAGGGCTTCGTAGTCGCGGTCCTCGCGGTATTGCGCGACCAGCGACGCGTCCATGGAACGATATTTTTCGACCAGCAACAGGAAGAACTCCCGGCTGTTCGCGAGGTGGGCGGTGACCGGCGATCCGGCCTGGGTGCGCATCGCTTTCACGTCGAGCCCGATGAACTCGCCGCGGCGGCCGTAGCCGGCTTCCTCGAGGACGCGGACCTGGTTGAAGGCGACGCGGAGATTGGCGGCGCCGAAGTTCTTGTCCTGGTCGTACTTGAGGCCGTTCTGGTCGTTGAGGTGGACGCTGCCAAGCTTGTCGTGGGCGAGGGCGAATGCCATCTCGTCGCTGGGATCAAGGCCGGCGAGCAGGGCGTGGGCGCTTTCAATCAGGCCTTTGACGCGGGTCGGATCTTTCGAGGCGTAGGCCAGCGCGATGGCGTGGCCGATGGTCGGCACGTAGGCCTGGTCGGTCGGCTCGTTCGGCTTGGGCTCGATCCAGATCTCGATCTCCGGGTCGTAGGAAAGCATCGCATCGAGCGTCTCTAACAGCCGCTGGTAAGCCAGTCGCGCGTCCTTGGCCTCGCGGATGTAGGTCCCTTCGCGGGACAGCCAGAGGACGATCGCCTTGCAATCGATGGCACGGGCGATGTCGATGCACTTCTTCGTCCGGTCCCAGGCATAGGCGCGGTCGCTGGCGCTGTTGGAAGTGTAGCCGCCGTCGATGGTGCGGGGATCGAACCACAGCCGCGGCGCGACGAATTCCGGCGTGAGTCCCTGGTTGGCGAGCATGGCCTTCACCTCCGCGGCCTTCTTCAGCAGGGAGTCCGGCGACAGGTCGTCGAGGCCGGGAACCACGTCGTCGTCGTGGAACTGCACGCCTTCGAAGCCGAGCGGGCGATAGAGCGCGAATTTCTCCTCATGGGGAAACTCGGGCCGGACCTCGGGGCCGAAAGGGTCCGCGCCCTCGCTGATGTTCCAGGGACCGAAGGAAAAGCGGTAGTCGACGGGCGGGTTCATGATGGGTCGATTGGAGCAGGTCCGGTCTCCTGCTGCTACGCGGGGCGGATCAATCGTTGGCACTATCGTCTCAGGGGTGATCGACTATTTGCCAGATCCGGAAAAGAAAAGTATCAGGCGGCATGCAGCGAGAGACGATCAACATCCCGGCCGGTCAATCGTTCCGGCTGATCCGTTGGCGATCGTCGGTGAAGGAGGTCGAGAGCCTGCTGGCCGACGGCGGCCGCAAGCCGCTGAAGGGCGAGGGGAACCATTGGCACTATCATCCGGAGATGGAACTCACGCTGTTTACCACCGGCAGCGGCGACCGATTCACCGGCGACCACATCGGGCACTTCGTGGAGGGCGATCTGGTTCTGTTAGGCGGTATGCTGCCGCACCACTGGCATGCGGCGGGCAAGACTTCGGGCCTGTCCTTGCAGTGGCATTTTCCGGCGGATCATCCGTTGTGGCAGTTGCCGGAAGCGGATGGGTTGCGTGGCCTTTTTCAAAGGGCGGCGGGCGGGCTGCGTCTGACGGGAGCGGTTCACGGGCGGATCGCGGGGATGATGGAAGAGTTGGCCGGGTTGAAGGACCTGGCTCGATTCGGTCGCTTCGTCGAACTGCTGGCGACCCTCGCGGCGGCGCCGGCGGGCGAGCTCGAAGCACTGGCCAGCCGGTCTTTCCTGCCGCCGGCAGACGCGACCTACCAGGAGTCGATGAGCCGGGTGCTGCGGCATCTGGTCCGGCATTTTCGCGAGGAGATCCGGCTGGCGGACGTGCTGGAAATCGCGGGTCTGACCAAGCCGACCTTTTCCCGCCAGTTCCGCCGCCACACCGGCCGCAGCCTGAGCGACTTTCTGATCGGGATCCGGCTGCAAGCCGCGTGCCGCGAGCTGTCGACGACCTCGCGCGGCGTGCTCGATGTGGCGCTGGGCTGCGGCTTCACCCAGGTCTCGTTTTTCAATCGCGCGTTCCGGCGGGCGATGGGATGCAGTCCTTCGGAATATCGGGCGCGGGCTGGTTCCCAAGGAGTCGACCGTCTTTCCGGGTCGCCCGAGGTCCGGCATCGGAGCTGAACGGGTCGGGCGATCAAGGCCTGCCGGAAACGGCCTCCTCCGGGACTTGTCAGCGGGCGACGGCCGGATAGCCTCCGGGGCATGAAGCTTTCACTTTTGCTCCTGTCGGTGCTGGCCGGCACCATGGTTTTCGCCCGGGCGGGGACGCCGCAGCAGGCGGACGGGGTGCGGCGTTTGTATGAAGCGGACTTCAAGCAGTGGGTGCTCCGTTTGCAGGTGGCGGCCACCGCGGAGGAGCGGCAAAAAATCGCGGCGGAGCGGCCGGATACCGCCGCGGCGGCCAAGCGGATGTGGACGGTGATCCAGCCGAATCTGGCGGAGGATTGGACGGTCGAGCCGGCCGCGTGGTTGTTGCGGGTCTCGTCGGGGCTGATGGCGCAGGATGATGCTGGCAATGTGAAGCCCGTGATGGGCGATGCGGCCCAGGCGATCCGCGACGCGGTGGTGAAGCACCATCTGGCGAGCAAGAATCTCGCCCCGCTGTGCCTCGCCCTGGTCACCGCGAACGCGCCGGGCTCGCTGCCGCTGCTGGAGAAGATCGAGAAGGAAAGTCCCGACAAGAAGGTCCAGGGCGTTGCCGCGCTGGCGGTCGCGATGCTGCTCAAGGATCTGAGCGACGAGCCCGAAGTAATGCGGCGGCGGCTGACCTTGCTGCGCAAGGCGATCATCGAGAGCAGCGAGGTGGAGGTGAACGGGGTGACGGTGGCCAAGCTGGCGGAAGATGAACTCTACATCATCCAGTATCTCAGCAAGGGCCGTGAGGCACCGGATCTGGTCGGCACGGGATCGGGCGGACTGCCGATGAAACTTTCGGACTACAAGGGCAAGGTGGTGGTGCTGCTGTTCTGGCGTTCCGAGGAAGGCAGCACCGAGCAGCTCACCGAAATGGCCCAGCGGATGCGCGAGCGCTTCGCCGGAAAACCCTTCGAGATCGTGGGAGTCAACCGCGACCCGTTGATCGCGCTGCGCCAGTTGCAGGCGTCCGGCCAGATCGCCTGGCCGAATTTCTCCGATCCCGAGGGCACGCTCACCGCGGCCTACCGGGTCAGCTCATGGCCGTTGGCTTATGTCCTCGATGGCGAGCGGAAGATCCACTATTTCGGGCCGATGGGCTCGTTCGTGGAGTTGACGGCGGCAGCGGTGTTGCAGGGGAAGTGAGGGGCGGTGGATCGGTGGGTCGGTGGGTCGGTAGGCCGGTGGGTCGGTAGGCCGGTGCTGTTCTGCGCAGTTGCTTTGCTTTGGCGTGCCTACCGTCCAAGCCGACTAAAGATCGGCGCTCCCTCCGAGCGATTCGCCGGCAATCAGTTCGCCGGCAAGCCAGCGTTCGAAGGCGGGGTGGTCGTTGAGGTCGTATTGCCAGGTGCGGAAGCCGAGTTGACTGCCCGCTTCGATATTGGCGGGGAGGTCGTCGATGTAGCGGGTTTCGGCGGGCTTGAGACCGTGGACCTGGATCGCGTGGTGATAGATCTCCGGTTCGGGCTTGATCGAGCCGGCTTCGAAGGAAAGGACGGCTTCCGGGAAGTGGCGGAAGATCCCGTAGTTCTCGAAGATCCAAGGGCAATGGATGCCGTTGGTGTTGGAGAACAGGATCAGCCGGTGACCGCCGGCGGCGAGGGATTCGACGATCCGCCACATCGGCTCGACCGGGGTGAAGATGTTCCGCCAGGCGTGGAGGAAGTCTTCGTGCGGGACCGCGCTGCCGAGGCGTTCGATGGCCCACGGGACGTATTCATCGACCGGGATCCGGCCGGCTTCGAAGTCGTCCTTTTTCTCTAACAAGACGGAGAGACGCTGGAGGGCATCGGGCGTGTCCGGCGGGAGGAGTTTCGCGAGGGAGGGCTCGAAGTGGAAGTCGAGGAGGACCTTGCCGATGTCGAAGAGGAAAGTCATGGCGGGAGCTTGAAGTTCCAAGTTGGGAAGTGCCAAGTGCCAAAGGAATGCAAAAGCACAGGGGGAGGAACCTGCTCGCAGCGTCTTGCCTGGTACTTGGCCCTTCTTTGCTTGGCACTTGGCACTTCTCTACTTGGCACTTGGCACTTGGCACTTCTCTACTTGGCACTTCCGCTGCGCTCCAGGATGTGGCGGGCGGCTGCGATGGCTCCGGCGTTGCGGCCGTGGAGGGCGAGCTTGCGCTTCATGGCGCGCCAGAGGGCGGCATCGTCGGCGAGGAGATCGGCGACGGCGCTGCGGATGGCTTCCGGGCTTTCGGCGAGCTTGCCGGCGCCGATCGCTTCGAGCAGGCGGAGATTTCCCTCCTCCTGGCCGGGGACGAGGTGGTGGACGAGCATCGGGCAGCGGGCGGCGATGGCCTCGTGCACGGTCGCGCCGCCGGCCTTGCCGACGACGAGGTGGTGCGAGTTGAGGAGCTGCGGGACCTTGCGGGTCCAGCCCTTGATCTTCACGCGGCCGGGGAAGGCGTCGCGAATCTCTTTCGCGCGGGGCCACAGGTGGCGGACGTTTTTGCCGAGGACGATGGTGACCTGCGTCCGCGGCGAGGCCTGGAGGACGGCCTTGGCGAAGCGGCGGACCTGGAGGCGGCGGGAGGTGGTGAAGAAGAGGACGCGGAAGGGATCGCAGCGGTCGTCGGCGGCGACCGGCGTCATCCGGGAAAATCCGGGGTGGACCGGGAAGCCGGTGTCGATCACGCGCTCGGCCGGCAAGCCGCCGCGGATCATGGAGTCGCGGGTGAAGGGGTCGGAGACGATCCACTCGTCGGTCGGGGCTTTCAGCCAGGCGGCGTTGATCTCGATGGAGTCGGTGACGACGGTGAAGACCTTCGGCGGGGCTGGATTTCCGGCGAGCAGGCGTTCGAGGAAATAGGGGTAGAGGGGGTAGGTGGCCACCACGGCGTGCGGCTGCCAGCTCTCGACCAGTTCGCCGAGCTTGCGCTCCGGCTTGCGCATCAGGGGCATGCGCTGCTTGGAGAAATCGACATCGCCGGTGCGCAGGTAGATGAAATGCCAGAGCCGCGGGGCGCGGGTGGTGACGAGCCGGTAGCCCTTGCAGATCCAGCGGGTGCTGACCGGGGCACCGAGCAGGCAGGGGTCGGTGACGCGGACTTCGGCCCCGGCTTCCTCCAGCGCGAGGGCGAGGTTGCGGGCGGCGCTGTTGTGGCCTTCGCCGAAGGCGGCGGTGCAAATGAGGATCCGGGCAGGCATCGGCGGGCGTTGGCGCATTGCATAGGATAAAGCGGGGTATTGCGTCGAACGGGATTTGCGGCTTTCGTCGTCCGCGACCCGGAATCCCGATGCCCGACCCCAAGCCGAAACTGCGAGTCATCGACGAGGTGACCGACGAGCCCGCCGAAATGGTGCGGCTGGGATCGCGTGGCGTATCGGTCGAGCCGGTGGAGCGCTTGCCGGGCCGGAGGGCGAAGGAAGCCCCGGCGCGGCTGGAAAGCGAGGTTCGCGAGAACTTCGAAGGGCGTCGTAGCCTGGAGCCCGGGATGGAGGCGATCCTGGACCAGCAAGCTCAGGCGGAGAACGTCGAGCAGCCATGGGGAGTTCGCGACGGGCGGCTGGTCGGGGTGCCTTACGGATGGTTCGTGCTGATCGCGCTGGTGCTGGTTGCGGGGGGGGTGTGGTCGGTTCTTTCGATGAGACGCGGCGAGATTCAGTTGAAGATCGACCACGGGGCGGTGCGCGAGCTGGTGGAGAAGGACGAGGAGGAACACCAGTCGGCGACCTTTCTGGTCGAGGAAGTGGAGCGGGTCGTGAAGGCGTATCTGGAGGCGGATTCGGTCGATGGACTGCTGCCTTTCGTGAGGCATCCGGAGCGGGTGCGGCCGATGATCGAGGAAGTCTGGGCGGCCGAGCCTCGCCAGCCGTTGAAGTTCGTCAGGATGTATTCGTTCGAGCCGGCAACCCTTGAAATGCGGCCGTTCTGGGTGGTGCGGGCCGAGGTGGAGGAAGGCGAGCCGCAGATCGTGATCTTGGAGCAGACGTCCGGGAACGGGGTGAAGGTGGACTGGGAGACGCATGTGTGTCGGCAGCCCGTGCCGTGGGGGAGCTTCGCGACCGAGAAGCCGGTCGGGGAGGCGCTGGATTTCAGGCTGTGGGCGGTGCCCGATGCTCACTACAGCCACGAGTTTTCCGACGCCGGGCGGTGGCGCTGCTACCGGCTGACGGCCAAGGGGTCGGATGAGCATCTTTTCGGCTACGTGCTGGCCGGCAGTGAGGGGGCGGTCGAACTCGAGGGGCTGGTCCGCGGCTCGCCGGGAGCCAAGGCCACGGTCATGCTGCGTTTGCGACGTCCGGAAGGGAGCGCTTCCCCGCGCGGCGCGGTCATCGAGAAGGTGGTGGCTCCCCGCTGGCTGTTGCTGGATGAAGCGTCGCAGGACTCGCCTTGATCCGCCGGGGTTCTCCTGCGAGCGTCCGCCCGCGTGACGGAATCGACAGACAACGACGGGCCGCGGCAGCGGGTGCTGCGCGGGACCATGGCGGGCATCGGGGCATTCCTGCTGATGCAGTTCGTGCTCGCGCTGGTCCAGTTGACTCGGGACACCGGCGCGATGGACAACGAGTTCAGCCGGTTGGCCCGGGAGGACTACCGGGCGTATGCGATCGGCCAGAATCTCTTCATGCTGGGGGCCTACCTGGTGCTGTGGGTGCTTGCGGTCCTGCTGCTGATGCCCGTGGTGAGCGCTTCTTGCCGCCGCATCAAGTATCGCGGCCGCGGATCGGTGGCGGCCCCTGCTTTCCTGCTGGCGTACGGCCTGCACGGCTACTTCCTGCTGCGACTGCTCCATAGTCGGCCGTATTTTCTGGGACCGGAGGACTCCGGGCATTGGTACTACCAGCTTCTCCGTCTGCCCCCGGAGTCTTGGCAGCAGCCGATTCAATCCGTGCTGTTCGGGGTGCTGCCGTGGCTTGCGGTAGCGGCGGCAGCGGTCTGGTGGCTGCGCCGGATGAGCCCGCGCTGGCGTGTCGGCGTGGTGGCGGCGGTGCTGATCGGCCTTGCAGGGACGCTGCTAGCTTCGAGGGACCAAAAGCCCGGCGCCACGTCGGCGGGCGGTGACTTGAAACGGCCGAACATCCTGGTGATCGCGTCCGATTCCCTGCGCGGCGACCGGGTCGGTTACAGCGGCTACCGGCCGGAGCGGCGGGACGGCGCGGCGGCGGCCGGGGTTTCGCCGCGGATCGATGCCTGGTCGGTGAAAGCCGCGCGCTTCGAGCGCTGCTACACGCCGATCGCCTCGACGCTCGAATCCTGCATCAGCGTGATGACCTCCAGCTATCCTCACGAATACGGCATCCGCCACATGTATCCGCGGCGCGATCAGGTGGCGGCGGCGGAAAAGTCGATCCGGCCGATCGCCAGCGTGCTGGCGGAGGAAGGCTACGACACGGCGGCGATCGGCGATTGGTGTGCCGGCTTTTATCAGGTGATGCCGCTGGGCTTCGAGGAGGTGTCGGTGTCGAGCTTCGAGAACTTCCGCAACTACATCGACCAGGCGGTGCTGATGGCGCATTTCGTGGTGCCGCTCTATTTCGACCACCCGGCCGGCCACCGCTTCTTCCCGCAGATCCAGTCGCTCGCCGGCTTCGTGAACCCGGATGTGGTGACCCGCCGGGTTGAGGAAAAGCTGGCGGACCAGGCGGCGAGCGGCCGGCCCTTCTTCTGGCACGTCTTTTACTCGTGCAACCACCTGCCCTACGCGAGCGGCGACCCGTATTGCCGGATGTTCACCGATCCCGCCTACAAGGGGGCGAACAGCACCAAGGTCGACTTCGACATCAACGAGTTCGTCAGCGGGACCGGGCTGGAGGACAAGATGAAGGCACTGCCCGAGGCCGACATCCGGCAGATCCGCGGGCTTTACGACGGGTGCACGCGGCAGTTCGACGACTGCTTCGGCCGCATCCTCGACGCGCTCGATCGCCACGGCTTGGCGGAGAACACCATCGTGGTGATGACCTCCGACCACGGCGACGACCTTTACGAGCCCGGCGTGACGCTGACCCACGGACTCGGTTTCAACGGGGCCGACCATGGGTCCCACATGCCGCTGGCGATTTCCGGCCCGGGCATCGACGGGAGCTCGTTCGCGGAGCAAGTGCGGAGCATCGACATCGCGCCGACCCTGCTCGACCTGGCGGGCGTCGGAAAGCCGTCGCAGTGGACCGGGCAAAGCGTCGCACCGTGGATCGGCGGCGCGGAGACGCGGGAAGACCGGCCTTTTTATGGCGAGACCAGTTTTCCCTTCATCCTGCTGGAAGTAGAAGGTGTGGAACGGCCCGAGCTGCCGCCGATGACCCAGCTCACAAGGATCGCCTCCGAGGACCAGCATCAGATCGTCCTGAAGGAAGAGCTCGAGGAACCGGTGGTCAGCGCCAAGCAGCGTTGTCTGCGGACGCGGCACTGGAAGGTGGTGGCAACGCCGCGGAAAGAGGGCGGGCGGCACTACGGGCTGTTCCACCTGGCCACCGATCCGGACTGCCGCCGCGACCTTGCGAAAGAGCGGCCGGAAGTCCTGGAGCCGATGCGGGCGGCTCTGGAACGCTGGATCGACCAAGGCGAGGAGACGCCGGTTCGCGGGATTTTCCCGGAAGGCGAGCCGTGAAGCGCCGCTGGATTGCCGCTTGAGTTTCCGGCGCGGGCGGGAATGCTTCCCGCGCTCCCCGTGCGAGCGCCGTTCCCCATGAAACGAATTTCCAGTTCCCTTTTCGCCGTTCTTTCCGCCAGCGCCTTCGCGGCCGATGCCCCGAAGGTCATCGGCGACTACCTGACCCCGAACGTCGTCATCAAGGGCGAGATCGTCGTGGTGGTGCCGCCGCCGGAACTCGACAAGTACATCGCCAAGGTGGAGGCGGCCGCGCGCAAGGACCCCGAGTGGTTCCGCGAGCATGCCAAGACCGGCAAGCCCGGCGTTCCGCTGCCCTTCGACGAGCGGCTGGGCCTGACCAAGGAGGAATACGACGAATACCTGAAGTTCTGGGGCAAGCGCGAGTTCAAGGGGATCGAAGCCGTGCCGATCCGCGTCACCAGCGGCAGCGACGGCCGCTGGAACATCAACATCGGCGGGTCCGCGCAGGCGATTTCGACGCTGAAGTTCGACCCCAAGACCGACATTTTCCGCTCCCCGAACGGCGAGTTGAAGCGGATCGAGGATGTCTCCGCCGATGCGAACAGCACGCTGGGCGCGTGGACCGGCCACGAGTGGAAATTTGAAGAGAAGACCGGCCTCGGCACCACGAAGGAGAACTTCGCGATCGGCAAGACCGGCGACAAGAAGTTCGGGCTGGTGGTCTATCGCTTGCAGGAGATTTCCGATCAAGGCACGCGCCTGATCGACCGCGGCGTGGTGGTGCGCTTCCCGCTCGGCGCCGCCGGCATCGTCAAGCCGCCCGCGGCTCCGGCACCGAAGAAGAAGTGATGTCGGAGGGAACGCCCCGGTCCCCCCGGTGGAAGCGCTGGATCCGGCGGATCCTGGCGTTTGTGCTGCTGGCACCGGTGCTGCTCCTGCTGCTCGGCAACCTGCTGCTGGCGACCCCGTGGCTGCGGACCTGGGCAGGGCGGAAGATTTCCGGCCGCATGGGGGTCGAGGCGGCGGTCGGCCGGGTCTCGGTCACGCCGTGGGGCGGGGTGACGGTTCGCGACCTGGCTCTGCGGCAGCCTCCGGCCTTGAGCGCGGCGATCCGGGAGCCGCTTTTGGAAGTGCGCCAGATCCGGCTGATGCCCCGCTGGGAAGGCTTGCTGAAGGGGCGGGTCGAAATTTCGGAGATCCACATCGACGGTCCGCGGGCGGTGGTGGCGGTGGAAATGCTGGCCAGCCTGGCATCCAGCGCGACCGCGCCGCCGGTTCCGGCCGCACCACCGGCGATGGCGATGGCGGCCGTTTCGCCCGATCCGACCGCGGGCGATGGGAAGCCCGCGCCGCCCGCGGGCCTGCCCGGGGACGCACCGCCGGTTCTGGCACCGCCCGCCGTGGCCGGACCGCCGGCAGCGTCACCGGTCGAGTGGCCGGCGACCGCGTGGATCGTCATCACGGACGCTGGCTTGCAACTCCGGAGCACGGCGCTTTCGGGCATCCTGGCCGAAGCCAGCGGACTCGAGGCGCGGATCCCGGTGGCGGGAAGACCGGCGCCATCGACCTTGAATCTGGCGCGCGTCGATTGGCTCGGCCGCAAGGTGGCGTCGGGGATTTCCCTGCCGCTGGCCTGGCATCCGCCGGAACTGCGGGTCGGGCCGCGCGAGCTGACCTTCGCCGGCCTTCAGGTCAAGGTAGCCGCGGTGGTCGGGCGGCTTCCGGGCACGCCCTTCGCAATCGAAGTGACGGTCCCGCCGCAGCCGCTGGATGCGTCGCCGCTTTTCCAACAGCTCCAGCCCCGCGCGGATCAGGTGGAGGCGCGGGCTCAGGCGATCGGACTGCTCAAGTTCCCTTCGTCGTGGCAGGGGGTCGCCCAGGCCGTGGCGGCGCGGCCGGAGCTTACGACTGGCGGCGAGGTCCGGCGCTTCGACGAAGGTCGGGCGGCGCTGGTCCTGCAGGGCGGCCAGCTCCACTGTCCCGACATCCGCCTGACCGGGGAGCAGCTTTCGCTGCTCGGCAACGGCCGGATCGACGGCAAGGGGCAGGGGAGCGCGGTGCTGCGGATGGTGGTAGCGCCCGGCGACGCGCAGGAGCTGGGCCGCCGCTTCACGATTCCGGGGCTGACAGGCGGTCCGGTCTTCCAGCCGTTGGAGACTCCGGACCGGGTCTTCCTCGATCTACGATGGGTCTCGTACTCCGGCGGGCAGGGCGTGGAGCTGGGTGCCGGCGGTCCGGTGGTTCCGCCGGGGGAACTCGGTCGGATGCTGGCGCCGCAGGCGAACTGAGGCGGGGCGCATGGAAGGATTGCCGACCGGAGCCGGGCTTGTCATGAAAGCGCCGTGCGCATCATCGCGGGAACAGCAGGACGATTGGCCATCAAGGTGCCCAAGGCCGTGACGCGGCCGACCACCGACTTCGTCAGGCAGGCGATGTTTTCGATCCTCGGCGAGCGGGTCGTGGATGTGGCGGTGCTCGACCTTTTCGCCGGCTCCGGCGCGATCGGGCTGGAGGCGCTGAGCCGCGGGGCGGCGTCGTGCGTTTTCGTCGACGAGCATCGCAACGCCGAGGCGGCGATCCATGAGAATCTGGCCAAGGCGCGTTTGGAGGGCGGCCGGATCGTGAGGGCGGATGTTCATGCCTGGGTCGGTCGCGACAACGGGCGCTACGATCTGATCTTCGCCGATCCGCCGTATGCGAAGTATCCCGGTGACCGGGACCACTTGAAGGAGCTGATGGCGAAGCCGGAGCTGCTAGGTTTGCTGGCGGACGATGGCTTCCTGATCGCCGAGTGCTCGGCCTCGTCGCGCAGTCCGGAGGCACCCGGCTGGCGGCTGGCGGACCGGCGCGAATATGGCAGCAGCGCCATCCTGCTTTACGCCGCGGCGGAGCCTTCCTAGCCTGCGCCCGATGCTTTTCCCGCTGGTCCTCGGGCTCTACCGAGTCTTGCTTCCGGTTTTCCTGCTGGTCTCCCTTCCGGGCTGGCTGGTGCGCATGGGCCAACGCGGCGGTTTCGGCAGCGGCTTGCGCGAGCGCTTTTCGATCTACCTGCCGGACCTGGAGGAAGAACCCTGCGGCGCGGTGCACCTGCACGCGGTGAGCGTCGGCGAGACGATGATCGCGGTGAAGCTGATCCGCGCGTGGCAGGTCCGCGAGCCGGGCAAGCGCTTCGTGCTCGCGACTGGGACCGCGACCGGTCACGCGGTCGGGGTGGAAGCCGCGCTGCCCGGAGTGCGGGTCACTTACGCGCCGGTGGATTTCAAGCTTTGCGTGAACCGTTATCTCGGCCGCTTCGAGCCCTCGCAGATCGTGCTGGTCGAAGGCGAAGCCTGGCCGCACCTGCTGCTGGCCTGCCGCAAGCGCGGGGTGCCGGTGCGACTGGTGAATGCCCGCCTTTCGCCGCGCTCCGAGCGCCGCTACCGCAAGCTCGCCGCGGTGATCCGCCCGGTGTTCGGGATGCTCGATACCGTCGCGGCGCAGGAGACGGCGGACATCGCGCGCTGGGAAGCGATGGGCGTGGCGAAGGAGCGGATCGCGGTGACGGGTAGCTCGAAGTTCGATCCCGGGGCGGCGGTGAAGCCGGCGCGGCGCGAGGAGTTCGCCCGGATGTTAGAGAGATTCGGCGCGGGTCGGCCGGTGGTGCTCGCGGCCAGCACCCATGCCGGCGAGGAAGCATGGATCGGCAGGGTGGTGCGGGATAGCGGAGCCTTGTTCGCGGTGGTGCCGCGCCATGCCGAGCGGCGCGCGGAGGTGAAGGCGGATTTGGAAAAGGAGGGCTTCGAGGTGGTGCTGCGTTCGGCCTTTCATCCGCCGGCCGATGCGGCGAAAGCGTGCCTGGTGATTGACAGCACCGGCGAGCTCCGCGACTGGACGGCGCATGCCACGGTGGTGGTCATCGGCAAGACGATCCTCGGCACCGGCGGGCAGAATCCGGCCGAGGCGATCCTCGCGCGGCGGCCGCTTTTGTTCGGCCGGCATATGGAGAATTTCGAGCCGCTGGCGGGTTCGCTGGTGGCCCGTGGAGGAGCAATCCGCTTTCACGATCAAGCCGGCCTGTTAGGCGGCTTGAATGACCTGCTCGGTGACCCCGGGCGTCGCGAGACTGCCTGCGACACGTCGGCCGAGGTGCTCCAGCAGCACGATGGTGCGACGTTGCGAATCCTCGATCTGCTTGCTTGAATGAATCCGTATCAGACGCCGCGTGAATGTTCGCTGACCCCGCTAGAAGGTGGCGGATCATCCGGGGATCGAGTGCGTAATTTCACGGGTGGCTACTATCGGGCCCTCGGGTGGCTTGCCATTGCGACGACTGTCATTTCGGTCGCGACGGCCTATTGGACAGGCTGGCTGCACTTCGACCTGTCCTTCTTGATCTGGTTCTGGCTTAGCAATTGCCTCAGGCGCGGGAGTCGTGCCGCTCGCAAGTGGGCCATTGCGATCTTTCTTCTGGTGAGTGGATTCTGCTTCTTGTCCCCCTTTCTTTCCACCGCGAGCGCCGGTTTGGGTGACATGCGGTTTAGTCGGGGTCATCCTGCATTCTACGCAATCATGGGGATGGTTTGGCTGATTTTCGCGATTCCCGGAATCATGCTTCTTAGTGGCTCCGGCAAGGCGGCCTTCGCGAAGAAGCCGCAGTGAGAACACTTGGTGACATGCCTGAGGGTGGCCTGAAGCGGTTGCGGAAAGGGTGCCGCGCTGCCTGATGTGGACGAGCCGCCCGCACCCTTCTTGGTCTCGGTGCAAAATGTCGCAAGGCGGGTTGTCATTTCCGGATCGACCGCTAGTCTCGCCCCGTGAGCGAACCCTCCGAAGAGCTGGCCAAGCGCCTGCTGTCCGCATTCGAACTCGGCCCGTCCTGGGCGCGGAGCGATGCACCGGCGAAAAAACTACCGCAAACCCGTGACGACGAAGCTCCCCGCGAGCGTCGGGATCGCGACGACCGGGGACGTCGGGACGACCGGCGGGAGCCCAGGCGCGATGATCGCCGCGATCCGCGAGGTGGCGGTGGTGGTGGCGCCGGAGGGCGTGGTGAATTTCGTCCGCAACGTGGCGGTGGTGGCGGCGGAGATCGCGAACGTCGTTTCGGCGGCGGTGGTGGTCGGGACCGGGATCGCGATTCCGGGCCGCGCGAACTGCCGCAGCCGGCGGAAGGCGTGCGCGTGACCATCGTGCCCGCGGCGGAAGCCGTGCACCTGGTGGTCCGCGAGATCCATCATCTGGCGCGGGTCTATTCGCTCTACGATGTCGCCCAGATCCTGCTCGCCGGCCGCGAGCGCTATCACCTGCGTTTCGAGCTTTCGGATAGAGCGCCGTCGATCTTCAAGAGCCGCAAGGACCCGTCGCTGTGGCTGACCAAGGACGAGGCGATCGCGCATTTCTGGAACTCGCCGCTGGCGCGCGAGATGTATGAGTCGGAGGAAGTCGAGACCGACCCGCCGGCCGGGAATTTCCAGGTCGTGGCGCGCTGCGGGATGAGTGGTGAGTGGCTGGGGCCGCCGAATTTCCACGCGTATCAGACGAACCTGCGGCGGATCCATCGCGAGCAGTTCTCGCACATGCCGTTCGAGTTCTATGCTTCCCGGGTCCGCACCGAGCGCGGCGAGGAAGCCGTGAACGCGTGGCTCGACACGATGCGCAAGCGGGTCCGCTGGCGCATGAGGCGGGCCGCCGAAGCAACGGTGGTGACGACCGCCGTCGAGGAAACTCCGGCCGCACCCGAGCCTGTGGCGGATGAAAGCGCCGAGGCAGCGGAGCCCGACGCCGAGGCCTCGGAAGAAGTCGTGGTCGCCGAAACTACGGAGTCCCCGGAAGCGGCCGATCCGGCTGAGGAAGATGTCAAGGCCGTCGCTTCCGATGACGACAGCGGCTGGACCTTCGACCGGAGCGAGATCGAGCGCGATTTCGCGACCAAGCACTTCGGTGAAGTGTACGAGGAAGTGCGCTCGGCCGAAGTGTCCGGTGGCATTGTCGCGCGCAACCTTTCGAGCGGCCTGCTGGCCTGCGTCCGCATCGCCGGATCGCACGCCCGCAAGCATCCGGCGATCCTCATTCCGACGATCTGCCGCTTGCTGGAAACCGAGCATCTCTCCGTCTTCAAACGCGAAGGCAAGCTCTTCACCGGACCGGCCCGTCCGCATCCGCTGATGACCGATGCCATCCTGGCGGAGCGTCCGGCGGCGATCGTCGAGTGGCTGGAGGCGAACCCAAACAAGAAGTTGGCCGACCTTTGGAAAGGCCTGCTTCCGGAGGGTCAGACCGAGCCCGGCAACGAATGGCTGGCGGATCTTTTCTGGTTGCTGACGCAGGGGCATGTGCTGCTTTTCGCCGATGACTCACTGGTGCTGCCGCGCCGGCGCACGCCGCAAGGAAGCGCCCCGGCCGCGGCTCCGGCCAAGCCGGCGGCCAAGGCCGCGAAGAAGAAAAAGCGCAAGCGCCGCCGTCGCACCCGCGGCCCGAAGGTCGTGGTGGAGAATCCCGCCAAGATGATCCGGGCGATCACCCGCATGAAGCCATCGCGCCTGAAGCTGCTCCGCGGTCCGGCCATGATCTGGAAGCGCCGCTTGGAGAAGCGCGGAAGGATCGCCTCGCTGGTCGAGGACTAATGCCGAGGCTTCGCCACATTGGCACTTGGAACTTCGCCCTTGGAACTTTCCACTCCCCGCGTGGACAGCATCCGGATCCGGGGAGCGAGGCAGCACAATCTGCGGGGGATCGACGTCGAGATCCCGCGGGGGAAGCTCGTGGTGGTGACCGGGCCGAGCGGCTCGGGGAAGTCGTCGCTGGCCTTTCACACGCTGTTCGCGGAGGGGCAGCGGAGGTTCGTGGAGTCGCTGTCGGCCTATGCGCGGCAGTTTTTGGATCAACTGGAGAAACCGGATGTCGACTCGATCGAGGGGCTGAGTCCGGCGATCGCGATCGAGCAGCGGGGCGGCGGGCTGAACCCGCGCTCGACGGTGGCGACGGTGACCGAGATCCACGAGCACCTGCGGGTGCTGTGGGCGGCGGCCGGGGTGCCGCATGATCCGGCGACCGGTGAAAAACTGGAGCGGATGGGCGCGGCGGACATCGTCGCGGCGGCGTCGGCGATGGCGGAAGGGACCAAGGTGGTGCTGCTGGCGCCGGTGCCGGAAGAGGAGTCGCGCGATCCGGAGCGGTTGATCGGGGATCTGCGGCGGCAGGGGTTCGTTCGGGTGCGGGTGGAGGGGGAAATCCTGGAGCTGGAAGAAGCGGCAAAAGGCTGGCCCGAGCGTGCCAAGCAGGTGGAAGTGGTGGTGGACCGTCTCGTGGTCCGACCGGGCGGCGAGGCGAGGCTTGCGGACTCGGTCGAGACGGCGCTGCGGATTTGTGGGAACGAGGCGCGCGCCTTGGTGCAAGCGCCCGGCGGCGACGAATGGAGCGAGATTTCTTTCCAGACGAGTTACCGGAATCCGGCGACCGGGTTCATGATCGGCGAGCTGAGCCCGCGGCACTTTTCGTTCAACTCCCACCTCGGGGCCTGCCCGGCTTGCGAGGGGCTGGGGACGGAGATTTTCTGCGATCCGGCGCTCTTGTTAGGTGATCCGGCGGCCCCGCTGGCGAAGGCGGGGATGAAGGGCTGGTGGAAAATCGGGGCGCAGCGGGGGAAGTCGTTCGCGCGGGAGGCGGTGGCGATTTTGCGGATGTTCGGGCTGCCGGAGGATGCGGCGTTTGCAGCGCTGCCGGAGGCGGGACGGAAGCTGCTGTTCGAGGGCGGCGACCTCGACACCGGCTGGAAGCTGGGCGCGGAGAAAAAGAAGCAGGTGAAGAAGTATGAGGGCCTCTGCGTCGAGGCGGAACGCAAGCTAGAGGAGGCGCGCAGCGAGGCGGTGCGGCGGCGGATCTCACGGGTGATGGCGGAGCGCCCTTGCCGGGTGTGCGAGGGACGGCGGCTGCGGCCGGAAATCCTGGCGGTGCGGATCGAGGGCGGTGGCGGCCTTTGGCAGGGGATCCAGGATTTCTGTGCGATGCCGGTGGAGGAGGCGGACGATTGGCTGGCGGGATTGAAGCTGCCGGAGGATCGGGCGGAGGTCTGCGGCCAGCTCAGCGGCGCGGTACGCGAGCGGCTGGGGTTTTTGAAAGAAGTCGGGTTGGGGTATCTGGGACTGGACCGGTCGAGCGCGACGCTGTCCGGCGGCGAGGCGCAGCGGATCCGGCTGGCGACGCAACTCGGGAGCGGTCTAACAGGGGTGCTCTACGTGCTGGACGAGCCGAGCATCGGCCTGCACGCCGAGGACACCGGCAAGCTGATCGCGGCGTTGAAGCGGCTGCGCGACCGCGGCAACACGGTGGTGGTGGTGGAGCACGACGAGGACATGATCCGCGCCGCCGATTGGATGATCGAGCTGGGGCCGGGCGCGGGGATCGAGGGCGGGGCGCTGTTAGGCAGCGCGCGGCCGGAGGAGTTCCCGAAGGACTCGCCGACGCGGCGCTGGCTTGAGACGCCGGTGGCGGAGTTGCGGCAAAGGCCTTCGTTTCCGCTGTTAGGCGATGCGCTGGTGGTGCGGGGGGCGAGCGAGCACAACCTGCAGAACCTCGACGTGAGGATTCCACTCGGCGGGATCGTCTGCCTCAGCGGGCCGAGCGGCAGCGGGAAATCGACCCTGGCGGACGACGTGCTGCTGCGGGCGCTGAAGCGGCATTTCAACGGTGGCGGTGATCCGCCGGGGCGGCACCGGGCGATCGAGGGCATGGAATTCCTCGGCAAGGTGGTGGCGGTCGACCAGTCGGCGATCGGAAGAAGCCCGCGCTCGAATCCGGCGACCTTCACCGGGATGTTCGACGCGATCCGCGATCTCTACTCGAAGCTGCCCATGTCCCGGCAGCGCGGTTACGGCGCGGGGCGCTTTTCCTTCAACACCCACGGCGGGCGCTGCGAGCGCTGCGAGGGGGCCGGGCGGCTGAAGATCGAGATGAATTTCCTGCCCGACGCGTGGGTGATCTGTCGGTCCTGCGGCGGCAAGCGCTTCAACCGCGAGACGCTGGAGGTGCGCTTCAAGGGCCTGAGCATCGCCGACGCGCTGGAGCTGACGGCGGGCGAGGCGTTGGTAGCTTTCGCCGCGGTGCCGAAGCTCCGCAAGACTCTGGCGGTGCTGGGCGAGCTGGGGCTTGGCTACCTGCGGCTGGGTCAGGCGGCGAACACGCTTTCGGGCGGCGAGGCGCAGCGGCTGAAGCTGGCGGTCGAGCTGTCGAAGCCGGCCGCGCCGCACACGCTGTATTTCTTCGACGAGCCGACGACCGGGCTGCATTTCGGCGATGTCGAGCGCCTGCTGGTCGCCTTCCGCGGCTTGCGCGAGGCGGGGCATAGCGTGCTGGTGGTGGAGCACCAGCTCGACGTGATCGCGGCGGCGGACTGGGTGATCGACCTCGGTCCCGGTGGCGGGCGGGAAGGCGGGCGACTGGTGGCGGAGGGACCGCCGGGCGAGGTGGCGAAGGCGGCGGACTCGCCGACCGGGCGGGCGCTGGCGCGACGATTCGCTCGCCATTTGCCAGACAAGAAGTTAGCCTGATGACGCTACTGCCATGGATCCCATCGACGACGTGAGCAGCGCCCCATTAGAAAGCCTATCGCCTTCCACGATCGCCTGGCGTGAGTGGCTCGCCGAGCATGCACCCCGGCTGATTCTTTTCGCGCGGCAGCAGTCGCGCTCGTCGGAGGACGCGGAAGACATCGTGCAGGACGCCCTCGTGAAGCTGGTCGAGAAGCTCGATGCCGGCGAATTCGTCGGCGGGCAGGAGGCGTGGATGCCCTACCTTTACACCACGATCCGCCGGCTCTCGATCGATCTGGGCCGTCGTGACGACCGGCGCCGGCGCCGCGAGGACGTGGTGGGCGGGGAAGCGGAGATCGACCAGCGCGAGGCCTTTCACCCGTGGTTTGAAAGCGAGTCGTCGGACGATGAAACCCGCACCCTGCTGGAGGCGGGCTTGAAGGAGCTTCCGCCGAAGTTTGCCGAAGTGGTCGTGATGAAGGTATGGGGCGAGCGGACTTTCGCCGAGATCGGCGAAGCACTGGAGATTTCCCCAAACACCGCTGCCTCGCGGTATCGCTATGGACTTGAGGCCTTGAAGAAGAAGCTCTCCTCCGCCCGCCGCAAGGGCGACCTTTCGATTTGAATCCGGACCTTTCCGACCGACCCATGGACCCTGAACTCCAGAACATTGAAGATGCATTGAAGGCGTGTCGTCCAGCCATGCCGGCACCTGCCTGCATGGATCGGCTGCTGGCCGCGGTGGAGGGCCGCATGCTTCATGCGGATCCTGCCTTGAAGGGCATCGAGGACCGGCTGGTTGCGATGGAGCCGGTGCCGGTTGCGGCACCGGTGGAAGCCGCGATGCTGGCCACGGTGACGAAGGTGCCGTTCCCGGTGGACGACAAGGTGGTCCTTTTCCCGGTCGGCACGAAGCCCGCCGGCAGAAGCGAATCCCGGCGACCCTGGTTTGCCGCCGCGGCGGCAGTCGCGGTGGCGGGTGCGTTCACCGCGCTGATGGTCGAGCCTTCGACGCCGAAGGCTTCCGGGGGCACGGCGGTCGCCGGCAAAGAGACGGCACCGGCAGCAGCACCGAAGGGCTTCGTTCCCGCCTCGGTCGGCAGCGGCGTGGAGGAAGCCAAGGACGAAGGAGTGATGTGGACGCCGGACGGCAAGGCGATGCGGATGGTCAAGGTGATCTACATGGACAAGGTCAAATTTCTCAACGAGCGGGGCGAGGTCATCGAAGTCGAGCGCCCGCGCGTCGAGTATCTGATGGTCCCGGAGAAAATCGACTGATTCCCGAGACGAAAGGGGCGAATTACTACGCTTCTAGTATGTCAACCGAACAATTCATGAAACAATCCATTGCATGTGGTTATGTCGCGGCGCTCGGCCTTGCTTCCAGCGCGTTGGCCATCGAGGCCCCCGACACCGCGCCGCCGATTCCGCCGCAGGCTCCCCCCGCGGATGTCGCGGCTGAAGTCGCCGCGGAAGTCGCGGCTGAAGAAGACGCCGCGGTGCCGCCGGTCGAGATGCCGCAGGCCGACGCCCCGGCTGCGGTCCGCGCCTATCTCGGCGTGGCCGGTTCCCAGGTTCCCGGCCTGCTGGGTCAGCATCTGAAGCTCGAGCCCGGCCAAGGGGTCGTGGTGCGGACCCTCCAGCCGGATGGACCTGCCGCGAAGGCCGGTTTGGAAACGAACGACGTGATCACCCGGGTCGGCGGCAAGGCCGTCGGCAGCCAGGACCAGCTCCGCGAGGCGGTGGCCGGGCAGAAGCCTGGGGAGGAAGTCGATGTCGATTACATCCATCGCGGCGAGCCGAAGACCGCCCGGATCCAGCTCGGAAGCGCCCCGGCCGACCCCGAAGGCGGCGTGGCGATGGCCGGCCCGATCGACCAGTTGATGCTGGACGGCATGCCACAGGATCAGGCGAAGCGGATCCGCGAGGCGATCGAGCAGAACCTGAAGGCCTTCGAGGGCTTGGACGGCTTGGATGGCGAAGGGCAGATCCAGCCAGAAGCACTCTTCGGAGCCGAGATCCAGAAGCGTCTGCAGGAGATGCTGCAAGGCATGGCGCTGCCGGGTGAACTCAATCTCCCGGACGTCCCGAACGGTGGCTTCCAGATGAAGAACACCAGCGCGATCCGGATGTTGAATCCCGATGGCAGCGGTGTGGAGCTCAAGACGCAGGACGGCGGCAAGGAAGTCCGAGTTCTCGGACCCGGAGGAGTGGTCGAATGGGAAGGTCCTTATGACACGCCTCAGGACAAGGAAGCCGCGCCACCCGAAGTCCGTGAGAAACTCGACCGGATGAACATCGACATGGATTTCAAGGGCAACGGACTGCGGCTCCACTTGCGGCCGGGGCAGCCCCTTGACGACGAGTGACCAAACCGGATCACTCGACTTTCATGCCCGACGCGGTCTCCGGATCACGTCGGGCTTTTTCTTTCCGGAACGACTGCCGTCGTGATCAGGTCTCCACCCAAATGCTCTTCAGGTAGGGCTCAGCGGTGAAGTCGGCGGGCATCGGGGCGGCCTGCATTTTCAGCAAACGCCGCGAGGCGTCGCGGAGCTGGCGCTCGAAATCGCGCGGCGAGAGGGTCCGGCAGTTGGTCGAGGCGAGCAGGAAGCCGCCGGGGGCGAGGCAGGACAGCGCCAGTTCGGCCAGGCGGCCGTAATCCTTCTCGACGCGGAAGACCTTGCCGTCCTTGTCGCGGGAGAAGGTCGGCGGATCGAGCACGATGCCGTCGAACTTGCGGCCCTGTTTGGCGAAACGGGCGAGCCAGTGGAAGGTGTCGCCCTTGCAAAAGTGGTGCGCGGCGGGGTCGAAGCCGTTCAGGGAAAAGTTCCGCTTGGCCCAATCGAGATACGGCTGGGCGAGGTCGAGGGTGGTCGCGGTGGCCCCGGCCGCGGCGGCGAAGACGGAGAAGGCACCGGTGTAGGCAAAGGTGTTGAGCAGAGTCCGGCCGGCGGAGAGACGCTCGCGGAGGGCGGCGCGGTTGTCGCGCTGATCGAGGAAGATGCCCTGCGAATAGCCGGATTGGAACGAGATTTCGAAGGCGAGGCCGCTCTCGTGGATGGTGAACGGCTCGTCCTGCACCGGGCCGCAGAGATGGGCGGGCGATTCCTTTTGCTGCTGGTCGAGGCGCTTCCAATACACGCAGCGCTTCTGGTCACGGAGCCATGCCAGCATTTCCGGCGGCGGCTGGCGGTCGCGGGTCGAAAGCAGCCAGCGGCCGGCGAAGTCCTCGAGCTCCAGGCCCGGGAGGTGGTCGCCCTCGCCATCGATCAGCCGCAGCGCGTCGGTGCCCGGCCGGCGCAGCGGGGCGCGGCGGGCGAGGGCGGCTTCGAGCAAATGTCGCATGGGAGGCATTGCCATGAGGGATCAGGCCGCTAGCATCCAGCGCGAAATGAGCGACCTCGCCCTCCAACTCGATCAAGCCCTCGCCGCCGGCCAGCTCCTCGAAAGCTCCCGCAAGAACATCGACCTGCTGCTCCGCGGATCCGCTTCGCCGGTCGCGGCCGCCGCGGTGGCCGAACTCGCCGCTGCTGGCCAGTGGGAGGAGCTCAACGACCGCTTCTTCAAGACTCTCGCCTTCGGCACCGGCGGCCTGCGCGGCCGGACGATCGGCCGGGTGGTGACCTCGGCGGAGCAGGGGGCGGGTGGCCCGAACGAGCGGCCGGAGCATCCCTGCGCCGGCACCGCGACGATGAACTTTTTCAACGTCTCCCGTGCGGTCCGCGGGCTGATCGCCTACGCCAAGCGGCACGTCGGCAGCGCCCGCAAGCCGAAGCTGGTCTTCGCCCACGACACCCGCCACTTCTCCCGCGACTTCGCCGAGTTCTGCGCGAAGGTCGCTGCCGAGTTGGGTTGCGATGCCTTCCTCTACGAGTCCGGCCGTGCGACGCCGCAGCTTTCCTTCACCATCCGCGAACTGCGGGCGGATGCCGGCGTGGTGCTGACCGCGAGCCACAACCCGGCCCACGACAACGGCTTCAAGGCCTACTTCAATGACGGTGCGCAGATCGTCGAGCCGCACGCGTCCGCGATCATCGCCGAGGTCAACGCGCTGGAGAGCGAGATCTACGACGCTCTACCCGCCGCGGAGCAGGGAACGATCACGACGCTTGGCGCGGAAATGGACCGCCGTTACATGGACCGCCTCAAGTCGCTGCTGATGCAGCCGAAACTGCTGGAGGGATCGATGACCCGCGTGGTGTACACCAATCTCCACGGCGTTGGCGGCGTGATCATCGTGCCGATGCTCCGCGAGCTCGGTTTCGACGTGATCACGGTGCCGGAGCAGGACATCCAGGACGGCCGCTTCCCGACCGTCGACTCGCCGAACCCGGAGAACGCGCCGGCCTTGAAGATGGCGATCGATCTGGCTCTGAAGGAAGGCGGTGAGATTGTCATCGGCACCGATCCCGACAACGACCGGATGGGCGTGGCGGTGCGCGATTCGCAGGGCGAGATGCGCCTGCTGACCGGCAATCAGATCGGTTCGCTGATGGCGTGGTATCGCGCCAAGACCGCCTTCGAGATCGGCTGGCTGAACGACGCGACCCGGGCCCGCGCCTTGTTCGTGAAGACCTACGTGACGACCGAACTCCAGCGCGCGATCGCCGATCACTACGGCATCGGCGTGGTCGATACGCTGACCGGCTTCAAATACATCGCCGAGAAGCTTCGCAAATATGAAGACGCCATCCCGGCCGACAAGAAGGGCGGCGACTATCGCTCGCTTGACGAGGCGACGACCCGGGCGCTGCGTTTGGAATACTCGCGCTTCTTCCTGTTCGGCGGCGAGGAGAGCTACGGCTACCTCGGCTGCGACTTCGTCCGCGACAAGGACGGCAATGGCGCGGCGGTGATGTTCGCCGAAGTGGCGGCCTACGCCAAGTCGGTCGGCAAGACGCTGGCGGATCTGTTGGACGAGATCTTCATCGAGTTCGGCTACCACGAGGAGCGCGGCAAGTCGCTGGTGATGGAGGGCGCGGATGGCGCCTCGAAGATCCAGGCACTTGCGGCTTCGTATTCGGCCAAGCCGCCGACCGAGGTCGATGGATCGCCGGTCGCGAAGATCCGCGACTTCGCGACGCAGGACCTTTTCGACGCCGAGGGCGACGCGCTGCCGAAGGAGAAGATGCTCTTCGTCGATCTGGCCGACGGTCGCTCTTTCGCGGTCCGTCCGTCCGGCACCGAGCCGAAGATCAAGTTCTACCTCTTCGGCAAGTCAGCGCCGTCGTCCGATCTCGCGGGATCGAAGGCGAAGGTCGCGGCCTCGCTTGACACCCTGTGGACGGCGATCGAAGCCGACGCGAAACTACGGATGGCGTGAATACTGAAAAGGTTGATGCTGACGGGGGCCGTGGAAGGAGCGCTGGCTTTAGGCGGTGTGTCTCCATGGGCGTCGGGCGTTGCCTGAACTCGCCGACTAAAGTCAGCGCTCCGTTGATCCGCCTGCAATGACCGCATTCCAACGACTTCCGCTCCGCCCGCTGGCCGCGCTTGCCAGCGGGGGCGGCATGGCCCTGCTGTTCCCGCCGTTCCATGCCGGGGATCTGGTCTGGGTTGTCTTCATGCCGTTGCTGGTGGCCCTGTGGACTCTCGATGCCAAGCGAAGGAAGCGGATCGCCGCGGCGCTCGGCTTTCTAACAGGCCTGGCGTTTTTCCTGCCGAACCTCTCGTGGCTGCGCACGGTCAGCGATGCGGGTTGGGTCGCGCTGTCGCTCTACCTCGCACTGTTTCCGGCGCTGTGGGCGGTCTTCGCCGCGACGCTCGGCAATCCCTGGCGCAAGCCCGCCGCCTTGCCGGAGGAAACGGGCGGCCGCTGGGCGGTGTCGTTCCGCAGCCTGCGCTTCGCCTTCGCCTGCGCCGCGGTGTGGACCGGCCTGGAGTGGCTGCGCGGCTGGCTGTTCACCGGCTTCGGCTGGAACACGCTTGGCGTGGCCTTCCACGAAACGCCGGTGATCGCCCAAGCGGCGGACCTGTTTGGCGCGCTCGGGCTTTCGATCCTGCCGATCTTCCTGCAAGCCGTGATCGTCCAGGCCGGCCGGCGGCTGGCGGCGGGGGTCCGCGAAGGAAGGCTCCGTCCGCATTTCGACTTCGGCCTCGCGGCGCTGCTGACGGCGGTGGTGGCGAGCTACGGCGTTTATCGTATTTCGACCGTCGGCAAGGGGGAGTCGATCCCGCTCAAAGCGCTGCTGGTGCAGCTGAACATCCCGCAGGAAGCCAGCCAGCAGTTGTGGAGCGCCACCGACATCCATCTCGGCTACGAGGAGGAGACCCTGGGGACGCTGGCGGAGATCGCGGAGAGGGACCAGCGGCGCTTGGAAGAGGCGATGGCGCAGGGGAACGAGGGCGGGATCGATCTGAAGACGCCGGATTGGATCGTCTGGCCGGAGACGGCGCTGACCTCGCGGGTGCTGCGGACCGACGACGGCGGGTGGGCGATGGGGATCGAGAACCAGATCACCCTCGACAAGATCCGGGAGGCCGGGGAGTTCACACTGATGATGGGTCTCAACGAGATCGAGGGCGAGGAGGTCGAGGGCGGCTACATGATGAAGGAGAATGCCCGCGTCTGGAATTCGCTGGTGGTGATCCCGCCCGACGGGGCGCTGCAGACCTTCCGCAAGCGGCATCTGGTGATCTTCGGTGAGTACATCCCTTTGGTCGAATCGCTGCCGTTTCTCGCGAAGATCTACGAACAGCAGGCGGGCGTGGCCTATGGCGGGGCCTTCAGCAAGGGCGAAAGCCTGGATCCCGTGATGACGGAAATCCGCGGTGAAGCGGTGGGCTTGATCCCTTCCGTCTGCTTCGAGGACAGCGTGGCACGACTGCTACGGAAGTTCGTCCGCAGCGGTCCGCAGATGATCGTCAACGTGACCAACGACGGCTGGTTCAAGGAGAGTCCGGGGGCGGCCCAGCATTTCGCCAACGCGCGGTTCCGGGCGATCGAGTTGCGACGTCCGATGCTGCGCTGCGCGAACACCGGGGTGAGCGCGGCGGTCACCGCGACGGGGGTCACCATTCACCCGGACGGCAGCGGGAAGAGGCAGGAACTGCGTGACGGGAATGGCAGCCATTTCACCCGCGGGCACTTGCTGGCGGAGATCGACATCCCGAAGAATCCGCCGCTGACGCTCTACGCGGTGATCGGCGATTGGGGCGTGATCGGCCTTGCGATCAGCGGTTTTCTTCTCTCGTTGCGCGGACGAGGGTCGCTCTGACTGGGTTGAATTGACGGTTTTCCCTTGGATTTGCGGGGGAAACTGCGCTTTATTCCTTTCGACAGGTCTGGATCGGTAATGATTCCGGACGGCGGCAATGGACCGTGCCGATGAAATCCCCCTCTTTCACATCCCGTTGCATCCTCGCGTCGCTGATCGCCGCTTTGCTCGTCCCTTCGGTGGGCGCGGCACCGCTGATCTCCGAGTTCCTCGCCAGCAACATCACCGGTCTCAAGGACGAGGATGGCGACGAGAGCGACTGGATCGAGATCCACAATCCCGACGCGCAGCCGGTCAACCTGAGCGGCTGGGGCCTGACCGATTTGGCGAGCCTCGAGGAGCCGTGGCTGTTTCCTGCGGTCACCCTGGCAGCGGGCGCGCGGCTGGTGGTCTTCGCCTCGGGCAAGAACCGCCGCCATCCTGCCGCCAACCTGCACACGAGCTTCTCGCTTTCCGCCGCGGGCGAGTTCCTCGCTCTGATCGATCCGTCGGGCACCGCCGTCAGCAGCTTCAGCCCGCAGTTCCCGCCACAGCTGCCGGACGTGTCCTACGGCTCGGCAGGGGCCATGCAGACGCTGGTCGATGGCACCTCGGCCTTGTCCTATCACATCCCGCTTGGCGACATCGGCACCGCGTGGCGCGGATCCGCCTTCACCGATCCCGGCTCGCTCTTCATTTCCCAAAGCGGCGGCCAGCCACTCCGTCCGGGGATCGGCTACGACACGAAGGGCGATTACAACCCGCTGATCTCGACCTTCGTGCCAACCGGGACCACCGGGGTATTCACGCGGATTCCCTTCCAGGTCGCCGATGCCTCCACGCTGTCGGGGTTGACGATGGAGGTGCAGTATGACGATGCCTTCGTCGCCTGGATCAACGGGGTGGAGGTCGCCCGGACCGCCGGGGCACCCGCCGTGCCCCAGTGGAACAGCATTTCTTCGCTCAACCACACCTCGGCCCTCGATAGCGGTGAGGTGTTCGATCTGAGCTCCCATCTGGGCCAGCTCCAGACGGGAAGCAACGTGCTTGCGATCCACATCCTCAACCGGAGCAGCGGCAGCAGCGACCTGGTCTGCAAGCCGCGCCTGACCGCCGCCGGCCAGGCGAGCGGAACCGGCTTCCTGCTTTCCAACACGCCGGGCACCTCGAATGCCGGGAGCTTCACCCCGGGGCCCGCGATCACCTCGCTGACCCATACCCCACTCATCCCGGGAAATGCCCAGGCGATCAAGGTGGAGGCGGCGGTCGCCCCGCGCTTCGCCGCGATCTCGAGCGTGACCTTGTTCTATCGCGTGAATTACGAGGCCGAGCTATCCCTGCCGATGTCGACCACCGGCGATGGCGTTTACTCGGCGAACATCCCGGCCTCCGCCTCGGACCCCGGTGAAATGGTTCGCTGGCGGGTGGTAGTGACCGACGTGTCGTCCAACACCTGGCGCGAGCCGACCTTCCTCGACCGCGAAGGCACCAACCAATCCGCCGAGTATCGTGGCACGGTGATCTCGCAACTCGGCATTCCCGGCAACCTTCCGGTTTACCACTGGTTCACCCTGGACGTGACGAACTCGCGCAACCGGACCGGGGCGCGGGCGAGCTTCTTTTACGAGGGGGCCTTCCACGACAACGTCTTCGTCCGCCAGCGCGGCGGCTTCACCAACACCGGGTCGCAGAAGTTCGACTTCAACCAGAACGAGGCCTTCGAATACAACCCCGCGGTGCCGAAGGTCGGTGAGGTCAACTTGAACGCACAGGGCAATGATCCCTCGTATCTTCGTCAGCCCATCTCCTTCGATCTGCTTCGCCTGTCCGGCAGCCCCTCTTCGCAGGCATTTCCGGTGCAACTGCGGTTGAACGGCGCCTACGACCGCGTCGGTTTCCACATCGAGCAGGTGAACGACGACTTCCTGAAACGCCAGGGCCTTCCGGCAGGCGGGGCTCTCTACAAGTTCGTGCAGCGGGCTAACCTCCGGCCGGTGCTCAACGACATCGACACCGGGGTCGAGAAGAAGACGCGGGAGAGCGAGGACTTCTCGGATCTAACCGCTTTGATCGCTGGTCTGAAGCAATCGCAGGCCGGCATCAACATCGAGGAGAGCGGGAGCCTGATCCATACCGCGCCGGAGACCGCGGCACGCAACTCTTTCCTGTTCGACCATCTGAACGTGCCGCAAGTCGTCAACTACCTGGCGGCGCAAATCATCATCCAGGACACTGACGACACGCGGAAGAACTTCTATCTCTATCGCGACACGTTCGGCAGCGGGGAATGGTCGATTTTCCCGTGGGATAAGGACTTCACCTTCGGTGTCGGGGAATCCGCCGCCGGCCCGGCGAAGCATCCGTTCTGGGGGGACGCCCAGCACAAGAATCCGAACTCCTCGCAATGGAGCGTGCTGTTCGATGCGGTCCACAACAACCCGCGGATGAGGGCGATGATCCTGCGCCGGACGCGCAGCTTGATGGACCAGTTCTACACGCCCTCGCCGTCGAATCCCGGGGCATGGTTCGAGCCCGAGGCGCAGCGCCTGGAGAACCTCATCGACCCGGTGCTGAACGTCGACCGCACGGCCCTGGTCGCCGAGTTCAACGAGCGGCGGCAGGATCTTTATGTGAATCTGTTCGGTCCCTCGTCGCCGGAGCCCTTGATCCCGCTGGCCCAGTCGGCGGCGCTGTCGCTGGGTTTCACGGGGTTGGATTACAACCCGGCGAGCAACGACCAGGATCAGGAATACATCCGGCTGACCAACCCGCACGCCGTGGCGTTGGATGTTTCCGGCTGGCAACTGAGCGGGGGAGTCACCTTTGTCTTTCCGGGCGGCACGGTGGTGCCGGCGGGGGAGAACCTTTACGTCAGCCCGGCGACGGGAGCCTTCCGGAGCCGGACCACGGCTCCGACCGGTGGTCAGGGCCTGCTGGTGACGGGGCCTTATACCGGTGGCTTGTCGAACTTCGGCGAAACGGTTGAGCTGCGCGATGCGGGCGGCGCGCTCCGGGATAGCACGAGTTATGTCGGGGATCCGTCCGACGCCCAGCTCTATCTCCGGGTGTCGGAGTTGCACTATCATCCGCCCGGTGACGGTTTGGCGGAGTTCATCGAGCTGTACAACCAGTCCGCCACCGTGACGCTCGACCTGAACGGCGTGAGCTTCAGCGAAGGGATCGACTTCACTTTCACCGGCTCCGCGATCACCACGCTGGCTCCGGGGCAGCGGGTGCTGGTGGTGCGGAATCTCGCCGCCTTCACCGCGGCCTACGGCAGTGCCGCCGCCGCGCGGGTGGCCGGGGTCTTCGCCAATGCCACCGCGCTCAGCAATGCCGGCGAGCGGGTCAAGCTGAACGACGACTCGGGCAGCACCGTGTTCGATTTCACCTACAGCGACCTCGCGCCATGGCCGGTCGCGGCCGATGGCACGGGGCCTTCGCTGAGGGTGGTCGATCTGGCGGCATCGCCGGAAAGTCCAGCCAACTGGACGGCGGGCGTGACCGGTGGCACACCGGGCTTCGGGGAGGCGGATCCTTTCGACGAGTGGCTGGCGCTCTATCCATCGCTTTCATCACCGGCCGACCGCTTGCCGACGGCGGATCCCGACAAGGACGGCATGGACAACTGGAGCGAGTTCGCGTTCGGGCTGGATCCGGATGATGGGTCGTCGGTGAATCCGATCACGCTCGGCCTGAACCGCGCGACGGCGACCTTCACCTACACCCGCCGGGATCCTGCGCTCACCGGCCTTGCCTACAAGGTTTGGACCTCCCCGGACCCCGATGCCTGGACGGAAGACCATGCGGTGAACGAAGCCGTCAGCGAACTTGGCGGAGGCAAGCAGAGCGTTGTGGTGACCTTGAGTGCGGTTGCTCCACTTGTGGCTCCGAAGCTTTTCGTGCGCGTGACGGCGGAGTGAACACGCGAGGCGCGGAGCGAAGTAGCGCAACTTTGCAAGTTGCGACGGGGTGCGGCGGACCGCTGGAGGCGGCTGCGGATCATCCCGGCGTGGCGCCCCGTCCCCGATCACAACGTGCAACGTCCTGCTACCTCACGGCGCGCCGCGCCGCGGGCAGTAGCGCAACTTTGCAAGTTGCGACCGGGTGCGGCGGGCCGTTGTTGGCGGCTGCGGATCATCCCGGCGTGGCGACCCGCCCCCGATCACAACGTGCAACGTCGTGCTCCTTCTAAAACGGCCACACCGTGCTCCACACGCTGGCCTTGGCGCAGCGGATGACCTCCTCCTCGTCGTCGGCCCGTCTCAGGGCGCGGGTCGCTTTCAAGACCTCGGTGCCCCTTGCCACGGCGCGCCACTCGACGGCCATGCCGGTCAGGCGCTGGAAAGTCCACATCGCGACCACGGCCAGCGCCCCGGCGATGGCCCAGCCGGCCGGAACGCGCTTGGAAAGGATGGCGAAGAACGCGATCACGCCGGCAAAGGCAGGCATCGCGAGGGTCAGGTAGCCACCGGTCACGCGGGCTTTGGCGAGCTTGCTGCCTTCCTGCTCCATCAGCCGGAGTCCGCACTCGCGGAGCGCGTTTCCGAGCGCGGCGGCGTGGGTCTCCTTGCCCTTGGTTCCCGGCGGCAGGCCGAGCCGTTCACGGAACTCGCGCACCGTGATTCCGCAGTCGCGGCGCATGCCTTGGCGGGAGGCACGGGTCCAGAACCAGTGGCGCGCCAGCCAGGCCCCCACGAGGGGAATCAGAGCGAGAATGATGACAAGCTTCCACACGGCGGAAGGAGATCAGCGTTTCCCGCCGCCCGCGGCAAGCCATGCCTTCGGATCGTCGGGCCAGGGTTGTTTCGGATAGCGGCCGGCCAGGTCCTTCTTCATGGCCGCGTAGCCGCCGGCCCAGAAGCTGGCGAGGTCCTTGGTCATCTGCCACGGGCGCATGTTCGGCGCGAGGATGTGGACCAGCAGCGGGACCCGGCCGCCGGCGATGGTCGGCGTTTGCCAGGCGCCGAAAAGATCGCGCACCCGCAGTCCGATCCACGGGTCCTTGCCGGCCTCGTAGGTGATCTTGGCGCTCTGGCCGTTGGCCAGCGTGATGCGTTCCGGCGCGTGGCGGTCGAGGTCCGCGCGCTGGGCATGGCTCAGCCACTCGCGCAAGACGTTCCAGACCTGACGCTCCTTGATGTCTTTGTAAGCCACCGCGCCGTGGCAGATCTGCGCGACCGCGGCGACGCGGTCGTCCTCCGACCAGCCGGGCAGGCCGAGGTCCGGCATCCACTGGCCGAGGGCGGAAAGCCGCGCGCACCACTGGTCGACCGAGGCGTCCCAGCATTTCAGCACCAGCTCGCCGGACAGCACCCGCGCGGCCAGGATCTCCGCGGCGGCGTCGAGGTTGACGTTGTGGTCGCTTTCCTTCGATTCCAGCACGAGGTCACGGAAACGGGTCTCCTTGCGCGAGACGACCCTTCTACGAGGTTCATCGTAGGCCGCGCCGTCGGTTAGAGTGAAGTCGTCCGGGAACAGCTCCTTGAGCCACGCCGGATCGATCGCGGTGGCGCGGCGGAGCTGGACGATGACTTCGCGCCCTTCGACCTCGGTCATCTCCGCGGCGACGAAGGCGGCGGCCTGCCTGGCGCAGCTCTCGTCGTCGAGCTTGCCCTTGCGTTTGCCGACCACCCGGCAGGCCAGCGTCGCCTCGCCGAAGCGCACGCCGAGCCGGTCGCTGAAGGACGCGAGCATCGCCCGGCCGACGGCTTCGCGGCGTTTCGCGAAATCGACACCTTCCCAGGGCCAGCCACGCTGGAGGGCGAGCTTTTGCAGGCGGTCGAAGCCCTGCGCGATCTCCCGCGCGCCGCGGCCGTGGATGCCGAGCGGGGCGCAGCGGCGGGCGTCGAAGTCCATCCCGGCGGCCGAGTCGAAGGCCCGCCACTCGGCTTCGAAGTCGCTGGCATCGCCTTGGAACACGAAGTCCTTGCGGCCGATCCCGCCGCGCTTGGAAACGAAGATCCCTTCGCCCTGCACCGCCGCGGCGATGAAGGCCATCTCGGCGACGCAGCCCTGCTCGACGCCGGCCAGCATCAGCCGGGCGTAGCGAGGTTCGAGCGGCAGCGAGGCCATCGCGCGGCCTTCGTCGGTGAGAGCGCCGGCGGCATCGAGCGCGCCGAGATCGTGGAGCAGCGACTCGGCGCGGAGCAGGCTTTCCTCGGTCGGGGCATCGAGCCAGCGGAAGTCGCGGACCTCGGAAATCCCGGCGGATTTCAGCAGCAGCACGACCTCCGCGAGATCGACGCGCCGGACTTCCGGGGCATCGAAGGCTTCACGGCGGTTGTGCTCGCTTTCGCTCCACAGCCGGAAGGCGCGGCCGGGGCCGGTGCGGCCGGCACGACCGGCGCGCTGCTCGGCGGAGGCGCGGGAGATCTTGCGGATCAACAGAGTGTCGATGCCGCGGCGCGGGTCGAAGCTCGCCTCGCGGGCCAACCCTGCGTCGATCACGGTGCGCACACCTTTGATGGTCAGCGAGGTTTCGGCGACGTTGGTCGAGACGATGATCTTCGGCCGCTTGCCGGGCGAGACCGCCGCTTCCTGCGCCGCAGGGGGCAGGCCGCCATGGAGCGGGAAAATGTCGTGGCCGCGGGTGAACGAGGAGTTCTCTAACATCTCCACCGTCTTGCGGATCTCGTGCATGCCGGGCAGGAAGCACAGCAGGTCCCCGGGCTCGGGCATCGCGAGCGCTTCCTTGCACACCGCGGCGATTTTTTCCCAGACCGGCGTCTCCACCGGCGGGCCGCCGCGACGGTCGTTGATCTTCGGACGATCGGCGCGGTAGAAAGTCTCGATCGGGAAGGTGCGACCGCCGGCCTCTAACATCTTCGCCGGGGCGAGGTAGTCGGCCAGTCCGCGGGTTTCGAGGGTGGCGGACATCACCAGCACCCGCAGGTCGGGGCGGGCGGCTTCCTGGAGGTCGAGGCAGCGACCGAGGGCGACATCGACGGCCAGGCGTCGCTCGTGGAACTCGTCGAAAACCACCGCGCCGACGCCGGCGAGGTTCGGGTCTTCTTGCGACCAGCGTTGGAAGACGCCGTCGGTCAGGTAGATCAGGCGGGTGTCGCGGCCGTATTTCGTGTCGAAGCGGACCGCGTAGCCGACCTCGCGGCCGAGCGTCGCGCCGCGCAGCTTGGCGACCCAGCCTGCGAGCAGGCGCGCGGCCATCCGGCGCGGCTCGATGACCAGGATCCGGCCCTCGATGCCCGCGTCCATCAGCATTCCCGGCACGGCGGTCGACTTGCCGGAGCCGGTGGGGGCTTTCAGCAGCACGCGGTCGCGCTCGCCGCGGGAAACGGCGGCCTTCAGGGTTTCCTCGATCTCATGAACCGGCAATCGCACGCCCCTTCCTAGACGGGGCGGGGGAGAAAGGGAATCGCCAAGACGTGTCTGAATACTGTCGATAGGCCCGATTGATTGGAAAATGGTGTGGGGCTTTCCAGTTGGTGCGGGGCGTTTCCCGGCTTTGATGATTGGTCGGCCGTTGGCCACCCAAGAACCAACCACCATATCACCATGAAAGCTATCCTCGCACCGATTGTCGCCCTGGGCACTTGCACCGCTTCCTTCGCTGGCGTCTCCCTCACCCCGGCCTCGTCCGGTTCGGTGGTGGGATCCGACTGGCTTCAGGATCTGAGACGGCCGATCACCAATCCGACGCTCTTTGATCTGGCGGTTCCCAGCACCAACATCCGCCCGATCTTCGCCTATCATGCGTTGCCGGACTTTGTGAACACGACCGCCGGTAACCTTCCGGTCGGCGGGGATGTGCAGGTCTATGCCTTGCAACTCGAATACGCCCTGAGCGAGCGGCTCTCGATCGTCGCGACGAAGGACGGCTGGGTCGACTTCAATCCTGACGCCACCCTGAGCAGCGAGAGCGGCTTCGCCAACCTCGGGGGCGGCTTGAAGTATGCGTTCCTGCTCGACCCGGAAGCACGTCACGCGCTGAGCGGCTCCATGACCTTCGAGTTCCCGACCGGCAACTCGGATGTCTTCCAAGGTGCCGGCGATGGCTCGGTGAACCTGATCCTGTCCGGCGTCAAGATGTGGGACCAGTTGCAGCTCGCGGGCGGCGCGGGGGTTACCATCCCGTTCTCCGACCAACAGGCGACCAGCAGTTTCCTCAGCGGGCACGTGAGCTACGAGGTCACGCCGTGGTTCATTCCGCTGCTTGAGGTCAACTGGTTCTCCGTGCTCGATGCCGGCGACGGTCGCCGCGCGTTCAACTCCCAGGCCGGCGGTGCCGTTCCGGTCATCGCGGAGTTCGAGGGCTTCGACTTCTTCAACATCGGCTCTGGCAATGCCGAGGAGAACCGGCACCTGGTCACCGCGGCGGTCGGCTTCCGTTCGAAGATCACGGACTCGGTGCAGACGGGGATCGCTTACGAAATCCCGCTGACCAGCGAGGAGAACAGCGTCATCGAAAGCCGCCTGACGCTGGACCTGACCTGGCGCTTCTGAGGGCCGCCGGCACCACTTGTTAGTGTTTCAAAGTTTCGTTTGGTTGTTATACCATTTCTTGGAAATAATGTGACTTGCCAGTTCCGGTCTGTCAGGTTGCGTCATGCCTGGACGCAAACTCAAGCTGGGGCTGCCCGAAGTGGCAGCCGTGATTGACGCACGGCATTCCG